>DVIQ01000072.1 GCA_018711185.1 Candidatus Limivivens intestinipullorum | reverse complement strand
TGGAAGTCTCAGACACGGTAAGGAAAGAATAACTTCTGATGGAGAGGGAATCCCTCCTTCAGTTATTCATTTAGACTTTGTAACTATTAACCTGTAGTCATTATTGACTACACCATTATTATACTAGGAGGGAGGAAATGGAGGAGTTATACGATGTCAGGTATTTGAAAAATCTGGCGAAGCTGTATCCCACGGTGGCGTCGGCGTGTACGGAGATTATCAATCTCCAGTCGATTTTGAACCTGCCCAAAGGGACGGAGCATTTTATGACGGATATTCACGGGGAATATGAGCAGTTTTTTCACGTGCTGAAGAACGGCTCCGGTTCCGTGCGCAGAAAAATTGAAGATGTGTTTGGAAATACGCTGAGTAGCCGGGACAAAAAAAGCCTGGCTACTCTCATTTATTATCCGGAACTGAAAGTGGACCTGATGGAAAAGACGGAGGAGAATCTGGAGGACTGGTACCGGATTACCCTTCACCGGCTTATCAGCATCTGCAAGCGGGCGGCGTCAAAATATACCCGCTCCAAGGTCCGCAAGGCCCTTCCGGGCGATTTCGCCTATGTAATCGACGGCGGCTTTTCCAAGGCCTACCAGAAGGTGACGGGAATCGCAGGGTATACCCTGGTCTACAATTCCTACGGGCTGCTTCTGGTGGCCCATGAGCCGTTTGTGTCCGTGGAGGAGGCGCTGGTAAAAGAAACCGATATTCATTCCGAGAGCCGCGTAGTGGAGCGGACGGTGCGCCGTCAGCGAGTGGCGGACACGGATATCGGCAAAGAGCTTCAGGAGAATATCCGGGAGCTGGAATGCCTGGTGGATGCCTAACGGACAGGGGTTATTACAGAAAAAATGTAGCCTTTAGAACGCGCCGTGCCGTCCGGCAGCGGCAAGGCACGGGACAATTATAAATCACGGAGTACAAGGAGGAAATGATGGAAGTTTTATTTATTGAATATCCCAAATGCAGTACCTGCAAAAAGGCAAAAAAATGGCTGGACGAGGCCGGAGTCACCTATACTGACCGGCATATCGTGGAAGACCGGCCCACAAAGGAGGAGCTTTCGGCCTGGCAGGAGAAGAGCGGCCTGCCTTTGAAGCGGTTTTTCAATACCAGCGGAAACGTGTACAAAAATCTGGGCCTGAAAGACAAGCTGCCGGATATGAGCCGGGAAGAGCAGCTCGCGCTGCTGGCCACAGACGGAATGCTGGTGAAACGCCCGCTGATTGTGGGCGAGGACTTTGTTCTTGCGGGATTCCGAGAAGGAGAATGGGAGGAGAAGCTGCGAAAAACGGTATGACAGGAGGCGGCTCCATGGAAGAAAAAATCAGAATGCGATACGTTTTTTTTGGCCGCGTGCAGGGTGTGGGCTTCCGTTACCGGGCGCAGTACGCGGCCCGCGCCCTGAATCTTACAGGATGGGTGCATAACCGCTGGGACGGGGCAGTGGAGATGGAAGTGCAGGGAACCCGAAGCGAGATCAGCGAGCTTTTGAAAATGCTCTACGAGGGAAGCTTTATCCAGATCACGGACGTGGAAAGCGAAAAGCTGGTTCTGGAGAGCGAAAGCAGCTTTCGGGTGCGGTAGTCGCGGCAGGTATCTTTGACTGGACTTTTGATTTTCAGAGGCTGTTTTTTGAGGAGGATCAGAGATGATAGAAATCGGAGCCATTGTCTGGGGCGTACAGGACGTTTTCAGGGCAGCTGACTTTTGGAGCGCGGCCCTCCATTACAAGCTGAAATATGAGGCGGCGGAGGACTGGGCTATTTTGATTCCCATAGAGGGCGAAGGGGTTCAGATGTCTTTGAAGAAGGTCTCTTCGCCCAGGGCCAGAAGGCATCATCTGGATTTGTTCACGGATGATATGGAAGCGGAGGTTCAGCGGCTGATCCGTCTTGGGGCGGTACGGAAAGCGTGGCGGTATGAGCCGGGAGCGGATTACGTTGTTCTGGAGGACCCGGAGGGAAATCCGTTTTGTGTTGTGCAGCGGTAGATAGTTCCTGAAACACCCGCTCCGCGTAAATTTGAAATCCCAGTTCATTGGGATGTACTTTTCCGTCCTCCATCAGTTCCTTTACCGGAGGAAGCAGGTTTTCTCCGTCGATGACCCGCATACCGGGAATGGATTCGCAGATTTCTTCCAGAATTTCGCGAACATGGGGGAAAAGGAAGCCCTTTGTAAAGGGCGTGTCCCGGTCGATGCGCCAGATGGGCGTAAGAACCGCGGCAAAAGCTTCCGGCCAGAAGGCGCGTACGGTTCGGAGGTACGCTTCGGCGTCCCGGCGGAAGGCGGATTTGGTTTTGCTCTGCCAGTCGTTGGTGCCATAGGCGATCAGGATGAGATCCGGCGGAAAGTCCGGAAGTTTTTGAAGGCTTCCACCGTAAAATACTTCCCCGGCCATTCCCTGGTTTAAAAGGGCAGCATCCAGTTTCAGTCCCAGAAGGTTTGCCAGGGTCATGGAAGGAAAATGGGTAGCGTACCCCTGGGTGATGGAATCGCCAAAGCAGAGAAGCCGCCGGGGATGGATGGGCCGGTGTGCGTAGGATGCCCCGGTAAGTTCCACATCCCGAAGCGATGTGACTGCCAGGTTTGGGAGAAAGAGCCGAAGATGCTTTTCTCCTTGAGGCAGTGGCACCTTCCAGACGCCGGCGTGCGGGCCGGAAAGCGTTCCTTCCGTGTGGGCGAAAAGCCGCCGGCCCAGATAAAGGTCAAAGCCCCACAGATCCCGTGAGGAGCCGGGAGAGAGGCAGTATTCAAAGGAAAGCGCGTCAGCGTCTGTGTGACATTCCAGGCAAACGCCCGCTGAAGCGCGGGCCCGGCTGAAATCGCTTTCTGTCCGGCTGTAAAAGTCCGTCTGCTCCGGGGTGAGCCGCAGAGGTGTGCCAAAGCCCTCCGCGTCCCATTCCCAGCGCAGCGCGCCCTGGGTCAGTTCCGAGAGCGCTGTTTTATCTAATATCATAGTAATTACTCCTTTCGGATACAGCTTCCGCTGTTTGCGGCGGCTGAAATTTATTCCCGCGGGCAACGAGCCAAGCAGACATGCTTGCATGTCCATTTGGCGGTGCTGTATGCCGGTGGCACACGTTTAGCACCGACCGAAACGGAGTGTAGAACGCCGCGAGGGCCAAAACTCCGCAGATCTGCTGCGGGGTTTTGGACTACAGGGCCGCTGCTTCAAAGTCCAGAATATAATAAACACTTTCCTGCTTCAGAGGCTCGTCCGCTCCCGGAAGATCTTCGGGCGGGAGATACTCCCGGTCCTCTTCCAGATTTGAGATCCGCTTTTTTCCGGTGCGGAAAACAAGGCGTTCCACCGTTTCCGCGTTATTATAAAATTTCCAGGTCATGGGTTCCCCGCCGTTTATGGTCAGAGTTACCGTTCGTTCCACACAGTCGATTTTCCAGTCCAGATCTATGATTCCGCCATATACTCCAGCTACAGTAAACGCGTTTCCATGCTTCAGCTTTATGGTCCGGTCCGAATCCAGAATAACCCGATAGACGCAGACACCCCTGCCGTCGGTCAGGTCGATTTCCAGGCGGCCGTAATAGTTCTGCCGTGCCATGAGTTTCGCGCGCAGACGGACCTTTTCGCTTTCCGGGAATACACGTGCCGCCACAGCGTAATCATAGGGGTCCTTTGTCCGCAGACGCAGTCCGTTTTGGTCGGGCTGGCCCGGTTCATGGATGGTCTCCAGGGAAACGCGGCTCCACACGCCGCTGTAGACATTCCAGTTTTTGACGAATGTACGGGACGCCATGGCGTTGAAATCGTCGCGGAAGTATTCGGACACCTTTCCCGTCACAGGAACCGGTATCCGGGATATCCAGATATCTTCTTTATTTACGGAATAGGTCAGGTACAGGGCCCCGTCGTGGGAGACGGCCCCGGCCTCCAGGCCGCGGATGTAGTTTGGCCCCATGTCACGCCAGAAGCCCCAGAAACGCTGGGGCGGTACTTCCCCGTGAACACAGAGCATATCCCGGAATACCACGCCGTCGTCGCTGGTGACGATGGCCAGAGGCCAGCGGTGGCAGGAGTCGGTATTGGGGTTATAGCAGAGCGCGTAGCGGCCGTCAGAGAGGCGTTCTCCCCAGACCTTGCCTCCGCTCATGACCAGAGAGGGGGATACCTTTACCGGAGCCCAGGTTTTTCCGTGATCTTCGCTGATGGATACCCTTGACTTTTTCCAGAGCCCCACCAGGCGGCCGTCAGGAAGTTCGTAGTAATTGAACGCTTCTCCTGCCCCCCGGATCGCGAAGAAATTCTCGTCCGGGTAGTCCCGGTTTTCCTCCCACCACTGAAGAGTGGTCAGCGGATCGGCCAGGAGGCTGTCAACAGCCTCTACAAATCCCGCGTCGGAGCTGTCTTTGTAATAGGGATAGATGCAGGTTTCCCGGTTATAGCCGCAGCGGGTACTGTACAGTACAAAATAAATGGGGCCGAAGCTTCCATCCTCATAGATTTCCCTTACCACACGGCCCACGCCGTTTCCCACGCAGGGCATGGTAAAGACCTCCGGCGCGATACCGTAAAATCCCACGGCCAGGAGCCTGCCCTCCGGGGAGATATAGAAATTCATCCGCTGGTGCATGCAGGCCCAGGCGTCTCCCTCTTCAAACAGATCCGCGTGAGGGCCGTTGTCCAGGGAAAGATCCAGGGGATAGGGCGGGAACAGAACTTCCGGAGCCGTCCATTTCAAGCCATCGGCGGATTTGCAGAGGAAGGTCTGCCCGGCGCCGGTGTGCTCGCTGACGGGGTTGGACAAATAGGCCAGATAGAACTGCCCGCGCCAGCGGGTCAGGTTCGGCGCGTGGTTGTAGGTGTTTCCCACGCCGTCAGAGTATTCCGGGCGCGTCCGGTTGGCCCGGACAACCTGGACGTTCCAGGTGCCCACCGCCGGGCGCAGGCCGCCGTCGTGGAAAATGAGATTGGGGGATTCCGTCCCTTCGTATCGGATATAGCCATCGTTTCGGTTCATGTTTGTTACCTCCTGGTATTACGATAGTCTGCGCCGCTCAGGCGGGAGAAAAGAAAAAGAGCCCATGCGCGGCGGCAGCGGCTCTTTTCAGAAAAACCGCCGTGCACCGGACGTATGCACGGTGGTCGTAAGAGGGCAGACTCTTAGCTGTTATGCATCAGCGCGCGGCTGCCGTATTGTAGATTTCACAGATGCGTTCCGCGCTTTCGCGGATTTCGTCCTGTACCTGGCTCCATTCGGAAATGGGACGCTTGCCCATGATGAAATCGTCATAACTCATCTCAAGAGTGTCGGTTACTTCTGTAATAAGATCTGCAAGCTCATCATTTTCTTCCGAGGTAAAAGAGGGCTTAGTAACCGGCTCATCCATGAAATCCCAGGATTCCCAAAGCGTGTACCATTCAAGCGCTTCATCAGTCATAAATTTTGTCTGGTCCCGCTCATCGATGTAGCGGGCGATGCCCAGCTTCTGAAGGCTATAGTCTCCCAAGAAAGCACGCATAGGATCGGAAGCGGACATATATTCTTCGGCTACAGAATCCAGAACCTCCGGAATACCTTCCTCATTGTATTCAAAGGTCTCACCCTCTATACCAAAATTGGTCAGGTCGCAGCCAAAATCAGAGTAAAGGAAATCCAGGAATTTGCAGACAACTTCTGGATTTTCTGTATCCGCGCTCACAACGGTGGCACCCATGTCATGCAGACTAAAGAAGAGCCAGGATAATAGGCGCCGGAAACGCAAAAATCAGACTGTAAAAATTTAAAAGCAGGGTATTGCGGACAACCTTCCAGAAATAAGGGTCGGTAAGGTAATCCTCAAAATATTGAAAAATCGGCTCTGCCCAAGAGCTTCCGGTAATGCCGGCCCGAATGTTGTAGTCTTTAAAGGCAATCTGAAGACCGTACATAGGCCAGTAGCAGAAAACCAGATAAAAGGTCATGGGAAGAAGCAGCATCAGATAGAGATACCGATAGCGCCAGATTTTTTTCATAAGGCGGCGCTTTTTTTAGAGGCATCCGGTTTTTGTGTTACAGCAGTGTTCCTTGCCATATGGATTCTCCCTTCTTTATATCAGATTCTATACGTTCCGAAAGATCTTTCAGCATCCGGATTTCCAAACGGAAGGTATCTGAAAGTTCCTTTGCATCCCGGACTCTGGTGTGCAGAGTGACCGGAAGATTTTCCAGAGAAAGATAGTATTTGGCATTGACTGGATAACAGTGGTGCTCAATCAGCGCCGCCATGGACACAAATTCTGCCAGCGCGGTTACGTCTTTCTTTCTATAATTATCGTATAGAATGCGGTACAGACGGGGATGCATGTTTGCCATTACACCACAATAGCCATGTGCGCCGAGCTCCAAAGAGCCCAGAAGAGTGGAGGCATTGGCATTATAGAGCTTCAAGCCAGAACCTTCGCAGATCTGTAGTTTTTTCTGAATCTCTGAAAGATCGCAGCTTGTATCTTTCAGAAAGACAAAGCGTCCGGTAGAAACGCACCAGCGCATGGTTTTTTCGGTCATCAGACGCTTGTAAGGCTGTGGACATTCGTATAGGCCGAGTGGTTGTTCAGATGGGAGAGCATCCAGAAGGCGCGCGGTATTTTTGATCCACACATCATCCGATTCGTCCGGGGCAGCCATACGATTGGTAATTAAAACAACAGCGTCTGCTCCAGCGGCCGCCATCTCTTTCAACTCCTGAATTTGATCATCTATAGTATCGGAGATATGACCGGAAGCAATGACAGGTACACGCTCTGCGGCATATTCTATTACTTTTGCGGCGATTTTGATGCGCTCGTCAAGAGTAAGATTAAATATTTCACTGGACTGGCAGACGGCAAAAAGTCCGTCCACGCCGTTTGTAATGTATCATTCAACCAATTCTTTTAATGCCGGATAATCTACCTGGTTGTCTTCGGTAAAAGGGGTCAGCATCACCGGCCAGATGCCATCGGGAAAATATGGTTTCTTCATGATGTCTCCTTGTTCTTTATTGAAGAACAGCGTTCTCATATTACAGAACAGAAAATACCGCACAAGGCGGTATTAAGAAGTGTACACATTTTCAAATGTACAATTATAGCCGCTTTTCGATTTTTAGTACTGTTTCATGGAGTTTCTCAGCTAAGATAGGAATCCTTTCTTGACTGAAGCGCAAAGAAGGGCCACTGATACTGATGGCGGCTTCTAATTTTCTTTGCCGGTTGAATATTGGTTCACCCACACATTTAATACCGAAGTCACGTTCCATATTATCAATAGCATACCCTCGTGCACGAATCTGCTTAAGTTCGTTGCGGAGTACTTCTGGGTCTGTAATTGTGTATTCGGTATAGACGGGAAACTCCCTTTGCAGATAACGCTCCTGCTCTTCTTCCGGAAGATAGGCCAGCATTGCCTTGCCAAGTCCGGTACAAAACATCTTTGCGCGGACTCCCATCATGGGACGCATAAGATTTACTGCCTCCCTGGGGTAAGAAGAATTCACATAGATCACCTCATCCTCATAGGGAACCCCCACATAGACCTGCTCGCCGCTCCAATCGGAAAGCTCTTGAATATAGGGCTGAACAATATTTCCAATGATCAGTTCATCACTTAGAGTATGGCACAGCGTGTATACTGCAAACCCAAGCTTATACTTTCCGGTTTCCTCATCCTGCCTCAGATAACCCATGGCGGTGAAAGTTGAAAGAATATTGTGTACATTGCTTTTGTTCAGTTCCAGGTATTCGCTAAGCTCTGTGACACCCCAAGAGTTTTTTTATTGAAACAATTCAAAATATCCAAAGCCTTTTGAAGGCTTTTTACTTTTACTTCCCGTTCTTTGCCTATCTCCATTTCATCCTCTGTTATGTATTTCAGAACATTGTTCTATTTTTTATGATTTAAGTTTATACGCATTTTTGAGATGTGTCATTAGATAATAATTACGATTTTGTAAGAAAAAAATTGTGCAATATTTCTGTGAAACAGCAGCAATTCATTCGGAGAAAATAAATCGTAAAAATGGAAAGCAAGCTTGACATTTCCCCGCAACTGTGTATAATGAAGATATGGAAAGCTTACTTTCCATTAGGGGGGGGGTACCGACTCTGCATGCATGTTATGCGGACTTTTCGGTAACGCCCGGAAGGGAGGTTTTTATGAAGAACCGTCTGGAAGAAATCCGCAAAAGCCGTGGAATCCGCCAGGAAGAGCTGGCCAGTGCCCTGGAGGTGTCCCGGCAAACGATCGGTTCTTTGGAAAACGGCAGGTACAATCCGTCCATCCTCCTGGCTTTCAAAATCGCGCGCTATTTTGATATGAAGATTGAAGACATTTTTATTTATGAGGAGGATTTGCCATGAAAAAAGAGTGGAAGGATTGCGCGGCCATCGGCGGCGGGATTCTTCTGGCGGCGGCAGGTTTTCTGCTGCTTCGCCGTATTCCCGGCGCGGAAGGGTTTTTCCGGGCGCTGCCGTATGTTCTGATCGGCTTTGGCTGCGGTATGTTTGGACACGGTATGGGCGAGTTTACCGCCGGCAGAGCCATGAAAAAAGACCCGGAGCTTGCGAAGCAGATGGAGATCGAAGCAAAGGACGAGCGAAACATTATGATTGCCAACTATGCCAAAGGAAAGGCATTTGACCTGATGACCTTTGTCTTTGGCGCGCTGATGGTATCCTT
The DNA here is from genome assembly GCA_018711185.1 of Candidatus Limivivens intestinipullorum. Classification (GTDB taxonomy): domain Bacteria; phylum Bacillota; class Clostridia; order Lachnospirales; family Lachnospiraceae; genus Limivivens; species Limivivens intestinipullorum. The sequence continues at coordinate 3,695 of DVIQ01000072.1, read as the reverse complement.
CGCCCTTATGGGCGTGGATCTGGCGGCGGTGCTGCTGCTGGTGGCGGCGTATCTGTTTGTGGAGGGGAGCGCGGTCTGGTACCGCGTCCGTTTTGAAAAAGAAATGTAGGGCATCAGGAGGAGAAAGTATGAAACTGGTTATCGAGCATTTGGCAAAAAGCTATGAAAAGAAAGAAGTATTAAAAGACGTGAGCTTTTCCTTTGAGAGCGGAAAGATCTACGGTCTGCTGGGGCGCAACGGCGCGGGAAAGACGACGCTGTTTAACTGCTTAAACAAAGACATCCGCACGGACGGAGGAAGCTTTTATTTTGAGGAGAACGGAAATCGGCGCAAGCTCCAGGCGGAGGACGTGGGCTATGTGCTGTCCACCCCTACGGTTCCGGAGTTTCTCACAGGACGGGAGTTTTTAAAGTTTTTCCTGGATATTAATGAAAAATCCATCCGGAATCCGAAATCTATCGACGAATATTTTGACTATATGAGCATTGAGCCCGAGGACCGGGATAAGCTTTTGAAGGATTATTCCCACGGTATGAAGAATAAAATGCAGATGCTTATTAACATTATCGCCCAGCCGAACCTGCTTCTGCTGGATGAACCTCTGACCTCTCTGGATGTGGTGGTGGCGGAGGAGATGAAGCAGCTTCTGCGTTCTTTGAAGGAGGGAAGGATCACGATTTTTTCCACGCATATCATGGATCTTGCCCTGGATTTGTGCGATGAGATCGTACTGCTGAATCATGGAGAACTGGAATCCGTGGACAAGAGTAATCTGGACAGCCATGAATTTAAGGAAAAGATTATCGCGGCGCTGCGGGAGGTAGAAAATGAATAAGACCTTGAGGATTTCCTTTTCACTGAAGAATACATACCGGGTCAACGGGATACTGTATTCGCTGAAGCAGATACCCCTTGTGAAAAAGCTTCTGCCCCAGAAACTGTACGGTGTGCGGGGACTGAAGATTTTCGCGAATATTCTTTCGGGACTGTGGGAGCTGGTCAGTGTATTTTTGGGAAAGCTCCTGTACCTGACCCTGATGGTCGCGGGAATGGCGATGCTGTATGACGGCCTGCCCCGTGAGGCGGTTTTTCTGCATATTCTGCTGTTTTTATCCGTGATCGGCGCGTTTATGAATACGTTTTTGTTTAATCCTACGAAGGATAAATATTACGCTATGATTCTTCTGCGGATGAACGCCAGGGATTACACGCTGGTGAATTACGGATATTCCCTTGCGAAGCTGATTGTGGGCTTCCTGCCATTTGCTATCTGGTTCGGTTTCCGGTGCGGGGTTTCGCTGTGGACGTGCCTTTTGATTCCCTTTTTTGTCACGGGGCTCAAGCTTTTGATGGCAGCCTGGACGCTTCGGGACTATGAAAAGACGAAGCGGGCCACCAATGAAAACAAGCTTGGAAAATTTTTGTGGATTACCGTTTTCGTGCTCCTGGCGGCAGCCTACGGGCTTCCGGCGGCAAAAATTGTAATACCTGCCCCGGCGGTTCAGACAGTTATGGCGCTGGGATTCCTGGCAGGACTGCCGTGTATCCTGAAAGTGCTGCATTTTTCCCATTATTCGGAGATGTACCGGGAGCTTCTGGCTCAATCCATGAACGATATGGATCAGGCAAAGGCGGTGATTCAGAACCAAAGTAAGCAGAGTATTTCCGCGGACACGGGGATCACCAGCAGACGCAGGGGTTTCGAGTATTTAAACGAGCTTTTTATTAAACGTCATCAGAAGGTCCTCTGGAAGTCCACAAAGCGGCAGGCGGCAGTCTGCGCGATTTTAACCTGCGGCGTGCTTCTGGCCTTCTATCTGGCGCCGGAATTTAAGACCCACACCAATGAGCTGCTGATGAGCTTTCTGCCCTATTTTGTGTTTATCATGTACGCCATAAACCGGGGAACCGGGTTCACCAGAGTGCTGTTTATGAACTGTGACCACAGCCTTCTGACGTATTCCTTTTACAAACAGCCGGACATGGTGCTGAAGCTGTTCCGCATCCGCCTGCGGGAGATCGTGAAGGTGAATTTGCTTCCGGCCCTGGTTCTGGGCTGCGGTCTGGCCGTGATTTTATGGGCCTCCGGGGGAACGGATAATCCCTTTGACTATCTGGTGGTGGTGGTGTCCATTGCGTGCATGAGCGTCTTTTTCTCCGTGCATTATCTGACGATCTACTATCTGCTGCAGCCCTACAACGCGGGGACGGAGATGAAAAGCGGAATGTATCAGATCATCCTTTCCGTCACGTACGTGGTGTGCTTCTGCATGATGCAGGTGCGGATGGACATTATGATCTTTGGGGTACTGTGCATCGCGTTCTGCGTGATTTACTCTGTGATTGCCTGTATCCTTGTTTACCGGTTCGCACCGAAAACATTCCGGCTGCGGCAATAAGGGACACCAAAGAACGGATCATGAAAGAAAGCGCCGGGACAGCGGCAGATGCCGCGTCCCGGCGCTTTGACAGTGCGCCCGGCGGCGCACGTTTCTTAAGGGTGCAAGTCCCAAATCCGCCCGGTAGCGGGAAGGATATAGCCGAAGGCAAGGGTGTCCATCGTGAGGTGGAATCTGAAGGAAGCCGGATGTGGGGAACCTACTAACCTACGGGCAAACCTCTGGTCTGACGAACAGAAACCGCATATAAGGCTGTACATGAGGGTAAGTCTGCTGTACAAGATGAAGCCCGGTAGCTACACGGAATCATGTGCAGTAAATGCGGCAGATGGATGGAGGGAAAGAAACGTGTGGTACCCGGGGAGGTCTGTACGGAACGCTCCGAAAGGGGTAACCATTACCGAGAGGCAATGCTGAACGTACAGAAGTCAGCAGAGGTCATAGTAGCTGTGTTTTTTTTCAGTGAAGGGCCGAATCAATAGGAGTCTTAAGTACGACTGGGAAAGGAGGAATGAGCAGAATGGGTACAGAAAACGGAGAAAGCTGCTCGCAAATAGATAGCGCGGAACGCAAAGGGTATGTGAGAGCGCACCGTTCATTCAACCGGATATGGAAGGAAAGGGACAGTGCAGAGCCGGATATCTTAGGTAAGATACTGGATAAGGATAATCTAAACAGGGCTTATAAAAGAGTGAAGGCAAACAAAGGAGCGCCGGGAATCGACGGAATGACTATCGAAGCGGCACTGCTATGGCTGAAGGAACATAACCGTGAACTGACAGAGAGAATCCAAAGGGGGAAATATACCCCGTCTCCTGTCAGACGGGTGGAAATCCCGAAGCCGGACGGAGGGATACGAAAACCCGGTATTCCGACCGTCATCGACCGCATTATCCAACAGGCAATGCTTCAACAGCTCATGCCAATCTATGAGCCGTTGTTTTCGGATGACAGCTTTGGCTATCGTCCGGGAAGAGGAGCAAAAGACGCTGTATTCAGGATAAAAGAGTACATCGGGCAGGGCTATACAAGGGCAGTCGTCCTTGATCTGTCAAAGTATTTCGATACGCTGAATCACACAATCCTGCTGAATCTGCTGAGAAAGCAGGTAAAAGATGAGAGGGTCATACAGATGGTAAAGGGATACCTGAAAAGCGGAGTGATGGAAAACGGTGTAGTAATAGAAACGGAAGAAGGCTCACCGCAGGGAGGAAATCTATCCCCGCTCTTAGCATGATGTAATTTATAAAGGGTGGATTACACCACCGAAAATTACATCATGACTGCGGCTCATT
>DVIQ01000071.1 GCA_018711185.1 Candidatus Limivivens intestinipullorum | reverse complement strand
ACGATACCGAGATATCTGGAAGGACAGGTACCTTCCAAAGAATATTCAGATGTTGTAAAAGCGGCATTGGCTTCTCCGGCTTATATGAAGCAGAAACTTATGGAGAACCGGGATAAGCTGACGGATGCGGCGTACAAAAAAGCTATGGCGGCAGCAGAGCGCATAGGGAATCTTTTTTCCGTGTCAGATAAGATGCTTAGAGCAATCGCTTATGTATTTGAAAAGCTGGAGGAAGTAACCCCGCTCATGCTGCAGAAGCTGTTATATTTTATTCAGGGTATTTATTCTGCATTGTATGAGAAGCCTTTCTTTACGGAAGATTGCAGGGCATGGGTTCATGGCCCGGTTTATCCGGAGGTGTATGATCTGTTCAGGGATTTTAAATATAATCCGATTGATGACGCGCGTTTCGCATTATTGGAAGGAAAGGAAGATGCGCTGACGGCTGATGAGAAAAGAGTGATTGATCTTGTTGTAAATACATTTGGCATATATGGCGGAAAAGTATTGGAGAAAATTACACATAACGAAACGCCATGGATGGAGGCGAGAAAAGGGTATGGGGACGGCATTCCTTCCAGTGAACTTCTTCCGAAAGAGAAAATTATGAAGTATTATATTGCTGTAAACCGAAAATATGGCATAGATTCAGAGGAGGGGCTGAGAGCCTATATCCATGATATACTTAAAAAGGCATCCTCTTCAGGAGAGGGGAGTTAAAGCCCCCTCTTTTTTGACCGATAAGCCCGGAGTGCGGCCGACGCGGCCTTTTGCACATCCGGATCATCGGTCAGAATTGCGGCTTCTTGCTCTGAAATCTTCATAAGATCGACATAGATAATTCCAAATCCGCCGCTTATCTGGAATTGTGGAATCATCCGGAGCTGGACAGCGCCGTTATTTTTCTGCTGAACCGGAACCTGGGAGGAGCCGTGGTCACCAACCATCAGATTCACCAGGGAAGCGCTATGCACAGCGGCACGATTGAGCATATGTGCGTCAATCCCGACGGGCCCCTCTGCTACTGCGGAAACCGGGGATGCTTGGAAACGTATTGTTCCGAAAATGCCCTGGAGCAGTCTTCCGGCCTTCCAGTGAAAGAATTTTTCCCGCTGCTGAGAGAAAAAGATCCCCCGGCTTACACAAATCTGGGAGGATTATCTGAATCATCTGGCATTCGCCATGAAAAACCTGAACATGGTAATCGATGCGCCAATCATTATCAGCGGGTATCTGGCTTCTTATTTTACAGAAGAGGATATCGATTATCTGGCAGAACGCGTCAATGACGCTTCGCCGTTCGGTTTGGAGAAAGACCGCATACTGGTGGGCGTACACGGACAGTATACGCCGGCCATCGGGGCCGCGCTGTTTTATGTGGAGGAGTTTATTCGGCCGGTATGAGCGTACCCGGCTCTATGTTTTGCAATGAACCCGGCCTTTTTCTGGGCTTTTATTCTTCTGAGGGTTTCTTTCGCAAGTTCCGAAAGAAATTTCCCAGGGAAAATAAGAAGAACTTTAGGAATGCGGGAGGTTCCAAATGGAATTTAGAGAAATAGATAAATCCAACTACTGGGATTGTATTGCATTGACGATTCATGATGACCAAAGGGGGTTTGTCGCGGATAACAAACAGTCATTGGTGGAAGCTGCTTATGAGGATGGACTGTATACATTGGGAATCTACTGCGAAGAAACGATGATAGGGTTTGTATTATATGATTACGATGAAACCATTCCTGGCTGGTCTATGAGCCGCTTTATGATTGGAAAACAATTTCAGGGAAAAGGTTACGGCAAACAGGCTGCAATGGCATTTCTTGCGTATTTTAAGGCCAGACATCAGGTTGACAGGATATATATTAGCGTGTCTTTGGAAAATATGGTCGCACGTAAAATGTACGCTTCTATTGGATTTACAGAAATCAAAGAGGTGGAATATACATTTTCAGGCGGGCATTTTAGAGAAATGCAAATGGTAAAAGAATTGCAGCGAGTTTCCTGCTGAACTGCAAGCGGATGTTCTGTTTATGAACAAAAGTGCTTGTAAAACAGGACAAAAAATGGTAAAATAAACAAAAGAATTCGTGTGGGAAAGGGAGTGAGTTATTTTTTCAGAAGAGCTCTGGCGATTAGATTAAAAGGTTTAATGGCTTGAGCTTATTTTTGTACCTATAACTCAGATTTTAAAAAGAAAGGGAGAAGTGATGAAAAAGAAAATCGGATTGCTTTTTGTACTTTTGCTGGCAGTCGTGCTTCCGTCCCTGATGGGAATGAAAGCGGACGCTGCCGCAGGCTGGATGAATACCTGCAAGCCGTACCAGTATACCTCTGTGGAGGAGTACCTTCCCACGGAGATGGATAGTTTTAAGGTGGGCGGCAGAGAATACTTTGAGGGGTATGTATTCTACTGCTGGTATCAGACCAGTCTTTCTCAGGTTCTCTATAACCTGGACGGGAAATATTCTTCATTCAGCTTTGATGTGGGCCGCGTGGACGGCACGAACTCAATGAATTCCAAGCTGTTTATTTATCTTGACGGTATGATTGCCCAGACGGTGGATTTAAGCCCCTCTGATCTGAGCAAGCGTGTAACGGTGAATTTGAACGGCGCGAAACATATGAAAATCGTTTGCCAGACTCAGGGCCATAAATACGATGTTTACTATGGAATCTTTAATGGCCAATGGACGACAAATGGAAGCAGAGGAACAACCGTGGGCGCGTCTACCTGGCTGGATACCTGTCCGCCTTACGATATAAGCGACACAGAGCGCATGATGGCCTCCGAGGACAAGGGAATTTATATGGGCGGGAAATACTATACGAACGCCATATCCTTCTACCGGTGGAATCCCTATAATAATCCGGATAATGACGAGGCAACGGTAAAGTTTAATCTGGACGGACAATATGAAACCTTTACCTTTACAGTAGGTCATATCGATGGTGAAACACGGGCGAATGCGGAGCTTTATGTAAGACTGGATGGAAAAACCGCGAAAAAGGTGGTAATGAACGCGGATGATCTGCCCCAGCGAGTGAGTGTTTCTGTGGCGGGGGCCAAGCAGATGATCCTGGAACTGACTGCGGAAACAGAGCCTTTGAATACCTACGATATTTATTACGGCGTGGGCGAGGCTGTATTGAAATCAAACGGAAAAGTGACCGGGCTTTCCCTGGACAAGTCCTCCATTTCTCTGACAAAGAAAGGACAGACCGCTTCTCTGAAAGCGCAGATTTCTCCGTCCGATGCCACAAACAAAACGGTGAAGTGGACCAGCAGCAAGACATCTGTAGCAAAAGTCAGCAGCAGCGGTGTTGTGACCGCAGTAGGAAACGGCACAGCAACGATTACGGCAACCTCTGCGGATGGAGGCTTTAAAGCTACCTGCAAAGTGACCGTGACCCTGCCGAACCTGAGAAATGCCACGATCAGCATTGCGAAATCTACGTATGCGTATACAGGCAAAGCTTTAAAGCCTACGGTAACGGTAAAATACAATGGAAAGAAGTTAAGAAAGAACAGTGACTATACCGTATCCTACAAGAATAATACAAAAGTAGGTAAAGCTACCATTACCGTAAAAGGCAAAGGAAACTATACCGGTTCCAAGACAAAGACTTTCGCCATTAAAATTGATACCTCCAAGGCTTATACGGTTGGAAATATCAAGTATAAGATTACCTCCACCAGCAAGAAAACCGCGCAGGTGGTAGGGCTGAAATCAGCCAAGAAGTCCACTGTAACGATTCCGTCTACGGTGAAGATTCTGGGAACCAGCTATAAGGTAACAAGAATCTACGCAAAGGCGTTCCAGAAGAATAAGTACCTGAAGACTCTGGTAATCGGAGCGAACGTTCAGACCATCGACGGTAAGGCGTTTTACGGATGCTCCAAGCTTTCCAGGATCTGCGTCAAAGGAAAGGTGCTGAAGTCTGTGGGAGCTAATGCCCTCAGGGGAACAAAATCCAAGGTGCGCGTGGAAGTACCCAGAAAGTATTACAGCAAATATAAAAAGCTGTTCACGAACAAGGGACAAACAAAGATCCAGTTTGTGAAGAAGTAAACGGATAAGATATTAGACCAGGTTCATTGCTTACATGGAACCTGGTCTTTTTCTGAGTTTTGCTCTTCGAAGGTTTCTTCTTTCGCCAGCTCCGAAAGAAATTGCTCCGGGGAGAAGACCGGAAGAGGTGATAACTGGTAATCCTTTAAATTTCTGGTTACAATGCAGTCCGCGCCAATACGGGAAGCGGTCTGTATCATGACAGCGTCTTCGTAGTCCTTTATGGGAGAGTCCACAGCGAGTTCACAATCCGCAGAAAAAGTATCGTTTACTTCAAAAAGGGTAAAGAGAATACGGAGGAGTTTGCGTACGTCTTCTTCATTGTGGATACTTCGCCGCAGAATGTAGGAAATGTCCGTAATGGCTTTTGCGGTCAGAATGCCCGCACATTTCCGATTAGAAACAGAAAGAAGGATTTCCATAGCCGCATGGCAGAAAGGTTCCCGCTTTTGGAGAATATCCACAATAACACAGGTATCAATCAAGGCTTTCATATTTTAGAGATCCTTTCTTCCCGCGCTTCATCCAACGTAATGTCGGCAGGAATGACGCCAAGGAGTGATTTTGCCATCTCCATGCGGTCAGCATTGGGATTGGTAAGTTTTGCTACAACTTTGCCGTTCCGTGTGATGAACACATCTTCGTGTTCTGCAAGCTTTAAGTACTTGCCAAGATTTAATTTTAATTCTGTTGCGGTGATTGACATAGGCTGCACCTCCTGTATGATGGAAGAATGTGGGGTTTCAATATTATTATACTCAAATCGAACGAATTTATCAATAAAATCGTTCGATTATTCAAAAGCTGCGGGTAACAGTTCGTTACTGGTCACTCCCTGACCAGCAACGGGCGATCTGGTATTCCGGGTTCGCTTCGCGAAGCCAGATCGCCTGCCAAATCCTGTTCTTACGGTCTGCGCAGCATGTACGCGGACCTGGGCCGCACTATAACTGCTGGCCCGCAGCCGCGCAGAATCCCCCTTGACTTTTCCGCCCCTCCTGCGTATAATGAAGCTATTCACGGAGCGCTTCGCGCTTCGCGCGATACCGCAAAGACCATGAGGAAGACAGTACGCAGCCTTGAAAGGCCCAGCGAGCCGGGGAGGGTGGGAGCCCGGTGCGAATAGAGACTGGGGAAGATCACTTCGGAGTTGCCGGCTGAAAGCAGTAAGCCTGGACGGGATTCCCTCCGTTATCGGGAACGCATATGATTGTATGCTGTAACAGGTGGTTAAGCGAGGCTTATCAGACACAGATGCCCGTCCTTTTACAAGGACGGGCTTTTTTTCGTCCCGCGGCCTGACGATCCGCATGGCCCGGCGAGCCGAAAACGCGGCCTGACGACCTGCATGGCCCGGCGAGCCGAAAACCCGGCCTGACGACCTGCATGGCCCAGTGAGCCGAAAATGCGGCCCGGCGACCTGCAAGCCCGGCGAGGCGAACACTGCCAAGCCTGCGGGCCCCGGCAGCTTAAACGCGCGGTCTGCCGCCTCTGGGACGAAGCGCCATCATTTTCAGAAAGGATGACCAAGGAAAATGTACAAAAAAGTTTCCACAGACCTGAATTTCGTAAGCCGTGAAAAAGAGGTGGAGAAGTTCTGGGAAGACAACCATATCTTTGAGAAGAGCATCGAAAACCGAGAAGGTGCGGAGACCTACACCTTTTACGACGGGCCGCCTACCGCAAACGGCAAGCCCCACATCGGCCATGTGCTGACCCGTGTTATCAAGGACATGATTCCCCGCTATCAGACCATGAAGGGAAAGATGGTTCCGAGAAAGGCCGGCTGGGATACCCACGGACTTCCGGTGGAGCTGGAGGTGGAGAAGCTCCTTGGTCTGGACGGCAAGGAGCAGATCGAGGAGTACGGCCTGGTGCCCTTTATTGATAAATGTAAGGAGAGCGTTTGGAAGTACAAGGGCATGTGGGAGGATTTTTCCGCCACTGTTGGCTTCTGGGCGGATATGGAGCATCCTTACGTGACGTATCACGACGATTATATTGAATCCGAGTGGTGGGCTTTAAAGAAGATCTGGGACAAGGGACTTCTCTACAAGGGTTTTAAGGTAGTTCCCTACTGCCCCCGCTGCGGCACGCCGCTGTCCGCGCAGGAGGTTGCCCAGGGTTACAAGGACGTGAAGGAGCGCTCCGCCATCGTGCGCTTTAAGGTAAAGGGAGAGGACGCCTATATCCTGGCATGGACCACCACGCCCTGGACGCTGCCCTCGAACCTGGCCCTCTGCGTAAATCCCCAGGAGACTTACTGCAAGGTAAAGGCCGCGGACGGCTATACCTATTACATGGCCCAGGCGCTGCTGGATACGGTTCTGGGCGGGTTAAAGACCGAGGACGCCCCGGCCTATGAGGTTCTGGAAACTTTCACCGGAAAGGATCTGGAGTGGAAAGAGTACGAACCTCTGTATGAGTGCTCAAGGATTCAGGCGGAGAAGCAGCACAAGAAAGCGTTCTTTGTGACCTGCGCGGACTATGTTACTATGACCGACGGTACCGGCGTGGTTCACACGGCTCCGGCCTTTGGTGAGGACGACGCCCAGACAGGCCGCCGGTATGACCTGCCTTTTGTACAGCTTGTAAACTCCAAGGGCGAGATGACTGAGGACACGCCCTTTGCGGGACTCTTCGTAAAGAAGGCCGATCCCAAGGTACTGGAGGATCTGGATAAGAGAGGGCTTCTGTTCGCCGCTCCCAAGTTTGAGCACAGCTATCCGCACTGCTGGCGCTGCGATACGCCGCTGATCTATTACGCGAGAGAATCCTGGTTCATCAAGATGACAGCCGTAAAGGAGGACCTGATCCGGAACAACAATACCATCAACTGGATTCCGGAGAGCATCGGCAAGGGCCGTTTCGGCGACTGGCTGGAGAACGTTCAGGATTGGGGCATCAGCCGGAACCGCTATTGGGGAACACCGCTGAATATCTGGCAGTGCGATGACTGCGGCTGCATGCATTCTGTTGGGAGCCGTCAGGAACTCTATGAGATGAGCGGAAACGAAGCCGCCAAGACGGTGGAGCTGCACCGTCCGTATATCGATGAGATTACGATTAAGTGCCCGAAATGCGGAAAAGAGATGCACCGGGTTCCGGAAGTGATCGACTGCTGGTTTGACTCCGGCGCCATGCCCTTCGCCCAGCATCATTATCCTTTTGAGAATCAGGAGCTTTTCAATCAGCAGTTCCCGGCTCAGTTTATTTCCGAGGCGGTGGACCAGACAAGAGGATGGTTCTACTCTCTGCTGGCGGAGTCTACCCTCCTGTTTAACAAAGCGCCTTATGAAAATGTCATCGTTCTGGGACACGTGCAGGATGAGAATGGCCAGAAGATGAGCAAATCCAAGGGCAACGCGGTAGATCCCTTTGAGGCATTGGAAACCTACGGCGCGGACGCGATTCGCTGGTATTTCTACATCAACAGCGCGCCCTGGCTGCCGAACCGCTTCCACGGAAAGGCGGTCATGGAAGGCCAGCGCAAGTTTATGGGAACCCTCTGGAATACCTACGCGTTTTTTGTGCTCTACGCGAATATCGATGAGTTTGACGCCACAAAATATACATTGGATTATGAGAAGCTGTCCGTTATGGACAAATGGCTCCTCTCCAAGATGAACACCATGGTAAAGACGGTGGACAGCGATCTTGGAAACTACCGGATTCCGGAAGCGGCAAGAGCCCTTCAGGATTTCGTGGACGACATGAGCAACTGGTACGTGCGCCGCTGCCGCGACCGTTTCTGGGCAAAGGGCATGGAGCAGGATAAGATCAACGCCTATATGACCCTTTACACGGCGCTGGTGACGGTGAGCAAGGCCGCGGCTCCCATGATTCCCTTTATGACGGAGCAGATCTATCGGAACCTGGTGTGCAGCATCGACGCTTCCGCGCCGGAGAGCGTGCACTTGTGCGATTTCCCCACGGTAAATGAGGAGTGGATCGACAAAGAGCTGGAAAAGAACATGGACGAGGTGCTGAAGATCGTTGTTATGGGGCGCGCCTGCAGAAATACGGCGAATATCAAGAACCGTCAGCCCATTGCCGGTATGTATGTAAAGGCCCCCATCATTCTGCCGGATTACTTCGCGGACATCATCCGGGAGGAGTTAAACGCCAAGAAGATTGCCTTTACGGAGGATGTCAGCGCGTTTACTTCCTACTCTTTCAAGCCTCAGATGCGCACGGTGGGACCCAAGTACGGCAAGCTGCTGAATAAGATCCGCCAGATTCTTCCCAAGCTGGATGGAAACGCGGCGATGAATGAACTGCGCGCCAAAGGAGAGCTGAAGCTTGACATCGACGGTGAAAGCATTGTATTATTGGAAGAGGATCTCCTGATTGAGACGGCCCAGACAGAGGGCTTTGTATCGGAACAGGACAACGAGATCACCGTTGTTCTGGATACGAACCTGACGGAAGAACTGATCGAGGAGGGCTTTGTAAGGGAGATTATCAGTAAGATTCAGACCATGCGCAAGGAAGCAGGGTTTGAGGTTACGGACAGGATTACGGTTTATGCAAAGGACAATGACCGGATTTTAGAGATTCTGGCAGCGAATGAAGAGACAGTGAAGTCTGAAGTGCTGGCTGACGAGATCGTGAAAGGACACACGGAGGGCTACGAGAAGGAATGGAATATCAACGGGCAGACGGTGTCCATGGGCGTAAAGCGGGCATAAGGAGGAAAGAATGAAGAAATTCGACAAAGAGGCATTTATTGCCGAGGTGAAGGACAATGTGGTTTCTTTATATCGCAGGACCATCGAAGAGGCTACAAAGCAGCAGATTTTCCAGGCCGTTTCCTACGCGGTAAAGGATACGATTATTGAGAACTGGATGAAAACTCAGAAACAGTATGAGAAGGATGATCCCAAGATTGTTTACTACATGTCCATGGAGTTCCTGATGGGACGCGCCCTTGGAAACAATCTGATTAATCTGACAGAGTACAAGGAAGTAAAGGAAGCGCTGGCGGAGCTTGGCTTTGATCTGAACGTGATCGAGGACCAGGAGCCGGACGCGGCCCTTGGAAACGGCGGTCTTGGCCGTCTGGCAGCCTGCTTCCTGGATTCTCTGGCGACCCTGGGTTACGCGGCTTACGGCTGCGGCATCCGCTACCGCTACGGTATGTTTAAGCAGAAGATTGAGGATGGCTATCAGGTGGAGGTGCCGGATAACTGGCTGAAGGACGGAAATCCCTTTGAGCTTCGCCGTCCGGAGTACGCCAAGGAAGTAAAATTCGGCGGTTATGTGCGGGTAGAATATGACCATGCCACCGGAAGAAATAAATTTATCCAGGAAGGCTATCAGTCTGTCCGGGCGATTCCCTTTGATATCCCCATTGTGGGCTACAATAACGGTATCGTGAATACCCTGCGTGTGTGGGACGCGGAGGCCATTAACGACTTCCAGTTGGATTCCTTCAACAAGGGCGATTATATGCGGGCTGTGGAGCAGGAGAACCTGGCGAAGAACATCGTGGAGGTTCTGTATCCCGCCGACGAACACTACGCCGGCAAGGAGCTGCGTCTGAAACAGCAGTATTTCTTTATTTCCGCCAGCGTACAGGCGGCTGTGGCCAAGTATAAGAAAGCGCACAGCGATATCCGGAAATTTTATGAGAAGGCCACCTTCCAGTTAAACGACACGCACCCCACAGTTGCCGTGGCAGAGCTTATGCGTATCCTTCTGGACGAGGAGGGCTTAGAGTGGGATGAAGCGTGGGATGTTACCACCAAGACCTGCGCTTATACGAACCACACGATCATGGCCGAGGCCCTGGAGAAATGGCCCATCGAGCTGTTTTCCAGACTTCTTCCCAGAGTTTACCAGATTGTGGAGGAGATCAACCGCAGATTCTGCAATAAGATCCGCGAGATGTATCCGGGCAACGAGGAGAAAGTCCGCAAGATGGCCATTATCTATGACGGCCAGGTAAAGATGGCTCATCTCGCCATCGCGGCTGGTTATTCCGTAAACGGTGTGGCTGCCCTGCATACGGAGATCTTAAAGAATCAGGAGCTGAAGGACTTCTATGAGATGATGCCGGAGAAATTCAACAATAAGACGAACGGCATTACCCAGAGACGTTTCCTGCTTCACGCGAACCCGCTGCTGGCCGACTGGGTGACGGATCACATCGGTGATGAGTGGATCACGGATCTTCCCCAGATTGCCAAGATGAAGCTGTATGTGGATGATCCCAAGGCGCAGCAGGAGTTCATGAACATCAAGTACCAGAACAAGGTTCGTCTGGCGAAGTATATCAAGGAACACAACGGCATCGACGTGGATCCCCGCTCGATCTTCGACGTGCAGGTAAAGCGTCTCCATGAGTACAAGAGACAGCTTCTGAATATCCTTCACGTGATGTACCTGTACAACACCATTAAGGACCATCCGGAGATGGATTTCTACCCCAGAACTTTCATCTTCGGCGCGAAGGCGGCTGCCGGTTATCGTCGGGCGAAGCTGACCATCAAGCTGATCAATTCTGTGGCGGACGTGATCAACAACGATGCTTCCATCAACGGCAAGCTGAAGGTAGTATTCATTGAGGACTACCGGGTATCCAACGCGGAGATTATCTTCGCGGCGGCTGATGTGTCCGAACAGATCTCCACGGCCAGCAAGGAGGCCTCCGGTACCGGAAACATGAAGTTCATGCTGAACGGCGCGCCCACCCTGGGAACTATGGACGGCGCGAATGTGGAGATTGTTCAGGAGATAGGCGAGGAGAACGCCTTTATCTTCGGTTTGTCCGCGGAGCAGGTGATCAACTACGAGCAGAACGGCGGCTATCATCCCACCGATTACTTCAATAACGACCAGGATATCCGCCGCGTGCTGATGCAGCTTATCAACGGCGAGTACAGCCGGAATACGGAGCTGTTCCGGGACATTTACGATTCCCTGCTGAACACCAAAAGCAGCGACCGGGCGGACACCTACTTTATTCTGGCGGACTTCAAGCCCTACGCGGAGGCCCAGAAGAAGGTAGAGGAAGCCTACCGGGATCAGAAGCGCTGGGCGCGGATGGCCATGCTGAATATGGCGTCCTCCGGAAAGTTTACTTCCGACCGTACCATCCAGCAGTATGTGGATGAGATCTGGCATCTGGACAAGGTGACGCTTGACGCTTAACCGGCGGCAGGATGGCGATGGGTGATTCCATTGCGGAAGCTGCTGCGAACGGCTGTGAGCAGTAAAAAAATACATTCAGAAAACCCCGCGGCGCAGGAGATTGGGCGCCGCGGGGTTTTTCGCTGTATAATATCTGCAATTTCGGCAATCCTATGATTGAACATATTCATGAAAGTATGAGGTGACGAAAATGCAGAATAAGGACAATCGGAGATTTTCCAAAAAACAGGGCGCAATCTTGATTGCAAGTCTCTGCCTGGTGGCTGCGGCGGGCTTTACGACGCTGTATACCGTTCAATCTGTACAGAAGGCCAGGGAAGAGAGCGAGGAGCAGGCCCGTCTGAATGAGGAGATTAAGGCCAAGGAGGCCCAGGAGCGGCAGGAAGCGCTGGACGAGCTGGCAAAGGCGGAGGAAGAGGCGGACAATGCCCAGGAGGTGAACGCTGAGGACGCTCAGGCGGAGCTGGACGCATCGGCAGTGAATGATATGGACGTGGACCCGGCCAGTCTTCTGACGGATGAGGAGGAGACGGAGGAAGGCACAGA
The DNA here is from genome assembly GCA_018711185.1 of Candidatus Limivivens intestinipullorum. GTDB lineage: Bacteria > Bacillota > Clostridia > Lachnospirales > Lachnospiraceae > Limivivens > Limivivens intestinipullorum. Next base: position 20,844 of record DVIQ01000071.1, on the reverse strand, counting down.
GGCGGAGAGCGCCGGATCTTCCAATGTAGAAGCTTCTGTGGACAATATCGCGGAGCCCACGGTAAATTATACGGAGGATACGCCGCTGACCTGGCCCGCGGCGGGTACACTGCTGATGGATTACAGCATGAATTCCACGGTATATTTTGAAACTCTGGACCAGTACAAATACAATCCGGCGCTGATTATCAGCAGCGAGGTGGGAACCAAGGTGATCGCGTCGGCGAAGGGAATCGTATCTTCCATCACGGTTGAGGACGAGACAGGAACCACTTTGACGCTGAACCTGGGAAACAACTATGAGCTGGTGTACGGACAGCTCAAGGAGGTAGCGGTACAGGAGGGCGACGTAGTGGAAGCGGGCGCTGTGCTCGGCTACGTCAGCGAGCCCACAAAGTACTACTGTGAAGAGGGAAGCAACCTGTATTTTGAGATGAAAAAAGATGGAGAACCTGTAGATCCGTTCCTGTATCTGGAATAAGACCTGCACAAAACGGAAAAAACAGAGTATAATAATAGGGAGCCTGAGAACCCGCAATCGGCTTTCAATCACAGCGGCGTGAAAAGGCAGCGGTACAGCTCTTGCAGAACCGCTGCTTTGGCGGCAGCACAATCCGGGAAAAATACAGGCTTATCCGATTGCTTCAGATAGAGGCGCATGCCGGCCGGCATGCGCTTTACATACGCGGGTGCGGCCGCCCGGCCATGCGGTCCGGCCGGAATAAGGAGAACAAAGAATGAATTATACATATATTCTGAGATGCAGCGACGGCACGCTCTATACCGGATGGACCAATGATCTGGACAAGCGCCTGAAGGCACACAACAGCGGCCATGGGGCGAAATATACCCGTTCCAGGACTCCGGTGGAACTGGCGTATTATGAGGAGTTTGAGACAAAAGAAGAGGCCATGCGCCGGGAGCGGCAGATCAAGGAGCTGACCAGAATGGAGAAAATACGGCTGATAGGCAGCAACGGTTCTGCTTTGCTGAATTGTTACGACAGGTAAAAAAGGGCAGAAACCGGAACGGAAACGGAGAAAAGACAGTGGGACTCGCAGCAGCGCAGCCGTTTCGCCAGACCTGTACATGCCTTGCGCGGACTTGGAGAATGCATCGCGCGGCAGGCAAAAAGACGCCGGGGCGGCATAAAAGGCTATACGCCTTTTGCCATCCCGGCGCCTTTTTTGCGGCATCGCCGCTCTTTACAGCGGCATCGCCGCGATATAGACATACATAACGATGAAGTGGCAGATGCTGCCGCCCATGACAAACAGGTGGAAGATTTCGTGGGAACCGAAATACTTATGCCTGGAATTAAACAGGGGCAGCTTCAGCGCGTAGATCACGCCGCCCACCGTGTAAATCAGCCCGCCTGCCAGAAGCCAGCCAAAGGCAGAGGGGGAAAGGGAGTTTATGATCTGGGTAAAGGCCAGAACGCACAGCCAGCCCATGCCGATGTATAGGGCGGAAGAAAACCACTTGGGGCAGTTGATCCAGAATGCCTTCACCAGAATCCCCAGAATGGCAATTCCCCAGACAAGAGCGCAGAGGGTATAGCCCGTGCGGCCCTTGAGGACGATCAGACATACCGGGGTATAGGAGCCGGCGATCATGACCGAGATCATCATGTGGTCCACTTTCTTCAGGATTTTGTTAATCCGGGGAGAGATATTCAGGGAATGATAGCTGGTGCTGGCGGCATACAGAAGAATCATGCTTCCGATAAAAATGCCAAGTGAAACCAAATGTACCCGGTCCGGATGGTTGGCCGCCTTGATTAACAGGGGAACCGCCGCAAAAATCGCCATGAGCATGCCGATAAAATGGGTAATGGCGCTTCCCGGATCCTTTAAAGTCGTTGCCTTTTCTTTCATTTTTGTCATAGATAAACGCCTCCTTACAGCGCTATGGATCTGTCCGGTATAAGGGGCGGATTCCATAAGCTTTCTGCGGCCGCGCGGCAAGCGCGCAGGCCAGCCAAACAGTTACAAAACATCTATGAGATAAAGTATATCAAAAAATGTAATCTAGTATTCATTACTACATCTTGCAATGCTATAATATACCTTTTTTTCCCGAAACGCAACCCCTTTTCAAAAAAAGTAGTAACAGTTCAGCCCAGGTCTGCTCACATGCTGCGCGGACCGTAAGAACGTGATTCAGGAGCGCAAAAAGTATTCCTTTAAAATTTTCACAAGGTATGCTATCATAGGTACAAATATTATAAAGCCGTGATAATTTTACAGGCCCGTGCAGGCGGGCCGTAAGGAGAGGTAAGTATGGCGAGTGATTGGTCGCATCTTGGTGAAGAAGTAAAGAATATCGTGCAGTCGGCGGTGGATTCCCAGAATTTTCAGGAATTGAACCGCGATTTGAGCAAAACCCTGAACGAAGCCCTGGATCAGGTGGGGAAAACCGTTCGGGATACAATACAGAAAACCGCGGCGGATATGACGGATAAGGGTAAGTCCTGGGAGAAAACCAGAGAGGAACAGCAGGAGCGTTACCGTACCTATACCAAGGACGCGGACCGGCATATGTATGACCAGGCCGCTTCCCGGGGAAGCGCTTCCTGGCGGCAGCGGGGGACGGCCTGGGAACACGGAGATTGGCGCCGGGAGGACCGGCGCACCGCGGCGGAGGATTCACAGAATCATTTCCGTGGAGAGAATACCCAGGTGGCGGAGCGGATGAAGCTTCAGCGGGAGCGGTTCGGCCAGACGGGCTCCATGACCGGAGCAGGCGCGTTGCTGACGGCGGCAGGATGTACCCTGGCGGGAGTTATGGGCCTGGGGCTTTTGGCGACCCTGGGCGTAGCGGCGGCGGCCTCCGCGGTGGGCGGAGGTCTGGCCGTGGGGATCGGCGCTTTGGGCTTGTTTACCCTGGGCGGCGGCGTCATGGCGGCAAAGGGAATCGGCATAATGGGGCGGGCAAAGCGGTTCCGCCGGTACCGGGATCGGATTGGCCAGCGGGAATACTGCGACCTGCGGGAGCTGGAGACGGCCGTGGGAAAGCCAAGAAAATACGTGGTAAAAGATTTGAAGCGTATGATCCGCAGCAGACTGTTTAAGCAGGGATATCTGGATGAGCAGAACACTTGTCTGATGGTGACGGATCATGCCTACGGACAGTACCAGGCCGCGAAGCAGCAGCTTGAGCAGCGCCAGAGAGAGCAGAAGCGCCTGGAAGAGGAGCGCAAAAAGGCTCCCCAGACTCGGGAAAGCGCTCCGGAGGAGCGCTTAAACCAGGAAGCCCGGAAAGTTATCCGGGAAGGGAAAGAGTATTTGGAGCAGATCCGCAAAAGCAACGACGCGATCCCAGGAGAGGAGATTTCTAATAAAATCAGCCGCCTGGAGGTTGTGGTGGAAAAGATTTTTGACCGGGTGGAGCGCCATCCGGAGCTGATCGGTGATCTGCGGAAGTTTATGAATTATTACCTGCCCACCACGGTGAAGCTTCTTGGGGCTTATGCGGAGATGGACGCGCAGCCCGTGCAGGGACCGAATATTGTGAAGTCCAAGCAGGAGATTGAGGAAACCCTGGATACGATCCGGGAGGCATTTGAGAATCTTCTGGACAGCTTCTTCAAAGATACGGCCTGGGACATTTCCTCAGATATCACCGTTCTGGAGACGATGCTGGCCCAGGAGGGACTGACAAAAGGAGATTTCAACATAAAGGAGAAAGAAAGCCATGAGTGATGAATTTAAGGAGTTTGAAACCGTACCCAAGCCTACGCTGACCTTGAATCCTTTCGGGACGGCAGAGGAGCCGAAGCCGCCGGCAGAGCCGGAACCGGAGAAGCCCGAGTTTGACGAGAGCAGCCTTACCCAGGAAGAGCGCTCTATGGTGGAGGAATTTTCCAAGCAGATCGATTTGAATAATTCTGGGATGATTCTCCAGTATGGAGTAGGGGCCCAGAAAAAGATGGCGGATTTTTCCGAAACCGCTCTGGAAAATGTTCGGACAAAGGATCTGGGCGAGGTGGGCGATATGCTTGCCAATGTAGTGACGGAGCTGAAGAGCTTTGACACGGAAGAGGAGGAGAAGGGCATTTTCGGCTTCTTCCGCAGGGGCACTGACAAGGTGGCGAATATGAAGGCCAAGTACGCAAAGGCAGAGGGAAATGTGACGCAGATCTGTGAAGCCCTGGAGAAGCACCAGGTGGTGCTTATGAAAGATATTGCCATGCTGGATAAGATGTACGAGCTGAATCAGAGTTATTTCAAGGAGCTGACCATGTACATCCTGGCCGGTAAGAAAAAGCTTTCCCAGGTGCGCAGCCAGGAGCTGCCGGCGCTGATGAATAAGGCCACTGCCAGCGGACTGCCGGAGGATGCCCAGGCCGTAAAGGATCTGGACAGCCTGTGCAACCGTTTTGAAAAGAAAATCCACGATCTGGAGCTTACCAGGATGATTTCCCTGCAGACGGCGCCCCAGATCCGCCTGATTCAGAGCAATGATACCCAGATGGTGGAGAAAATCCAGTCAACTATCGTCAATACGATTCCCCTCTGGAAGAGCCAGATGGTTCTGGCCCTGGGCGTGGCCCACTCCAATGAGGCGGCAAAGGCCCAGAGACAGGTCACGGACATGACCAACGAGCTTCTGAAGCGGAACGCGGAAACCCTGAAGATGGCCAGCATCGAGACGGCAAAGGAGGCCGAGCGGGGCGTGGTGGATATTGAAACCCTGAAGCAGACGAATACCTCTCTGATTTCCACTCTGGATGAGGTGCTGAAAATCCAGAAGGAGGGTCATGCCAAGAGAATGGCCGCCGAGGCGGAGATGCAGCGCATTGAAGGAGAGATGAAGGCCAAGCTTCTGGAGCTGTCCAATTCCGGAGCTATGGGAAAACGGTGACTCCAAAACTGGACTGGTTAAAAAGACAAAAACTGGATATATAAAAAGATCCAGTTTTGTGATAAGATAGCTGCATCGACCGGATGACAGAACAGGCGGGGCTTGGAAAAAGAAACGAGTCCCGCACCGGCAGCATGGCGGAAAGAATTCCGCCTGAAAAAGGAGATGCGACTATGGAAAAAAGAAATGACACCATTATGAAGCTTACGCAGACAGCCCTGATGGCGGCGCTGTGCTACGTATCGTTTACTTATCTTCAGATAAAGATCCCGGTGGGCGGTGACGCCACATCGATTCACATTGGAAACGCGTTTTGTGTTCTGGCGGCGCTGCTTCTGGGCGGCGGGTACGGCGGGATGGCCGGCGCGATCGGAATGACCATTGGCGATCTGCTGGACCCGGTCTATGTGACCACAGCGCCGAAAACGTTTGTGCTAAAGCTTTGTATCGGCCTGATCACAGGTCTGGTAGCTCATCGGATCGCCCATATCAGCGAGAGCAAGGATAAGAAATACGCTCTGAAATGGAGCATTCTGGCCAGCGTGGCGGGCCTTGGCTTTAATGTTATCGCGGATCCGCTGGTTGGTTATTTCTACAACCGCTATCTTCTTGGGCAGCCCAGGGAGTTGGCGGATGTACTGACCAAGTGGGGAAGCGCCACGACATTCATCAACGCGGTGATCTCCACGATTCTGGTGGCAGCCGTTTACAACGTGCTGCGGCCGGCTCTGAACCGCAGCGGACTGGCGGTTCATGTGGGAACCAGAAAAAAGGCGGCGTAAAGGAAGGGCGAAAGCCCTTCTTTTTTCTTTCCCTGTCCGATGGAATATGCCGCCTTGGGGACTGCATAAGATAAAGAGACAACGCGGCGGCGGAAACAGCCATGGAAAATGAACGTCGAATTTTTCGAAGACTCACGGAGCTGGCCTTTCTGGGTCTGCTTTTTGCGGTGTGCTTTAGCGGCTGGACGTGGAAACAGGAGCTTCCGGCGGCAAACCTGGAAGCGGAGGAGGACTACATAAAATGGGTGGAATTTGAGATACCCTGTGAGGCTCTTAGGCAGGCGTATGACTGGGATGTAAAAACATGCGGTACGGAAACGCATTTGAATTGGATCGAGCTGCTGGCGTACTTGGCCGCGGAATACTGGGGAGATTTTGGAAATTACGAATCCCAGGATCTGAACGACTTGGCGCAAAAACTCACAGAAGGGGAGAGCACCCTGGAGGAACTGGGCCGGGAGAAAGAATATTATCCTTACTACCTGGAAGCCTACACGGCGGTCCTTGGCGGAATGGTGGGGGAGTATGAGATTCAGGTTCCGGATGAAAACGGGAATCTGACTTGGGAGAGCCGGTACGGGCTGAAGGCGTTTTCGCCGATTGCCAAGGGCTTTCCTTATTATGATTATGATGACTTTGGGGCAGCCCGGTCCTACGGCTATAACCGTCCGCACCTGGGCCACGATATGATGGGACAGATCGGCACGCCCATTATTGCCATTGAATCCGGCTATGTGGAAGCTCTTGGGTGGAATCAATACGGGGGATGGCGCGTCGGAATACGCAGTTTCGACGGAAAGCGGTATTATTACTACGCGCATCTGCGGCAGAATGTTCCCTACCACCAGTCCCTGGAGGAGGGAGGCATTGTACAGGCAGGAGATGTCATCGGCTATATGGGCCATACGGGGTACAGTGCGTCGGAAAATGTGAATAACATCGATGTGGTACATCTTCATTGGGGCCTGCAGCTTATCTTTGACGAGTCGCAAAAAGACGGTACGAACCAAATCTGGGTGAATTGCTATGAACTTTCGAAGTTTTTAGCCCAAAACCGTAGTGAAACGCGGAAGAATGAGGAAACCGGGGATTACGAGAGGGTATATGACATGAAAGAAACGGAGAACAACCCGGAGGATTCCATAATACTGCCGGATGAGGATATTCCGGATGGCGCGCTTGTTCTTTAAAGGCAACGGTTTGGCAGAGCTGAACTGTTACCATGCGAGCATGTCCGCTTGGCTCGCTGCTTGCGGAAATAAAAAAGGGCGGAGGAATCCGCCCGTAACCGTTCAGCTCAGGTCCGCGCAGATGCTGCGCAGACCGTAAGAACGTGATTTAGGAAATTAGCAACTGTGATCAGCCGAAATATCTCTTCAGCAGACCTGCGAATGCTTTGCCGTGACGAGCCTCGTCGCGAGCCATCTCATGAACGGTGTCATGGATTGCATCCAGGTTCGCGGCCTTCGCGCGCTTCGCGAGATCCGTCTTGCCGGCAGTAGCGCCGTTTTCAGCCTCTACACGCATCTCAAGGTTCTTCTTTGTGCTGTCGGTAACAACCTCACCAAGAAGCTCCGCAAACTTTGCCGCATGCTCTGCTTCTTCGTATGCAGCCTTCTCCCAGTAGAGGCCGATCTCCGGATAACCCTCTCTGTGAGCAACTCTTGCCATAGCCAGATACATACCAACCTCGGAGCACTCACCTTCAAAGTTTGCTCTCAGGTCGGCCTTGATGTCTTCGGGAACGTCCTTCGCAACGCCTACTACATGCTCGGAAGCCCAGGTAAGCTCACCTTCCTGCTTAACAAACTTAGAAGCCGGAGCTTTACAGATGGGACATACTTCGGGAGCGGCATCGCCTTCATAAACATAACCACATACGCTACATACAAATTTTGCCATAGTATTTAATCTCCTTTTCTTAATCTAAATTCTGTGAATAATTAGCAATCAATAACAGTAATGATTACTGATATTACATTAACATAACTTTCGCGATAAGTCAAGAGGCTTTTTCATTTTCTTCGCTGCCCATGCAGTTCTCGCAGATCCCGTAAAAATGCGCGGTGTAGCTGTCAATGCGCAGACGGCTGCCGGCGGCTTTCCGTGCGGTGTCCATGATATAGTCAATATTTTCCATGGGAAGATCCCGGACGCTGTGACACTTTGTGCAGATAAAATGATGGTGTGGAGCGGTACTTCCGTCGAAGCGGTCCGCTCCGCCGTCGGTGATAATCCGGGTAATCTCGCCCAGATCAGCCAGAAGCGTCAGATTCCGGTAGACCGTGCCAAGGCTGATATTTGGAAAACTCTGACGGATATTCATATAAATCGTATCCGCAGTAGGGTGATCCTCGCGGGAACGGAGGAACTCTTTGATAGATTCTCTTTGTCTGCTGTATTTCAATGCAGCCATCCTGTTTCTCCTTTCGTATCCAGTTACAAAAACTTTGCCTGCGCCTGCGGATATACCGCCAGCCTGCAAAATCCGGCAGGCGCGTTTGTTATCTCCAGGCCGCGCGTAACCGTTCGGCTCAGGTGACCCTTGCGGAAACTGCCGGGCTGTAAACCATATAATAATAGTAATAGTTATTAATATAATAAAGAATAAATTTTTATTTGTCAATTCTTTTGTGTTAATTAAAATAAATATATGGTACACTAATGTTACGGCAAATCGATTTTAAAAGGAGGACAGAGAATGAATGAATTATACGATGTGATTATCATTGGCTCCGGTCCGGCCGGACTTGCGGCGGTGATTTACGCGGAACGGGCGCGGCTGAAGACGCTGGTTTTGGAAAAGGAATACATCAGCGGAGGTCAGGTGGTAAATACCTACGATGTGGACAATTACCCCGGACTGCCCGGAATCGGGGGATTTGAGCTGGGGATGAAATTCCGGGAGCATGCGGACAAGCTGGGCGCCGCTTTCGAGACCGCCTGCGCGGAACACATTTATATAGAAGAAAACGGAATCAAGCGCATTCAGACGGATAAGGGGGATTACCTGGCGAAGACGGTGATTCTGGCTACAGGGGCGAACCACAAGGAGCTTGGAGTTCCAGGAGAGAAGGAGCTTGCGGGAACCGGCGTTTCCTACTGCGCTACCTGTGACGGCGCGTTTTTTAAGGGAAGAACTGTGGCGGTAGTCGGCGGCGGCGATGTGGCGGCGGAGGACGCGCTGTTTCTGGCCCGGGGCTGCGAGAAGGTCTATCTGATTCACCGCAGAGACAGGCTTCGAGCCGCGGGAATCCTCCGGGACGCGGTAATTGAAAATGAGAAGATTGAGATGGTATGGGATACCGTGATCACGGAGATTTGCGGAGACGACCATGTGGAAGCCATCAAGACGGAAAATGTAAAGACAAAGGAGCGCAAAGTCCTGGATGTGGACGGCGTATTTATTGCTGTGGGGATGAATCCCAATTCCTCTCTGCTGCAGGGAATCGCGAAGCTGAACGAGCAAGGCTATGTGGTGGCGGGGGAAAATTGTGAAACAAATGTTACGGGAATTTACGCCGCCGGGGATGTGAGAACCAAAGAGCTGCGCCAGATTATTACGGCGGCTGCGGACGGCGCCTGCGCGGTTACCTCTGTTCAAAACTATCTTCTGAAGCATTAAAATGTACCCGTTCCGGGGTCAATAGAAATAGAAGTCAAGAAAACCCATACAATTCCCGCCTGAAATCCAGGTGAAAGAATCAATTTTCCTGCAGACATGCGGATCGCGGGGGTCAAAACAGGAAAAATAGTTACAGAGAATCCTACCTTTTCCAAGGAATATCTTATGAATATTTACAAAATATTAAAAATTATTAACGTGGTTGTTGACAAACTACAGGAGTTTTGCTATCATTAACCCAGAGTTGATGTAATAATTTTGTAATAATCTTTTGACGATAGAGCCTGCGGCATCGGGGGAGGCCGCTGTATACTTGAATGGAGGTAGGTATTTTGAAAAGAAGAGAAGTATGGAGGATGATGGCATGCTGTTTAGCCGGGGCCGTGGTGTTATCTGGAAACGGCATTCTGGCGATGGCGGACGGCCTTGATACGGCTCTGGCCGGCGTGAGCGCCGACATTGAAAGTCAGGAAGCGGCGAAGGAAGCCGCGGGGGTTGTACAGGTTGAGGCTTCCGGATATGATACGACAGCGATTGCCCAGTGTTCAGAATATGTAAATATCCGCGACGCGGCCAGCACGGACGGAAATATTCTCGGAAAGCTTTACAACAACAGCGCCGCTACGATTCTGGGCGTTGAGGGAGACTGGTATTTGATCCAGTCCGGAAGTGTTACAGGATATGTAAATTCCGCTTATTTCGTGACCGGGGATGATGCCGAGTACGTGGCAAGCCAGGTAGGAAACGAAGTGGCGACGGTAAGCGCGGACGGTCTGATGGTAAGAACGGATACCAGCACGGACGCGGATGTGGTGACGATGGTAGGAAACGCGGATGTCCTCCAGGTAGAGGAGGATCTTGGCGATTGGGTAAAGGTCAGCGTAGACGATGATGTTGAGGGCTACGTGGCAAAGGAATACATAGAGACAGACTACGAGATGGAGGAAGCGGAATCCAAGGAGGAGGAAGCTGCCAGGATCGAAGCGGAGAATCAGGCTTGGCTTGAGTATTTGGCTGAGCAGGAAGCACAGAGACAGGCAGAAGAGCAGGCGTGGCTTGACTACTTAGCGCAGCAGGAGGCAGCCGAGCAGGCAGCGGCAGAACAGGCAGCAGCGGAGCAGGCGGCAGCGGAACAGGCAGCGGCAGAGCAGCAGGCAGCAGCCGACGCGGCGGCCCAGGCGGCAGCGGATGCCCAGGCGGCAGAGGATGCAGCGGCTCAGGCAGCAGCGGAGCAGGCGGCGGCTGAGGCCCAGGCAGCGGCCGAGCAGGCGGCAGCCGAGGCAGAGGCAGCGGCTCAGGCAGCAGCCGAGCAGCAGGCAGCAGCGGAACAGGCGGCGGCCGAGCAGGCAGCAGCGGAACAGGCGGCAGCGGAGCAGGCAGCAGCAGAACAGGCGGCAGCCGAGCAGGCAGCAGCAGAACAAGCGGCAGCTGAGCAGGCAGCGGCCGAGCAGGCGGCGGCAGAACAAGCAGCGGCCGAGCAGCAGGCGGCAGAGGAACAGTCCTCTTCCAGCAGCAGCACCAGACAGAGCGTTGTAAACTTTGCGCTGCAGTTTGTGGGCAACCCCTATGTATACGGCGGGACAAGCCTGACAAACGGAGCGGATTGCTCAGGATTTACGCAGTCTGTACTTGCGAACTTCGGAGTCAGCATTCCGCGTACGGCAGCTGAGCAGGCGAATGCCGGCACACCGGTTGACATCAGCGCGGTTCAGCCTGGCGATCTGATCTTCTACGCCAGCAGCGGATATGTAAGCCATGTGGCGATGTACATTGGAAATGGACAGGTTGTACATGCCAGCAACTCTACAACGGGAATTATCGTATCGGATATGAGCTATCGTACCGCATATTCCGCAAGAAGCTTCTTGTAAAATTACCGATATATGGATATAATAAGAAAAGAGTCTGAATGCTCAGGCTCTTTTCTTTGTCAGTCTGCCGTGTCTTTACCCGCTTGGAGGCGGGCATCGGCAGTGGATTATTTCACAGTAGTAGGAGGATAAGAAAATGGATGCCCGGAAAAAGCAGATGAGGCTGGACATCATACTGATGGTTCTCATGTATGTGTCCCTGCTCGCGCTGAAAATTGTCCTTGTGGTGGGAAATCGGAGCTTTCCGATTATTTCTGACGAGTTTAATTACGAATATATGAGCTGGAAACTGATTACGGATGGAAGCTACGCTTCCGCTCATTATCCGTTTTTATATCCGTTGGCGCTGGCGCCGGCTCATTTGTTCGGGGAGCAGTCCTATCTGGCTATGAAGGTGCTGAACGCGGTGTATTCATCCTTTGTGCCGGTGATTACGTATCTGATCTGCCGTCTGTATCTGGACTGGAAACCCAGCCTTATGTGCGGCCTGTTTTCCATGGTTCTTCCCTTCCAGTATGTGTTTACCATGTGCCTGCTCAGCGAGAATCTCTATTTCCCGCTGCTTCTGCTGGCGATCTACGTCCTCCTGCGGCCTTATAAGAGACCTTTGGCAGGCGATATCCTGATCGGTGTTTTTCTGGGACTTCTGATGCTTACGCGGCACATTACCCTGTCCATTATCCCGGTGTTCGCGGTGGTCTGGATGATGAAGCAGTATGGCTATGGAAAAAAATGGGGCTATATATTCGGCAGAGGCTTTCTGGTGGTTGCGGTGCTGTGCGCGGCCTATTCGCCCTGGTTCGTGTCCAAGCTCCTTCAGGGCCATGAGCTGAAGACCATTGTAGGCCTGTCCATTGCTTCCGGCAGCGACCCGGCGCAGCTTACTCTGGACCGCCTTCTCCTTTCCCTGACGTACTATGTGCTGTATGCGGTACTGATGCTGGCGCCGCTTCTGGGCGTGCTGGTGAAATCCATTCGGGGCCTGGATCTGGGGAAAAAGGAGAAATGCAGCCAGTTTAACCAGCTCTGGGTTCTGATGGTAGGGCTGATGGGCTTTATGCTGGCGGCAGTGGTGCGCCATTCCTGGAAGGCCTATTACAACTACCCGGAGTTTACAAAGATCAAGGGCCGCTATGTGGTGTATTTCACGGTTCTGGCGGCAATCCTGGCAGCGGTAACCCTGTTTAAAAAGAAGCCGAAATTTAAGCATTTGTGGTGTAATATCGTGTTCTGCTACGTGCTTCCGGCCCTTGCGCTGACGGCGGCGTTCCTGGTTGAGGTGCAGAACCGCACATCCATTGCGGTGGAGTCTCTGATCGATATGTACGACAGCATTGACGGAAAGCGCATTCAGTACGGCGGCACCAAATTCTTTGTGGTGGCAATGATCGCCATGCTGCTGATTGTTCTGGTCTACGATATGGGAAAGAAACTGACGCAGAGATGGCTTTTCCTGGTGTTTGGAGGCTGTATGATTGTCACGGAGATTATCGGCGGCAGAACGTACTACAACGCCATTAAGAGGGCAAATACCCGCTCTGCAAGCGGCGGTACGATCACCTATGAGTGGGAGGTCATGGAAACCCTGGAAGAGATCTATGAGGGTGAGTCCATCACTGTCTACATGGAGGATGGAGTACGCAGGCGGGATATTATCGAATGGCTTCCGCGGTTTATCCGCCATGAGGATATTTCCATGGTGGAGGACAACCGCAACATCAAGTCCGACACCTATTTTGTCCTGACCACGAATAAGGAGCAGTATGAGGATGTGCTGATCCGGGAGATCGACGAATACCGGCTCAGCGGCACCGATATGTATATGCTTGAGATTGAAAACGAGAACAAGGATTAATTTCTTTGCGGTATTTGCCGTTTAAAAAGATCCTCCGCAGTTTGACGCGGAGGATCTTTTTTTCAGAAGCTTCAGGCGTGAAGTCCAGGTCCGCGCACATGCTGCGCGAACCGTAAGAGCGTGATTCAGCAGGGCTGAACGGCTGTATTATAAAATATATTTGTCCGCGTTGACGACTTTCGACTGCAGGATTTGTCCCAGGGTGTTCATAAGACCAGGGCCTTTTTCGCCGTCCTCCTCGGTGGAGATGGAGGAGCAGTCGGCGGATACCAGGGATACGCTGCTTTGCTGCTCAGGGGAGCATTTGATAGTCTTGCAGTCGTGGAATTTCGCGCGCTCCAGGATTTTTTCCGCGGGCACGTCTTCCTTGATCCGGACTACGGCGCAGTCCCGGACGATCAGTCCGTCCGGGCAGGCGTCCAGCATCGCGTTGTCCAGAACCAGATAGGGTCTGTCCTCCACATATTTCTCCTTCGATTCCTTTTGGATGTCGAGGCTGTCATATTCTGCCGGAACCTTCAAAAAGGCATCCTGAAGGCATTCCGGCATGGAAACCTGTCCTTTGACGATAAGCTTTTCTATGCCGGGAAGCAGAGGGGCGCTGTCCTGATTCAGGGCCAGGGAGCCATCGATGTACAGGGAGGAGCCGTATTTGCTCAGAAGACTGCCATCCAGGCAGGCATTTCCGCTTACATACGCGTATCCGGCAGGAACGATTTCCAGCTTTACGGTTTCATCGAAGAGGGCCAGGGCGTCGGCCGCTTTTTCCTCGATAACCACGGCGGAAGGGGTTACAAAACGCGCGTGTTTGGAGACCAGCAGGGCGATATCGGCTTTCGGGTCGGTGACGTACAGACGATCCGCCACAAAGTAGTTTCCGTTTTCCCTGGCTCTAAGGGGGAAATAAGGGTCTATGCTGAAAGAGGAAGCCAGGACAAGGCACCCGTCGGGATAAGCCGTGAGCTCTCCATTTAAAGAAAGGTTCTTCAGCAGAGGAACAAGGGATTCCGGACACAGGACGCGGCCGTTTACGGAAACGGTGAGGAGAGAACGAAGGATGTTCTCGGTTCCGGGATGGATTTTCAGGTTTCCGTTGACGATGAGCGCGGTATTTTCCGCCATTTCCGCTCCGGCCGTCAGCTCGTAATCGCCGTTTTGATTGATGAGGTTTACGTCTCCTTCCACATCCAGGGTGCAGTCTGTGTTGAACACCATCGGGAGACGCGCCAGAACGCTTTTGCTCTCCTCGTTTACCAGGAGCACATCGGAATTAATGATAATGTGTTCATAGCGCGCCAGATCCTCTTCCTTCACCTTTCTGGCGTCGCATATGGAACAATTCAGTATAAAATTTTTTTTCTCAAATAAACTGCTGATATTGCTGATATTCATCGTTTTCTCCTTTCAGGGCTGCAAAGCGCCTCTTTTAAATGCTTTCTGGCCAAAGCAAGCTGTGCCCGGACCGTACCCGGAGGCATATGGAAAAAGTCGCCGATTTCTTTTGAATTATAGCCTTCCAGATACCGCATCACAAACAGTACGCCTTCCTTTCCAGGCAGACTGTTCAGAAGCTGCTCCAGGTCAATCTGGCTGTATTCTTCCATGACGCTCAGCGTGTCCGGTATGGCTTCCACTGCCGTTTCATAGCGGGAATGGCGGATCTGATCCAGATACATGTTTTTTATGGCGCGGTAGAACCAGGCCTTTTGCTGGACATCAGAGAGGGTTTCCAGAAGCGGCAGATTGGACATTGCCCGCAGAAACGCTTCCTGGACAAGGTCCTCTGCCAGACTGGCGTCCCGGGTCATGGCCCGGCACCAGTTTTTCAGCTCGCTGCCGTATTTACGGTAAAACTGATCCAACATCGAGGGATCTCCTTTTGTGTGCGTCCCGCGGCAAAAGACAGGGCCCTTTCGTCCTTGGCCGCAGGGAAATATGGGGAAAGTGCGTAATAGTTCAGCCCAGATCCGCGCACTTGCTGCGCAGATCGTAAGAACGTGATTCAGGAGTGCGAAAATCCCATCGCCGAAGGCGATTTCAAATGGATTTTCGCAGTTACGGTTCAAAGGCTGAACTGTAACGAAAGTGCAGTTGTGTTGTCCGCCCTTTCATAGATAGAGACGTTTGAGAAGGGAAAAGTGTTGCGAAAAAATAAAAAAAATATTACGGTTCAGCCTTGCTGAACCGTAACTAAGGGGTTTCTGCGGGCTACTGCCAGTAGCGGACGCATTTCACAACTTCCGTATAATCGTAATCGCTTACCTTGACACCGCCTTCCGGATAGGGAGCGGAGTTGGAAGCGTGAACGATCTTGCCGTTTCCGATATAGATACCCACGTGGCCTATGGGCGTATAGTAAAATACCAGGTCGCCGGGCATCAGAGCGGATTCACGAATCTCCACTGCCTTGGCGTAGTTGGAGTATTTGCCGTCCGGGTCCCAGGAATTGTAGCCATTGGCCTGATCCGCGGCCACACGGGGTACACTGATATTAAAGTGGGCGAAGACACCCATCACAAAGCCGGAACAGTCGGTGGGCGTGTAGGGCAGCTCACCGTCCCAGTTTTCAGCCGGGCCGTACTCATACTCCTCGCCGATAAACTGCTGGGCATAGGCGGCGATGGCGGCGCCCATGGTGGAGTTGGAGCTGTCCATTCCGGACGCGTAAGCCACGCCGTTGGCGTTAAAGGTATAGACAATGCCGCCGATGGTCTTTGTGTCGGAAACGGTCATGGCGCCGTTTTTGTCCGGATCAAAGTAGTAGGTGTTTCCGTTGATCTGGGCAAGGCCGGTAACCTGGCTTCCGTCCGAGTTAAAATAGAAGGTCTTTCCGTTCAGGGTACAAAGGCCGGTGGCCGCCTTTCCGGTGGAATTAAAATAAAAGGTCTGTCCGTTTATGGTCAGAAACTGCTTTCTGGGATTAACGCCGTTGGCGTCGAAATAATATCCCCGGTACCACTGGGACTTGAGCATCTTTCCGGTGGTGCGGTCGAAGAAGTACTTCTTTCCGCTTATGGTAATCCACCCGACTTTATATGTATAATCGCTGTTCAGGTAGTAGACGGAGCCGTCTGTGTCCGTAAACAGGCCAGCGCTTCTGGTCTGTCCGGTCCGCCGCCCATCGGTTCCTACGTAATACCGGCCTACCCACTGACTGACCAGCATCACGCCGTCATCGCCAAGGTAGCGGCTGCTGACCCATTTCCCGGTATCCATTTTCCCTGAGCTGGAAAAATGATAGGTTTTCCCATCGATGACCGTCCAGCCGGTGGTCTTTTTGCCGGTGGACGGGTTCAGGTAATAGGTGGCGCCGTCCAACGTAAGCCATCCGTACTGACGCTGCCCCTGGGCATTGATGTAGTAGCTGTTAATCCACTTAGGACCCACGGACAGGGTATAACCGCTGTTAAAGTAGTAATAATACTGGTTGACTTTTTTCCAGCCCTTTGAGAGGGTATTCGTGGAGGAGTCCAGATAATACGTTTCCCCGTCAATTTCAAGGAAGCCGGAGGTGGTGGCCAGAGAACCGTCAGACTGGAAGTAATAGCGCTTTCCGTCGATCCGCTTCAGGCCCTTCACCTTTTTGCCGGTCTTGGGATTTAAGTAGTAGGTCTTTCCATCCACGGTGATCCACCCGTACTGCCGTTTTCCGTTCTCATCCACATGATAGTTTTTGCTGATCCAGCGGTCTGTGAGGAGATAATATTTGCTGTTGAAATAGTAATACTCCCCGTCGATTTTCTTCCAGCCCTTTACGGCGGTTTTGGTCTTGGGATCAAAGTAGTATCGCCGGCCGTGATAGGTGACCCATCCGGTCTTCCGGGCGTTGGACTCCGGATCCAGGTAGTATTTCTTGCTGTTGACGGTGATAATGCCGTTTGTGGTGTTCAGAGAGCCATCCGGGTTAAAGAAATAGGCTTTTCCGTCGATGGTACGCCAGCCCTTGACCTTTTTGCCGGTCTTGGAGTGGAAGTAGTAGGTTTTGGAGCCGATCCTCTGCCAGCCGTAGACCCTGCGTCCGCTGCTGTCCACGTAATAGCGGCTGCCGATCCACTTGTTTTTCTGGAGCTTGCCGCTGGAACTGAAGTAGTAGTACTTCTTCAGGATGGTGTTCCATCCGGTGAGAGCGTTCTTTGTCTTTTTGCTGAAGAAATAGCGGTTTCCCTTCCAGGTTTTCCATCCGGTTTCCTGGACGCCGGTTTTTGTGTCGAAATAATAGTATTTCTTATTAATCCGGACAACGCCGGTTTTCCGCTCGCCGGTGGAGGGATCCAGGTAATAGGTCTTGTCCTGAATCGTCAGCCAGCCCTTGGACAGGTTCCCGGCGTAGTCGTAGTAATAATACTTTCCGTCCTTCTTAACCCAGCCGTTTTTGACAGATCCGGTCTTGCTGCCGCTGGTGACAGAGGCGCTTTTCTGCTTGGCCTGGGAAGCGGTCTGGGTGACGGAACCGTCCGCAGAGAGATAATAACCGTCTACCCAGCGGTTTGTCAAAAGCCTCCCTTTGGTATCGAAGAAATACCATTTCTTCTGAATGAGGCGCCAGCCGGTCTGGGCGTATCCCTTGCTGTTGAAATAATAAGTATATTTTCCAATGGTTTTCCAGCCGGTATAGTAGCCGGAGGAGGTTGAACTGGTAGTATACCGTCTCCCCTGGGAGGTAAGTTCCCAGGCCGCGTCCGCTTTGGAGGAGGGAGCGGCGAGACACAAAAGGCCTGTCAGGGAAAACAGCACCAGGAGCTTTCTTTTCATGCAAATCTCCTTCTGCGACTCCCGGGTCGATTTGACGAGAGGAGTCATGCATCTGAAAAAAACAGTTACAAAAATATTAAATATATATGAAATAGTAAAGGATTTCTTCAGAAAAGTCAATAGATCGGATAAAAAAGAACCGCTGAATTTTGGTGTTTTTGTGTAACAGTTCAGCTGGGCTGAACTGTTACGTTTTTGTTGCTATTCACGGCCTTTCGGTCCGTGAACAGCAACATCGCGGATTCATTGAAAATTCGCTTCGCGAATGGAATCCGCTCACACCTTACGGCATTCAGCTGTGATGCATTCGTTTGATTACTTTCAGACGGGTAAACTCTTCACGATCTTTCTCTTCCAGGGCATTCTGAATGCTTTTGGTCAGAGCCTCGTAGGTGGGGATTGTGATGTTCTTCAGGGCGTTTGCCCGCTTCTGCGTCTTTTTGATGTTGTTCGCCAGACGGTAGGCCGAGTTCTCGATCATGGAAAGACGGACGGTCAGTTCCTTTACCCGGTCAAAGGCAAGCTTTGCCTCGTCCAGGGCCTCCGACGTGCTGTAGTAGCCGTAGGTGGGCGCCTGGGGCTTTGGGGTAAACTCCACAAGAGGGATTTCCGTTCCCATGATGCTGCGGGTTTTGATGCGGATGGAATCTTCCACAGGGACGGAAAAGGAGATTTCCTCCACGAAATGGATACCCAGCTCGATATTCGCCTTCTGCAGGGCAGCGTAGGCCGTGCGGAAGGTTTTATCGATTTCTCCCTGAATGGAAGAGGCTTTATCGATCAGGCTCATCATTTCACGGATCAGGATATTCCTTTTCTTATCCATCAGCTCAAATCCCTGCCTGGCCAGAGCCAGGGAGTTCTTTGCCAGGATCAGATTTCCCTTAGTGGGAAATGTATTGGGATTCATGAAATCTCACCTCGGATTCAGTTTCCAGAATAATATTTATCAAGGATCTTGGTATCGATACGGTCAAGCTCTTCTCTGGGCAGCATCCGCAGAAGCTCCCAGCCCTTGTCCAGAGTTTCCTCGATGGTCCGGTTTTCCTCTTCTCCCTGGCCAACAAATTCTTTCTCAAAGGCCAGACCGAATTTCAGATACGTCTTGTCCAGGGCGGAGAGCTCGTCCTCACCGATAACGGAGGCCAGGGCTCTGGCGTCTCCCACCTTCGCGTAGCAGGAGAAGAGCTGGTTCGCTACGTCCTGATGATCCTCTCTGGTGTAGCCGGCGCCGATGCCGTCCTTCATCAGACGGGACAGGGAGGGCAGTACGTTGATGGGCGGATAAACGGCCTGGCCGTGAAGCTGGCGGTCCAGAACGATCTGCCCCTCGGTGATGTATCCGGTCAGGTCCGGGATCGGGTGGGTAATATCGTCGTTTGGCATGGTCAGAATCGGGATCTGGGTCACGGAACCGTTCACGCCGGATACGATGCCGGCACGCTCGTAGATGGTGGCCAGCTCGCTGTACAGGTAGCCGGGATAACCCTTACGGGAAGGAATCTCTCCCTTTGAGGAGGAAACCTCACGCATGGCCTCTGCGAAGGAGGTCATATCCGTCAGGATAACCAGGATATGCATTCCGCAGTCGAAGGCCAGATATTCGGCGGCGGTCAGGGCTACCTTGGGAGTAATCAGACGTTCTACCACGGGATCGTTGGCCAGGTTCAGGTACATAACCACGTGGTCGGATACGCCGCTCTCCTCAAAGGTCCGGCGGAAAAACTCCGCTACGTCGTACTTGACGCCCATGGCGGCAAATACAATGGCGAATTTTTCATCGGAATTGTCGCCCAGAGACGCCTGCTTTACGATCTGGGCAGCCAGGCGGTCATGGGGCAGACCGTTTCCGGAGAAAATCGGAAGCTTCTGCCCGCGGATCAGGGTCGTCAGGCCGTCGATGGCGGAGATACCTGTCCGGATGTAGTTTCTGGGGTATTCTCTGGTTACGGGGTTTAAGGGAAGTCCGTTTACGTCCCGCTTTACCAGAGGCGTGATGGGCTCTAAGCCGTCCGCGGGACGGCCGATGCCGTCAAAGGTCCTTCCCAGGATCTCCGGGGACAGGGCCACCTCCATGGGATGGCCGGTGAGCTTCGTGTGTGTATTTTTCAGGGACATGCCCTCGTTTCCTTCGAAAACCTGGATAACAGCCTTGTCCTCGTAGAGCTCTACGATCCGGCCGATTTTCTTTTCCGTACCGTTTACGGTGATTTCCACGATTTCCTCGAAGGAAGCGTTCTGTACGCCCTCAAGTACGACCAGAGGGCCGTTTATTTTGGATAAGCCAAGATATTCGATTGACATACGTTCCCTCCTTACGCGTTCTTTTTCAGTACTTCTTCATAAAAGGCGTCAATGTCCTTGTAGTAATTATCTAAAAGCTCCAGATGATCGTTTGGCACATCGTATTTGATGGAGATTACGCGGTCAAAGATATTGCTTTCCTTCAGGATGGAAATGGGCATTCCCATGGTTACCAGGGCCTTTGCCTTCTGGTTCAGATACAGGATAATGTCCATCATCTTGTACTGCTTTTCCATGGGTACGCAGGTATCGTCCTTGTGGAAGGCGTTCTGCTGCAGGAAGCCCAGACGGATGACTCTGGCGATTTCCAGAGTAAGCTTCTGGTCGTCCGGAAGCACATCGGAGCCGATCAGCTTTACGATCTCCATAAGGCTGCTCTCCTGGTTCAGGATGGCCATGAGCTGATTCCGGTGATCCGTGAAGTTCGGGGCCACATTATCTTTATACCAGGGCGCCAGATCATTCAGATACTCGCTGTAGCTGGTAAGCCAGTGGATTGCCGGGAAATGGCGGGCGTAAGCCAGGGACTTGTCCAGGCCCCAGAAACAGCGGACGAAACGCTTGGTGTTCTGGGTAACGGGCTCGGAGAAATCGCCTCCCTGGGGAGAAACGGCTCCGATGATGGATACGCTGCCTTCGGTTCCATTTAAGTTCTGCATCAGACCGGCCCTTTCATAGAAAGCGGAAAGCCGGGACGCCAGGTAAGCCGGGAAGCCTTCCTCGGCGGGCATTTCCTCCAGACGGCCGGAGAGCTCACGGAGGGCCTCGGCCCAGCGGGAGGTGGAGTCT
>DVIQ01000070.1 GCA_018711185.1 Candidatus Limivivens intestinipullorum | reverse complement strand
TCCTCTTCCAGCGTCCGGATTTCCGCGGCGACCGCGTCGTATTTTTTGTTGGCTTCTGTTTTCCGGATATACTCCTCCCGGACCTTTTTGCCGAGATATTTTTCTTTTAGCTGCCCGTCCTCATAATACTGGTAGTAGGCGTTGGGCCCATGGAAATATCCGGCCGCACAGGCGGCGCAGTTGGGACGGCTGCAGCGCACCAGCTTTGTGATCACCGTCCCTGTCAGTTCCGGATAGTGCTCCAGATGTTCCAGTTCTTCCTGCAGCAAGCATACGGTTGCTTTCCAGGCACTCGATCATGCTCCGTATATATGACATTTGAATCCCGCCTTTCTTTTTGTTGGGCATATTGTTTCAGCCGTTTTCATTTGTCAAGAAAAACGGCTCGGAAAGCAACCATTTCCACATCCCCGAACAAAAAAATAGGGCAGCATGGGGTTTCCATGCTGTCCTGCAGCTTTACAATATCGGTGTGCAGCCTTGCCGGGGCAACGACGTTTCCCGCTATGCACACCCTTTAAATACACTCTTTGATATACTCCGCATAACAGTCGGGGCATGCGCTGCCCATCTCCGGTTTGGCTCCAAGCTGGGTCAGGATATACCCAAACTCAAAGGCGTCCCGCCTGGCGGCGAACTCATAGTCGTTAAATTCGCAGCCGCCCATAGAACAGATATTCATGGAAACACACCATTTCCCCGTCTCCGGATTTTCATTGACCGGAAAACAGCACGCCTTAAAAAGTTCTTCGCCCTCCAGCTTTTCAAAATCTGTTTCTTTTGCCTGCAAAAGCAGCCGCTTTATTTTGTCAGTGCTTACTTCATGAGCCTTCCGATTTTTTCTTTGGAGTTCTTCCTGTTCCGACTGAAGCAGCTTGATTTTGCATTCCGCCTCGCTCAGTTCTTTTTGCAGTTCTTCGACCTCCTGAACCTGGCAAAGGCCAATCGGCCCAAACCTCTTCAACAATATGCCATTTTTCTCTTCTCTTTTTTTCTGATTCATACTCTCAACCCTTTCTACTCATACAATAAAATGTTCTTACACGCAGTAATCCATCACATCGCACCGAAACAGGCAGTAGTCGGTACTCTGGTCGTTCATATGCCAAAGAATATCTGCTTTGGTCCGGTACCCTTCGATTTGCAGGACAATCCTCTCGGGGTCCCCGTTTTCATTCCTGGTTTTGTAGTACCAGTATCCGCTCTTCGTTTGATACACCTTACGGTTGCGCTTTTCACCCGGTAAACGCAGCGTCAGTTCCAGGTCTTCCTCCTCTTCATCGCCTCTTTCAGCGTGAACAAGCGGAAAAACAGAGGCATATCGCTCTCTTTCCCCTTTTTCTACGAAACCGCGTTTATCCGGAAGGCGAGGGCACCTTCCAGATAAAACCGAGAAGTCACGCCGGTTTCTTTGCGACTTCCCGTAATTTCGGCATTTCGCGGCAATCTCGCATTGGCCGCAGTCCACTTCTCTGTATAAAGGCGGAAAATAGGGGGTCTTACTCATCTTTCATCCTCTTTTCTTTCTGAGTTCTTTAGCCGCTGGAGCTTCATATGTGCGCCTTTCATGGGATTCCACAACTTGTTCAATCTCCTCCTGCAAAAGAGCCCCTGCAACGAGAGCCAGCCTTCTGGCATAGGGCGTGCGGAGCTGTTCCAGGTCCAGCCCGTTGAAGCGCACCCTGTCGAGACCGTCGATATCCTTGCAGATCTCATAGAGCAGCTTTAAGTGTTCCGCCTCTTCCCGGGATATCCTGCTGTTTTTCCTAATCGCCTGATAGCCCGCTTCGTCCGGCAGGCTGTGGTAGCGGATGATAAATTGTGCCACTTCTCTTCCCCGGCGTCCGATCTGCAGTTCCGGAATGTCAATGTGCTCCTTGATGATGCGCCGGACCGACTTTGCGCCGTGGGCGTCATCCTTCTCGTCGTTCGTCCTGCCCAGATCATGGAGCAGCGCAAAGTATATCAGAATCTTTTTGTCCAGCAGATTCAGCGCCGGCTCGCCGTTATAGAAGTAGATCAACCCGAGCAGCAGCACACGCAGGATATGCTTTTTCCCGTGAAATTCAAACACGCTTTCCGACGGATACCCCAGTTCTGAAGCATACCGTCCATACCGGATCAGTTCCGGCAAGGTTGGCATCAGCATCCTGACCATCTCCTTTTGGCTCACCGGGATCAGATCCAGCGCCCGGATGTTCTCCACCGTGCGTGGCCGGACCAATATCTCATTTTCATTCTGGAACCCTTCGAAATAGGCGACCACTTTTTCCGGCGCCACTTCGCCTTCATACACTGCCTGCCCGGTGCCGCTGTGATTGGCAAACCATAGCGCGTTGATTCGGTTGGTGGACCAGGAAAACGCCTCTTCCGGCGGCACGGAAAGTGTCCCGTTTCCTCTGTATACCGTCACCTTCCCATTTTCGTTGACAGGCAGCCCTTTTACCTCCGGCGCTTGGCTGAACACATATTCCAGGACTTCTGGATTCCACTGGCCGTTGGCATAATCAATTTTCTTGTAAATGCCGCTCCAGATTTCAAAGACCCGCTCCGGCTCAATCTCTCGATACCGCTTCTGGAAATCCCAGATTTGAAGCGGCGCGGGCACTGCGATCAAGTAGTAGTTGGACCAGTCCCGCTCCTTTAAATATCGGGCTCTTTTCTGCGCCATGGTATAGGCCTTGAAAACCGGACCGCCGTCCGGAAGCAGCTTTGAGGTAAGCTCTACAACAAAATAGACCCCGCTCTCATAATCAGCATAGTAAATATTGCAGATGGTCCGCTGGAGATCCACAATGATTTTGCCGATGTCAACGCCTGCTGCCGCGCAGGCTTTTTGGGCTTCCGCAAATGTCAGACCGGGTTCCGCCACCTTGCAGAAATTCTCTTCGCTCAGAGGTTCCGGATTTTTCATGCTGCCACGGATTTGCTGGAGCAGTGATAGGTTATTCATCCGCCCGCTCCTCCTTTCTGAAACACAGCTTTTTTGCTACGCATTTGTATTCCTCCTTTTTTTGATTAAAATTGGCGAGCACAATATGGCAGCACGACACTTCTCTTTTCAAGAAAAAATCAAACCCGCTCCGCCGTCCAGAGCCTGCCTGTTCCTATCGGGAACCGCGGGCGGCTGCCATTTCTAAATGACTGGACTTTTTCAAACCGCCCGCTCCCCATTTTTTCATGATATTTCTTTCACTATGATAGATGACGGCTCATTTCGGAATGAAAGTCATAACAGATTTATTACAGTTCTTTTCAGATTTGTATAGCGCTCGTTTTCCAATGACAGTCGCTGTCTTTTCTTTTCGGAATGAGGGGGCCGCTTTCCCATGACAGTCATTGGTCAAAGGCAGCACTCTCCTTTCGGAATGACGGTCATCGGACTGTCATTTCGGAAGGAAAATCAGATTTGTTATGGATTTGCCGCGGATTTATCCGCCCACCTCTCGTTTCGGAATGAACGGGAGGACTTCTCATTTCGGAATGAAGATGGATGACTCTCATACCCGAAAGAAAATTAGATTTCTCTTAGATTTGTTTTAGATTTATCCCTCTTTTCGGAATGACAAAAGGCTCTCGTTTCGGAATGATTTGCCCACTCTCCCTTCGGAATGACCGGGGCCCCTTCCGACATGACTCCCTCTCTCCTATGACTGGCCCTGCTCCCTCATTTCGGAAGCAGGGGGGATTTTCCTCTTGTCATATCGGAGTGAGAATCATTTTTCCTGTCATTCCAAAAGGAATCTTTCAGGCAAAAAAGCCGCTGTTTTACCCCAGATTTCAATCCCCCACTTTTTGCCTGATTTTTTGAAGGAAAGACGGCCTTCCGAAACAGAAAAATCATCTCAAAAAAACTTCCGAAATCTTATCATTCCGGAACAAAAATCATCTCTTAGGTTTTGGGAGTAGAAAGTCATTCAGGACTGTAAATCATAGGTGCAGAACGATTTTTTTCGGGTTCCAACCCGCTTTTACCCTCTGGCTGACTTCTTTAATCCCCCTGCACCCCCTTTTTTGATAAAAATGTCTATCACGAATCCTAAAGGGGAAGCGTTTTTAAAATCGAAAATGCACAAGCAAAATCCACCCGGTTTGACCACAAAGTCCCTGCCGGAAATTTCTCCCGGGCGCTTTCCTCCCTGTTCCCCATAAAGGCAAAAGTGGGGTAATTCGTCCCACTTTTTACCCCACTTATTACCCCAGTTTTCACCCCACTTATTGCCCCACTTTTACTTTCGCTGCTGTCATAGAAAGCTAACTGCTCCGGCAAATCGCCGACGCATATTTCTTGAAATATTCCGCCTCCTGTCCTATTAGTCTGCCTGTAAACAGATTCAGAAATAAAGGAGGCGTTCAAATGAAATCTACCGTCATTCCCAAACAAAAACCTATTTCAAAAGAAAAGGTCAAAGAAGTTCTTGACATTATGGATGTCGCTCATGCTTTTTCAGGCGAGATCAATGAGCGTCCCCGTCAGCCCCTCATTCTTTGTCCATTTCACAACGACAGGCACCTGGGTTCCTGCCGGGTCTATCGTGATGCCAACACCTTTTACTGTGAGTCCTGCCAGACAGGCGGTGATGTGCTGAAGCTGGCATCCGGATATATGGAAATTCCGCTTTCTGATATGAATGAGCTGCTGGAAGCCATTGTCTCTACCTTCGGCATCTTTCGTGAAAGCGTGGAAGTGGACTCGAACAGAAGGCCATCTATCCACAAAAAAGACCTGCTTTCTGCGGAAGAGTACCAGCTTCTGAATGCAGGAAAAGAGTATTTTGAAATCCCGGTCGAATTTGATACCTTTGAATTTGAAGACGACTGTATCGAATACTGGCCGGTCCGGTATCAAAAAATCTATTTCCGGAACCTGGCGCTGAAGGATCCACAGGAGCACGACTGGGTAATCTGCGCGATCACACGGACCCGCTGGTTCGAATCCAAGAAATATATTGCCGAATGCTATCGGGACAACCGTATGGACCAATGCAGCTTCACGATAGAACTGGTAAAACTATGGGAAGATCTGCTGTACAAAGCTGTGCTGAACAAACGGACCTATCACGAAGAAATGGCAGCGAGAAAACGGGATTTAAAAGAGATGTTAGCCGAAGAAGGCATCTGGCCTATCGAGGAAAAAATACTGAAGGGCGCCTGACCTTTCAGTATTTTTCATTTTACCTGTATTGACATTTTATAAATTTTATGATATAATAAAAATATCAATACAGGAGGATATTTTTATGAAACGGTTCTTTAAATACATAATCTTACTGGCGCTTGCCTTTATCGGCATCTATAATCTGATCGGCTTCTTCGGACAGAGTTCCATGACGCCGCTGTATTTTGCCATGGAGGCATTCTGCCTGTTCGGAGTTCTTGCACTTCAACGTGAGGAAAGCGTATGCCAAAAATCGTAAGCCTTGCCGTCCACTGCCGGCAGATACACCGGGAGGACCTGCTTGCTGAATATGCTGCGGACAACCCGCTTTCCGCAGAAGAGATTGGGTATACATCCCGGAAAAATGTAACCTGGCGCTGTGCATACGGGCATACGGAAACGGAAAGCCCATATAACCGCCTGCGCAGGGGATACTGCAAAACCTGCGGCAAGAGACAGGAAGGTTCTTTTGCACAGAACCATCCGGAGGCAGCCAGACTCTGGTCAAAGAAAAATCCGATTTTACCCACTGAGATCAGCCCCGCTTATTCAAAGCCGGTTTTGTGGGAGTGCGATAAGGGACATATATGGAAACGCAGCATTGCGGCGCAGCTTCATGCGGCGGCTCCCTGCCCCTTCTGCAAAAAGGAAGCAAATGCGCTGTTCACACTCCATCCGGAACTGCTGGCAGAATGGGATACAAAACGGAATGGAAACATCGCCCCCTCCTCCGTCCGCTTTATGAGCAATGTGCAATACCATTGGATTTGTCCCAGGGGGCATTCTTTTACTGCCTCTCCTGCGGAACGGATCCGGCGGCATAAAGGCTGTCCTATCTGCAGTTCTTTCGGTATGCAGTATCCGGATGCGGCTGCGGAATGGCACCCAAGCAAAAACACCTTCACCCCTTATGAAGTATCATCCTCGTCCACAAAAACGGCTTGGTTTATCTGCCAAAACTGCGGGACTGAATATCAAAGCGTCATACAGGACCGGGCCAGGCGCAAAAGACCTTACTGCCCATATTGTCCAAGGAAAAAATAAGGCGGCAGCGAACCGTACCATTCCGGTAGATTCGCTGCCGCCTTATTTCATGATCTCTTCTGCCTCGCAGTCAAGCCATACATATTGGCCGCTCTGGAGCACGATTTTCTTATACTCCACAATAAGCCCGTCCTTGACAACCGCATAGATGTTGTCTCTGATATGCTCGTAATTCTCCGGCACCACATAATCCTTCTCCCCATACGCCTCCAACGTCACAAATTCCGTATTGGGGTTTTTTATGACTTCCGGCACCTTGCTGCCACAACCGCTTAAGAGCAGCAGGAGAAGGAACAGGCACAGAAAACATCTCGCTCTTTTTTTTCGCATACCGCCGCCTCCTTTTCCGGAAAGCATAGCCATGCCGCAACCGTTTGTCAAGAAAACTCCGTAACGGGCTTTTCAGTATTGGCCTTACGCCGCTTCATATGTTAAACCTTTCTCTTTCGCCCACTGTTTTATAAAACTCTTTACCTTTGGCATCTGGTCTGCCGGCTTGTTGCATATCCCTCGCGCCTGTACAATTGCCTTGCCGCAGATTTCTACTGTGCAAAGGGGGGCCGCTTCTTCCTCCTTCCGCCGGATAAACGCAACGACACACTCTCCGTCAGACACCATCCGGCCATAGCTGCCGACACAGTGGTGCAGCATCCGTCCTTCCTCATACAGTTCCGTTACCTCATGAGGAACTACCACTTTAAATAGGTCGTTTTCCCATATACACCACTCATTCTCTGCCGCCCTTTCCCGGAACCGTTTTGCCACCAACTTGTCCTGTACCTGGGCTACTTTGCGGGACGCTTTATCATGCTCTCTTTTCAGCGAGTTGGGATAGACCACTGTATGGTCAGTCAAATCACATTCCAGTATTTTGAGCATCTGCAGGTAGTCTGCCCAGAGCTGGGCGCTCTCGTGTGGTGGACAGCACTGAGCATCATCGACCCGTTCCAGGTATTCCCGCATTTTCTTTACCGTCATATTGGGAATCCCCAGACGCAGAATCCTTGAAACATGACGTGTATGCGATCTGGAGGTAATCCACTCCACATCCCGGAACATAGCGTCCGGAGCCAGCTTAAT
This sequence comes from Candidatus Limivivens intestinipullorum, assembly GCA_018711185.1. Classification (GTDB taxonomy): domain Bacteria; phylum Bacillota; class Clostridia; order Lachnospirales; family Lachnospiraceae; genus Limivivens; species Limivivens intestinipullorum. Next base: position 21,426 of record DVIQ01000070.1, on the reverse strand, counting down.
AATCTGCATATAGTTTTCAAACTGTTTAAGCATGCAGCCACATGCCAGCAGATCCCGTACCTGTAATTTCCCCAGCTTTTTAAAAAGGTCGCTTGAAGACTTTTTCCTAAGAAAAGTCGGGATTTCTCCCGTGCTGGTGTAAATGATATCCTCCAGAAGGCTGTCAAATCCCATTTTGGAGAATATTTCAAGATAGGGAGTTTTCTGCATTGCATTAAAATAGTCCAAATTCAGGATATCATTCCGTCGGACATATTCTACAAATCCGGTCCGCTTCACCGCCTTGTTTTGGAGTATGACCGCTTTCTGCTCATCCGAACACACAAAGATATCTTTCTCTATTTTATAGCGGTGCAACATCATTTTGAACTGGCTAATCGGATTCCGGTCCTTGTTATACCAGTGTGCCTGTCCGTCCAACGTGATATACAGGTATGCCGTCTGACCGACCGTGGTTTCTTTATATACCTCGCACGATTTTCCTATCAAAAGAGGTTCTTTGGCACGGGCATTACAATACGCTTCATCTACTCGGAGCAGTAATGTACCATCTTCAAATTCCTGCGGGGTGAGCAAGTAATTTAAGCCAGGCAGCTAAAGGTGAGCATAATCACGGTTATCACAATACACACAATATTTGTCCACATATGAGCGTGACACACCCACCTCCGTTGAATATTTTCCACACTGCGTACACCAGAAATGATACCGGCGAAAAACTCCGTTCGAATCCACTTTCTCCTCTTTCTGGCTTATTTCATAATGAACCGTCGGCAATTCTTCCGAATAATTGATCAATCCTTCATCAAATTCCGGACACGCTACAATGGCAGTGCTCTCCTGCCGAAGATTCTTTTTCACACTGTTGAACAGCGAAGTTATCTCCATAGATCGGACCCTGCTTTGGGCATCCGCAAACGGAGTACCTTCCAATATGGAAGCGTCATATTCCCGGCATTCCATCATCCGCAAGCTGTAATAATGTTTTTCTTTTACACTCCGAATCCTCACCCAGTATGATGCCTCATTATTCTGATTGTCATCCAGACGTTCAAAAAACGCTATGTCGTTCCCCTGTACTACGATAGCTTCTGTTTCTTTCCGGCTCACTTGAACCCCATCTGTAATCGATTCTTGACACCTTATAACCGTATCCTTTATCACAAGAAAACCGTCAATCTTCTCCAGTGTACGGATTTTGGTTACATCGTCGGGGTAACGCCTCGCTATCCGCAATTTGCTGTTCCCGCAGTAAGGGCAGCGTGCGTCCTTGGTTTCATTTACGGAAAAAGGATGCTCACAGTTCAGGCAAAACAGCATCCCTTTGTTGGTAAATTCTTCATAGATCACCTTTCCATCTGTCTGCTGCTGTTTAATCTTATCCACCAGTTGCTGTGAGACCGGTGCCGACTTTGGCAGTATTTCCGTTAAGATCTTTTTTTCTTTTACCACTTTAATTCCTCCTTTATTTGTTGAAAAATTTACGGAGGAATTTATGGGATAACGGCCGCCCGGTTTCAAGAAAATCATCCGGGCGCAAAAAAGCAGGACAGCGCTTTGTATGATATTCTCCCTCTATGAGAGACAGTGGAATAAAACACTGTCAAGCATGGAGGAAGAATACCACCGTATCCGTCCTGCTTTTATCTCTATTCTTTTATGAATGTGAATAGGTGCTGATATCTGCTTTTTACCGCTTTGGGAAGCGCTGCACAACCCCCTTAACCTCATCCAGGATTTCCGCCAGACGCTCTCTGTCCATTCTTTGTACGGCGGTAATCTCCTTCCGCTCACCCTTGTCCACCTCACAGACAAAACAGACCCTCATCCAAAACTCATCCTCAACCTTCTCGGCTTCCATCCGCAGAAAGGGTTCCAAAAAGTCTGTCCTGAAATCCTGTATCTTGCCGTCTATCAGGCGGTTCAGTGCTTCCGCCGCTTCCTGTACCTCCCAGGTAAGCACACAGGGATCCTGAAACTCAGCGGTAAAATCCGGTTCCATATATCTCACGCTTACCGTGAGCCAGTTGGCGTCATAGTCCGTCGCTTCCCGCTTATCCGACACCCTGTCCGGAAACTGGTACCCCACAACCCGGATATCCATCGAACATCTGTCATCCTGTATCTTCATTTCGCGTCCTTTCTATTCAAACAGCGGCTTCTCCCCCATCTGAAACAGGTCTTCCACCTTCAGAAGCTTTAGGCGGACGTTCTGTTTCGCCAGTTCCTGTGCTCCTTCCGTATAGCCGCCTTTTGAGAAATATACATAGTATCGGTCTTTATAACCGGGGAGCAGGTTGTCCTTCCCCATCCAGTTCTCAATATCTGCTTTGGTGGCCGCTTCATTCCGCCACTTGCATTCTCCAACAATCAGCTTTTTCTCCGCCTTGTCCCCCATGACCAGGTCCAGATCTGTCTCTTCCCGCCTTACGCTGTCGTTTCCCCACCATCTGCCAAAGGACGTAGCAAGGAACGGCAGCTTCTGCTCCCTGTTCAGCCGCATCATATACTGCAGGCAGATCTGCTCAAAGGCCGGTTTCCCAATAAAGGAGGAAAGCGCTTCACCGAACACTTCTTTATCTGCCAGCAGGCCGCCGATGCCGGCGTCAATCTCTGCCTGGTTGTTAAAGACAAAACGGTACCAGAAACGATAGCAGAAATCGCTGACCTGATAAATACTTTTCCGGCTCTGGCTCTCATTTTCTCCGAAGGGCGTGATCCGCTCCAGGATTTTCATGTCCACCAGCACTTTTATATATCGGGACGCCTTGGTCTTCTCCTCCCCGGTTTTTAACACAATATCGTTCAACCGTGTGGCGCCGGCAGCCACCGAAGAAATGATGGAATTATAGACTGCCGGTTCCCGCAATTCCTGCTGGAGCAGCATAAACGGTTCACTGTACAGATAGCCGGAGCTCCGGAAGAAAAGCCGCTTAATATTCTCTTCAAAAGAAAGCTTTGGATTGACCTGGGCCAGATAATGGGGCGTCCCGCCTACACAGGCATACAGACGGATTTTATCTTCATCCGAAAACCCCCCCAGCATTTGCGCCGCATCCAGATAATCAAATCCCGTTAAACACAACTGCATGGTCCGGCGTCCGAACAACGGGCTTTTGCTTCCCAGGACACTGCGCTCCATAAATGCCACATGGCTGCCGCATAAGATCAGGAAAAGCTTGCTGTCCTTAAACTGGTGGTCGATGGCGTTTTGCAATATGGAGCGAAGGCCTTTATTTGCGTTGCAGGCATACGGGAATTCGTCAAACGCCAGGACAAACTGCTGTTCCTTCGCCTTGTCCGCAAGAAATTTGAAAGCAGAATCCCAGTCCCGGAACTCTATCCCCGAATCCCCCATCTTAAAAAATTCCAGCACCTTCTCCGTAAAATGGGAAAGGTTGAGCTTATCGTTCACTTCCTGCGCGGTAAAAAAAATAGCGGGTTTGTCCTCGATAAAACGAGAAATCAAATATGTCTTTCCTATCCTTCGCCTTCCATACAGGACAACACATTGAAAAGTTCCGCTGTCATAACCTTCCTGCAGTTCATTCAGTTCATTCTGTCTGCCAACAAACATAGGCGCCTCCTATTATTGAAAACAAAATTAGTCTATTCCTGTTTATTACTATTTTACCTCATCAGATGGTTTTAGTCAAGTCGTTCCTTTTTTCTTGACAAATCAAGCAGAACCTCCTATATTGCCTCAAATTTAAAACCAGGAGGTCTAATGACATGGTAAAAAACGGGTATATCCTCAATGTATCAACCAATAACATCGCTTCTTTTCTGGATAAGGTGCGGCTGGAGCTGAAGGACGTGATACGGGAACAGGTGCTGATGCAAACCGCAAAATCCACGGAATGGCTTTATGACATGAAATTCATTGAACAACGCAAATATGACGCCTCCATTCTGGATATGGCGCTTGCTATGACGGCACAGCGGATTTCCGGCGTTGCACTCGGCGCTTTCAAGGACTCTCTTTTTGACTTCCGCTCAACCCTTATCTTCGCAAAATCCGATCCGGACCATCAATTTCAATATGTGCTTCTCAATGCTGCCAACAACTTCATCCGGTACTACTTTGAGAATCTGGAAGAGGTCGTTCCCTTTAAGTTCAACCGTTTCCTGGACGAGGAAGCACCTGGACAGGAAGAGAACGAGGCGCACGGCATATTCTGGCACGAGTTGTTTGAGCACAGCAACTGGAATCTGAGCCTGGTCGGATACGCAGCACAGTTATCCGTCCAGCCGGATGTTACAACAATGGGTATCACTGCTGAAGAGCTAAAGAACTATTTCTCCGACCCGGAAATTCGGAGAATGGACTATGTAAAACGCACGATCATGATTCGCATGATAAAGGATCTTCTCGGCAGCACGCCGATTGAAAAAACTGACCCCTATCTGCTGATGGAATACTTTGAACGGGCTTCGCTTTATCTACAAAGCGAACAGGGGGAGGATGACTGTTTTCTACTGGATGAAAAAGTGAAGCCCGGCTTTTGTTCTATCGATACAGATGCTCTGACCTTGTCGTAACGCAAAAAATCGGGAAACCTACCAATATAAATGGGCTTCCCGATTTTTTTCATAAGACCGGTCTACAGCGCCAGGCTGCATCGGATGGCCCGGTCAATTTTCGCCAGTGTTTCCGGTTCCGTCACCTCCCCGATCTTGCCCTGCAGCAGTTCTATACCGATGGTCATCATCTGCTCGCACAACAAAGTAGAGCAGCGGGACAATCCACTGTCCGTGCCGATACGCACATGAGTAGGCAGCGCCTTTTTTGTCCTGCCTGTCATCGGTATGATAATCGTTGTGGAGGAATACCTGTTTCCCACATCGTTCTGGACGATAAGCACAGGGCGCCGGCCGCGTTGAACCGACGTGCCATTCACCGGCAGCTTCGCCATATAGATTTCATTTCGTCGCGGCTTAACAATATTTTTTCCCAAAACCTTTCCGCTCCTCTTTCTCTGCGTTTTTGAGAAAATAGCCGGGCGGGACCCGCTTGTCAAGAAATTTCAGATCTTCCTATTGACGAAATGCCAAATATGCGGTATAATTTAATTGTAATTACGATTATACTAATTTAGATTATAACAAATTTATGGAAGTTGATTTTATGAAAAAGCGAATTTACCTATTGATGCTTACTGCGCTGATCGGCCTTTCGTGCTGTGCCTGCGGCCAAGACGACACATTGCAGGCCGAGCTCTCTTCTCTTCCGGGAGTTTCTTTGCAATTGGAGAATATAGAGTCTCAACCGACCGAACAGGACGACAGCACATCTGCTGAGTCCAGCCAAGCGGCTGCTCCCACTTCTCAAGCGGAAGCAGAAACCTCCGCAGCCCCGGAGCGGCCAGCGCCTGCAGAGCCCAAAACGCCGTCTGCTTCATCCACCGGAACAGAGACAAAATCCAATCCCCCTGCTTCAACGCCAAACAGCACCACTTCTGCAGCGGAACCGGAACAGCCGACAGTTCCTCAGCCATCTTCCGAACCTGCCCCTTCGAAACAGCCGGAAACTCCCCCCGCATCAGAACCGGAAGAAACAGAGGAACCTTCTCAGCCGGAACAGCCCCAGCAGCCCAAGTCAGATTATGAATATCCGTTCAACATCGACCAGATCCGTATGGACTGTATTGCCATCGCCCAGGGGTATGGCCTCACGCTGGATACTTCCCTGAACAAGGGGAATTCCAGTTGGGCCAATCCGGTAACGGCTTCTCAGAATACGCAAAATGACCTTTTGAAAAGGCAGCTGCAAGAGTCCATCATGTATTACGCTGACGACGAGTACCGGGAAAGCATGGGACTTTCCCCACTCAACCTCACGATTTTTAATATCTACTGCGAACCGGCAGGAAACGGTGCTTACACCATCTATTTCCTTCGCTGACATCCTTTCGCTACATACAGAGAGGCCACACTGCGCAACAGCTACAGTGTGACCTCTCTTTTACTCTGCTTCTGAATTGAGTATCGGACTGCTTACTCTATCAAAATATTTCTCCATCCCCTGTACAGTCATCGCCCGGATAAACAGATTGACCCTTTGAAGCATCGGGAACAGGTGCTCTTCCTTCATGTAGACCTTGACGGAATCCTCATAATGCACACTTCCCTCTTCGGTTATCACTCCATTATTTCTGGTAATTACCGGTTTTCCCCAGCCATTATTGATTTCAAAAACAAAGGGATAGTCCATATATCCGGCATAGGCCACCCGGATTGCCGTGACCGTTCTCTCCGCTTCATTGTCCGGATTGATGTATTTATCAAAGTTCAATATCTTGATCGCCTGGAATACCTCCCGTACTTTTGTCGCCGCCTCCTTCTCCTTCTTTGCGCCAGCAAGCAATTTTTCCATTTGCACCAGACCCGTAGAAAATGCGGAGGTATACCCGGACAAAAGCCGCTCAAAAGCTGCCGAGAGCTTTTCTCCTGCCTCTGCGAACACTTCATTCCTGCTGCACTGGAACTGCTCAATCAATTCCCGGATTTCTTTTGTTTCTTCCTGTGGAGGACTTGTATGTCTATACAGCTCGGACATCTTGGAAAAGACCGCAACCGATGTATCCCATCGTTTTTTCTCCGACGCAGAAACCTGCCGGATTCCCCTGATGGCTTCCGCCAGATTCATAAATTCTTCCGGAGATAGGTTATAAAAAACATCGATGGCTTTTTCGCCTGTCCCCTTTGAGTAATCCTTCATGTTGATACGGATCCTGGAGTTATGAAGATGCGGCCATGCCATAACCTCCTGCTCATAGCGCGTGTCATCTACAAATTCTATCAGGCCTTTTGCCGTTTTATAGGCGGCGACCTGCTTATAATAGGTTCCCATCTACATCACCTCATTCATCATTTCCCTTTCTGTGCCTGGTCTGCCTCAAAATCAAGCAGCGTAAACTGCTTATACGTCTGTCCGCGGTAATGATTTTCACTTGGATAACCATAGCCTGTCATCACCCCCGGCAGCTCCGTCTGAAGATACTTTTCCGCAAGAGAAAAACCTACCGCCTGATAGGAGTCGCAATAAAGCCTCAGATGCTTTTTATCCGTTCCCATAATCTCATAGCTTTTATTGTTTTTCGATTTAACGTGCAGCGTCATCTTGAATATAGGGCGCTCCACCCCTGTCCCGAACGGTTCCAGACAGTTCATCTCCTCGTACAATTCTTCTGTCAGATCCATCTCCGTTATTGCAATATCCCACTGTCTGACAGGCTGCATGTCCTCTTCCGTAAGGTAAGAAGCGTCTTCATTCAGCCTGGCTCGAAGTTCCTCCAGCATCGTTTCATCTGCAGAAATACTCATGCCGGCAGCCAGCTCGTGGCCGCCATAGTGCAGGAACAAATCCGAGCAGCGGTTCAATCCGTTTAAGAGATGATATGCCTTGATGGACCGTCCGCTGCCACACCAGATAACCTGGCCTGTTCCATCTGATTTTGGCGCAAAGACAATACACGGTCGATGATATTCCTCTTTCAGATCACCGGCAATCAGCCCAACCACTCCAGATGGCGCAAACGGCGCATATAGGACAAGAATCTTGTCCCCTGCAGCTATCCTTCTTTCCGCCTCCTGCTTCATCTGCTCATAGCATTCACGCTGGATTTTTTTCCGCTTTTCATTGGCTTCTATTACCTTTCCGGCAAGGAGGTCTGCGATTTCCTCATTGTTTTCCAACAACAGCAAAAGTGGCAACTCCGCGCCTTTTGCATACAGCCGCCCGGACGCATTGATACACGGCGCTATCCTGAAGGCGATATCCTCCGCCGTTATATAATCCATTGGCTTCCCATAGATGTACTTGACGCCATATCGTGCATACCAGCAGTTTCGCATATCCGCCAGGGCACGTTTGACAATCGCCCTATTTTCGCCTATCAATGGAGCAACGTCCGCAATCGTGCCGATAGCGGCCAAATCTACCAATGACATCCCATAATCATATTCGCTCACCTGGGTCAGCAGATAACAGGCTACCTTCCACGCAAGGCCGGCCCCCGTCAATTCTTGAAAAGGATAGGTCTCCCCGGGAATCCACAGGTCAATCATGGCATCCGGCTCCGGAAGGGTTTCTCCCGGCAAATGGTGGTCCAGCACAATGGATTTTTTCCCTTGCTTTTTTATCGCCTCAATCTCATGGACTGCCCGAATGCCGTTATCAATCGTGACAAACAATTCTGCACCCAATTCGAGCTGCTCATCTATCGCCTGCAGGGAAATCCCATACCCCTCCTCAATACGGTCGGGCAGTCGGACTACTACCTTGGCGCCGAGCCTTCTCAGTGCCAGGTACAATATGGCGGCCCCTGTGATGCCGTCGGCGTCGTAATCCCCAAAAATGCAAATCTTTTTCCCACTGTATATGTGGTCCCATATGAGGTCGGAAACGGCATCTATATTACGGATTTTCGCTGGGTCATGCACCGTTGTCGAGTGCAGAAACACTTCCGCATCCGCTTCCGATGCAATACCGGCTTTCCCCATGACAATAGCAGAGAGCGCAGGATATCCGGCTTCCATAAGCTGTTGTGCGCTGATGGGCATATTCGCTTTTTCCCACATGATGAATTCCTCCTGATATAAATCTTCATAGTACGTGCCAAATATGCAGGAAAGAGATTCATCTTGCAAGAAAAAAACACCCTAAAAGGGTAGCGATGTCAAATGCGCTCCAAAATAAAAGGACGCTCCCGTTGGAAGCGTCCCTTGAAATTTAAAACATGTTTTTATACGGCCTTTTTTAATTGTATATGTTTTTTCTCGCCCCACTCTTTCAGAAAGTCAATCAACGGTTTTTCAGTCACTTGGTTAACCAAACGATTGGACAGGCCACGAAGCTGGACCACACATTTATCGGTCGGATTCACCTCTATTGTGAAATAGGGTTTCTCCGGTTCCTGCGCCTTTCGTACAAAGAGTATGCAGGTCTGGCCCTGGATAATCCTATCTGAATAGGAGCCTACGCAGTGGCAAAGTTTTCGCCCTTCCTCAAAAAGGTCTTTCATGTTTTTCGGCGGCATCACCAGGTATCCGTCTGTCTTGTACGAAAAGAGTTTCCCATACCGTTCTGTTTCTTTCTGGAAAAATTCATCCTTCTTTTCGTCCATGACCAGCTTCTGCTTTGCCATTGCCCTGTCATGCTCCCGTTTCAGGCTGGAAGGATATTTTGCTTTATTATCCGTAAGGTCTACCTCAATCGTCTTGGCAGCTTTGAGATAGTCGCACCAATCGTTGATGGCCATGCTGGGTTCAAAACACTGGTTGATACGGACATTCTCCAGATATGCGCACATCCGCATAATGGTCATGGGCGTTTCTTGAAACACCCTTTCTATGCTGCCTATATCGATATTGTGCTGCACGATCCATTCGTAATCCTCCGGCCGCATATTGGGATCAAGGGCATACAGCCTTTGTAGGTCAATAAGCGTTCCTCTCCAGCCACCATGAGCAATAAGCATTTTGGTAAAGTGTTCAGACAGCTTTAAGGCGTTGCAGACTTTCTGCTGGGTTAAATCCATACGCTGAAATTCATTCCTCTCACTCAGGTATTGCAGTTCTTCCGCAAGTGCCGACACAATCCCTCTTCTGCAGATTTGCTCCACAACAGGATATTTCTTTTCAAATCGAATGAAAGTGATTAATGAGTGAAGCTGTAAAGCGCCATAGCTTGTCCCTGGCGACTCCTGTTTTAAGTATTCCTGTAGTGCCGAATATTTTAGCAGTGGCATTTCCCCGATAAAGGACAATTCTTCTATCCTGTCTCTAAATTTCTGAGACCAATATTTTTCTTTTTCCACCCACACAGGATTTGTTGCATAGCCTTCGTTCACAAGAAAATGGATTTCTTCCCCTTTCTCTCCTCCAAACGTAAGGATACACCGGTATTCTTCCCTATCTTCTATAGAAACCTCCCATTCCTCTCCGAAACTGTACCGATAGCCAACTGTTCGAATAAAGAGTGTATTTTCTCCTTCCTGTGATAGGAAGCATATTTTTCGGTTGAGCCCATGTAGACTTTTCTGGTACTGACTCCGGCACCCGCAGTAGGTACAGACAACTTCTCCCCAATCATACTTTACTTCATCACGGAAAACCCTGCCACAGTTCATGCACAGGCTTTCTCTTTTTTTCATTCCAGTTATCAGATCTTCATTGAGCACCTTTCCAACAATTTTCTGATATTCCCTGGGAGGTTCAGGAACCTTTTTAAAATGATACTGATTTAGGGTCTCCCCAGCCTTTCGCTCTCCTCTTGGAACATACGAATAACTGTCCTTTACGCTTCTGCCTTTTTCAAACTCATCCATCCATATGGATTCACTACAGTTATAGTCACCTCCCATAAACAGGCAATTTCTCATAAAGTTTTTTGCATTTTCTGAAACAATTGTCATTGGTCTATCCTGCATAAATACATTTTTCAGATATTTATTTGTCCGTTTACCCGCTGCGTTGTACAGGTATTTATCCCGTTCTGTTACAAAAGCCCTGTGTAAAAGCGACAGGTTGATCTCCTGCATCGTCATTTTTTGGTCCACCTTATAAACCAGATGGATTTCGTATTCTGCAAATATCATCCCCTGTTCTCCGTGTATAAGCGCAGTATCTGCATAAAAGATCTTGCTGGATTCAGTAACTCTGAATTCGGATATTTCATAAGAAATGCTTGACTTTTCAAATCTTTTCTCCTTCTGCAGAGGGATGCGGCCAAACATTTTCTTCTCACATTCCGGACATTTCTGGATAGTTCCATATGCAAGATAGCTTTTGTGCTCCGGCTTTTCCTCTTGCCATTCTTTTCCACAGTATGGACACCGCAAGATTTCTTCTACAACCTTATCATGCTTCAGCCCCGAAACAAGAATTTGTGGAAGCAGAATCCTGGTCTGTATCTGCTCTTTTACTACCCCTTCGTTTAACAACATCACAATGTCTTCGTTTGTTACCTTCTTAACCATTTTAACTCCTCCAATCAAATAAAAGATGTGTGGAGAAATTAGCCGTAAGAAGGCTTGATTTCAAGAAAAAAGCCACAGTCCTTACATCAGGTTCAGCCACTACAAAAAAGTGGGCAGAACAGCATTTGGCCTTCTGTCCACTTTTTCTATTGGCTCAACGATATGATTTTTACGCCTTATATACGATATGTTTCACGCCGCGTTTCGACGGCTTTCCGTCAGTTCTTCCAGCAATGCCGTATTACGCTTTAGCCCCTGTGTGTTTTGGATGGCGTATGCCAGCGCATTCTTATCCCCGATGAGAATCAGTTTCTGTCTTGCTCTGGTCACACCTGTATAGAGCAGATTCCTCATCAGCATAGTCGAATGATAACCGGTAATCGGGATAATCACAACAGGATATTCCGCCCCTTGGCTCTTATGGATTGTTATAGCATAGCAATGCTTTAACTGTTCCAGCTCTGCCCTCTTGTATTCCACAAGAGTTCCGTTAAAATCCACCAGAAGCTTTCCTGCTTTTTCCGATGCCTGTACTATGACACCCATGTCACCATTAAATACAGTCTTTTCATAGTTGTTGGATATCTGCATCACCCTGTCATTTCTGCGAAATCGGATTGTTCCACACCGAAGTTCATCCACAAAGCCAACCTGGGCATTTATTAGATTCTGAAGCTGCGCATTCATTTGGTCGGCCGACACCAGCGTTTTGACACGCATCGGTGAAAGGACCTGCACCATTTCACAATTTCTCCCCATGGCGGCATACTCTTCGAAAAATACTCTCTTGAGCTTCCATAGAAGTCTGCGGCACTCTTTATCCTCCGGTAAATCCGGCACCTCATAAAATTGGAAGTCCGAATGTCTGATATCCAAGGAAATGTCTCCTTGAATAATCTTGGCAGCGTTTTCAAGGATATGTCTCCTGGAGCCATGGCGAAATGACCGCTTCAGCCGGATGATTTGAAATAGGCCAGAAGCAATCAAATCTGCCAGCACCTCGCCAGGTCCAATAGACGGCAGCTGGTCGGTATCCCCTACAAAAAGCACCTGTGTCGTATCTCTGACCGCCTTCAAAAGCATTGCCGTTATATCAATATCCATCATGGAGGTTTCATCCAGGATCACATAGCCCGCTGCAATTGGATTGTCCTCACAGTGCATTTGAAAAGGTGCGTCTGGATGATACTCCAGCAGCTTATGGATTGTCTTTGCCTCTTGGCCGGTAGAATTGACCAATCTCTTGGCAGCCATACCAGTTGGCGCCGCCAGAGCGACTTCGGTTGTTTTTCTCTTCAATCTGATGTCCAGTTTGTGGAGCACGCCTATAATAGTCTTTAATGTACTGGTTTTTCCACAGCCAGGACCACCTGTTAGAATCGAGGTTTGCTGTTTTACGGCCATAAGCACGGCGGTCTCTTGCAGTGGTTCCGATTCAAAACCAAATTCCTTCTGAACTTCCTCAATATATTGAAGGATAACGGAATCCTCAACATCCGCATACGGGGATCTTATGTTCAACCGCCGCTTCAGTATTTCCGCTATCGCCCGTTCGTTCCGATAGCGCTCTACAGAATATACCCGGCCCTGGTCCACAACAATCCTTTCCTCTTTTGCCAGGCTTTCCGTATTTTCATCGATCAATGTTCTCGTAAATGAACCTGGGGCTCCGGCATTTTCTTTCAGGAATGCATTACACTCAGTCAAAAGCTGCCCAACAGGCAAATAGCAATGTCCCTTCCCGCCGGCGCGTTCTTTTAGAACATAGGAAAAAACCGCCTCTACCCTTCTGCTGTCTGTTCTCGGGAATCCCAAATCCATTCCTATTTTGTCGCAGATCTTAAAAGAGATCAGCCTTTCATGACATGGAAGATAAGGGTTGTTTTTGATCTTCGTCAGTGCCTCCCGTCCGAAAGTTTCCTGTATATGCAGCGCCTCCTGTTCACTCACTCCATAGGGAAGCAGGAACGCTTTCAGGTCGGCGTTTGCCCTGAGTTCTTTTAATTTTTCTCCTGCTCTTTTCATCTGCCCTTCTTTGGATTCCCACGGCTGCAGGCAGCTCGATCCCTCTTCCAGCAACTGTACGATCTCCAGTCCATAAAAGGAGACCATCTTTTGGGCTTTCTTCAGTCCGATCTCTTCAATGCCTCCGATGATTTCCGCCAGAAGCTGCGGTGTTTCAAATACGCAGACAGTACACCCCGTTACTTTCACCTGCCACGGCCAGAATCGTCCACTATCCCTGTGCTCCCATTCCCCGTCAATCTCCACCACATAACCGATATCTGCTTCTTTCATTACTCCTGCAGCTGATACGCTCGCAGGGAATTCGGGATTGATATATTTTTGTGGTACCTGCTGGGATATGTTGACTTCCAACACGAGAATCTTAAATCCACTTGGCTTTGAACAGAAAATACGGCTGACTACTCCTTTAATTCGCATGATAAAAGCCTCCTTACTAATTTACAGAATTGCTTCTATAAATTAGTGGGAGGCTCCTTATGTTTCAAGAAATTTCTACAGCAGGGCAGCAATGATTTCAGCGCCTTCTTCAGCTTCTTCCGCAATCTCGCCAAGCTCTGAAAGGTCAATGTCCGCTTCCGCACCGCTTTCTATCTCTGGCATTTCCTCTGGCAAATCGGAATCCATAACATCCGGGTCGATATCCATATCCAGATCAGCTGGTTCCTCCAGGTCTCCGAACTCTTCACGGTCACTTTCATATTGCATGGCATAATCGGCCATGTCCTGGGCGTCCGTATTCAGCATATCTTCAAACTCCTGGGGCTCCGGTATGTTATCTGTTTCCACTTCCACATCGGTAAAATTGTCTGTCTCCGTTTCCACATCAGGTTCCGCATCCAGTTCAAAGTCCTCCATGGAATCTTCCGGCTCTGCAACATCTGCGGCCCGGCCCGTTTCGATATCTTCGCTGTCGGCACTGCTATCCGGATATTCCGTCTCCGTATCCGGAATTTCTTCACCGATATCCTCTGACTCTACCGGATCTGCATTTTCGCCGTCCAAGGTATCGTAATCAAAATCATCGCTGTCCATATCATAAACTTCGATGTCCTCTGCATCAACAGGATCCTCTGCATCGCCTGTTTCTTCAACCTCTTCCGTATCAGTTTCGGAGGTTTCAGAATCTTCCTCTGCATCCTGTTCCTCGCCCTCAAGTTCATCCTCCACGGCATCGGAACGATCTCCCTGCTTTTTATCTTCTCCTTCATCTTCCGGATACTCTTCAAACCGATCCTCTGCTTCCTCCTCGGGCTCCGGGTCATCATCACGCCTGTCTTCCCTTCCCGGCTCCTCATCCTCTGGTTCCTCATCTTCGGGTTCTGGTGTTTCCTCTTGAGGGTTGTCATGTAGATTTTCTTCGTCAAAGAAGTTCTCTTCATCCAGACGGTCAGCCCCATCCTCTGACTCTGGCTCCCTATCCTGGTCGTTTTCACCGGAATCCCTGTCCTCCCCTAAAAAATCTTCATCTTCTGCGTAATCGTCCGTTTCCGCCTCTGATTCCTGATCCGGTTCAGGCGGTTCTTCTGTATCCATTTCCACTTCCGGTTCCGGAAATTCTTCTGCCCCAGGGTCTTTGCTGTCGGCCGGCTGCTCCGGCTCCTGATTGAAATCTTCAAACTCCGGAATTTCCTGTTCTAATCTTTCCTCTTCGTCTGTTTCAATGGGGTCTTTCTGTTCCTCTTCCACGTCCTGTTCCGTCTCTGTATCCATATCCTGAAGACTGTCATGCTCCGGTTCTTTATCCGTCTCCTGTTCCATCTGCTCCTTATCGACCTCCAGATTTTCCAGATTCATTGCCGGGTCAGTATCTGGGGAGATTTCCATATCTTGCATATCCGGCTCCGGGCGTTCCCGGTCGGGACTTAACTCCGTATCCACAGGGTCCATTTCGTCGCTACGCAGGATATCTACCAAATCACGAAACGAATGGATATTGGCTGTGTCTGCCGGTGTAACGCCAACTGACCGGAGAAAGACATCTTCCAGAATGCTTTTTCTGGAGCTTCCCATCTCCAGCATTTTCCCCACGATTTCCCCTTTGGTTTTGCTTAATGCACTTTTATACTCTGCAGATGAAAGCTGCCCGGTACGCAGCCCCTCCCGCAGTCTTCCGATATCTCCAACTGTTTTTCCAAAGTCCGACATCATATCAATCGGCGACATTTTTGAAAAGGCACGCATATCTTCATTGCTGATATTATACTTTTCATAAATGCTGTTCTTAATCCAGTTCTCCACCGTACCCCTACCAACGCTGTGATACTCTGCCATATCTGGGCCTACATAGCCCGCTTCCGACTCTTCCTGACTGTCCGCCGTATGTTCTCTTTTTTCTTCGTCTGTTTCGTCCCCCTCATCAAGCACCCGGTCAACCGTGTCCTTGTCAAAATCCTTTTCGAGGACATCACGTAGGACATCGTTTAAATTAGCCATTGCATCACTCCTTTTGTTTTTTGTGGAGTTTAAGGAATGGCCTTAAAAAAATCAAGAAAAAAGAGCCTTTTGCAATCACTCAAAAAGCTCCTCGTTCCATTTGGTCCAGTCTTCTGTTTTCCTCTTGGTTGCGTTTGTATTCTGACCGTTCTTCCTCATTCGCTATACGGACTGTCATCTTTCCGCAGTCCGGGCACTGCTGACACCCCTCTGCTTCCTCAAAAATATATCTGCATGAATTGCAGTAAAACAGCATTTTATCTCGCCTCCCGTTGTATCCCGCATTTTTTCAGCCATAATTCCAAATCCTCCTGATTGGCAGCCACATATCTGTCCGTTGCTTTCGAAAGGTCCAGTGAAGCAAGGATAGAATAAACTTTCCTAAGCTCAAGATTGATTACATGCTCCGGTGGCTGGCATGCCTCTTCATAGGCCTGTATCTGGGCATTTGTATATTCCTTCAGATTGGCGCTGAAGCAATAACAAAATGCGTGGCCTTTAATATCCGGATAAACAACCGCCGCCGTAAAACAATCGTCAGCGTCCTTGCGAACCCAGAAGTTTGGTATGATCTCCTGCCAGATGCCAACTTCATATTCAAAATAAAGAGAAGCAATTCGCTGCGCCTGCTCTTTTGTCAGCGGATCGCCTGCCATTGCGAACGACAAAAGCTGGATCATATCGTTTAGTTCGCCTGATTGATACATCTCTTTTGCCTTTGCTGCAATTTCGATGTCAGAACACCCTGCCTCTATCAGTTCCATCAGTTTTTTCATAAGGGGGACCTCTTTTTTTCTGTTATTATATACCGCTATACTGCTTTTGTCAATGTTTCCGCGCTATTATCGCTCGATATTTTTTCATATTTTCTATTTTATCGATTAAATATATGCTATTATTCATTTTAATTAGTTGTTATTTGCTCTCATTTTTACTTTATTTACTTGACTTTTTGAATTCGTTATTTTATAATAGAGTTGCTCATATCATCGAAGGAGGCGATGCGATTGACCGACAAAGTTGATATGCGCGGCATTATCAACGAACTTCTCAGACAAGGAAGAATTGATGGTTTTATTCCTTTGGATGAACTCCAGCGGATTTGTAAGGAATACAGCCTCAGCACAGAAAAATTCGAAGAAGTTAAGTTGAAAATTCAAGCCGCCAATATTGACTTGGTCGAGTCCCATGAAAATGATGAATATGAACAAGACGATACGGATGCGGCAAAGTCAAGCCCACCAAAAGAAGAGAATGCATACGAGGCCGATTCTCTCCGGGCGTATTTCCACCAGATTGCCAAAATACCATTATTGACCCACGAACAGGTCTGTGAGCTATCCCTCAAAATGCGAGATGGGGACAGGCGTGCCAGAGACAAATTGGTCGAATCTAATCTCCGACTGGTAGTAAGTATCGCAAAACATTACCGCACTTTTGGACTCCCTTATCTTGACCTTATTCAGGAAGGCAACATGGGGCTTATTCGGGCTGTAGAAAAATTCGACCCAAACAGGGGCCTGCGTTTTTCTACTTATGCAACTTGGTGGATCAAGTTTACCATACGAAGAGCTCTCGCCGACCAGGGCAGGATGATTCGGATTCCCAATTACATCATCGCCAACATCTCAAAGATTTCCAGAATCCGGGCACAATTTTTTCAGGATAATGGTAGAGAGCCATCCTTGAAAGAATTGTCTGTCCTATCCCATATGCCGGAAGCAAAGGTGAAAGAGGTACTGTCAATTATCCAGGAACCTTTGGCTTTAGAAACCGTTGTTGACAGCGAACGTCAAACAACCATTATGGATTTTGTCGCTGACGATTCCCCTTCTAGCAACCCTTCCGACTCTTATTTTGATACTGTACGAATGAGAAAATTTGAGGAACTACTAACTTTATTAAATGAACGAGAAGCCATTATTATACGCATGAGATATGGGTTCGATACCGGAGAAAAAGCCACCTTAGAAACGGTCGGCAATGTCCTTGGAATTACCAGGGAGCGTGTCCGGCAGCTTGAAGCAAAAGCTATTTTAAAGCTGAGGCGTTCTGACCTATTTCAAGAGGTATCAAATTTATTTAAGCAATGAGTAACGGAGACGAATGGAAAGATTCGTCTCCGCTTTATTTTTACATATATGTCTCCCCTTAGTTCTTCAAATTATTTTTCATATCGTTCATATATAGGCGCTGTCGGCGGCAGCATTTTTCACGCCTCCGACAGCGCTATTTTCATGAAGTATTCTCTTGTCCCGCCCTTCCGGAAAAACTGGGGTAAAAGTACCCAATAGTAACGATTTTCCGGAAAGCACTAAAAAAAGAGGACCCATTTTGGGCCTTTTTCCAGAGATAAATTTCTTTGAAAACACCTCAAAAGTCCAGTGTTTATGCGGGTTTACAGGGTTTGGTGCCGACGTAACATCTCAGTAATATCCTGCTCCCGCACACCGCCGGCTTCAGCGCCAGCGTTGGGGTTAACCGGGTTATGCCCCTGATCGATGAATATTTTTATCGCCATATGCCATTCTCCTTTCTTTTTAGTATATGCGTCGCACCGTTTTAGGGGCACCTTTTAAGTTGTGGCTAGTCGCTAAAAAAGCCAACGGCTTCTTCTTTTTGCACTATTTTGTATAGCGCGACCAAGCCGCGTCGCATATGCTGTTAACGAACAGCCTTTTGCGGCGTAACGGCGGTTGGGCGCTCTATTTCACATAAAGGAGAAGATTTGCCATGAATATGAAGGTATATAATTGTAAAAATCCCGATGAAAACCCGCTCCCTTCGTGGTTATTAGCCTCCCCTCCCAAAGAGGAGCCACCTACAGAAGAGCAGGAGCAAGACGCCAGAGTGCGTAAATTTAAGTCTTGCCCAGACTCCTTCTTTCCCTCTTTTTGCCCGCCGGGCAAACCTAAAAAATAAAATGCAGGCAGCAAGGCACAACGGGCGCAGCGTCACCGCCCGCCGTGCCTTTTTGTTGCCCAATTTTTGCAATATACCGGCGGGAATTGACTTCTTTTGTATTCGGGATTTATAATACAACTGCTACTATTTTTAGAAAAGGTTGCGAAAAGCAAATGATTTATGGACAAGAATTGATAGACGAGCTTTATCAAAAAAGAATTTTGCCGAAAGATAAGCTGATAGCTTTGCTTCAGGCACAAAATCCCGAGTTGGATGCGTATCTCTTCTCTATCTCTCAGCGTATTGCAATAGAGCAGTTCGGCCGCCGGATTTACACCCGCGGCCTCATTGAATTTACCAACTACTGCAAAAACAACTGCTATTATTGCGGCATCCGGCGAGATAACCGCCACGTGCAAAGGTACCGGCTGACCACAGAACAAATTTTAAACTGCTGCCGCCAAGGTTACCAATTGGGCTTCCGCACTTTTGTGCTGCAGGGTGGCGAAGATCCCTATTTTACCGACCAGCGGATGGAGGAGATTATCCGACAAATAAAAGGAGAGTTTCCCGACTGCGCCCTTACCCTTTCGATCGGTGAAAAAAGCCGGGATTCCTATCAGCGCCTTTTTGACGCCGGAGCAAACCGTTACCTGCTGCGCCATGAAACCGCCAACGACGCCCATTATGCACAATTGCACCCGCCCGAGCTGTCGCTTGCCAACCGTAAGCGCTGCCTTTGGGATTTAAAAGCCATTGGTTATCAGGTTGGGTGCGGGTTTATGGTGGGTTCGCCGGGGCAAACGCCGGAAACTTTGGCCGAAGACCTATTGTTTATTCATGAGCTGGCCCCACAGATGATCGGCATCGGTCCCTTTTTACATCATCAGCAAACCCCCTTTGCCCAGCAGCCGGACGGCAGTATGGAATTAACCCTTTTCTTAATCGGTTTGCTTCGGCTCATGATTCCCAACGCCCTAATCCCCTCCACCACCGCGCTGGCTACTATTCATCCCCGTGGGCGCGAATTGGGCATCTTGGCCGGAGCCAATGTGGTAATGCCCAACCTTTCCCCTACCGATGTGCGCGCGCAATACACATTGTATGACAATAAAGCCTGCACCGGCGAGGAAGCCGCCGAGTCATGGGCGCAGCTGCAAAAGCAGATGCATAGCATTGGTTACTGTCTGGCGGTGGATAGAGGCGATTTTAAGCCCGAGGTGCACGGCACGCAGCAAAAATAGAAAAATTTTGTTTTACCCTATCTTTGTTCATAAAGATAGGGTAAAATTATGGGCAGAGAAAGCTCTGAATTTGCGCGGTTCCGTTTGGTTTTATTGCCGTTGCATCGGGACTACTGGAGGGAACGACTTGGCTGCATTTGTTCAATTTAAAGATGTAAAAAAGGTTTATCATATGGGTGAAGTCTCCATTGAAGCGCTTCATAACGTCAGCTTTGAAATCGAAAAGGGAGAAATATGCGTTATTGTGGGCGCTTCCGGCGCCGGAAAAACCACGATCCTTAATATTTTAGGGGGTATGGATACCCTCACCGAAGGGCATGTCGTTTTAGACGGCAAAGAGATTTCAAACTATAACCAAAAGCAACTTACGGCTTACCGCCGTTACGATATCGGTTTTGTTTTTCAGTTTTACAATCTGGTGCCTAACTTGACGGCGCTAGAAAATGTTGAGCTGGCTTCGCAAATTTGCCGAGATCCGTTGGATCCGATGACGGTGCTGCAAGAGGTTGGGCTCGCCGATCGGGCGGGCAATTTCCCCGCGCAGCTCTCTGGCGGCGAGCAACAACGGGTGGCCATTGCCCGGGCTTTGGCTAAAAATCCCAAACTGCTGCTTTGCGACGAGCCCACAGGCGCGTTGGATTACAACACCGGCAAAGCTGTGCTCAAATTGTTGCAGGATTCCTGCCGCCGCAGCGGCATGACGGTTGTCATTATTACCCATAACCACGCCCTTACCGCTATGGCGGATCGCGTGATTACTGTTAAAAACGGACGAATTGATTCCATGAGTAAAAACGCGGTGGTAACGCCGGTAGAAGAAATCGAATGGTAAAGGGGCAGCGCTATGCGTTCCGTATTGGGAAAAACAACCTTCCGCGAAATAAGGCATAGTTTAGGCCGCTATTTCGCCATATTAGCTATTGTAGCCTTGGGGGTGGGCTTTTTTGCCGGCCTGAAGGTTTCCCGTTCCGCTATGGTGCAAACCGGGGACGATTATTTAAATCAGCTGCATTTCTTTGATTATCGCCTAATCTCCACCCTGGGCTTTACCCAAGAGGACGTGGATGCTATAGCGCAAGGCGAGGGGATTTCGGATGCAGAGGGTGCGGTTTCACTAGACTTTTTATACACGCAAGAGGATGGCACCGAGGCCGTGTTAAAGGCGCATTCCATCACCGAGCAGGTCAACCAGCTAGAGCTGGTTACCGGGCGCATGCCGCAGAACGCCCAGGAATGCGTGGTGGATTCCCGCTTGTTCGGCGAAGACGCCGTTGGCAGCGTGATACAGGTTTCTGACAGCAATACCGAAGAAACAACCGATCAGTTTGCCTATCAAAGTTACACCATTACGGGAATTGTGCGTTCCCCCTATTATCTGAACTTTGAGCGCGGCAATACATCCATCGGCAACGGCACTGTATCCGGCTTTGTTTACTTACCGTATGAGGCTTTTGATTTAGATTACTATACCGAGATCTTTCTAACACTGGATCAAACCGGCTACTTGTTCAGCGATGAATATGACAATGCTGTAAAAGCTATGGAGGATACTGTTACCGAACTGTGCAACAACCGGGCCGACATTCGGTATGAAAAGATTGTATCCGACGCTACCCAAGAATTAGAAGACGGCTGGGCAGAGTATAACCAAAACAACGAGGAATTTCAAACGAAAAAGAAAGATGCACAGCAGCAGTTGGAAGACTCTTTGGCCCAACTGGAGGAAGGGCAGGCCGAGTTGGAGTCTCAGCGTACCCAGCTGGAAAATACAGAAAGCACTTTAAACGATTCTAGGCAGCAGTTAACAGCCGGGCAAGAGGAATTAAATACCCAAC
>DVIQ01000069.1 GCA_018711185.1 Candidatus Limivivens intestinipullorum | reverse complement strand
CAGGGGCTGCCGTCGGCCAGGAGCCGGTGGTGACCCAGGAGTATATTACCACCAGCCGCGGCATGGGAACGGCCATTGATTTCGCCCTGGAGCTTGTCCGCCTTTTGGCCGGGGAAGAAAAGTCCCAAAGCGTTGCACAGAGCATTCTGTATAAGGGCTGAAATGGCGCGGCAAAGGAAACCAGAAACTAAGGGAGAAAGAAATGTGGTCGAGATATGAGTTAAAGGCAGCGGCCAGAGAGACGCTGAGGCGCTGCTATCTGGCGGCTGTCCTGGTATGTCTGATTGTCAGCCTGCTGACAGGCGGACAAAATTCAGACGGCTTCGGGCTGAGGATTAACATCAACACGCATAATGGCCTTGAGATCAAATGGGGCTGGGATGACGATGAAAACGATCCGGAGGATTTCTTTGACCGGGATGAGCGTCAGGAGGGTTCCTGGAGCCTGATGCGTCTCGCGGAGCGGATTTTTGAGCTGGCAACCGGCGTCATGATCGCTACCCTGGGACTGGCGGCAGCCCTGGCGGGCATCGCTCTGCGGCTTCTGGTGGGAAATGCCCTGTCGGTTGGGGGAAACCGCTTTTTCGTAAAAGCGGGGCGGGAGTACGGCTCCCTTTCCGAGCTGCTGTTTTCTTTTCAGAGCGGTTATTATGTCAATATTATTCTCGTTATGTTTTTCAGACAGCTGAAGACCTGGCTGTGGAGACTGCTGTTTGTGATCCCGGGGATTGTCAAGCATTACGAATACTGTATGATTCCATACCTGATGGCGGAAAATCCATCCATGAGCCGCCAGAGAGCCTTTGAGCTGAGCCGGGAGATGATGGATGGACAGAAAATGGAAGTATTCTTTCTGGATTTGTCTTTTCTGCCGTGGATGATTTTGTCTGCCTTTACCTGCGGGCTGGTGAACCTTTTCTGGACGAATCCCTATATGGCCGCGGCAAAGGCGGAGCTTTACGAGCGGCTGCGGGCGGACGCCCTGGCCAGAGGCCTGACCGATTCCTTCGAGCTTCCGGGATTTTAAAAAAAACAGTGGCTTTTTGGAAAGGCTTGTGATATACTACTAAAATGACTGCAAGAGTGGATAAGAAGCCAAACTTGTCCAATGGGGGCCCGGCGCCTGTCCGGCTGTCCCATAGAAGAATCAAGGAGGAATTGGGAAACATGAGTTTACAGGTCGAAAAATTAGAAAAGAACATGGCAAAGCTGACGATTGAGGCTACTGCCGAGGAGTTTGAAAAGGCAGTACAGAAGGCCTATCAGAAAAATAAATCCAGAATTAACCTTCCCGGTTTCCGTAAAGGAAAAGCGCCCCGTGTGATGATTGAAAAGATGTACGGAAAGGGTGTTTTCTATGAGGATGCCGCAAACGAGCTGATCCCGGAAGCCTATGGCAAAGCTCTTGAGGAGTGCGACCTGGATATTGTATCCAGACCGGAGATCGACGTAACTCAGATCGAGGCGGGAAAGCCCTTTATCTTTACCGCGACGGTTGCTTTAAAGCCGGAGGTAACTCTTGGCGACTACAAGGGCGTGGAAGTAACGGCCAGACCGGTTGAGGTGACGGATGACGAAGTACAGGCAGAGATCGACAAAGAGAGAGAGAAGAATTCCAGAGTTACCGATGTGGATGACAGAGGCGTTGAAAAGGGAGACCTGATCAAGCTGGATTTCGACGGCTCCGTTGACGGTGAGCCCTTTGAAGGCGGCAAGGCGGAGAATTATGATCTGACCGTGGGAAGCGGAAGCTTTATCCCGGGATTTGAGGATCAGCTGATCGGCGCAAAGATCGGTCAGGAACTGGATGTAAACGTAACCTTCCCGGAGGATTATCACGCGGAGAACCTTCGCGGAAAGGCTGCTGTATTCAAATGCAAAGTAAATGAAATCAAGGTAAAGGAGCTGCCGGAGGCAGACGACGAGTTCGCCCAGGAGGTTTCTGATTTCGATACGCTGGAAGAGTACAAGGCGGATATCCGCAAGAACCTTACAGAGCGCAAAGAGAGAGAAGCCAAGAACGCGAAGGAGACAGAGGTTGTTGCCAAGATTGTTGAGAACGCGGAAATGGATATTCCGGAGCCCATGGTAAACGGCCAGGTTACGAACATGCTGCAGGATTTCGCAAGAAGAATGCAGTCCCAGGGTCTGACTATGGAGCAGTACTTCCAGTTTACCGGTATGGATGAGGCGAAGGTAAGAGAGCAGATGCGTCCGGAGGCGCTGAAGCGCATCCAGAACAGCCTGGTGCTTGAGGCCGTTGCCAAGGCGGAGAATATCGAGATTTCCGATGAAAGAGTAGACGAAGAGATTGCAAAGATGGCGGAAGCTTACAAGATGGAAGTTGATAAGCTGAAAGAGCTGATGGGTGACTACGAGAAGGAGCAGATGAAGAAGGATCTTGCGCTTCAGGCTGCTGTGGATCTGGTGACTGAGGCTGCCAAGGAAGTATAAGCCGATCTTTGCGCGAAAGAGAGGAGAGTCTTCATGAGCTTAGTACCTTATGTCATTGAGCAGACGAGCCGCGGGGAGAGATCCTACGACATTTATTCCAGACTGCTGAAGGACAGGATCATTTTCCTTGGAGAAGAGGTGACGGATGTCAGCGCGAACCTGATCGTTGCCCAGCTCCTGTTTTTGGAGTCCGAGGACCCCGGAAAGGACATTCACCTTTATATTAACAGTCCCGGCGGGTCTGTGAGTGCGGGATGGGCGATTTATGATACCATGCACTACATTAAATGCGATGTGTCCACGATCTGCATGGGCATGGCTGCCAGCATGGGTGCTTTCCTTCTGGCCGGAGGCACAAAGGGAAAGCGGCTTGCGCTGCCCAACGCTGAGATCATGATTCACCAGCCCTCCGGCGGAGCCCAGGGGCAGGCCAGCGACATTAAGATTGTGGCGGATAAGATTCTGGATACCAGGAAAAAGCTGAACCAGCACCTGGCGGCGAATACCGGCCAGCCGCTGGAAGTGATTGAAGTGGATACGGAAAGGGACCATTACATGAGTGCGGAGGAGGCTCTGGCTTATGGTATTATCGACAAGGTGATTACGAGCAGATAAAAAAAGGGGGATGCTGTGCCAGCCAGGCGCGGCAGCCCCTGCTGTGCGTTACCGGAGAAAGCGCTCATCCGGTGCGCCCGGAACGTCTTTTTTACCGGATGAGCGCGGCATTGGAGGTTAAAAATGGCAGGAAAATTAGGAGAACGCAAGGTTCGTTGTTCTTTTTGCAATAAATCGGAGGATCAGGTGCGCAAGCTGGTCGCTGGCCCGGACGGAGTCTACATCTGTGATGAATGTATCGAGATCTGCGCGGAAATCGTGGAAGAAGAGATGGAGGACGGGTACGAGCTGGAGAACGAGTACGGAATAAACCTGATCAAGCCCAGAGACATTAAAAATTTCCTGGACGATTATGTTATCGGCCAGGACGAAGCAAAAAAGGCGCTGGCGGTGGCCGTATACAATCACTATAAGCGCATTACCGCTCCGAGAAACATGGGCGTGGAGATTCAGAAAAGCAATATTCTGATGCTGGGCCCCACCGGCTGCGGGAAAACCCTGCTGGCCCAGACCCTGGCAAGGCTTCTGAATGTACCCTTTGCCATAGCCGACGCTACGGCTCTTACGGAAGCAGGCTATGTGGGTGAGGATGTGGAGAACATTCTGCTGAAGATTATTCAGGCGGCGGATTACGATATCAAGCGCGCCGAATATGGCATTATTTACATTGATGAGTTCGATAAGATTACCAGAAAATCCGAGAACGCGTCCATCACCAGAGATGTGTCCGGCGAGGGCGTGCAGCAGGCGCTGCTGAAAATCCTTGAGGGTACAGTAGCCAGCGTGCCGCCTCAAGGAGGCAGAAAACATCCGCACCAGGAGCTTTTGCAGATCGATACTACGAACATTCTGTTTATTTGCGGCGGGGCCTTCGAGGGACTGGATAAGATCATCGAAAATCGACTGGACACGAAGGCCATCGGCTTTAACACCGTGATCAATGACAAGAAGGATCGGAATATCGGAGAGGTCTTAAAGCAGGTGCTTCCTCAGGATTTCGTTAAATTCGGTATGATTCCGGAGATTATGGGGCGTCTGCCGGTGATCGTCTCTCTGGACGCTCTTGACCGGGAGGCTCTGATCCGGATTCTTCAGGAGCCGAAAAACTCCATTATCAAACAGTATAAGAAGCTCTTTGAGCTGGACGGCGTGGATCTGGAGTTCGAGGACGCGGCGGTGGAGGCCATCGCGGATAAGTCTCTGGAGAGAAAAACCGGGGCCCGAGGCCTTCGGTCTATCCTTGAGTCATCCATGATGGATCTGATGTACAATCTGCCCTCCGAGGAGAACGTGGAGAGCTGCATCGTCACGGAGGACGTGATCGACGGTATTGGTGATCCGGTGCTGGGCTACCGGGAAAAGCTGCCGGTAAACTCCAGAAAGAAAAAGGGCTTTAAGGAAATAGAGGAAACTGCATGAGTGAATTAATCAAATCGATACCTCTGGTGGCTCTGCGGGGGATGACTCTTCTGCCTTCCATGATCGTTCATTTTGACATCAGCCGGGCGAAATCCATCCAGGCCGTGGAGAAGGCCATGCTGCGGGATCAGAAGGTCTTTGTGGTAACCCAGAAAAATCCGGAGGTGTCGGACCCGGAGGCAAAGGACCTGTACCGGATCGGAACAGTGGTTCTGATCAAGCAGGTAATCAAAATGCCAAAGAATATTTTCCGCGTTCTGGCGGAGGGTCTGGAGCGGGCGGAGCTCACCTGCCTTTCGGAAGAAAACGGGGCCCTGTGGGCGGAGGTTATGACCTTCTCCCCGGAGCAGCCCCAGGACATCGACGCATACAGCCAGGAAGCCATGCTTCGCGGGCTGAAGGATATTTTCACGGAATATTCCAGGGTCAATCCCAAGCTGAGCAAGGAGATGGTGAACCAGCTCCTGGAGATCAGCAGCCTGGAAAAGCTGGTGGATCAGATTGCCATTAATATCCCTCTGTACTATGAGCAGAAGCAGAAGCTTCTGGAGGCGGTGGAGCTCTCAGAACGCTTTGACGTTTTGTGCACCATGCTGGCCAATGAGGTGGAGGTCATCCGCGTCAAAAACCAGATTCAGGAAAAGGTGAAGGCGCGGATTGACAAGAATCAAAAAGAGTACATTCTGCGGGAACAGCTAAAGGTTATCCGCCAGGAGCTGGGTGAGGACAATACCCTGAGCGACGCGGATCACTTCCTGGAGGAGACGAACAAGCTGACGGCATCGGAAGAGGTAAAGGAGAAGATCCGGAAGGAAATCGGCCGCTTTAAAAGCGTGGGAAACAATACCTCCGAGAGCGCGGTAATCCGCGGCTACATTGAAACGCTGTTGGAGCTTCCCTGGGATAAGGTTTCCCAGGACAACCGGGACCTGAAAAACGCCAGAGAGATTCTTGAGGCGGATCACTACGGCCTGGAAAAGGTAAAGGAGCGTATTCTGGAGTTTCTGGCGGTGCGAAGCCTGACCACAAAGGGCGAAAGCCCGATTCTGTGCCTCATCGGCCCGCCGGGAACCGGAAAGACCTCCATCGCCAAGTCTATTGCCAGAGCCCTGAACAAAAAGTATGTGCGCATCAGCCTGGGCGGCGTCCGGGATGAGGCGGAGATTAGGGGACACAGGCGCACCTATGTGGGGGCCATGCCCGGGCGGCTTGCCAACGGCATGCGCCAGGCAGGGGTGAAAAATCCGCTGATGCTGCTGGATGAGATCGACAAGGTCAGCAGCGATTACAAGGGAGATACCGCCTCCGCCCTTCTTGAGGTGCTGGATTCCGAGCAGAACAGCAAGTTTCGGGACAACTACGTGGAGATTCCTCTGGATTTGTCGGAGGTGCTGTTTATCGCCACGGCCAACGACGCCCAGACGATCCCGCGTCCCCTTCTGGACCGCATGGAGCTGATTGAGATTTCCAGCTACACGGAGAATGAAAAGCTCCACATCGCCAAAGAGCATCTGCTGCAAAAGCGGATCGAGGCAAACGGCCTGGAGCACTACCAGTTCGCCATTACGGACGGCGCCATCCGGAAGATGATCAGCGCCTACACCAGAGAAGCCGGCGTCCGGAATCTGGAGCGCAAGATCGGCGAGGTCTGCCGGAAGGCGGCCAGAGAGCTCTTGGAGGGCGGCCGCACCTCTTTGAAGGTTACGGAGGGAAATCTGGCGAAGTATCTGGGAAAAGAGCGGTATACGGCCAATTCCAGGAATCAGGAGAACGAGGTGGGCATTGTCTGCGGCCTCGCCTGGACCCGCGTGGGCGGCGAGATTCTGGAAATCGAAGTCAATACCATGCCCGGCAAGGGCGAGCTGACCCTTACCGGGCAGCTTGGGGACGTGATGAAGGAGTCCGCCAGGACAGGAATCAGTTTTCTGCGTTCCATCGGGAAAGAGTACGGAATTTCCGACGATTACTTTAAAACGAACGATATACATATCCATATTCCCGCGGGAGCCGTTCCCAAGGACGGCCCCTCCGCAGGCATTACCATGGCTACGGCCATGCTGTCCGCTGTCACCAGGATTCCCGTGCGGGCGGATCTGGCCATGACCGGGGAGATTACCCTGCGGGGCCGGGTGCTTCCCATCGGCGGCCTGAAGGAGAAACTTCTGGCGGCGAAGAACGCCGGGATCAAAACGGTTCTCGTTCCGGCGAAGAACAAACCGGATGTGGAGGAAATATCCGGAGAGATCAAGCGGGGACTTGAGATCCGGTTTGTGGAGCATATGGATCAGGTGCTGGAAGCGGCCCTTGCAAAGGAGTGAGGACATGGTAATTAAATCGGTTTCCCTTGAGACGGTCTGCGGCTACACCAGCCGGCTCCCGGAGAATCCCTGCATGGAGGTGGCCTTCGCAGGCAAATCCAATGTGGGAAAGTCCTCTCTGATCAACGGGCTGATGAACCGGAAATCCCTGGCCAGGACCAGCTCCCAGCCGGGAAAAACCCAGACCATCAACTATTATAACGTCAACGACCAGGTCTATCTGGTGGATCTGCCGGGCTACGGCTACGCGAAGGTCTCCCAGGCGGAAAAGGAGAAGTGGGGGAAGCTCATCGAGCGGTACCTTCACGGTTCAAAGCAGCTTCGGGCCGTGTTCCTTCTGGTGGATATCCGCCACGAGCCCTCGGAAAATGACCGGCAGATGTATGAGTGGATCTGCTATAACGGCTTCGAGCCTATCATTATCGCCACAAAGCTGGACAAATTAAAGCGCAGCCAGGCGGCGAAGCACGTAAAGATGGTGAAGGACGGGCTGAAGGTTCGGCCGGGCACGGTGGTGATTCCCTTCTCCGCTGAGACCAAGCAGGGGCGGGAAGAGATCTGGGCCCTGATCGATGGGATGCTGGAAGAACAGGAAGAAGATGCAGGAGAGTGCCCGGCCCAGGTCTGCGCACATGCTGCGCAGACCGTAAAAACGTGATTCAGGAGTGCGAAAAATGGGGTTGACAAACCCCGGAACATTGCTTATGATAGAAAAAAATAAAAGGTGATGAAAAAGAGGAGTACATTCACAGCACCCCCAGAGAGGACGGTTCACCGGCTGAAAGGCTGTCCGGGCAGGCATGAGTGGAAGGTAGCTTTTGAACCGGAAGGCTGAACAGGACACAGAGGGACGTTTCCGCTGCATCTCTGAAAAGGGAGCGGACGCGTCTGAGTCAGTAGGTCTTCACGCTTAATCCCCGTTAGCGGATTTATGAGATGTATGCCGGAAGAGGTTCTTCTGGCGTATAAGTAAAGGTGGTACCGCGAGACATTCGCCCTTTGCGCTAAGATGCGCAGAGGGCTTTTTGTTTTGCGCGATAAGCCGGAGGGTGGACGCCGTGTTTGCACGGGCGGACATCCGATGGGCAACGATTTTGCCGCGGACAGCGCGGCCATGGAGGTATGTATGAGCACAGAGTTATCAAAAACCTATGACCCCAAGGGCCTGGAGGAGCGCCTCTATCAGAAATGGATGGACAAGGGATATTTTCACGCGGAGGTTGACCGCAGCAAAAAGCCTTTTACCATTGTGATGCCGCCCCCAAATGTAACGGGCCAGCTTCATATGGGCCATGCCCTGGACAACACCCTTCAGGATATCCTGATCCGTTATAAGCGGATGCAGGGATACAATGCCCTCTGGCAGCCGGGCACAGACCACGCCGCCATTGCCACGGAGGTGAAGGTAATCAACAGCCTGAAGGAAAAGGGCATCAACAAAGAGGATATCGGCAGAGAGGAGTTCTTAAAGTACGCCTGGGCCTGGAAAGAGGAGTACGGCTCCCGAATCATCAATCAGCTCAAGAAGCTGGGAGCCTCCGCGGACTGGGAGCGGGAGCGCTTCACCATGGACGAGGGCTGTTCCAAAGCCGTAGAGGAAGTGTTTATCAAGCTCTACAATAAGGGCTTCATCTATAAAGGGTCCAGAATTGTTAACTGGTGTCCTGTTTGCCAGACTTCCATTTCCGACGCGGAAGTGGAACATGTGGACCAGGACGGCTTTTTCTGGCACATCAATTACCCCATCGTGGGAGAAGAAGGAAAGTTTGTGGAAATCGCCACAACCCGGCCGGAGACCCTTCTGGGAGATACGGCGGTGGCGGTAAATCCCGATGACGAGCGGTATCAGCATCTGATCGGAAAAATGCTGGAGCTTCCCCTGACAGGGCGGCAGATTCCGGTGATCGCGGATTCCTATGTGGATAAGGAGTTCGGAACGGGCTGCGTAAAGATCACCCCGGCCCACGACCCCAACGACTTTGAGGTGGGCAGACGCCATAACCTGGAAGAGATCAACATTATGAACGATGACGCCACCATCAACAGCCGGGGCGGAAAATACGCCGGAATGGACCGCTACGAGGCCAGAAAGGCCATTGTGGCGGACCTGGAAAAGGAAGGGCTCCTGGTGAAGGTGGTGCCACATAGCCATAGCGTAGGTATCCATGACCGGTGCGGAACTACAGTGGAACCGATGGCAAAGCAGCAGTGGTTTGTAAAGATGGAGGAAATGGCCAAGGCTGCCATTAAGGTGGTAAAGGACGGTGATATTAAATTTGTACCGGAGCGTTTCGATAAGATGTACCTGAACTGGCTGGAGAACATCCGCGACTGGTGTATTTCCCGACAGCTTTGGTGGGGACACCGGATTCCCGCCTACTACTGCGACCAGTGCGGGGAGATCGTGGTGGACCGGAAGATGCCGGAGACCTGCCCGAAATGCGGCTGCACCCATCTGCACCAAGATGAGGATACCCTGGACACCTGGTTCTCCTCGGCCCTGTGGCCCTTCGCAACTCTGGGATGGCCCGAACAGACGGAGGAGCTGGACTATTTCTTCCCCACGGATGTGCTGGTGACAGGCTATGATATTATTACCTTCTGGGTAATCCGCATGGTATTCTCCTCACTGGAGCAGACCGGGAAAATCCCCTTCCATCATGTGCTGATCCACGGCCTTGTGCGGGATTCTCAGGGACGGAAGATGAGCAAGTCCCTTGGAAACGGCATTGATCCTTTGGAGATCATCGACCAGTACGGAGCGGACGCTCTGCGTCTGACCCTGGTTACCGGAAACGCCCCCGGAAACGACATGCGTTTTTACATGGAGCGCGTGGAGTCCAGCCGGAATTTCGCCAATAAGGTTTGGAACGCTTCCAGATTTATCATGATGAACCTGGAAAAGGCCCAGGTGCCGGCGGTGATGGACGCGGATTCCCTGACGGGAGCCGACAGATGGATTCTGTCCAAGGTAAATACCCTGGCAAAAGACGTGACGGAGCTTATGGACAAGTATGAGCTGGGAATTGCCGTGCAGAAGGTTTACGACTTTATCTGGGAGGAATTCTGCGACTGGTATATCGAAATGGTGAAGCCGCGGCTCTACAGCGAGACGGATTCCACCAAGGCGGCGGCTCTGTGGACCCTGAAAACCGTTCTTGGAAACGCCTTAAAGCTTCTTCATCCGTTTATGCCGTTTATTACGGAGGAAATCTACTGCACCCTTTGCCCGGAGGAGGAGTCCATTATGATCGCTTCCTGGCCGGAGTTTAAAGAGGAGTGGAACTTCGCGGCCCAGGAGGCTGAGGTGGAGACCATCAAGGAGGCGGTGCGGGCCATCCGGAACGTGCGCACCCAGATGAACGTGCCCCCCAGCAGAAAAGCACAGGTATTCGTGGTTTCCGAGGAAGACAAGATCCGCGCCCTCTTTGCGCGGGACAGCCTGTTCTTCGCCTCCCTTGCACATGCCGGCGAGGTACACGTGCAGGAGAACCGGGATGGAATCGGCGAGGACGCGGTTTCCGCGGTAATCCACAAGGCAGTGCTTTACATGCCCCTGGCAGAGCTGGTAGACATCGAAAAGGAGACGGAACGGCTCTTAAAAGAGAAAGAGCGCCTGACGAAGGAGCTGGCCAGAGTAAACGGCATGCTGGGAAATGAAAAATTCATAAGCCGCGCGCCGCAGGCGAAGATCGACGAGGAAAAAGGCAAGCTGAAAAAGTACAGCGAAATGATGGAGCAGGTACAGGAGCGCCTGGCCCAGCTCGGGAAGTAAACCTGCATACGTCCGCGGGGCAGGCGTACCACCATCTCGAAAAAGTCTGGCGGGCGTATTTGGCATCCCTGAATACATGCCGCCTATTCGGTGGCGGCCAAACGGCTGCCCGCCTGAAGGCCCGCAGGGCCGGAAGAAAAGGTTTCCGGCTCCCGCGGGCTTTTTTGTTCCTGCCGGACAGCTCGCCGAAGGCCGTGGGCAGCAAGGGGCCGCGGCGGAAAAGGAGGATTATGGCACTTCAGTTGATTTTGGGAAATTCCGGAAGCGGAAAATCCCGGCTTTTGTATGAAAAGATTATCCGGGCTTCCATGGAAAATTCCGGGAAGCACTTTCTGGTGATTGTTCCGGAGCAATTTACCTTGGAGACCCAGAAGGAGCTTGTGCGCCTTCATCCGGACCATGGAATCCTGAACATTGAAATTCTGAGCTTTCAGCGCCTGGCATGGCGGGTGTTTGAGGAGACGGGAGCCAGCGCGAGAAGGGTGCTTGAGGAGACGGGAAAGAACCTTCTTCTGCGCAAGGCTGCCCAGGATCAGGAGGATCGTCTGCGTGTTCTCAAAGGAAACATGAAGAAGCCGGGCTATATTACCCAGTTAAAGTCCATGATTTCGGAGCTGATTCAGTACGATATTTCCCCGGAAGGAGTGGAGGAGCTGGCAGAGGGCCAGCGGGAAAATCCATCTCTCTACTATAAGCTCATGGATGTGAAGCTGCTCTATGAGGCATTTGAGGATCGTATGGCTGGAAGCTACATTACCGCGGAGGAGCTTTTGGAGGAACTCTGCCGCCATGTGGATGAATCGGCTCTTTTGCGTGACGCGGTGCTGGCTTTTGACGGCTTCACCGGTTTTACCCCGATCCAGAACAAGCTTCTTCGCAGACTTCTGCCAAAGGCGGAGACGGTTTTTGTGACCGTGACGGTGGATGGGAAGGAGGATTTTTTTACGAAAGGCCCTATGTATGAGCTGTTTTATCTGAGCCGGAAAACCATTGCCTCTCTGGCAGGGATCGCCAAGGACGCCGGATGCCGGATTATGGATCCCATTGTACTGGACCGGAGCCGCTTTGGAAGGGAGAGGGCTTCTCTGGACTTCCTGGAAGATCATCTGTACCGGAGAGGGAGAAGGGGACGGGCTGTGTTTTCGGGAACGCCGGGTGAAATTTCCCTGCATATGGCCAGGGATCCCCTGGAGGAGACGTCTTTCGCGGCAAGGGAGATCTGGCGGCTGGTGACGGAGGAAAACTGGCACTACGGGGATATCGCGGTGATTACCGGGGATCTGGGACAGTACGCGAACCCGGCGCGGCGGATTTTCGGCCGGTACGGCATTCCCTGCTTTATCGACGAGACCAGGAAGGTGCTGCTGAATCCGGCTCTGGAATACGTCAAGGCCGCTTTAGAGGTGGCGAAGCAGAATTATACCTGGGAGAGCGTGGTACGCATGCTCAGGACAGGCCTTGCGGGGGTTTCCGCAGAAGAGACGGATCTTCTGGAAAATTATCTGAGAGCCTTTGGAATCCGCGGACGAAGCCGCTGGACGAAGTCATGGGAGCGCACCTCGAAAACCATGGATCAGGAAACGTTAGCGGTCTGCGAGGCCCTGCGGGTCCGTATCGGGGAGCTGCTGCTTCCATTTACGGAGGCCATACGAAAAAAAGGGCAGACGGCCCGGCAAATGGCGGAAATCCTTTATCGGTTTCTGGAGGCAGGCAGGCTGCAGGAGCAGCTCCTTGACTGGGAGAAGGAGAGCGAGGCAGCGGGCAGACCAGAGAAGGCAGAGGAGTACGGGCAGATTTACGGGATTATTATGGAGCTTCTGGACAAGATCGCGGTGCTGCTGGATGAGGAGCCTCTGACGCTGGAGGAATTTTCCCAGCTTTTGGAGGCCGGTTTTGAGGAGGCCAGGGCGGGCATGATTCCCCCGGAGACGGACCGGGTTCTGGTAGGAGATATTGAGCGGACCAGGCTTCGGAATATCCGGGCCCTTTTTTTCCTGGGATTGAACGATGGTCTGGTGCCCAAGGGAGGAAAAAGCGGCGGGTTTCTCACGGACGGAGAGCGGTCACGGCTGGAAAAGGCGGGGGCGAACCTGGCTCCCGGAACCAGGGAAAACAGCTATACCCAGCGGTTTTATCTGTATCAGCATCTGACAAAGCCCACGGACAGGCTCTATCTGGTCTGCGGAAAAACGGACGGAAACGGCACGCCCCTTCGGCCTTCCAGCCTGCTGAATGTGATCTGCCGGATGTTTCCGGGACTAGCCTGGCAGGATGAGGACGCCTGGACGGATGTGAGTACCCGCCTGGTAAATCCCGAAAGCGGAACCGGGTACCTGGCCGCCTCTATGGAGGACCTTCTGGGAGGAAACGCGAATGAACAGGCAAAGGGTCTGTTTTTCTGGTACCGGGAGCGGAAAGAGTACAAAGGAATGGTGCGCGCGTTGCTGGAGGCTGCTTCCGGAGCCCGGAGAAAGCAGGGACTGGGGGCCCAGGTGGCGAAAGCCCTGTACGGAAAGAATCTGGAAAACAGCGTCAGCCGTCTGGAACAATATGCCTCCTGTGCCTACGCCCATTTTCTGCTGTATGGCCTGCGGCTTTCGGAGCGGGAGGAGTATCAGTTTAAGCCGGTGGATATGGGAAATATTTTCCATAAGGCCCTGGAACTTTTCGCAGAGAAGCTCCAGACGGAAGGATACGACTGGTTCCATGTGCCGGAGGAGGTACGGATCAGGCTGACTCAGGAGAGTGTCCGGGAGGCTGCTGATGAGTACGGCGGCCGGATTCTTCATAGCAGCGCCAGAAACGAATATGCCATCGGGAGGATTCTGCGGATTACGGAGCGGACCGTGTGGGCCTTCTGCGAACAGATCCGCCGGGGAAGCTTTGTTCCGGCGAATTTTGAGGTGCCTTTCTCGGTTACGGATCTGGAATCTGTCCAGCTGCGTTTCTCAAAGGAGGAATCCATGCGCCTGCGGGGCAGAATCGACCGGATTGACGTCTGCGACGAGGGGGATACCGTGTATGTGAAGGTAATTGACTATAAATCCGGAAATACGCAGTTTGACTTGGTGGCCGTTTATTACGGCCTGCAGCTTCAGCTTGCCGTCTATCTGAATGCGGCGGTGGAACTGGAAAAGCGGGTGTACCCGAAAAAAGAGATCCTTCCTGCCGGAATCTTTTATTACCACATCAAGGATCCCATGCTGGAGGCCAATGTCCGGGAGGATCTGGCGGGCCTTGAGGAGCGGATTTTAAAAGAACTTCGGCCGGACGGCCTTGTGAACGCCGATCCGGAGGTGATCCGCCGGATGGACAGAGGAATGGAGAAAGACTCTGCCGTTGTGCCGGCCGCCTTTAATAAGGACGGCAGCCTTTCCAAAACTTCAAAGGCGGCCTCCACAAAGGAGTTTGGCATTCTGTCCTCCTATGTTCAGCGGGAGCTTCACCGGCTTGGAAGGGAAATCCTTGAGGGCCGGACGGAGATTGCCCCCTATGAGCGGGACGGAGCCACGGCCTGCGACTACTGCCAGTTCCATGAGGTATGCGCCTTTGATCCCCGGACGGACAAGAACGGGTACCGGAGGCTTCGAAAGCTTCCGGCAGAGGAGATCTGGAAGCGGATGGAGCTGGAAACCACCCGGGACGGCGAAAAACGGGCGGATGAACAGAGCCGGGAAAGCGGCGGAGAGGAGGATACAAGTACACATGGCAGTTAAGTGGACACCGGAACAGAGAAAGGTCATCGAGCTCCGAAACCGGAATATCCTGGTTTCCGCCGCAGCAGGATCCGGGAAAACGGCGGTTTTGGTGGAGCGTATCATCCAGATGCTGACGGACCCAGAGCGGCCGGTGGATGTGGACCGGCTTCTGGTGGTGACGTTCACCAGAGCCGCGGCAGGGGAGATGCGGGAGCGGGTTCTGGCGGCCATCGAGAAGCGCTTGGAGGCGGAGCCGGAGAATGAGCATCTCCAAAGGCAGCAAACACTGATCTACAACGCCCAGATTACCACCATTGACAGCTTCTGCAGCGATGTGCTGCGCAGCTATTTTCATCTGATCGGCCTGGATCCGGACTGCCGGGTGGCCGACGAAGGGGAACAGAAGCTTCTAAGGGGAGATGTGATGGAGGAAATGCTGGAAGCGCATTTCCAGGAGAACAGCCGGGCCTTCGCGGCATTTGTGGAAGCCTATGCTCCCGGCCGGGAC
This sequence comes from Candidatus Limivivens intestinipullorum, assembly GCA_018711185.1. Classification (GTDB taxonomy): domain Bacteria; phylum Bacillota; class Clostridia; order Lachnospirales; family Lachnospiraceae; genus Limivivens; species Limivivens intestinipullorum. Next base: position 22,720 of record DVIQ01000069.1, on the reverse strand, counting down.
GACAGGCGGCTTGGGGAGTACATCGAGCGGCTGTACGAGTTTTCCATGAGCCACCCCTGGCCGGAGCAGTGGCTGGACTCCTGTCTGGCTCCCTACGAGGCGGAAAGCGTCAAGGAAATGCTGAAAAGTTCCTGGGCGAAGGAGATGTTCGCTGGGATAAAAAAGATCCTGGGCGATTTCATGGAGATAATCCGGGAGGCGAAACGAATCTGCATGGAGCCGGAGGGCCCCTGGATGTACGCGGAGGCTCTGGAAAGCGACGCCGCCTTTTGCGAAAAGCTCCTGAACTGCAAAACGTATTCCGAGATGAGCGAACAATTCCGAAACCGGAGCGGATGGGCAAGGCTTTCCGCCAAAAAGGACGCTTCGGTGTCCCAGGAGAAAAAGGCCCGGGTAAAGGAGCTTAGGGATCAGGGGAAAAAGCTGGCGGACGATCTGGAAAAGCAGTATTTCTATGGCCGGCCGGAAGAGCTTTACGAGGATATGAAGGGAAGCCGGCAGGCGGTGGAAACCTTGGTGTCGCTGGCAAAGGAGTTTGGACAACGCTACCGGGAGGCCAAGGAAAAGAAAAATATTATGGATTTCCATGATATGGAACACCTGGCTTTGAAGATTCTGGTGGAGCAAAAGAACGGAGAGACGCTTCCCACCCAGGCGGCAAAGGAGCTTTCCGGCCGCTATGATGAAATCATGATTGACGAATACCAGGACAGCAACCAGGTTCAGGAGCTGATTCTGACCAGCGTTTCAAAAGCCTGGCAGGGGGAAAACAACCGCTTCATGGTGGGAGACGTCAAACAGAGCATTTACCGTTTCCGCATGGCGAGGCCGGAGCTGTTCATGGAAAAGTACAATACCTACAGCCAGGAGGACGGGCCCAGACAGCGCATTGATCTCCACAAAAACTTCCGAAGCCGTACCCAGGTCCTTGACAGCGCCAACGGACTTTTTCGGAAGATTATGACCGAAAAACTGGGAGGCGTGGTATACGACGAGGCGGCGGCTCTGTATCCGGGGGCTTCTTACCCGGAGACGGACGGGATGGAGTCCGAGGTCCTTCTGCTGGATCTGGACGCGGACCGGACTGCGGCGGAGGAATCCATGGAGACAGACCGGGAGCTGGAGGCCCGCATGGTGGGAGAGCGGATTTTGGAGCTGGTGGGAAAGACCGAGGTTCTGGATAAGGAAACCGGAAAGCTTCGAAAGGCAAAATTCGGAGACTGCGTGATCCTGCTGCGGACCGTTGCCGGCTGGGCGGAGCCTTTCCTGAAAATCCTGGGAAATATGGGGATTCCGGCTTATACCGGTACACGGACGGGTTACTTTTCCTCTGTGGAGATTCAGACGGTGATCGCTCTTTTAAAAATTATTGACAACCCCAGGCAGGACATTGCCCTGGCCGCTGTGCTGGCTTCCCCCATCGGCGGCTTTTCCTCAAAGGAGCTGGCGATTATAAGAAGCGGCCACAGAGAGGGGGATCTTTTCGGGGCCTGCGCGGGCTTTCTGCGGGACTGTCCGGATACGGCGGAGACCGGAAAAATTCAAAAGCGCCTCAGCGCGTTTTTTACCATGCTGGACGGCTTCCGGCAGGAGAGCAAAAGCCTGCCCATGCATGAGCTCCTGTGGAAGATTCTGGACGAAACCGGATACGGGGACTACGCGGCCGCCATGCCCGGCGGAAGCCGCAGGGCGGCAAATATCCGGCTTTTGGAAGAGAAGGCCGCCGCCTATGAGGCCACCAGCTACCGGGGGCTTTACAATTTCGTCCGGTATCTGGAAAACCTGAAGAAGGCGGAGGTGGACTACGGAGAGGCCGCCGGCTTTGGGGAAGAGGAGGACATGGTGAAAATCATGAGCATCCATAAGAGCAAGGGCCTGGAGTTCCCCATTGTCTTTGTGTCAGGCCTTCAGAAAAGCTTTAATCGCCAGGATATCCGCAGCCGCCTGGTGCTGCATCCGGATCTGGGCTTAGGGTGCGACTTTACGGACCCAAAGCTTCGGGTGCGCACGCCCCTTCTGATAAAAAAGGTGCTTCAGAAAAAGGTGGATGAGGATAACCTGGCAGAGGAGCTTCGGGTGCTGTACGTGGCGCTGACAAGGCCAAAGGAGAAGCTAATCCTGACGGCGGCTGTGTCAAAGCTTGAGAAGCGGATGGCCGCTTGGAGGCAGACGGCGGCTCTTGGCAGGGAAGAGCTGCCCTACACGGCTCTGGCGGGAGCCGGCAGCTTTCTGGACTGGCTTATGCCGGCCCTGATGTCCGGCCCGGACGGGAAGGCGCTGTGGAGCGCATATGCCGCCGCGGTTGGAGAGCAGGAGGAGCCTTCCCGGAAGGAGAAAGTGTCCGACGCCCTTTCGGGCAACTTCCGGTTTTACTTTGAGACGCCAGGGGGCCTTGTGATGGAGGAGACAAAGGCGCAGCTGGACCTTACGGCCGCAGCGGGCCGGCTTTGGACGGAGGAGGCCAGCGGGGAAACGATCCGGTTTCAGAACCTGTTTTCCGCCAGGTATCCCTATGAGGAGAACCGGAAAATACCGGGAAAGATGACGGTATCCCAGCTGAAGCGGGCAAGCCTTGCCGATGAGGAGGAGCCGGCATTGCGCTTATACGAGGAGCCCCAGGAAACGGAACCGGCCGGAGACTTTGTCCCATTGATTCCGCCGTTTATGCAGACGGAACAGGTACGCACGGGTGCGGCCAGAGGAATCCTCTACCACCAGCTCTTGAAGGAACTGGATTTTACCAAAACCAGAACCCTGGCACAGATCGAAAGCCAGAGGGAACGCCTGTGGCAGAGGGGTTTTCTGACTCAAGAGGAGAGCCGCTCCATACGTTTGGAGCATATTCTCCATTTTGCCGCTTCGCCCTTGGGACAGCGGATGCGGCGGGCCTATGAGGCCGGATGCCTTTACCGTGAGCAGCAGTTTGTACTTGGAGTAGAGGCCAGGGAAATAAAAAAAGAGTGGGACGACGGGTCCCAGGTTCTGGTCCAGGGAATCATCGACGCCTATTTCCGGGAGGGAGACGGCCTGGTTCTGGTGGATTACAAGACGGATTATACGGCGGATAAAAGCGGCGGGGAGCTTCTGAAAAAGTACGGGGTGCAGCTTCAGTACTATAAAAAAGCCCTGGAACGCCTGACGCACCTTCCTGTAACCGAGATGGTGATTTATTCGTTCTGGCTGGAAAAAACGCTGTGGGTGTAACCGTTCAGCCCAGGTCTGCGCAAACCGTAAGAACGTGATTCCGGAGTTTTCTGTGTCTGAAAGTTCACTTTACATTTTGGGAAAAGAACGGTATACTATCCATGAATTTGCAAAAAACGTAACAGTTCAGCCAAGGTCCGCGCCCACGCTGCGCGGACCGTAAGAACGTGATTCCGAAGTGCGAAAATCCCATCGCCGCAGGCGATTTTAAATGGAGTTCGCAAGTAACCGTTCAGCAAGGCTGAGCAGCTACAAACTGTGAGTAAAAGGTGAGGACAATGACAGAGAAAATAAGAAAACTTTACCGCAGCCAGGCAATCCGTTATCTTTTCTTCGGCGGTTGTACAACCCTGGTGAATCTGGTTACTTACGCCCTGGTTCGAAACATTCTGGGGCTTGATATTACGCTTTCCGGATTTGTGTCCGTGGCGGCGGCCATTCTGTTTGCCTATGTGGTGAACAAGCTGTTTGTGTTTGAGAGCCGGACCGCAGGGGCGGGGGAGCTCGTCTCGGAGTTTGTTCAGTTTGTGGGAGCCAGGCTGATTACCATGGTGATCGAGGTGTTTGGCGTGGTATTGCTCAGCGGCGTCTGGAAGCTGGACGATATGGTCGGAAAAATCCTGATCCAGTTCGTGGTGCTGGCTCTGAACTATGTGTTCAGCAAGTTTTATGTGTTTAAGGAGCATAAAAGTCCGGCGTCCGGCCCCCAGGCCGCCCTGCAGAAGCTTCGGAGAAAACAGCTGGGACTGAGTTTCGCAATTCCGGCGGTGACCATCGCCGTGGCCTTTGCCTTAAACGGCGTATTCCCCTTTGGGGACCACGGCGTTCTGATTATCGACTCCCTGCACCAGTACCTGCCGTTTTTTACGGAGTTTCATGACAAGCTGGCGAACAACGGCTCCCTGCTGTATTCCTTCGGCGGAGGGCTGGGCTTTAATTTCTGGGCTACCTATGCCTACTATCTGGCCAGCCCTCTCAATCTTCTGATTACCTTTTTCCCGAAATACGCCATGATGGATGTGATGGCCCTGCTGATCGTTCTGCGCATCGGCCTGTGTGGCCTGACCTTCTCCTGGTATATGATCCAGAAAAAGGATTATCGGAACGGCATGCCGGTGATGTTTGCCTGCATGTACGCCCTGAGCAGTTTTATGATCGGCTACTATTTTAACCTGATGTGGCTGGACAGCATTGCCATGCTTCCGCTGGTGATGCTTGGAATTGAGCGGATTGTGGACGGAAAGAGCGGCAGGCTCTTCTGTTTGTCTCTGTTTTACGGATTATACTGCAATTACTACATCGGCTTCATGCTCTGCTTTTTCTCCTGCCTGTACTTTCTGGTGCTCTGGATCGGGAAAAAAGGCGTCAGCCTGCGCGGCGTCGCTTCCTCCTGCGTAAACTTCGGATGGCATGCCCTCCTTGCGGGGGGGATGGGAGCGGTGGTTCTGATACCCGCTTATCTGGGACTGGGAACCACGGAGTCGGCGGAAAACAGCTTTCCCGCCACCTGGCGCCTGTTTGTGGAGAATCTGTCTCAGCTGACGAGCCAGTTTGCCTTTGTGGAGCCCATCAATATCGCCAGCGATCAGATCGGAGTCAACGCCTTCTGCGGTGTGGTTACGATGATTACCGCCTGTCTTTTCGTGCTGGACAAAAAGCTGTCCATCAGGGAAAGGCTTGGAAAGCTGGCGCTGCTGCTGTTTTTGTACGCGAGCTTTGACGTGAATGTGCTGAACTACATCTGGCATGGTTTCCACGTCCAGAACGGCCTTCCAAACCGCTTTGCGTTCATCTATATCGCCATGCTCCTGATTATGGCGGCCGATGTTCTTCCTCATCTGCGGGATATGGGCTGGGTTCGTCTTCTTGGGGGAATCGCTCTGCCGGTTGCCTTCGCGGCCTATGCCTGGGCTGCCGGTCTGGGGGAGCGCAGTGGTTATGTCTATTTCGTGACGATTGTGCAGCTTGCCATCTACGGCCTTGTGTTTTTGATTTACCGGGGGAGGTGTCTGGGAAAACGTGCCTTCCATACTTTTATGACAGTTTTTGTGTGCGCGGAAATGATTGTTACCGGTATTTACGGGGTATTCTGCAACGGCACGGTCAGCAGGCAGACGTATCTGGACGACCAGTTCGCCTATGAGGAGCTGGTTGCGCGGCAGGGGGCCTCGGGCTTTTTCAGGGCGGACATTGACAGTACCAGGATGCGCAACAGCGCCATGTTCATGGGGGCGGACGGCATCACGCTGTTTTCCTCCACCATGCCGGCTGCCACGGTAGATCTGTGCAAGGCTCTGGGAATGGAGGCCCGTACCAATAAAAACGGCTACAGCGGTCTGACGAAGCTCTTCAACGATATCCTCGGAGAGCGGTACGTGCTGTCACGGACTAATTCCGAGACCCTTTACCAGATGAAACAGGTGGACTATGTGGAGCCCCTGCATATGTATGAGAACGAGAATGCCCTGTCCCTGGGTTTTATGGTGGACAGCAGCGTAAAGGAGTGGAACATCTATGCCGGCGGCCATACGAATATCCAGAACCAGTTTATTGAGCTTGCCACGGGAATGGATCCGATTTTCTCCCTGTACCAGACCATACAGATGGAAGAAGGAGAGACGTACACCATTGTCCTGCCTGAGGGATATCAGGCTTATCTGGATGTAAATACGGCGGTGGATGAGCTGACGATTACCACGCCGGAATACAGCAAAACCTATGAGACCTACAACGACCATCTTTTTGATCTGGGGTGCTTCGACACGGAAGAAGTGGCCAGCATAAGCTGTGTCTTTAAGGAAAATCAGTCGGAGCCGGTGCAGGTGTCCGTGTATGTCTGCGCGGACGCGGATTATCAGGCGGTGCATGACGAGCTGGCAAAGAACCAGCTGGATATCTATGAGTTTTCCGACGGCTCCATCGCCGGTGTGATCACGGCGGACGAGGACGGCACCATGATGCTCAGCCTTCCCTACGACGAGGGCTGGGAGATTCGTGTGGACGGAGAAAAGGTGACCCAGTACCGCGTAGGGGAAGCCCTGACGGGGGTAGATCTGACGGCAGGCACCCATGAGATTACTATGGAATATACGGCGCCGGGACTCTGGGCGGGAACCGGCATTACTGCGGTGTGCGTCATCCTGTTTGTTATATCCGGACTGTATGAGAAAAAAAGAAGAGAACGAGGGAAAAAGAAAATGGAAGAAGGATTTGAATTTTCAAAAAAGGCGGAAATGTTCCAGATGGGCATTTTTGCTGTGCTGAATGAAAAAAAGAATGAGCTTCTGGCCCAGGGGAGGACGGTGTATAACCTTTCCGTTGGCACTCCTGATTTTCCGCCGGCACAGCACATTATCGACGCGGTGACCGAGGCGGCGAAGAAGCCGGAAAATTATAAATATGCCCTGGAAGACAAGCCGGAGCTGATTTGGGCGGTGAAGGATTTCTATCTGGAACGCTTTGGAGTAGAGCTGGAAGCGGACGAGATCATGTCTTTAAACGGATCCCAGGAGGGAATGGCTCATTTTGCCTGGACGGTCTGCAATCCCGGGGATCTGGTGCTGGCTCCCAATCCGGGCTATCCGATTTTCGGAATCGGGCCGGCGCTCTGTGACGGCCAGCTCTGGTATTATCCGCTGAAAAAAGAAAACGGTTTTCTGCCGGATTTCGACAGGATTCCCGAGGATGTAGCGGAGAGGGCAAAGCTGATGGTGGTGTCCTACCCCTTAAATCCGGTATGCGCGGCGGCGGACGATGATTTTTACGACCGTTTGATCGCTTTCGCGAAAAAGCACCACATTATCATCCTGCATGACAACGCCTATTCGGATATCATATACGGCGGCAGGAAGGGCGGCTCCTTTCTGGCCCATAAAGGCGCCAAGGAGGTGGGCATCGAGTTCTATTCCCTGTCTAAATCCTACAATCTGACGGGAGCCAGGATTTCCTTCGCGGTGGGCAACCGCAGGATTATCGAAAAATTTAAAGCTATCCGTTCCCAGATCGACTACGGCGTATTCCTGCCGGTACAGTACGGTGCCATCGCTGCCCTGACCGGTCCCCAGGAAGGGGTTCGCATCCAGTGTATGGAGTATGAGCGCCGGATGAAGGCCCTCTGCGGCGGACTGCGCCGCATCGGCTGGAATGTTCCGGACAGCCAGGGAACCATGTTTGTGTGGGCGCCAATTCCCCAGGGATTTGAGAGTTCAGAGGAGTTCTGCATGGAGCTGGTGGAGCGTTCCGGCGTACTCTGCACGCCGGGCAGCAGCTTCGGAAGTCTGGGCGAGGGATATGTGCGCCTTGCTCTGGTTCTTCCGCCGGAGGAGATGGAAAAAGCGGTACAGGCCATCGCGGACAGCGGGATACTGAACAAGTGATTCAGGGTTGCGAAAAAGCGGGGGCTGGTGTATGATAATTTAGTAACAGTTCAGCCCAGGTCTGCGCACATGCTGCGCAGACCGTAAGAACGTGATTCAGGAGTGCAAAATCCCATCGCCGCAGGCGATTTTACATGGATTTTGCATGTAACGGTTCAGCAGGGCTGAACTGTTACATAATTTATATTTAGAAGAAAAGCAGGTATTGAATGTGAATCAGAAATTATGGGAACAGCTATGCGGGATCGTAGGAAGCGATCACACCTTTACGGATGAGCCGATGAAAAAGCACACAACCTTCCGGATCGGGGGACCAGCGGACTACTTTGTTCAGCCCCACAGCAGAACGGAAATGGCCGAGGTACTGAAAGTATGTCGGGAAGCCTCGGTTCCCTGCTTTATTCTGGGAAACGGAAGCAATCTTTTGGTGGGCGATCTGGGATTCCGGGGCGTGGTGATGCAGGTGTTTAAAAATTACTGCGACATTATCCGGGAGGGGGACCGGCTGAGGGTTCAGGCAGGTGCTCTTTTGTCAAAGGTCGCGAAAAAGGCCCTGGAGTATGGTCTTACGGGCTTTGAGTTTGCGGCGGGGATTCCCGGAACCATGGGCGGCGCGGTCTGCATGAATGCCGGCGCCTACGGAGGCGAGATGAAGGATGTGCTTCTTTCGGCCGCGGTACTGACCAAAGAACTTACGGTCAAAACCGTTGGCAGGGAGGAGCTGGATTTGGGATACCGCACAAGCAGTATCGGGAAAAACGGCTGGATTGTTCTGGAAACGGTTCTTCAGCTCTCACCGGGAGATCCAAAAAAGATTGCCGGACGGATGGAGGAGCTGAAGGGACAGCGTGTCGCGAAGCAGCCGCTGGAGTATCCAAGCGCCGGAAGCGCTTTTAAGCGTCCCCAGGGGTATTTTGCCGGGAAGCTGATCATGGACAGCGGTCTTTGCGGTTTTCAGGTGGGAGACGCCCAGATTTCCGAAAAGCACTGCGGTTTTATTATCAACAGAGGAAACGCCACGGCAAAGGATGTGACAGAGCTGATGGCGCAGGTACAGGAACGGGTATACGAGAAGTTCCGGGTACGCCTTGAACCGGAGATTAAGCGGTTGGGAGAGTTTCTATGAGATTTGTGATTGTAACGGGAATGTCGGGGGCCGGGAAAAGTACGGCCCTTCGAATGCTTGAGGATATGGGATATTTCTGTGTGGACAATCTGCCCATTGCCCTCCTTGAAAAATTCGGGGAGCTGGCGGGTACCCTGGGCGGTGACGTACGGGGAGTGGCCCTGGGGGTGGATATCCGCAGCGGACAGGCGTTAGAGGAGCTGGACTGTGCTCTGGAAGCCTTAAAGAACAGCGGAATTTCCTACAAAATCCTTTATCTGGACGCGTCGGACGCGGTTCTTGTGAAGCGTTATAAGGAGACACGCCGCAGCCATCCTCTGGCGAAGGACGGGCGGATTGACCGGGGAATCGCCCTGGAACGAAAAAAACTGGCATTCCTGAAGGAAAAGGCGGATTACATACTGGACACCAGCCAGCTCTTGACGCGGGAGCTGAATCAGGAGCTGGACAAGATTTTTATGGATAACCAGGATTTTAAAAATCTGATGATTAGCGTGCTGTCCTTTGGCTTTAAATACGGAATCCCCCAGGACTGCGACCTGGTCTTTGACGTACGATTTCTGCCGAATCCCTTTTATGTGGAAGAGCTGAAGCATAAAACAGGCAATGACCGGGAAGTGCAGGACTATGTTATGGGCTCGGAGCTGTCCGGGATTTTCCTGGACAAGCTGACGGATATGCTGGATTTCCTGATCCCGAATTATGTCCTGGAGGGGAAAAATCAGCTTGTGATCGGGATTGGCTGTACGGGCGGCAAGCACCGGTCTGTCACCCTCGCGAACCGTCTCTTTGAGCGTCTGAGTACGCGAAAGGAGTACGGAGTCCGGCTGGAACACAGGGATATTCGGAAATGACGCCCGGGAGAGCGCTCAGGAGGTGGTCAGATGTCCTTTTCCAGTGAGGTGAAGGAGGAACTGTCCCGGCAGATCAGTCCGGCCAGGCATTGCCAGATCGCGGAGATTGCCGCGATCATCAGCATGTGCGGAAGAGTGTCTATTACTGCCGGAGATCAGTATGCTCTGAAAATTCATACGGAAAATCTTTATGTGGCAAGAAAATACTTTACATTATTAAAAAAAACATTTAATATAAGTACAGAGATCGCTGTCCGACAGAATGTCGGTCCGCGAAAGAACAGGCTTTACAGTGTGTTCATAAAGAATCACGAGGACGCGGTCCGTGTGCTGAAGGCTGCGAAGCTGATGGGACCGGGCCTGGATATTCGGGAGAACCTGTCGGTTACGGATAATCTGGTGATTCAGAGTTCCTGCTGCAAACGCGCGTTTCTGCGCGGTGCCTTTCTGGTATCCGGCTCCATCAGTGATCCCAAAAAGTCTTACCACTTTGAAATTGTCTGCGCAACACAGGAAAAAGCAGGTCAGCTTGCGGTGATTATGAATTCTTTTGACCTGGATGCAAAAATAGTATTGCGAAAAAAATATTTTGTGGTATATTTGAAAGAGGGCGCCCAGATTGTTGATATTCTGAACGTTATGGAAGCCCATAATGCACTGATGAATCTGGAGAATGTCAGGATTCTGAAGGAAATGAGAAATACTGTAAACCGCAAAGTCAACTGTGAAACAGCCAATATCCACAAAACAGTGAATGCGGCGGTAAAGCAAATCGAGGATATCCGTTATATCCAGAGGACAATCGGATTTGAAAGACTGTCCGACAGTTTAAAGGAGACGGCGGCGGTCAGGCTTGAGCAGCCGGATGCCACCCTGAAGGAGCTTGGGATGATGCTTACTCCCCCGGTTGGAAAGTCTGGGGTAAACCACAGACTCAGGAAGTTAAGCGCCATAGCGGATGATCTGAGAGAGAGTAAGGAGGAGAAACATTATGATTAGGAAACCGATTACGATTCAGATTCCAAGCGGGCTGGAGGCCAGGCCGGTGGCGTTATTGGTACAGGTTGCGAGCCAGTATGAGAGTGAGATCTATGTGGAGAGCAGTACGAAAAGGGTCAATGCCAAGAGCATCATGGGTATGATGACTTTGGGGCTGAATGCCGGTGAGGACATTACGGTAACGGCGGACGGCGGCGATGAAAAAGAGGCCATGGACGATATTGAAAAATATTTAAGCGGAAAATAATAACAGATAGATACAAGGGATGCCGCGAATGCTTCAGTCCATTTGCGGCATCCCTTTTCTTGTGAGGGGATCTGGTATCTGCTCACGCGTGACAGGAACGGAGGTTTTATGTATCCCTATAGTTTCGTGCAGTGGCTGCTGTTTTTTTATCTGTACTGTTTTATTGGCTGGATCTGGGAGAGCTGCTATGTGTCGCTGAAGAAGCGCCATCTGGTAAACAGGGGCTTCCTGCACGGACCGCTCCTTCCGATCTACGGCTTTGGCGCAATGACGATTCTTCTTGTGACTATGCGGGTGCGTGACAGCATTCCGCTGATTTTTCTGGCCGGTATGGCGGGTGCGACGATTCTGGAATACTTCACCGGGGCGGCCATGGAACGGATTTTTCATGTACGGTATTGGGATTACAGCAATCAGCCGTTGAATCTGAACGGTCACATTTGTCTGATCAGCAGCCTGGCTTGGGGATTCTTTTCCATTCTGCTGGTTCGTGTGGTACATAAACCGGCGGAAGTCTTGATTCTGGCGATTCCCGGGGAAGGGGCGCTGGCTCTGGCCTGCGTTTTGACCGCGCTGTTCGCGGCGGATACGGTCCAGTCCGTGAGAGAGGCTCTGGACCTGAAAGAGGTGCTGAAGAAACTTACCCTGAACAATCAGGAACTGCACCGGATTCAGAAACGTATGGATGTGATTACGGCGTTTCTGGCGGATGACTCCCAGAGGCTTTTGGAGAAGCTTGGACAGAGCCGGAAGGAGCTGACAGCGAAGCTTCAGGAGGAGGGACTCTTTGCGGGGGCAGAAAAGAGCTACGCGGAGAAAACGGCTGCCATGAAGGCGGAGCTTGAGCGGCTGCGGGGCGAGCTGGAGAAGCTTTTGGCTGCAAGGAACGCGAAGGCAAAAGATAAGGTTGTCCGCAGAGCAAAATGGATTTTGAAGAGAAACCCCGGATCGATTTCAGAAAAATATAAAAAAGCATTGGAAGAAATTAAAGCCAATCTGGAAAGGAGAAGAGAATGAAATACGATTTTACAAGCATCATTGACCGGCATGGAAAGGATTCCATAGCGGTGGATATACCGGCGGATACGCCTTTTCTGAAAAATGTTCTCCCCAAAGAGGGGTTTGACCGGATTCCCATGTGGGTGGCGGATATGAACTTTGCCACGGCTCCGACGATTACCCAGGCCCTGGTGGAACGGGCACAGCACCCGACTTACGGCTATTTTGACCCCAGGGAGGAGTATTTCTCGTCCATCATCCGCTGGCATGAGCGGCGAAACGGCGTAAAAGGCCTGACAAAAGAGTGCATTGGCTATGAAAACGGTGTTCTGGGCGGTGTGGTGAGCGCGCTGAATGTATTCTGCTCCAAGGGCGACAAGGTACTTCTGCACTCGCCTACCTACATCGGCTTTACGGGTTCTTTGGAGAATAACGGCTACCATATTGTGTTAAGTCCCCTCAAACGGGACGGGAACGGCATCTGGCGGATGGATTTTGAGGATATGGAGAAGAAGCTCAGAGAGGAGAAAATCCATACGGCGATTTTCTGTTCGCCCCACAATCCCACCGGCCGTGTGTGGGAGGCCTGGGAGCTTGAGCGGGTGATGGAGCTTTACCGGAAGTATGACGTCTATGTGATCTGCGATGAGATCTGGTCCGACATTCTCCTTTTTGGCCATAAGCACATTCCCCTGCAGTCTGTTTCAGAGGACGCCAGAAACCGGACGGTAGCCCTCTATGCCCCGTCCAAGACCTTTAATCTGGCTGGCCTGATCGGCGCTTATCATATTATCTATAATCCCTGGATCAGGGAGCGGGTGGAAAAGGAGTCCTCCCTGTGCCATTACAACTCCATGAACGTTCTTTCCATGCACGCGCTGATCGGCGCGTACCGTCCGGAGGGCTATGAGTGGGTGGACGAGCTCTGCCAGGTGCTTACAGAAAACGTGGATTACGCTTACAATTTCATTCTGGAAAACTTCGAGGGTGTGACTCTGGCCAAACCCCAGGGCACCTATATGCTGTTTTTGGACTGCGCCCAGTGGTGCGCGTCCCATGGAAAGACGATCCAGGAGCTTCTGGATGCCGGCATGGAATACGGCGTGATCTGGCAGGACGGACGGCCTTTCCACGGAGAGCAGTGTATCCGCATGAATCTTGCTCTGCCCAAATCCAGGGTCTGCGAGGCCTTTGACAGGCTGAAAAAATACGTGTTCTGAGAAAGCAGCGCAAAAGCAGGCGTATTCCATCCGTGAAGCGAAAAATGATTCCGGTGGGAGCGCTGATTTCAGGAGGTGAAAAGATGTCCTTTGCCACAAACGAGAACCAGCAGATTTCCCTGTATGACCCGTCCTTTTTCCTGACGGACCGGGAACGGCGGATGCTGGAAAAATCCTGGGCAGTTCCTTTTGGAGAACTGGTTTTTCCGGCCATTGACGAAAAACCCTTTGCGGTCCTCTACAGCAGCAAGGTTTCCCGGCCCAACACGCCGGTAAACGTTCTGGTGGGGGCGCTGATCTTAAAAGAGCTTCTTGGCGGCACAGACGACGAGCTTGTGGAATCCCTGGTTTTTGACATACGTTATCAGGTGGCCCTCCACACCACAAGTTTCAAGGAGCAGCCTTTGAGCGACCGCAGTTTAAGCCGGTTCCGGGCCAGAAATACGGCTTATGAGGAGAAAACAGGCACGGATCTGCTCTATGAATGCGTCTGCTCTCTGAAAGAGGAGATCGCGAAGGTACAGGAGCGCTGTCAGGGATTGAAAAAGCTGGACGCCCTGACCATTGCTCTGAATATTAAAAATCTGAGCCGTCTGGAGCTCCTCTACAGCTGCACGGCAAATCTGGCGGAGAAAATCGCGGCCAGCAGCCCAAAGCTTTTGCCGGAAGAGCTGCTGCGCTACTGCGACGGGGAAGAAAAAAAGCGGATGATCGACCGGGGAAGAAGCGAGAAAACCAGAGGCCGTATCCGAAAGGTGACGGAGGACGCCAGGGAAATTCTGGCTCTGTGCGCCGGAGACTATGACGATACAAGCGAATACCACCTGCTTCTGCGGATAATCAAGGAACAGGAGGCGGCTTCCCAGAGGGAAGAACCGTAAAGAAACGCGTCCCGAAAAGGTGTGCTGCACCGGACGGGGCGCGTTTCATATTTCTGAAACAAAACGGAAATAGGAAGAAAATGAATGTATGGTATCCCAAAGGAGAGAAAGAAAGTAAAAAGTTCAGCCACGGTCTTCGAAGACCGTGAGAAAGGGAACAGGAGTGCGGAATGGAGGGCAAACGATTGAAGGAGAAGCAAATGAAATTTTCTGGCCGTTTTTTATCTGGCTTGGGAAATTCCAATGCTGAAAAAGACGGTCGGCGAATTTATCGAGGGGCATCCGTGGCTTTGCCGGCTTGTGCGTGACAAGGATTTCCGCACCGTACTCACGGCCTTTTCCGGCCTGTCCCTGAACATCCTTTTTGCTGTTTTCAACGGAGCGGTGGAGAAGTCATTCGCCCTGGTTCGGGACGCTGGCCGCGTATTATATTCTCCTGGCCGCCATGCGGTATGGCTGGCTTTCTCAAAACGGGATGCTGCCCGGTTTCCGGAAAAAGGAGAAGGCACCAAAATCAGAGCGAAAGCTCTGCACCCTGTACGGGGTTTTGTTCTGCTTTATGGCGGTGGTCCTGGCAGGCGCGGTCATTCTTTTGATAAATCTTGAGGGAGGAAAGGTATATGCGGATCTTGTGATTTATGCGGCGGCAGCCTACGCTTTTTTCAAGATCACGCTGGCGGCTGTCAATATGATCCGGGCCAGGAAAAAGAGATCCCTTTCCTGGATGATTCTCCGGGACATCGGATATGTGGATGCCTGCGTTTCCATCCTGACGCTCCAGATCGCTCTTTTGTCCGCGTTCTCCATCCGGCAGGAAGAATTTTTGGAAAAAACTGTTCCTTGAAAACAGAACAAATGTTCTCTATAATAAAGCCAGGATACAAACTGCAATGAGTCAATCGATAACAGTTCAGCTCAGGTCTGCGCACATGCTGAGCGGGCCGTAAGAACGTGATTCAGATAGGAGGCGGCAGCAATGAAGCGGGTAATTTTTCATATAGACGTAAATTCTGCCTTCCTCTCCTGGGAGGCGGTCTATCGTATGCGGCATCTGGGAGAGGAGACGGATCTGCGGGAACAGGTGGCGGCGGTGGGAGGAGATCTGGCTATGCGCCATGGAATTATTCTGGCGAAATCCATTCCGGCGAAGCGATACCATATCCGGACGGGAGAGAGTATCCTGGAGGCAAGACAGAAATGTCCGGATTTTCTCCTGGTGCCTCCAAACTACCGGCTGTATGAGAAATGCTCCCGTGCCTTTATGGAGATCCTGCGGACTTATGCCCCGGCGGTGGAGCCCTACTCCGTGGACGAAGCTTTTATGGACATGACGGGAACGGAAGGACTTTGGGGAAGCCCTATCGCGGCCGCGGACCGGATACGGAATCAGATCCGGGAGGAGCTTGGATTTACCGTCAATGTGGGAATCTCAGAGAACAAGCTGCTGGCCAAAATGGCGGGCGATTTTCAGAAACCGGACAGGGTGCATACCTTGTGGAAGGAGGAAATTCCGGAAAAAATGTGGCCCCTTCCGGTCTCTGATTTATTTTTCGTGGGGCGGGCGGCCGAGAGAACGCTTGCCCTTCTGGGAATCCGGACAATCGGAGAACTGGCGGCGGCTGATCCCCGGCTGCTGAAGGCACATTTGAAAAAGCACGGAGAGCGGATCTGGGAGTTTGCCAACGGGATGGATTCCTCTGCCGTGGAACCGCTGCTTCCTCCGGGAAAAGGCTATGGAAACAGTGTGACCCTCCCCTTCGATGTGGAGGACGCCCAGGCGGCGAAACGGGTGCTGCTGTCCCTGTCGGAAACAGTAGGAGGAAGACTGAGAGAAGCCGGGGGCCGGGCCCAGGTACTGTCCGTAGGCATCCGTGATTTTGCCCTGCGGGACGCAAGCCATCAGGCGGCGCTGCCTGCAGCCACGAACATTACCACGGAGCTTTACCGCTGCGCCAGCCGTCTGTTTGATCAGCTCTGGGACGGTACGCCAATACGAAAGCTTGGCATTCATACCGGTCATATCCGGTACGACGCTGCCGTAAGACAGCAATCTCTTTTTGACGGGACAGACTATCAAAAGCTGGAGCGCATGGATGCCGCGGCAGACCGCATCCGGAGCCGTTATGGGAAGTGTTCTCTGGTGCGGGCCGCCCTTTTGGAGCCTCCAAGAGCGAAGAAGGATTGATAGCACAGCAACCGGCGTATTCGAAGAAATTCGGTGTGAAAATGCGAAAAGGACGCGGGAAACAGAATGGATGCCGCCAGGAGGCGAAAAGCAAAGGGGAATGGAACATGAGTTTTTTACTGGAAGGACAGGAAGAAAGGCTGCAGGAGAGGCGGGTTGCCGGCAAGTACCGGAAAGCGGCGGTTTCCTGCTGGTTTACGTCAAAGGGCAGGAGTATCCCTCAGCTTGTGAAATATGAGGACGAAGAAGGGAGGATCCGGTGTATCCGCCAGATCCGTCTGCTGAAAGCAGAGGAAAAGTATTTTGCCGGAATCCGCATGAAGCGGTATGACTGCTGCTCCCAAGAGGACGGCATTCGCAGGAATTTCATTCTTCTGTATCATGTGGAGGAGGGAACCTGGGATCTGGTGCTCCTTTGCGAGGAAAAAGAAAATCGTGTAAACTGTTCTGAGTAGATGATACAAAATGAAAACGAAAGGGGCAGAGAACGATGTGCGGACGATATTACGCGGACGATGACACAATCCGGGAGATTGCGCGTCTGGTTGGAGAGATAGACAAGACAGGGACAGAAGCCGGCGATATTCTGCCGTCTCGTCAGGCGGCGGTGATTACGGGCCTGGGACACCCTCTGGCGGCGGCCCGGATGGCCTGGGGCTTTCTGAAATTTGACGGAAAGGGGCTTGTGATCAATGCCAGGGCTGAGAGCGCGCTGGAGAAGCGAAGCTTCCGGGAGAGCGTCCTGCACAGGCGCTGCGTTATCCCGGCCAGAGGCTTTTACGAGTGGAATAAAGAAAAAGAAAAATTTACCTTTGAGCGTCCGGACAGAGATGTTCTTTTTATGGCGGGCTGTTTCTGCCCCTTCGACGGCCAGGACCGGTTTGTGATTCTCACCACAGCGGCCAATCCTTCCGTGTCGCCGGTACACAGCCGGATGCCTCTGATCCTGGAAAGGGACGAGCTTACGGCATGGGTGCGGGATGACACGGCTGCGGCGAGGCTTCTTGAAAAAGCTCCCGTCATGCTGACACGAAAGACCGAGTATGAGCAGCTTCGCCTGTTCTGACAGTATGCGTTTAAGTTATAGATATCTGCGGAATCGGCATTATACTTTCCAGGAAAAGCGTTTTACAATAGCATCATAAAAGTTCCCAAACAAAAGAAAAAGAACCATTTGACGGATCCGCGCGGCTGCCGCGCAGACGCCATGAACAGAATGCAAATGTAATGACGAAAACAGGAGGAGTCAAGCATGGAACAGATAAAGTTAAGGACGCCGAGAGGGCGTTTGAGGCATCGCTTGAAAAGCTTGGTCTGGAGTATATTGGTCTGTATCTGATCCATCAGCCCTACAACGACTATTATGGCGCGTGGAGGGTATTGGAGCGGCTTTACAGGGAGGGAAAAGTCCGGGCCATCGGCGTCAGCAATTTCAGTCCGGAACGATTGACGGATCTTTGCCTGAACAGCGAAATTGCGCCCATGGTAAACCAGATCGAGCTGCACCCCTTTTATCACCAGGAGGAAGCCCTTCGCTGGAATGTGGACCGCCAGGTCAGCGTGGTCACGAGAAGCCGGTGTCCGGCGCATATGAGAGAGGACTTTGCGATCTGGGACTTCAAGCTTTCCGGGGCGGATAAAAATGCCATCGGCCGGCTGGACCTGGGCACAGCGAAATCCTGGATTACGAAAACTCTAATATCGCGCGGCTGTTTATCCAGAAAAAAATCAGGTGACGGAAATGGATTGACATTTTGTAGTTTTTGTGTTAAGGTGAATTAAACTACAAAATATCAATTAAAGGAGGTTTGCCATGAAAGCGCAGGTTTCCATATCCGAATCCGAATGGCAGGTCATGAAGATTATCTGGAGCGATCCCCCGCGGACGCTGCCGGAGATCCTGGACAGACTTGGGGATACCGGCTGGAGTAAAACCACGATTCAGACGTATCTGGCCCGGCTGGTAAAGAAAGGGGCTCTTTCCACAAAGCGCCAGGGCAAGGGATACCTGTATTATCCCGCGGTATCCGAAGCGGACTGTCAGCTTGCGGAGAGCCGGACATTTCTGAAAAGGGTCTATGACGGCTCTCTCTCAAAAATGGTTATGGGGTTCGTCAAAAGCGGGAATCTTTCCGACCGGGAGTTAAAAGAGCTGAAGGAGCTGATTGAAAGGCAGGAGGAATCGGATGCAGATACTCGGTAATCTTTTCTATGCCCTGCTCTATGTGTCCTTTATCGGAGGCATGTTTACGGTCCTGTCTCTGTTTGCGGGCCATGTGCTGGGACTTGCGGTTCCCCTCTGGTTTTCCGCCGGATGCATGGTATTCTATGCCGTGCCGTTTCTCTCCGCGGACGTGGTTTTGCTGCCCCCGGAAAGACAGCTCTGGGGAGAGGGCTTCTGGATCGCCCTTGGGATCTGGCTTTGCGGGTGCCTGGTGTGTCTGGCAGGCAGCGCGGTACGCCTTTGGCTGGCTGGACGTGCCGTCAGAGCCTGTCTTCCCTGCCGGGATAAGCGGCTGAATGATCTGGCGGATCTGTGCGCGGACATGCTGGGATTCCAAAAAAGACCTCCGCTTTTGTGGGGAACCCTGGACGATCCCGTCTGTGTGGCGGGCGCCGTAAGACCGGCTATTCTTTTGCGTAAGCCCGTTGCCGAACGGCTTACGGATCAGGAGCTGCTGGCTGTTTTTGCCCATGAGCTGACCCACATAAAGCGCAGGCATCTTCTGCTGACGCGGGTCTGCTTCCTGGTATGCGCCGCAAACTGGTTTAACCCTCTGGTATGGCTTGCGAAAAAGGAGGTTTCCCTTCGCTGCGAGACAGACTGTGATGAGCAGACACTGGCCGCGCTGGGAGGAAAGATCTCAAAAAAAGAGTACGCGTCCGCGGTTCTGCGTCTTTTGGAGCTTTCCGCGCATCTTCCGGGAAAATCCGGGGCTGGAATGGGAGCGGCGCGTTTCTTTCTGACAAAGCAGAGAATCCGGCAAATGCTGGCGGGGACTTCGAAAGGGAAAAGAGCCGCTGCGGGGGCTTTGCTGGCCGGACTTCTTTTGCTGACGGTATGGTTTTCCATGTGGTTTGGCAGACAGCATTTTTACCCGTATCCGGCTTATAAAAGCGGAGCGGAATACAGCGGCGCCGTATATCCGGGTCTGCGCGTATTTGTTTGATTAATAAAACTACAAATATAGTTATAAGGAGGCAGAGATGAAGAAAACAGAAAGCATCCGGACCGCTCTTTATCCGGAAGGGCAAGCAGAGAAAGCCGGACACAAAAATATTGAAATCTGTCATGTGACAAAGACATACAAGAACGGGGCAAAAGCCCTGGACGATGTGAGCTTTGACGTGGGAAGCGGCGTTTTCGGGCTTCTGGGGCACAATGGAGCCGGAAAGACCACATTGATGAAGGCCATTGTCACGATCCTGCGGCCCACGAAGGGAAGCGTGCGGGTCTGCGGGTTCGATACAGAAAAACAGGGGGAGGCGGTTCGGACACGGATCGGCTATCTGCCCCAGGAGCTTGCCATGTATCCTGCGCTGACCGTGCTTGACTTTATAAGCTATATGGCCAGGCTGAAAGGAATCACCGGGAAAGAGGAACCGGAGCGGGTTTTGGAGCAGGTGGAAATGCAGGACTTCGCCGGACGGAAGATCGGCCAGCTCTCCGGCGGAATGAGGCGCAGAGTCGGCATTGCCCAGGCCCTTCTTGGAAATCCCCGGATTCTTGTGGTAGACGAGCCCACCGCGGGGCTGGACCCGGAGGAGCGCGTCCGGTTTCGCGGGGTATTGTCCCGTTACGCGAGAGAAGGACGCACGGTTCTTTTGTCCACCCACATCGTGGAGGACGTGCATCAGCTCTGCGAAAATCTGGCGGTGCTGCGCCGGGGGCGGCTGTTTTACGCCGGAGCCTCGAAGAATCTGCAGGAGCGGGTGGAGGGAAAGGTGAAGATCCTGCGCCTGGAGCGGGAGGAAGCGCTGGCAGAGATCCAGAAAAAAGCGGTGGTTTTGGCAACCACCTATGAACCCCATGGGCTGACTGCCCGGATCGTGGATGAAGAGGATCGTTTTCACCAGGCCGAGCCTGCCGCGGCGACTTTGGAGGATGCCTATGTATATTGTATGGGAGGGAAAGCGTATGCGTAAAATCTGGGCGGTGATTTTCCGGGAATATAAGATGCAGACAGCACGACCTGCCGGCTGGGCCGTTCTTCTGGGAGCGACTTTGCTTGCCCAGGCCGACAACTTCCCTTCCGTGGGAAATTTAAGACGCCTGGAATTTTTAAACCAGCCGGCTTATTTCGTCAGCCGGATTATGAACTTTGACGCCCTGGTTCTCCTGTTTGGCCTTCTGTTTCTGCTGGCGGGCCGCATACCTCTGGACCGCAGAACCGGGATGAAAACGCTGTTTATGGCTTCGCCGCTGAAAAAGGGACAGTATCTGGCGGGCAAGTTGCTGGGCGGCTTTTTCAGTACCTTTACGTTTCTGACCGTTTTTCTCTGCCTGAACACAACCGTCTACTGCATCGCCGCGCCCTTTGCGGTTTCTTTGGAAGACGGTCTTGTGCCGCTGCTGAAAGCCCTTGTGTTTCCGGGGTTTTTCTCCTGCCTTTTTGTGAGTTTCTGCGCGGTTGCTCTGCCGGGCATCATGGACCTTCGCTTCTTTTATATTCTGGCGGCGGTTCTGTTTGGAGCAAACGCCGTTTATGTGGGCTCCGCAGACGCCATGCCTTTTTATCTGATCACCTCCGGGGAGCTGGCGCGGCTTATCTGGGTGCATCCGAAATGGCCCTTTGTAGACGCGGGAAGCGTTTGGGCAAATGGAATCTTTCTTACGGTCGGCGGCCTGGTTTCCGGCGCGCTGCCGCTTCTTGCGCGAAAGTTTTGGAGGGCGGAATAAATGCTGAAAAAACTGAAAGGCGAAATAAAAATCGCGGGCGCCAACTTTTTTCTTGTGTCAGGAGCCTTCGCGGCGTTTCTGACTGCCCTCGCAATCCTGGCCGGAGACCTCATGGACTATTCCGCCGTCGGCTTTGAGGTGCTCTTCCCCTTTTATACAGCCATGGCGGCAAGCGAGTGGGGAAAGACCAGGGCGGACCGCAATTTCCCTGTCATCGCGGCCCAGAGTCCTTCCATGTTTTCCTGGGTATTCCTGCGCTGGCTCGCCATATTTGCAGCAACCGGTCTGCTGGCCGTATGCTGTATGCTTGTCTCCGGCGTATTCCGACAGGAGGGGAGCGTCTGGGAAATGCTGCTTTTCTACTTTCCCACGGCGTTCTTTTTCTCCTCCCTCTGTGCCCTGGCAGGGATTCTATGGAGCCGGGAACATGTAGCGGCGCTGGCTGGCGGCTTGCTTTGGCTGACCGCCCTTTTTACCCGCGGCCTTCTGCGGTTTCCGGGAGTTGAGTACGTTTATCCGTTTCTTCAGTTTGCGGGGGACCAGAACCGGGTGCTGGTGTGGAATAAGGGGATTTTGACCGCGGCGGGGCTTCTGACCTGGGGAGGGATTTGGTTAAAATGCCGGAAGGGCCTGTGGTTCTAGGTGTTTCCGGACGGCAAAAACACGCCGATCCCGTTCGCCAAAAGCGCGATTTCAGGAAGAATGACCGATGGGGTCAAGCCCGTTGGTCGGTTCGTCGAGGATCATCCCAATAAGGGACGAACCTTGTCCCAACCTTGCCGAAATTTTGTTTTAACCTTGTTTTGAACGAAAGAAAGCCCTGCGCGGTCACAGGGTTTTCGGAAGCAGGATGGTAAAGGCTGTACCGGCTCCGGGTGTACTGGCTGCCGTGATGATTCCTTTGTGGACGCTCACCAGCTCCTTAGTGATGGATAGGCCCAGCCCGTTCCCTTTGGCGGACCGGGAATGGTCGCATTGATACATTCGTTCAAAAATATGGGGAAGATCAGCGGCGGAAATCCCTTTCCCGTTATCGGCCACCATGATTTTGGCCTGTTGCTCTGTTTCGGTCACGGTCAGGGACACTTGCCTTGCGTCGCTGTGCGTTAGGATATTTTGCAGCAGATTATTAAGAATACGGGTATAAGCGGTGGGGTCAAGCCTTGTCATGTATTCTGTTTCAGGTATCTCAATTTCATAGGAAAGATTATGGCTTTCCAGCATTGGCACCCAATCGGCCATAATGTCGCGGGAAAGCTCGTTTAAGTCGCAAAGCTCAAAATGAAAAATCTGTTCCCCGGCATCCAGTTTCACCCATTCAAATAGGGCTGTTACAAAATCTTTCAGATGGTAGGCTTTCTCCGTAGCCACTCGAATATATTCTTCCTGCTCGGCTCCTGTCACCATCTTGCTTTCCACGGCCTCCAAATAGCCCACCAGAGAGGTAAGCGGGGTTTTCACATCATGGGAAAGGCTTGTCATAAGCTGTTTATAAGCCTGCTCGGATTGCTTTTGCTGGATAAACCGGGATTGGCTGCTCATAGCAATCTCGTTGATGTCATAACAGATTTGCTTCGTCAGGTCGCTTTCCCGCGCCAGTACACGGCGGTTCAGGTTCCCGTTCTTTATATCCGTCAGGGCATCTTTAATAAGGGAAAGCTGGCCCCGGACGCGGTGAAGTTTTGCCAAAAGGTAAGCAATCACCAGCAGGGCAATCAATAAGGCCAGC
>DVIQ01000068.1 GCA_018711185.1 Candidatus Limivivens intestinipullorum | reverse complement strand
ATAGGAAGCGGCGCCGCAGCAGCTCTCCCCAGCCGCTGCGGCGCCGCTCAATCATTTATTCAGTGCGTAATGCCGTACTCTGCCTGCGCTTCCGTCCACGCCGCGTTCCATTCGTCGGCAAGCTCGGTCATCGTCAGGCCTCCGGTAATGGCGTTCTCTACCACTTCGGTGGCAAGTTTACCGGATACGTTCAGCCCCAGCTCAGACTCATTATTAATATCTGTATGGAGCGTCTCCTCTCCTTCCGGAGCCGGATCGTTTACAATGATCTTAACCGTGTCAGACTGGAAAGCTGCCAGCGCTTCCGGGAATTCGGCATCCAC
The DNA here is from genome assembly GCA_018711185.1 of Candidatus Limivivens intestinipullorum. Lineage (GTDB taxonomy): Bacteria > Bacillota > Clostridia > Lachnospirales > Lachnospiraceae > Limivivens > Limivivens intestinipullorum. The sequence continues at coordinate 9,435 of DVIQ01000068.1, read as the reverse complement.
AAGACAATCAACGCCGCCCTCTGACTCCGCGAAGCCTGACTGCTCTACCAGGAACTTGATGTAGCACATGGCCGCGATCTGCTCATCCGCGGAGCTGTTTACATTGATTCCATAGTTGTAGTCCGGTCCCTCTGTCGCATACTGGATTCCGTCGATGCTGATCGGGAACGGCATATATGCGATATCGTCGCCGTTTTCCCCTGCCTGCTGCATCTGGGGAAGCGCCCAGGAGCCCAGCACCATGCATCCGATCTCACCGTTATTGAACATACCCTTGGAGCCTTCCCAGTCTGTGGTGGTCGGGTCATCTTCGGTCAGCCCTCTGGAAACCGCCTCATAAAGGGTATTATACACCGCGTACGGTCCCGTCTGATCTCCTCTGTCGGAGAAGGGGTTTTCCCCCTTATCCAGTCCCGTATTTCCAAAGCTGGGATCACCGGTGGCGCATCCGTCAATGTAAGCGTCCCACGCGCTCATCGTCCATCCTGCCGCGAAATTGGTATACAGCGGAATCGCGTCCGTGTTGTCTTTGATCTTCTGAAGCGCGTCCAGAAACTCATCCGGCGTTTTCGGAATCTCTGTCACGCCAGCGGCTTCGAACACCGCCTTGTTGTATACAACGCCCTGGATGTTCGCCATAGAAGGAATTCCGTAGGTCTTTCCGTCAAAGGAAAAGTTATCCAGAAGTGTGTAGGTCTCCTCAAGGGTTGCGGTATCGCCTAAAGAGAGGAAATAATCTCCCAGGTCGGCTTTCGAAACGGTGGTCGGAATCATGCAGATGTCGCCCCAGTCTCCGGTAGAGAGACGCATGGTCACATCGTTCGCGTAATCCGTAATTCCCTCATACTCGATGCTGATATTCGGATACATTTTCTGGAATTCCGCTATGTATTCCTGGAATTTCGTATCAACCACGTCCGTTTTGTGCGTCAGGAATTTCAGTTCCGCCTCAACATCGGTGTAATCCTCGCCGAGGGTAATCTGGTCAATCGTAACCTCCGTGGCCTCGCTGGCAAAAGCCGTAAGAGACATGGGCATTGTCATGGCCGCCGTAAGAGCTGCTGCAACTACTGTTTTTTTCTTCATTTTCGTTACCTCCTTTTTAAGTTGTTTTAAGTATATCATTAATTTATTTTAACTTCAAGTGTGATTTTATTATTTTAGCCTTTTCTCTACTTTTGCTAGTTTTACACGGCCATTTTTGTGTATATCGCTGACTTTTCCTCTGATTACTTTAATTTAAGTCAGATTAATACTTAATTAATTTAAGTTGATTTCTGTTTTATAAATTTAAAATTGACTTCTTATTAATTTGTGCTATTCTATTATACAAATCACTTAATCAACCAAGGAGGTTATTCCATGAAGCCGGACAACAAGTTTTTTGCCTTTATGTCCCTGGCAGGAGACATCATTTTGCTCAACGTTCTTTTTATTATCACTTCACTTCCCATTCTAACCGCGGGAACCTCTTTAACCGCGCTTTACGCCTCTCTCAGGAAAAGGCTTCGCGGACAGGAATCCTATATCGTCAGAGACTATTTTGCATTCTGGAAGGAAAATCTGAAAAATTCCATGATTATCTGGTGCATCCTGCTGCCCTGCCTGATCGCGATGATTGTGTTCACCTCATACATCGCGAACAATCTTCAGAATCTGGCCGCCCTGTGCGTCTACTTTCTGCTCCTTCTTATTTTATTGTTCGTGCTCTCCTATGCGTTCCCTCTGCAGGCCACGTTTGTCAACAGCCCGACAAGAATTCTTCTTAACAGCCTGCTGACTGCTCTCCGGCATCTGCCGTATACGCTGGCGCTTATTTTTATTACGTCTTTGCCAGTCTGCCTGACCCTGTGTTTTCCCCGGGCCTTTTACTTTACCTGCGCATACTGGCTGCTTCTGGGCTTCTCGGTCAGTACGATCCTTTCCGTGCTCATCACGAAAAAAGTCTTTCAATATTACACCGCCTGACTCTCGCGGAAGTCGCCAAATGGACATGCAAGCATGTCCGCTTGGCTCGTTGCTCGCGGAAATAAATTTAAGAAAGGATAAAAACAATGGACTCAGCAGAAAAATTAATGAGAAATGAGCAGCAAAGAAAACTTGAAAATTTTCGAAATCTGAACAAGTCTGTCAAAAAGGGGGCGATTCTTTTTACCGGTTCCTCACTGATGGAAATGTTCCCGGTGGAAGATTTTCTGAAGGAAGACAAATCCAGGCTGACCATCTATAATCGCGGGATCGGCGGCTTTGTCACGGACGATATGCTGCAAAGTATGGAGGAACAGATCTTCGCCCTGGAACCGTCGGCGATTTTTATTAACATTGGAACCAATGACATCAGCGACTCCACCAGGCCATTCCCCGAGGTTCTCTCTCATCTGATAACAAATTACGAAAAAATACTGAAGCAAATCAGGGACCGGCTTCCCGGCGCAAAGGTGTTTGTCATGGCTTATTACCCGGTCTGCACAACCGGCAGAGAAACGGAACCCGTATTTATCAACCGGAACAACCGCAACCTTCCCATCGCGAATAAAGCGGTCAAAGATCTGGCAGAAAGAATGGGCTTTTGCTACATAGACGTAAACGACGGCCTGACCGATGAAAACGGAATGTTAAAAGAAGCGTTCACCATTGACGGCATCCATATGTATCCCAGCGGCTACCGTGTCGTCTGGAACAATCTCAGGCCCTTCTTATACGCGCTCTCCTGAATCACGTTCTTACGGTCTGCGCAGCATGTGCGCAGACCTGGGCTGAACGGTTGCACTTTTTGTCTTTTATCTGAATTCGGGAAGTCCGGATACGTCTTCTGTCACACCTGCCGCAGCTCTTTCACGCTGCTTCTCTCTACAATATAGCTGTCAATGTATCTGGTGCCGTAATAGCTTTCCGCTCCTCTGATTTTTCCAAGCAGACGTTTTACCGCCATTGCCGCCATCTTCTTCATATCCACATTATACGAGGTCAGTTCCTTTGACAGCGGATGCCAGGGCAGATAGTTGTCATACCCTATAAGGGAAATATCCTGCGGTACGCAATATCCCTTTTCTTTCAGCGCCTCATATACCCACTGGGCCGCCAGATCGCCGCTGCACGCAAAAGCGGTGGGCATATTTTCCGGAAGCTCCAGGCGCATCTCGCCTGTCATCAGATCCCTGTCCTCCAAAATCCATTCTTTCCGTTCAGGGATCCCGGCTTCCAGGAGGGCCTTTTTGTATCCATAATACCGGTCCATCAGATTTTCATTGGCCAGGATCGATCCCACAAACGCGATCTCTCTGTGCCCTCTTTCAAGCAGATATCGCGTCACCTTATACATTCCCACAAAATTTCCGGACATCACCGTGTCGCACCGGATTCCTCTTACGCGGAAGTCCAGCAATACCACAGGAACTTCCGACACTTTCACAAGGTTCCGGATATACGGTTCAAACATCCAGCCGATTACAATCAGTCCGTCCACGGCTTTTTCGCTCAAAAGCTTGGGCAGCTCCGTGGTATTCTGCAGCTCCAGATCCAGCACTTCCAGCATCGTGACGCTATGGCTTTTTGAAGCGGCATATACCACCTGCTGATACATGGCCCAGTAAAAGGAATTGCCGATTTCCAGATAATGATGGCTGGCAACGACTCCGATCCTGGCCCCCGTCTCTTTCCGCTCGTACCGGGAAAGATCGTATCCCATTTCCTGCGCCACGGTTTCAATCCGGTCCCTCATCTCCCCGCTGACTCCTTTTTTTCCGGAAAGAGCGTTTGACACAGTAACCGTACTGACTCCCACAGCGTTCGCGATATCCTTTAACTTTACCTCAGCCATCCCGCCGCCTCCTCCTGAACTTCACAGTCTCCCCCCGAATCACCTTGCCTTCCACAATACGGATTCCCTCTGGCTTTTTTTCGCCCTCAATCCGTTGGAGCATGGTATGGATGCTGAGCCAGGCAAGGATTTTCTCATCGTTCTTGTAGGTGGAAAGCTGTCTGCCGCCGGTGATATCCGGCGGATAATTGTCAAATCCCACTACGGATATGTCTTCCGGCACTCGCAGACCGCGCTCCTCTAATTTTTGAATTACCAGGAAAGCAGTTCGGTCGCAGTTGCATACAAACCCTCTGGGCAGTCTGTCCGGCAGCCGGAAATTCATGCCAAAGACCTCTCCCTGGCTGTCTCTGTCAGGTATTATATTGTTCTTCGCGTCCTCGATCCCGGCTCTGTCAAGGGCTTTACAATAACCGAGATACCTGTCCGTAATATTTTTCGTGGCGTTCACGGTTCCCACAAAGGCGAGGTCATTGATCCCCTCCTTGAGCATCATTCTTGTCATGAGCTCCATTCCGCCAAATCCCTCTGTCACAATGTAGTCCATATCATCATATACGTCATAATAATCCACGCACACAATCGGAATATTCCGGTACTCACGCCGCACCGCTTCAATATACTCCTTTTTCAATTCGCCGATCAGTATGATACCTGCGATTTCGCACCCTTGAAAAGCGGCGAATTTCTCACGGAGGCTCTCCTTTTCCAGGGTTGCCACCTCCAGCATTGTCAGGCTTCCCTCCTTCATAGCCTCCTGCGAGATATTCTTATATACTTCCATGTAAAAAGACGGGAACTCTTTTACGTATCTCTCCGCCACAACCGCGCCGATGATGTGCGAATCATGCTTGCTTCGCGTCTCCCGCTGCGCTGTCTGGTAGCCCATCTCCCGGGCCGTGTTTTCAATTTTCTGCCTGAGCTCTTCGCTGACCCCTTTCTTTCCTTTCAGAGCATTGGACACCGTCACAATGCTCACTCCCAGGGTTCCCGCAATGTCCTCCAGCTTTACCTTCTTTTTCTGTCCCATATTTCACCACCTTATTTTCCGGTGCGCAAGCGCGTCTCAGGGTGTTCCGGCCTCCGTGATTTCAATCAGCCTGCTTTTGAAATCCCCAGACTCAGGCAAAATACGGATTCCCGCCTGCATTAACGTACTGCCGAAATATTCTTTCTCCCCGACGCTGTACCGCTTCTCAGGATCCAGCCCCGCAAGCCGCAGAAACCGGCTCTTCGTATTCGCCCTGGCCAACGTCTGCACGTAAAACAGCAGGGCTTTTCGCCTGGACTTTTCCACAATCATCCAGCTGTCATAAGATCCGTTTTCGGACGCCGAGGCCAGCCGGTAATAATCCCCTTCCCGGATCAGGTCATTGTACTTATGATATTTCTCCACCTGGATTTTCACCTGGGCTTTTTCTTCCACAGACAGCTTTGTGATGTCCAGCTCATATCCGAAGGTCCCCAGAAGAGCCACGTCTCCCCTGGTCTCAAAGGGCGTATTCCGCCCCACTGTGTGGTTCGGACACACGCTGACATGGGCTCCCATGGAAGCCACCGGGTAAACCAGCGCCGTCCCCTCCTGAATGGCCAGGCGCTCGATGGCGTCCGTATCGTCCGAGCACCAGATCTGGGGGCTGTAATAGAGCATCCCGGCGTCAAAGCGCGCCCCGCCTCCGGAGCAGTTTTCCAGAAGCAGCTCCGGGAAATCCGTGATCAGCCGCTCCTGCATCCGGTACACGCCCAGCATGTACCGGTGGGACAGCTCGCCCTGGCGGTCCGCCGGAAGGGCATAGCTTCCAAGGGTCGCCAGCTGACGGTTCATATCCCATTTCACATAGGAAATATCCGCGCTTCGCAAAACCTTTGCGATCATCTCATAGACGCCGTCCACAACTTCGTTCCGGGAAAAATCCAGCACATACTGGGCCCGGCTCTGGGTAATATCCCTTCCCGGAATCTGAATCGCCCAATCCGGGTGTTTCCGGTACAGCTCCGAGTCCGGAGAAACCATCTCCGGCTCAATCCAGATGCCGAACTTCATACCCAGCTTTTTCACATTCTCCGCCAGCTTACGCAGGCCGCCCTTTATCTTTCCCTCATTGACATACCAGTCTCCTAGAGAGCTGTCATCGAGATTCCTCTTTCCGAACCAGCCGTCGTCCATCACAAGCATTTCGATTCCCAGTTCCGAGGCCTCCTTCGCAATCTCCAGAAGCTTTTTCTCGTCAAAGTCAAAATAGGTGGCTTCCCAGTTGTTTATCAGAATCGGGCGCTTTTTATGGAGATACGGGCTTCGGATCAGATGCTCCCTGTACAGATCATGGTAGGTTCTTGTCATTTTTCCAAGTCCTTCCGCGGAATAGACCATCGCCACCTCCGGGGTCGTGAACCGTTCTCCCGGCTCCAGCTTCCAGGTAAAGCCCTCCGGATGAATGCCCATGGTCATGCGCACGGAATCGAACTGGCTCTTCTCCGCCTGGGCGATAAAATTTCCCGAATATACAAAGTTCATCGCATAGACTTCTCCGGATTCCTGCGTTGTGCCCGGCGTTACCAGCGCCAGGAACGGATGCTCCTGATGACTGGACTCGCCCCGGAAGGAGGCTACGTTCTGTCTGCCGTATCCCAGAGGCCTTCTCTGGATCCGACGCTCCCTCCCCCAGGAGCCGGCCAGACTCATCATTTCAAAATCCCGGTCGTCCATATCCAGGCAGGCGGATAGGACTTTTTCTATGTAAAATGGCTCAGTTCCCTCGTTCTCTATAATCACGGAACGGGTCAGCGCGTCCAATCCCTCAAACACCGAATACAAAAGGGTAATTTTCATACCAGACAACGAATCCCTGCAGAAGATTTTAAGAGTTCCACACTGAGAATCCTGTGCCCAGGTAGCAGGGAGACCCTCAAGAGCTGGTTTTCCCTGTATGATCTCATATCCCTCATAGCGTATCTCGCTTGCCCGGTGCCCGCTCATGCTCCTTATGCAGACCGCGCTTTCCCGGTAGTCCCCCATCCCAGTCTCAGGATATTCCATATGAGCGCAGTCCAGAAACGAACCCGTCTCCCTTTTATTCGCCGCGGGAGTAAAGGGAGCCTCGTCCTCGCGCAGCAGATACCTTATATCCGTGTCCCGAAGCTTTTTCCCGTAATAAAGATGCCCCACATATCTGTCATCCACAACGGCAATTCCATAGCTTGTATTTTCCGTGTCCAGCAAAAATACCTTGTTCTTCTCATCAAATCGAATCATAGCAAAACCCTCTTCTTTTTAAGTTAAATTAAACTTATTTAATCATATTTTAATTGATTTTTTGTTTTTGTCAATGGATTTTTCGTATCGCACAAAAAAGGCGGCCGAATCATTCGGCCGCCCAAAAACATCTTTTCCTATGCTGCTATTCAAATATCCCGCAGCTCTGCTACGCCGCAAATTTGATAATCCGTAGCTTACTGCGGGGGTTTTTGACTTACCCGGACAGCGAAAGCTCAACGGATATGCTCTCCAGTCCATTCCTCTTACGTCTCGGATGCTGTCTCGCTCTCCGCCGCGCTTTCCGTCTCGGACGCCGCTTCACTCTCCGCCGCGCTCTCCGTCTCAGATGCCGCTTCACTCTCCGCCGCGCTCTCCGTCTCAGACGCCGCTTCACTCTCCGCCGCGCTCTCCGTCTCGGGCGCCGCTTCACTCTCCGCCGCGCTCTCCGTCTCAGATACCGCTTCCGTTCCGGTCTCTGTCACAGTCGTTTCGTTCTCCGTTTCGGACGTTCCCTCGGTTGCCGTGCGGCTGTTGTACACCACAACCAGACAGATCACCAGCACAATCACCACGCAGGGAATTGCGTACATCAGAATTTTCTTTCTCTTCTTTTTCTGCTCCTGACGTTTTCTTTCCTCCGCTCTTCTCTGCTGAGCCATTTTTCTGTTTTCTTTTTTCATGCTTTCTCACCTTTTTCCTCATAAATTCTGCCGCGAAACGGCGCTGAATTTATGTTAGCTCAAATTTATGGAAAAACTGTGATAACTTTTCATCCTTCGAAAAGATTTTTCTTTATAAGTTCTCTCATATTCTCAATCGTCTTTTCGTAGGGCACAAAATCGGCAGTAAAATAACTTGTAATTGACTGGTAATCCTCTTTATAAAAAGAATTATTGCAAATTTCCATAATAACAGCCGGCAAATCCACATTTTCTTTTGCCGATGGGCAAACAAGCATTTTTGCCCGATGTTCCCGAACCTCTTTAACCAGGGCTGTAAACCTGCTATCAAAGCTTATCAATGGAGTAAGTTTATAAATGTCATATAAATGGCGGGAGCATCTCTTCGATTTCCCCTGCAAATAATAGTCACAAAGGGCAAACACCTTGTCGATATAAGTTCTTTCCAGCGACTGCAGATTCATGGTAAATCTATCCAGAGAAAATTTCTCTGCGAAATCTTTTTTCTTGCGTTCTTCCAGATAATCTCCAATGTAATTATGTATTACTGCTGTTTGCGTAGGAAAAGCATAGGAGCCCAACGCTGTTTCCAGCTTTATATACTGAGGTAATCTTTCATCATCAAAAGCAAATACGGATGTATATGAAAATAAATAAGCGTTGTAATCCCGGTCGCTCTGAGTCTCATTCCAGTTGTCAATCGGCATCTCAAGTTCTTCACTTATTCCTTTCAATACTACATTTTTAAGTTTTTTTCTTCTACTTTCCCCTATATGTTTTAAATGTAATATCAATATCCTCTGAAAAGCGATCAATTACATGAAAGCCTTTTGATAAAGATGTCCCTCCTTTGAATACACATAGCTCAAGCTGTTCTGCTAACAGCTTTAAAATCAATGTAACATAATAATCTTTTTCTACTACTTCAGGAGTTCTTCCATTGTAATTTGCCGTCTGTTCTATTATTTCCCTAAATGTCTCTCGATCCTTATGAAGATACATATTCTACCCTCGTATCATATATTGCTTTATAAACCTTGAGCGGGTATTTTTCAATAAACCTGTCAATCTTTTTCTTTGTAATATCATTTTCCCGCGCATACTTTGTCAAAATTTTCCCACAATTTTCCGAATCCATTTCTGTACACTTTTCAATATCTTTTAGGCAGTCAAGGAACTGAAGGACCGCTACATTTTCCTCAGTTATTTCAACCACAGGTCTTCTGACAATATAGTTTCTGTTTTTAAGCGTCAGCTTTCTCACTAATGCCGGAGCGAAATTGCTATTGATCTCTTGCGTGAAAGGTACTTGCGTAGACAATCCCATACGGTTTGCCAGGGTATAACCTGCGTAATAACCGACTCTCTTCCCCCTGCGCATAATATATTTATGAACAATAACGGTATCTGCGGATAAAGGCATCGGTTCGCCAAAAACATCCGTTTTGGGAAAATAGTATATTCCCGCTTCAAATCGGTGCAAAACACCTGTATCCGAAAGTTTTTTTAAATGATACCGAAGATTTTCCTCTGACATTCCCGGTATATCAATATCTCCGGTAAAAATTGGCTCTCCCGCTATATAATTTTCTTTCAGATATTCATAAAGCATATCCGCCACTTCCTTTCGATAAGTAAATATTTTATTTACTTATCGTTAGTATACTTAAAACTCTTCC
>DVIQ01000067.1 GCA_018711185.1 Candidatus Limivivens intestinipullorum | reverse complement strand
AAAAACCCCGCAGCAAGCTACGGGGCATCAAACTTGCAGCGCAGCAGAGCTGCGGGGTATTTGACCCTCGCGGCAGTCGCCAAATGGACATGCAAGCATGTCCGCTTGGCTCGTTGCTCGCGGGAATAAAGGGGAGTGGCAAATACCATCATGTCAGCGCTCAGAATTTTCCCCCGGATACCTTCCACATCATCCTTCTGCGCGCAGGGTCCTTCATAACCGCAGTGGATACATCCTGTACAGGGATGGATATTGGCATGAGCCACGTCGATCGGTTCAACGATATGGCCTGCTTCTTCGGCCCCCTGGCGGAAACAATCCGCCAGCAAGTGGGTGGAACCTTTCTTGTTCGGGCTGCCCTCTAATACAACGATTTTCATTTCTAATCCTCCTACTTCATTTCTTTTCCCAGTAAACATCCATGTAATCGGTGTCAGAATCCGCGATCTTGTTTTATTATATAGTGGCATTTTTTTACTGTCGAATACTTATCTTTTATCTTTATCCATGCATTTTCTGTATGGCTAGTCTCGCCACGGGGTAGGGGGGTGAAATTCTAAATACAACAGGAACCTCTCTACCGGAAGAGAAACTCCTGCGTCTTCGACCAGTATTTCACGCCCCAGTTCTCAAAATTCCACTCCTCCATATAGGAATTGCACTCATAATCCACATAGTACAAAATCCCGTCCTGCAGAATGAAGTTCGTTGGATAATAATCGATATTCATCCCGGCCGGGTACAGAAGCCGGCACATTTCCCGTATCTGGTCCAGGCAGGTCCGCGGCAGCGCGTCCTTTTGAACCAGCTCATACACCGTGTCTCCGGCAATGTATTCCTTTACAAGCCTCTCCCGTTCCATATCGGCATCGAAAAGTTCAGGCATAGGAATCCCGATCTTTCGCAGCCGCCGGTAGTCGTTCAGCTCCGCTTCCATTTTATTTCCGAACTGATAATACGAACACGGCTCATGATGAATCTGCTTTACCACCACGTATTTCCCATTTCTTTCTGCCAGGTAAGAATAGCCGCCCTTTCCCTTTCCCAAAAGCCTTTGGATTTCGTATTCCTTATCGTTTACCAGCATTGTTCCGCTCATAAATCAAGCCCCCTTCTCATACTTCAAAAGGCGCGGCAAAACCACATAATCGTGTTTTCGCCGCACCCATTTTCCGCGCTCTTTTCACAGCCCATCACCGCCGCCAGTTGAACCGCCCTCTCAGACGCCCTTCACCGCCAGCCGGTTGATCTGCGTCGCGATATATCCTGCCCCGTAGCCGTTGTCGATATTGACCACGGAAATCCCGTTGGCGCAGGAGTTTATCATGGTCAGCAGAGCCGCCATGCCGCCAAAGTTCGCCCCGTAGCCCACGGAGGTGGGTACGGCGATTACCGGGCGGCTTACCAGGCCGCCCAGGACGCTGGCCAGGGCGCCTTCCATGCCGGCCACCGCCACCACGCAGTTTGCCTTCTGGATCAGCTCGGTTCTGGAAAGAAGCCGGTGAATGCCGCTGACTCCCACGTCATAGATCCGCTCCGCCTTTGTGCCGAAAAACTCCGCCGTCTGAGCGGCCTCCTCGGCCACGGAAATATCGGCGGTTCCCGCCGTACACACGGCGATCATCCCCTCCAAAGCCTTGTCCGGCTTCTCGATTTTTAAAATTCTAGAAAGGGGATCGTACTGCACCTGGGGATATTCCCGGCGGATCAGCTCATACTGATGGGCGGAGGCCCTGGTTCCCAGAACCTCCCCCTGCTCCTCAAGGAGTCTTCCGAAAATATGCAGCAGATGCTCGTCCGCCTTGCCGCTGCAGTAAATCACCTCCGCGAATCCGGTTCTGGCCTTTCGGTCCACATCCAGCTTCGCGTAGCCCATCTCGTCAAAGCCATAGCTCTTCAGCGCTGCGTCCGCCTCTTCCACAGACAGCGTATGATCCCGGACCTGTTTAAGTATCTCTTTTATATCCATAGGTACCTTCCATTACATCCCGAGCTTCTGGGCGAAATCTGCCATAGCCTCGGATACCTTGATCTGCTGGGGACAGACAGCCTCACAGCTTCTGCAGCCGACGCAGGCGCTTGGCAGCTTGTCCTTCGGATAAGAAGACAGGGCCATGGGCGCGATAAATCCGCCTCCGGTAAAGGAATGTTCATTGTACAGGGCAAGGAGAGACGGGATATCCAGCTCCTGGGGACAATGGCTTACGCAGTAATGGCAGGCCGTGCAGGGCACGCCCGTCTTCTTTACCATTTCTCCGGCCATTCCCAGCAGGGTCTCCATCTCTTTCTCATTCAGCGGCTTATCCTCCTCAAAGGTCCGGATATTCGCCTTCATCTGATCCAGATTCGACATACCGGAAAGCACAACTTTCACATTCGGAATCGACTGAAGGAAACGGAAAGCCCAGGCTGGAATCTCCTCATCCGGGCGCAGAGCCTTCAGCTTTTCCGCGTCCGCCGCGTCCAAAGATGCCAGACGGCCGCCTCTTAAAGGCTCCATAACCCATACGGGGATGCCGTATTCCGCCAGAAGCTCCGTTTTCTTCTTCGCGTCCTGGAAGCTCCAGTCCAGATAGTTGAGCTGGATCTGGCAGAATTCCATGTCCTTTCCATAGGCCGCAAGGAAGCGCTTCATTACCTCATAGCTTCCGTGAGCAGAAAAGCCCAGATGGCGGATTCTTCCGTTCTCCTTTTGCTTTTTCAGATATTCGTAAATGCCGTACCTGGGATCCAGGTAGGCGTCGATGTTCATTTCGCAGACATTGTGGAACAGATAAAAATCGAAATATTCCACACCGCATTTCTTTAACTGCTCCTCGAAAATCGGCTCCACCTTATCCATGTTCGACAGATCGTATCCCGGAAACTTTGTGGCCAGATAATACGCTTCTCTGGGATGGCGTCCGAGCGCTTTTCCCATCACCAGCTCTGACTGGCCTCCGTGATACCCCCAGGCCGTGTCATAATAATTTACGCCGTGCTCCATGGCATAATCCACCATCTGCTCCGTCGCCTTTTCATCAATCCGCGCGTCGTCTCCATCGATCACCGGCAGACGCATGGCGCCCATACCGAGAGCAGAAAGCTTTAAATCCTGAAATTTTCTGTAAACCATTGATTTCCACTCCTTTTTTGTCTTTCATCCGCGGCAGGCCTGCCGCGTGTATTGCAGGAGTACAAAATCCATTTGAAGCCGCCTGCGGCGATAGGATTTTGCACTCCTGAATCATGTTCTTACGGTCTGCGCAGCATGTGCGCAGCCCTGGAATGAACGGTCACAGTTATTATACTACTTAAACTTGGCTTTAAGTCAATGACATTTTTCCTTGCCTCCATAAGTCTTTTGGATAATTTACATTTTTGTGAAACGATGATACCCTGAATTACGTATATATTTATAAAAGGCGGTGAGACAGTGAAGCAGGAAGACAAATGGATCCGGGCCATACAGCGGCATAATTCCAGAGATGCCGCGGAAAAATTAATTCAATCCTATTACGATGAGATTTATCGTTTTGTTTATCGTCAGGTCGGTCACAAAGAGGACGCCATGGATTTAACGCAGTCCGTTTTTATCGCTGTTCTGCGGGCCATTCCCGGGTATCAGGCAAAGAAAGCCTCTTTCCGTACCTGGCTGTACCGCATCGCCGCGAACAAGGTCATTGACGCCCGCCGCCGGATTGCGCCGCCTTCGGTTCCGCTGGAGGATGTGGAACTGCCCATAGCAGAGGATTTTGCCTTGCAGATTCACAACAAGGTACTGCTGGAACAAATTGAGGACTATATCTCTTGTTTGGAGTCGGATGAGCAGGCCGTATTTCGTCTGCGGCTTTATGGCGAAAAAACATTCCCGGAGATCGCCGATACCCTGGAAGAGCCGGAAGCAGCCGTAAAGTCCCGCTATTACCGGATGGTACAAAGACTAAGAAAGGAGTTTGGTACAGATGGATCCTAACAATATCCCCATGCCTGCTGAACAGGAAAAACAGGAAGCGATCTCACAGATCCTGGACGCGGCATTCCCCCGTCCGGTCAGCTTCCGAAGGGAACTATGGGATACTCTATGCATCGCGGGTATCCGAACCGTATTTTGCGGGGTAGGAGACTGCCTGGCGCTTGCGGTACTGCTATGGGCGTTCTGCCTGTTCCCCGCCTCTTATCTGGCCAACCGCGCCGGAGGACTGGCACAGGTTCTGCTTCTGCTGTCTCCCCTGCTCTATGCGGCCCTGTCTTTGCTGACTGCATGGAAAGATTTACAAATCGGGATTCGTGAATGGACATGTACTTTCCGTATCTCAGCCCAAATAGTAAGCGCCTTGCGGATGCTGTGTTTTGGCGCGGCCTCTGTGCTGGTTTGTGTTCCGGCGAATCTGCTGTTATGGAGCGTATCCGGCCATCTGCATCCTTTGGGCTGGATGCTGGCGCTGTCTCTTTCCAGCCTTTTCCTCTACGGAACGCTCTCCTTGCTATGCCTGCGGCTTCGGGGAATGATGCGTATCCTGGCCGCTCCGATTATCTGGCTGATAATCGGAGTGATCCCTTTGATGTGGCCGCCAGCCGCAGCGTGGCTGAACACAATACCAACGGTGGTATTCTGTCTGCTCTTTGCCTGCGCTCTGCTTTTGTATTTGACCGAAATGCGCCGCTTCTGCCGGCGCTCTATCGAAGGAGGTTTTTCCTATGCTCTCCATTGAACATGTCACCAAACAATATGGAAAACTTACTGCTTTGGATGATATTTCCCTGACCTTTACATCAGGCGTTTACGGCCTGCTCTCACCCAATGGTGCGGGGAAAACTACCCTCATCAAAATGCTTGCCACCCTGCTGTTCCCCACGAAGGGACAAATTTTATGGGACGGAGAGGACATCCTGGCCCTGGGGGCAAAATACCGGGGAATGCTGGGATATTTGCCGCAGCAATTCGGCTATTATCCCGGTTATACCCCGCGGCAGTTTCTGCGCTATGCCGCGGCTCTCCAGTGTATACCGAAAAAGACGGCGGACGGCCGTATTGAGCGTCTGTTCGAACTGGTTGGTCTGTCCGACGCAACGGACAAGAAGCTGAAAAAGCTTTCCGGCGGTATGCTTCAGCGGGTTGGCATCGCCGTAGCCATGCTGAATGATCCGAAGTTATTGCTATTGGACGAGCCCACCGCCGGACTGGATCCCCGTGAACGGGTACGGTTCCGCAATCTGATTCACGCTCTGTCTGAAGATCGTATTGTCATTCTCTCTACGCATATCGTCTCAGACATCGAAACGATTGCCAGCCAGATCGTCATGTTGAAGGACCATCGTCTTTATTGCTGCGACAGTCCTGCCCATATCCGGGAAAAGTTCAAGGACAAAATTTTTGAAGTTCCTTCCGGAACAGGCATTGGAACAGGGGATTATCTTCTCAGTGAACGCCAGGGGAATGCAGGGACTGTGCTGCGGGTACTCTCGGATGCGTGTCCCACCGGCGGGACGCCGGCAGAGCCGGGACTGGAAGACGCTTTTCTGGCTATATACCGGGAGGAGGGACGTCCATGAGATTGGCTGTCTGCGAGTGGCAAAAGCTCTTCCGTCTTCCTGCTCTGTGGGTATTTCTGGGATTATGCCTGGCTTTCAATGGCCTGCTGCTGGCTGAACCATCCCCATATGACCGTGCCTTTTTCAACGAAACCTCGTCAGACGCCGTTGCCCTGGGACAGAGAGCAGACAACGGCTTCCGGGCGCGGCTGGCCGCCTTGCCGTACACGGAAAACAGGGAAATTCTGCGCCAATCGGTGATGCGTACAGAAGACATTTTCGAAACTTACAGCACAGAGGAGCTGGCAGCTTTTTATCAGAAAGCAACCGCCGGAGATCCCATTGCGCAGAGCATCTTAACCCGGAAATATGAGCTGCTTCAGAATCGCGCAGACCATCTGGCCCAAACCGATGCCGCTCTGGATTTGTATGCCGGTCCCATTACCCATGACAGTCATCAGTATCTATATAACCGCCTGCTGCGGGCAATCGTGACAGAGGGCATTTTGCTGGGAGTTCTGTGTACGCTTTACCTGATGGGGTGCGAAAAACGAACAGGTACGCAAAATTTGATCTGTACCAGCCGGACAGGCCGGCGGCTATGGCGGCGCAAAATGCGGATTTCCCTTGCCGCTTCTTTGGGATTCTACGCCCTGCTGGCAGCGGCGGCCCTGGGACCCTATTTATTCCTGTGGAACTATGACGGTATCTGGGACAGCAGTGTTTCCAGTCAGTTTAATTATTACTCCGATTTGTTTTTCGTACGCCCTTTTCTTACCTGGACGGACCTGACGGTAAAGCAATACTTTATTGCCATGATTCTTGCGGGCGGTGTGCTGGTGCTGGTTTTTACCATGCTGACAGCAGCGGTAGGCCTATGGCTGAAACACACCTATGCGGCAGCCGTCGCTGTGACGGCGCTGTGCTCTGTGTCGGTCGGTTTGTCCATTGCCGCGAGCAATTCCGGATGGTGGACGGCTTACCTGCTTCTTACGTTCTCGCCCGTCAGCCTGTGGTTGAGTTTCAACTGCTGGTTTACAGAAATGGGCCTGTCGGCAGCGATCCCATGGCAGGAGACCGTGGGGTTATCTCTTGGTTTATTCGTATGGGGAGGGCTTACCGCATTCACATTAAGAAGCTTTGAGCGAAAGGAGGATGTGTCATAAATGGCTCTGTTTCTCTGGGAAATGAAAAAGATTTGGAGACCCGTTCTGCTGCTGGCGATTCTGTTCATTGGAGTGGTGTATTACCCAATCCGCCCCGGCTTTTATCTGGATATGACCGATCATGATGTTATCGGCAGCGCTGAACTTCAACTGTCCATCGGATGGCTGAAACAATACGGTTCCACCATAGATCGGCTGGAACGGGCAGAATTAGAGGATCAGCTCATTGGATTAAAGGAGGACTTTGCCCGGCAGATCACAAATGTCTCAGGGGCATCAGAGGCCGGAATAACCGGCTACGACAGCTACCTGGCATGGGAAGATGCTTTTTATGAAAAAGAGGATCCCCCTGAGGAAGAACGCGCTCTGCATCAGTCCCTCCTGGACAATACCAACGTTTATACGATCGGAATGCTGATCTCATTTATGGATAACTATGACCGCTTGGCCGCCGGCGGCTCCGCGATCGATACAGGCGCGTCCATTGATCCGCCCTCTCCCGCGGCTAAGGCCAGCATCCGGCGAATCACACAGGCAGAAGAAAACAAGGGTGTCTATGGCTTTCTGCCGTCCAGTATGGTCAATGACATCGACGCGTTTTTTCATTACTTTGCCATCTGGTGCAGTTTCAGCGCCATCCTGCTGCTGGCCCCCGCGCTGGTGAACGACCGGCTTCACCATACCCGGCCCATGCAGTGGGCCTCCCGCCGGGGACGAAAAGTGCTAAATACGCAGATCGGAAGCGCCTTAGTATCCGGTCTGCTGCTCATGGTGCTCAACTGCGCCGCCTATCTGGGGCCTTTTCTTTCCACCGGGACATTACAGTTCTGGCGCTGTCCCATGGTCAGCGTGTGGCCGGGCAGTTTCCCCTGGTTTGACTGGACCTACGGACAATACCTGCTGGCTCTGCTTGGTCTGACTGCGCTTCTCACCCTGGCAACCGCCGGCTTTATCACAATCCTGTCCTGGTACAGCGCAAACTATGTGTCCGTGCTGCTCAAAGCGATCCCGCTGATTTTTGTGCTGGAGTGGGGAGCGATACCCTGGATTATGGACGGGGCGGGGCGATTTTCCGGCAAGCCTGTCAGGCTCATCGGGCAGCCAGGGGCGGAATTTATCGGCGGCATACTGACCGCCGCTCTGGCCCTTTTTCTGTGCAGCCTGGTTTACCGGCTGCAAAGGAAGAAAAACCTTTTCATATAATCCAGGACCACATCTCCGATATATGCGGCGTCTTCCGCCGCATAAGCAAGCGGGAAATTATCCGAAAAAAGAATCTGTGCCGAAGGCGGAAACTCTTCATCTCCTGCCCATAATACAAAGCAGAGTTTCAAGCCTTCCAGAAATTGAAATTCATACGCCGCGTCGCCATATTCTCTCGGTATACCCTTCAGGCTTTCCATGACCTTTTTAAAAGTTTCCAGCCGTGTCCCGAACATTCTGGCCAGTCTCATGATAATAGCGAAGCAGCAGTATTTTTGCATGAATATCGCCGCACAGAACTGTCTGGCTGTCCGCTTCATCCAGGCAGTGGATCTTCAGACCCGGATGGCTGACCGTATAATTTTTTTCCATAAATTTCACCCGGAAAAGTCCGGTATTTTCGTCAAATGGGATTTCCAGATGCCGGCCTATCTTCCTTGGATCCATCTTCTGATATTCCGCAAGGTAATAATGATAGGGCTGCATCTCCAGATTATATTTTTCATACCGTTCCTGCAGCATAGGACTCCTCCTGATTTTGCGTGAGGGAAAGCAGAAATTCTGCCAAGCGTTCAATGGATTCCGGTTTTTCAGACAGTTCTTTTCCTGTCAGTCCCTCGTTCATGATTTTCGAATCTGCCTCGAGACAAACTGCAGCCTGTTCAGGCTTCCATACAGTTTCATACATCAGCATATCTTTTCATTTCTTCAGCTCATCCAGATACAGCTCCAGTTCAACGCCTTCCGGAATCGTAAATCCGCATTGATCGCATACGCTGTCACCAACGGTCTGATTATCCCGTTCAAACACTTCAATTCCATTTTTTGCCCCGCATTTCGGGCAGTCAATTTCCTTGATCACTGCCATTTTCCGAATATCCTGGCAATCTGCAAACGCAATCATTTTTTCACCCTGCTTTCTACGAAATTACTGCTATCCACGGCCAATGTGAACAGTAACACTAAATTCTCCTCTGATTTTTACATTGCCATAGCGTCAAAGGTTTCTTTGATCTGCCGGATTTCCTCGGTAGCTGTCTTGCTGAATCCATAGGGTGACGCTCCTTCCCGGTCTGCCTCTATGACTTCTGTATTATAATGGATACAGCCCAGAAAATCTTCTCCCGGAATTTTCGACCTGACAAATTTTTCGTCTTCCTCATCCCGTACTTTATTGGCAATGACTTTTACTGCTTTCACACCCAGTCCTTCTGCCAGGCGTTTCACATTTCGATAAGTCTGTACACTTCTGGCCCCCGGCTCAATCACCACAATAAACTGATCCATTCCTTCCGTAGTCCCCCTTCCCAGATGCTCCAGGCCGGCTTCCATATCCAGAATTACAATATCGTCTCTATGCAGGACCAGGTTATTGATGATCCTCCTCAGCATCACATTCTCCGGGCAGACGCATCCGCCCCCGGCAGTTTCCACAGTACCCAGAAGCAGAAGCCGGACACCGTTATATTCTTTTCCATAGGTTTCCGGAATATCGTCTACCTTCGGATTTACTTTATAAAACGTATTGCTTTTATCTGCCCCGGTTCTTTCTTCGATCAGCCTTCGCATCCTGCTGATGGGAATCATGCTTTCCAGCGCTTCCTCCGGGAATCCCAGGGCAAGCCCCAGGTTTGCGTCCGGATCCACATCTACAGCAAATACATTCTTTCCTTCTGCGGCATACAGCCGCGCCAGCACTGCTGAGACCGTTGTCTTTCCCACACCGCCTTTTCCAGTCACTGCAATCTTCATGAATATACTCCTTTGCTCATATGCCCAGTTTTTCTATAATCCCTTTCAACGCTTCCCTGACCGGAGAATCCTTGGGGAGCTGCACCGTAGGACGTCCTTCGCAGTCGAAGCGATAAACATCCTCATCCTGGGGAACGACGCCCAATAAATCCAGCTTCTGCTTTTCAATCTCTTCGAGGGTTCCTTCATCCAGCTTTCCTTGCGGCGCCCGGTTCACGATCAGGCCGACCTTTTTCGGATGGAAATTCAATTCTTTCATTAATGCCGCGATCCTTCCGGCCGCCTGTACGCCTCTCCGTGAGCAGTCGCTGACCAGAATCGCAATTTCCATATTCGGCAGAATCCCTCTGCTGATGTGCTCCATACCTGCCTCATTATCTACTACAACATAAGGGTAATGGCTCTGCAGCTTCTGTACCTGTGTCTGCACAATTCCGTTTACAAAGCAATAACAGCCCTGCCCCTGCGATCTGCCCATCACCATTAAGTCGTAATCCTCTTCTTCCGTTATAGCATCCGCAAGCCTGCTTTCCAGATAAGCCGCTTTGGTAATTCCGGAAGGGATTTTATACTTTGGATCTACGCCGGCCCTTTCAATTTCCTCTCGGAGTTCTCCTAAGGTTACTCCCACCTCTACACCCAGCACTTCATTCAGATTTGCGTTTGCATCCGCATCCACCGCCAGAACCGGCCTTTTCCCGGTCTCACAAAGATACTGAATCAGCAAACCGCACAGCGTTGTTTTTCCCACGCCGCCTTTTCCTGATACTGCAATAATATGTCCCATAGAAATCCTCCTTGTCTCTCCTGTTTACAGCTGCTTTTTATTACGATTAAATATTCTCTTAATTGTTGCATTCATCATATCCGCTTTCTCTTCCCCGGTCAACCCTTCCGGAACACATCCTTCTGTTTGGGCAAACAGTTCTGCCGATGGGGCAAAATTCTGTTGCATTTCTGTTGCGAATTTGTGGACAGACACCCTGGGGTATCTGCCCACTGTTTCAAAATATGGGAAACGTGCTTCGGTCCATAGGTACTCCTGCCAGTTTCGCGATCCGGTCCAGGCCGATGGCCGCAATGGTCACCACACTTTCCCCGTGGATAAAATCCGTGGCGCTGGCGTCAAAGAGAAGATTCCCCTGTGCCGGGAATTCATCATCCCCATCCCAGAACAAAAAGCGCACCGGAATACATGCAAAGGCTTTCAATTCGTAGCCCGCGTCAGACCAGGGCAGCTTCTTTCCTCCAAGTTTCTCGCAGGCCTGGGACAATTCTTTTACATGGCCGCTGAACATTCTGGAAAACGGTTCGATCACCCCTTTCTGGAACGCCTTTGAAAAAGGCGAGGTATCTTTCAGCTGGTCAAAACGCACCCAGTTGTCTTTATAATGCGCCAATGGTGATACGTAGCCAAACAGAGTATAAACATTCAGTCTTTCATAGCAAGTCACCGGATCCTGGTCATCCATGGCAAGGATCCTGCCATTCTCCTTGTGAACTCCCAGCTTTCTTCCGAAATGGCAGATCGTCAGCCGATTTCCTTCTTCTTTTAATTCCGGCAGCCTTCTCTTTAACTCTTCCTGATCCATTTTCAGGAACTTCGCTCTCCACTGTTCACACCATTTTTCATAATTATTGGTTTCTTCCATCTGGATTTCCTCAATCATTTTCCATTCCTCCCCCTGCCAGTTCATGAAGAATTTCTGCCAGATCCCCGTCCAGCCCGTAAGACTTATCCCGGATCTCATCCGGAATAAAAATCTCACCCAGGTTGACCGTCACGTAAACTGCCTGCGGTTCCCTGGCTGTCAGCCGCATAAGCGGCGCTTTGATCAGCTGGTTCCTCCAGCCTATTCCCAGCTCCAGGATTACCAGTTTCTTTCCATGGTATTTTTCCAGGAACGCCTCCGCTCTGCAGTGGGGGCATCTAGGAATCAATTCGGTCGGGACGGATGTCCCCTCTCCCATCGCCCGGATCATTTTCTCCACCGGCTTTACCGCGTCCCAGGTGTCATCCGTACAGCACTTGGAGCATTGGAAAAAACGGTGATCCCCCTGGATCTCAGCCACCTTCTCCTCCGGATAGAGTTTTACGAACTGGGTATCCTGGTTGGTGGTAAGGACAAAAAAATCCTTTCCGTCCAGAAGACTGTCCAGATCCCTGTAGGGCTCCCGGATTTCGGCCGTCTGGGTCGTGTGAAGAAAGGTAGCCAGATACCCCCAGAATTCCTCCCGGCTCTTCCACGGGCGCATCATACCGTCAAAAGCGCCGTTAAAATGGTATTTCTCCGCATATTTTCCAAAATATTTCCGGTAGGCGGCATTGTCCTCGTAGTAGAAATCGCCGCCGCCCGCCGCGGACAGCCCTGAGGCTCCGCCTACCAGGACACACTCCGCTTCCTCTATTTCCCTCACCAAACGCCGAATCTGTTCTTCATAGGGAAGCGCCGGTTTCTCTGACAGGACATACGGCGTTTTCTCCGCTGCATACAGACTGTAATATCTGGAATAATTCATCTGCGTCTGCATTACAAAATTTTCATAAAAGCTCATGACCTTCTCCTATCTGTATTTGTTGTAAATATTATTTTAACATCAATAGTTTAACATCGGGTTGCGCGTCTGTCAATATGCTGTTATAATTAAATTAACATTAAAGGAGGAAAGGATCATGAAGTATTCCACGAAAGTCAGTGACGCCGTTCATATCCTGGCTTTTATCCAATTAAACCCCACCGGCTCCCTGTCCAGCAGCAGCATTGCGGAAAGTATACGCACCAATCCCGGATGTGTGCGCCAGCTGATGTCCGCGCTTCGCAAGTCCGGACTTTTATCCAGCGTACAGGGGCATCCCCGGCCTTCCCTGACGCGGGAACCGTCCGCCATTACATTGCTGGACATCTATAAGGCAGTAGAAGGCGATAAACCGCTGCTCCACCTGGATACTCATACAAATCCGGAATGCGGGGTGGGAATTTATATCCAGCTATCTCTTCAGGATTACTTTGACCAGGTGCAAAAAACCGCGGAAGACGAAATGCGGCGTATCACACTTCAGGCCATTTTAGACCGTTACCGGGAGAAAGTCCTTACCGTTCAGCCTTGCTGAACGGCTGCAAAAAGTCTTCCGCTCAGGCACAAAACCGTTTCTCTCCAAGGGGGTATCTTTCAATGGAACAAGAACAACTTTTACGAATTGAAAAAAATTTACAGGATGTTCCCAAAGGAACCCTGAAAGTGGAACACCATTTTAATGGACCTACCGAAACCAATCTGTTTACGGAATCGTTTCAGACCCGGACAGAGGGAAAAGGAAAAATGACTGCCTACCAGGTATTTCCCGGTATCCAGCTCTCTCTGAATGCTTCTTTGGGTGAACAGGCAGCTTTTCACCATGAATCCCATGCTCATATATTGGAGATCAATCATTGCCAGACCGGACGGATCGGCTGGAATTTTAATAACGGGACTTCCGTTTATCTCGGCCCCGGAGATCTGTCCCTTCACAGCATGGAATGCTGCGCGGATTCTGTTATGCTGTTTCCCCTGGGCTATTGCGAAAGTATTTCCGTCTCTATAAACCTGGAAGAGCTTAAAAAGCATCCTCTTCCGATTCTTCAGGAAACTTCTGTCAGCATCGAACAGTTGGACCGCAGCTTTTGCCGTCCCGATAAATCCATTGCGCTGCCCTCTTCTCCGGCCATTGAAGGAATATTCCGGCCCCTGTACACCGTTCCTGAAGAGATACGTCTTCCCTATTTTAAACTGAAGGTTCAGGAATTGATTCTGTACCTGGGATATCTTAATCCGAATCCCGCCGGTTTGACCCAATATTGCTCCAGACAAACCGCGCTGATTAAGGATATTCATACATTGCTGACAGAGCATCTTGACCAGCGTTTTACAATCGAGGAACTTTCAAAAAAATATCTGATAAATACTTCTTCATTAAAAGAGGTATTTAAAGGCGTTTACGGCCTTCCCATCGCAACTTACATGAAAGAATACCGGATTCACAGGGGGATGGAATTGCTGCGGCAGACGGATGACAGTATTGCGGAGATCGCAGCGAAAGTCGGATATGAAACGCAGGGAAAATTTACAAAAGCATTCAAAGATCTTGTAAAAACAACGCCTACCGCGTACAGAAAAAATTGTTCCAGTTCAGCCCGGACCTGCGCACATGCTGCGCAGACCATATGAACATGATTCAGGAGTAATCGGATACCCGCTCGTGCAAGCACGGCGGTCGCCCTCCGGGTGTATCGCACAAAAAGAAGGACCCCGGGCTTGCTTTTGGCCCATGGTCCTTCTTCGTTTTCGGCTATGCTTTTTTCACTGCCCCTTCCTTACATCAAAAACCGCAGCCAGTCAAACAGTCCCACCAGAAACACCAGAATTTTCCTTTTCCCGGTAAGCTCCTGGGGCGTCACGCCCTCCGGAATCTCCCTTGTTCCGTCCGGCAGCACCTTCACAGATTCCTCTTCATAGGCTGTCAGGTACTCTTTGAGCTACGCGGTGACCTCTCTGCTGTCAATGACCAGCATCATCTCGGTATCCAGATAAACGCTGCGCATATCCATATTAAAGGAGCCTACCGCTGAAAGCTCTTCCCCCATGACGATACTCTTTCCGTGATAGGAAACCCCGCCCTCGTACTCGTAAAGGGTAAGCCCCGTATCCAGCAGCTTATCCCGGTTCATCCGGTAATCCGCGGCGCCAAAAGGATTTCCGTTGTTTGCCGCGGAATTTGTCAGAAGCGAAACCTCCGGATTCTGTTTACAGATTTCCCGGAAGGAGTCATACATCCAGTCATTGCAGATCACATAGGGCGTATGAATCAGAATTTCTCCCTTGGCGTCCTTCATAAGCTCCGCCAGGATCTTCACCTCCACGCCCCGTTTTGCCGCCGCCATCAGGGCGCTTAAAATATCCTTTCCGCTTTCGTCCGCCCGGAACTCAAAGGTAGAAAGGACAATCCGCTCCCTGGCCTGGGCGATCATCCGAAGGCGAAGCTCCAGGGCCTCCTCATTGTCCTCAATAATACACGCCCGGTCACAGGAAACGGTATCGGAATAAAAATCCGCCGGCTGGAAGGCATCCTGGTATTCCTGACTGACCCGGGGCTGTCTGGCGTAGGACAGGCAGACTCCCAAAAACAGATATAAGAGGAAACACAGGATACCTCTGGTAACAAACTTTCTTATTTTTTTCATAAATGTCCGTCCTTTTTCCGGTCAGCGGGCATTCGCTATCTCCCCAGCACGCCGCGCAGAGCCGCTACGCAGCCGTCGATTCCAAGGCCTGAAGAATCCAGCACAATATCATAATTTTTGACATCGTCCCACTTTTTCGTGGTGTTCGCGTAAAAATATTTGGAACGCTTATT
The DNA here is from genome assembly GCA_018711185.1 of Candidatus Limivivens intestinipullorum. Lineage (GTDB taxonomy): Bacteria > Bacillota > Clostridia > Lachnospirales > Lachnospiraceae > Limivivens > Limivivens intestinipullorum. Next base: position 8,626 of record DVIQ01000067.1, on the reverse strand, counting down.
ATCAAAACGCTTCCTTATGCTCTCCGCGTCCCGCTCCGGAATGCCGTATTCCTCAGTAATTCTCCTCTTTTTCTCCTCGGCCCCCGCCCGGATAAACACCTTTACGACGCCGGGATATTTCTTTAGGGCCTGGGCGGCGCAGTGTCCCAGAAAGACGGCCGGGCCGTTTCCCGCAAGCCGCTCAATCTCCTGCTGCTCAGCCAGGAAAATGTGTCCTTCCTCCGGAAGCATATTGTCATCCCCGGCGCGTACCTGGCTCATAACGAACACTGTGTACAAAAAGCTTCCTCTCACCGTCTCCTCATAGTGCTGGATCCGGTCCACCGGAATCCCGTACTTCTCGGAAACCGCTTCCAGAATCTCCGGTCCGTAGCAGTTTATGCCGCACTCCTGCGCCACCCGGCGGGCAATTTCCGTCCCGCCGCTGCCATACTCACGTTCAATGGTAATATAATTGCACTTCATAATTTCCTCCTTCTGACACGTATGCCGCGTCATGACGCCTTGTCAAACTGGCTGTTGTACAGATCCGCGTAAAATCCGCCTTTAGCCAGAAGTTCTTCGTGGGTGCCGCTTTCGATGACATCCCCATCCTTCAGCACAAGGATCAGATCCGAGTTCTTAATCGTAGACAGGCGGTGGGCAATGACGAAGGAGGTCCGGTTCTTCATCAGTTCATCCATCGCGTTCTGAATCTGGAGCTCTGTGCGGGTATCCACGGAGCTGGTTGCCTCGTCCAGGATCAGCATGGGCTTATCGGCAATCATAGCCCTGGCAATGGTAAGCTGCTGTTTCTGTCCCTGGGACAGATTCAGCTGGTCATTCAGAATCGTATCGTAGCCTTTTGGCAGGGTACGGATAAAGTGATCCAATCCCACCGCCCTGCAGGCGGCCTCCATTTTTTCGTCCGACGCGTTTTCCGTACAATAGATCAGGTTTTCCCGAACCGTTCCCTCGAACAGCCAGGTATCCTGGAGAACCATACAGAACTGGGCGTGAACATCCTCCCGCTTCATCTCCTTTGTGGGGATCCCGTCGATACGGATTTCTCCGCCCTGAATTTCATAAAAACGCATCAGCAGGTTTACCAGGGTCGTCTTTCCCGCTCCGGTGGGGCCAACAATGGCGATTTTCTGTCCAGGCTTCGCCTTTGCCGAGAAATCGTGAATGACAATCTTATCTGAATCATCGTATCCGAATTTCACATGGTCAAACTCCACATAGCCCTGGGCCTTATCCAGCTTCTTCGTCTTTTCGCTTTCGTCCTCCATCTCCTTTGCCTCAAGGAATTCAAAGACGCGCTCGCCTGCCGCGGCGCCGGTCTGGAGGGACTGGGTCGCCTGGGCGATCTGGGAAAGAGGCTGGGTAAAGAAACGGACGTACATCATAAAGGCTACAATCACCTCAAAGCCGATCTGTCCGTTCATGGTCAGCACCGCGCCCATAACGCAGACCGCCACATAGCCGAGATTTCCGATGAATACCATCAAAGGCTGCATAAGACCGGCCAGACACTGGGCCCGAAAGGCGCTGTCCCTGAGATTTCCGTTCAGCTCGTCAAAAGTTTTCTGTGAGTTTTCTTCTCCGTTGTAGGCCTTGATCACCGTGTGTCCGGCATAAATCTCTTCGATATGGCCGTTCAGATCCCCAAGGCTTCTCTGCTGGCGGGTGAAATACTTCTGAGATCTCCCGGTGATGAGGCGCATCAGCGCGAAGCCCAGGAAAATCGCCACGATCGCCGTAAGGGTCATCACCACGTTGGTAATGAGCATCATAAAAAGGGAACCGATAAACAGCGTTACCGCGGACACCAGCATACCGACGCTCTGGTTCAGAGACTGGGAAATCATATCCACATCGTTCGTAACCCTGGACAGGATGTCTCCGTGAGAAGTCTTGTTATAAAAGCTCATGGGAAGGCAGTTGATCTTCCTCGTAATATCGCTGCGCATCCGCTGAGAAACCCGCTGGGAAATCGTGGTCATAATAAAATGCTGAGTAAAGGACAGCACCACGCTGCAGATATAAAACGCAACCAGCGTAAAACAAATGGTGGTCACCTGATCCATGTCAATCCCGGTCATCATGCCGTCTGTAATCACCCTTGTAAGGTCCGAAAGCCGGTCCGGTCCCAGCAGGGTAAAGATGGTGCCGCCGACGGCGCACAGAATCGCGACGATAATCGCCGGCAAATAGCTTCTGCAGTAACCGATCAGCTTTTTCCAGGTGCCTGTAAAGTCTTTGGCCTTCTCCCCGGCTCCTCTGCCCATGCCGGGTCCCCGCATATTTCCGGGTCTCCTGTTTGGTGTATATTCTTTGTTTTCCATTATGCCAGTTCCTCCTTTGAAAGCTGTGAAAGGGCAATCTGCTGATACGTCTCACAGTTCTTCATCAGCTCATCATGGGTACCCATACCGACAATCTTTCCATCGCTGATTACCAGGATCCGGTCAGCGTCCCGAATGGTTCCGATTCGCTGGGCCACAATCAGCTTCGTGGCATCCTTGCAGTCCTTGGCCAGCGTCTCCCGAAGCTTCCGGTCTGTCTTATAATCCAGGGCCGAGAAGGAATCGTCGAAAATAAAAATTTCCGGATGCCGGCAGACCGCCCGGGCGATGGACAGTCTCTGTTTCTGTCCTCCGGAAAGGTTCGCGCCGCCCTGAGCGACGAACCCATCATAGGATCCCGTCATCTTCTCCACAAAGTCGTTTGCCTGGGCCGTATAAACCGCATCCACAATATCCGAATCCGGGAAACCGTCCCTTCCGTTGTCACCAAAGGCTACGTTGCTGCGGACGGTACCGGAAAACAGGATCGCTTTCTGGGATACATACCCGATCTTATCCCGCAGGGCCTTCTGGCTGTATTCCTTTACATCCACCCCGTCCACCAGAACCTGACCCTTGGTAGCGTCGTAAAAACGGGGAATCAGGTTGATAATCGTACTCTTTCCGCATCCGGTGGCCCCGATCAGCGCCACGGTTTCCCCTTTGTGCGCCTTAAAGGAAATGTTTGACAGCACATCCCCGTCGGCGTCCGGATAGCGGAAGCAAACGTTCCGGAATTCTACCTCTCCCTTCTGTCCGTTGTCGGGATGAATCAGACTGCCATCCTTCAGCCCCGGCTGGGTGTCCAGAACCTCATTGATACGTCTGGCAGCCACCGCGGCTCTGGGGAAGATTACCAGGATCACAACCAGCATCATAAAGGACATAACCACCTGCATAGCGTACTGGGAGAACACGATCATCTCAGAAAAGATGGTGAGCTTCTCCATAGCCTGGGCTCCTTCGATAAGATATGCGCCGATCCAATACACGGCCAGGGAAAGGCCGTTCATCACAAGCTGAATACCCGGCATCATAAACGCCATGGTCCGGTTGGCGAAAAGCTGGGTGGCGGTGAGGTTCCGGTTCGCTTCCTCGAATTTCTTTTCCTGATAATCCTCCGCGTTGTAAGCCCGGATTACGTTCAGACCCGTCAGATTTTCACGGGTAATCCGGTTAATATCATCCGTCATTTTCTGGAGGCTGCGGAATTTCGGCATAGCGATCAGTACGCAGGTGCCCACTATCAGCAGAAGAATCACCACGGCGACCCCTGTGCTGAAGGTCCACTGCCAGCTCTTTCCCGCGATTTTTCCGATGGCCCAGATAGCCGTAACCGGCGCTTTTAAGAGCACCTGCAGGCCCATGACAATCAGCATCTGCACCTGCATCACATCATTGGTGGAACGGGTAATCAGACTTGCTGTAGAGAACTTGCCGATCTCGCCCATAGTAAAGGATTGTACCTGGCGAAACAGCAGGTCTCTGAGGTTTGAGGAAAAGTTTGAGGCAATCCTGGCCGCGCAGATTACCGTTACCACGGAAGCGGCAAAGCTTCCCAGGGCACAGCCCAGCATTTTCCCTCCCGCTGTGAGAATGTCTCCCATAGCGCTTCCTTCCGTCTGAACCAGAGTGGTAATCTCGGACATATAGTCCGGGATAGTCAGATCCATCCAAACCTGCAGCACAATGAACACAAAGGCGACGCAGGCCAGGAGCCACTCGGTTTTCGTAAACTTTTTAAGCAGCTTCAGCATAATCCATGCACTCCTTTTTTCTTTGCTGCCTCCTATGGCAGCTCTGCATTTTCGGCAGCTGGACGCGTCGTTGCCATTCATGGCAGCCGCAAACGTTGCCGTTCGCTTCACGCCGGCATCCCTTCCGCCGTCATCCCGGTCAGTATAAAACCGAAATCTAAACTGAAACGAAACCGCGCGCAGGTCCTTGCGGCACTGCGCAGACCGCAATCCTGGTAACGTTTCAGCCTTACTGAACCGTTGATTCCGTTCTTGCCATCTGTATTTTAGAAGGGTATAATAGCAGAAACAGCCCTGCAAACTGGTACGAACGTGCAGCCGCAGGCTCCTCTGCCCGCGGCGCAATTTAAAAATGAGGTGCATGTTATGTTTCATATACTTGTGGCAGACGACGACAAAAACACCCGTCGCTTTCTCCAGGCAGTCCTGGAAGAGGCCAATTACACGGTTTCCACCGCCCGGGACGGTATCCAGGCTCTGGAAATCCTGGAGAGGGAGCACATCGACCTGGTGGTGCTGGATATTATGATGCCCGGCATGGATGGTTACGAATTTACCCAGACCCTGCGCGATGTGCAGAACAATATCCCGATTCTGATGCTCTCCGCGAAGCAGCTTGCGGCTGACCGCAAAAAAGGCTTCCTGGTAGGAACGGACGACTATATGACAAAGCCGGTGGACGAGGAGGAAATGCTTCTTCGGATCAAAGCCCTCCTGCGCCGGGCGAAGATTGTCAGCGAACAGAAAATCGTAATCGGTGAAGTAGTTTTGGACTACAGCTCCATGACCGTCTCCGGCCATGGACAAACCATCGAGCTTCCACAGAAGGAATTTCAGCTTCTCTACAAGCTCCTGTCCTATCCCGGCCAGATCTTCACCCGGATTCAGCTCATGGATGAAATCTGGGGCGTTGACAGCGATACCGGCTGGGAAACCGTTACCGTACACGTCGGCCGCCTGCGGAAGCGCTTCGAGGGCTGGCCTGAGTTTGAAATCGTCTCCGTCCGGGGACTTGGCTATAAGGCGGTGAAAAAAGTATGACGATGCCCGCGAAAAAAAGTTTGCCAAAGAAAAATTCGTCAAAGAGAAAACGGCTGACCGTAACCCTGGTGGTAACGGCCGCCGCCTTTCTGATCCTCGTATTCACAATGCTACTGGTAGGTGCCGCCGCTTACGCCGCGATCCGGGCTGGTATCCTGCATATCGCGCCCTCCGGCCACGCCGGACTTTTCTTTGTGTTAGCCTTTTTTGCCGTCGCCAGCATCCTGGTTGGAACCATTGTGTCCTTTCTGGTAGGCCGCTTTTCCATCAGCGCGCTGGATAAGCTGATCCAGGCCATGAACCGTCTGGCGGCAGGCGATTACAAAGCGCGGCTTACCCTGGGAGACGGACGTCTCGGTCAGGAAATTTCCAAAAGCTTCAATACCATGGCCCGGGAGCTTGACAGCACGGAAATGCTTCGCTCTGATTTTGTCAACAACTTTTCTCACGAATTTAAAACGCCCATCGTGTCCATCTACGGCTTCGCCAGGCTTTTAAGGCGGGGCGGCCTTTCCGAAGAGCAGTCCCGGGAGTATCTGTCCATTATTGAGCAGGAATCCGGCCGTCTCTCCGCCATGGCCACCAATGTCCTGAATCTGACCAAAATCGAAAATCAGAGTATTTTAAGCGGCGTCTCCACCTATAATCTCTCGGAGCAGCTTCGCCGCGCCATTCTTCTTTTGGAGAAAAAATGGACCGCGAAAAATCTGGCGCTCTCCTGCGCCTTCCGGGAACACTCCATCACAGCCAGCGAAGACCTGCTGGGACAGATCTGGCTTAACCTGCTGGACAACGCCGTTAAATTTACTCCCCAGGACGGCGAGATCACCGTTTCCATCTTCGAAGAAGATGAGGATATTACCGTATCCGTAAAAAACACCGGTTCCGAAATTCCCCCGCAGGATCTGGATCGTGTCTTCGCTAAATTTTATCAGTGCGACACCTCCCACTCCTCGGAGGGAACCGGAACCGGTCTTGCCATCGTCAAAAAGATCGCGGACCTGCACCATGGACAGGTCTGGGCCGAAAGCGGCAGCCGGGAAACCGCATTTTTTGTACGGCTTCCGAAAACGCCGCCCCAGTAAGGCCTTTCCGCCCGCTTCCGAAAGCGCCTCTCCGTAAGGCCTTTCCGTCCGCTTCCGAAAGCGCGGCTATCGTACCCAGCGCAGCCCTTCCCGGCGCATTCCCGCTTTCACGGCGAACTCTGCGGCTGCCTCTGCCGCCTGGCCGTACTGCTCCTCCGTAGCCAGATGCTCCAAAACCGCCGGTGTATCCTCCGGAAGCTTCGCGATCTCGTCCATAAGCGTCACATAGTCCATTCCGCCGGTTCCCAAAAGTACCTCCTCGAAAGCCACAGTCAGGGAATCCTCCCGCAGACGGATGTCTTTCAGATGCAGCGTTGCGATTTTCTCCCCCAGAAGCCCGAAGGTATGCCGGATGTACGCCCCGTTGTCGTAAAATCTCCTGGGGCTGTTCATGTTATTGCAGATGTCCAGGTGAACCGCCGCCGCCCCCCGGTCCACAGCCGCCAGAAACCGCAGGTATTCCTCCGGGCAGTCCAGGAAACAGTAAGGCATCATCTCAAAGGACAGCTTCGTCTTCTCCGGCTTTACCTCATCGATCACATACCGGCTTACCTCAACAGCCTCCCGAAAAAATGTCTCTCCATAATCCTCTCCGTGGGGCCCGAACCAGTTGGCTGTCAGCTTCGTTCCCAAAATGTTCACACAGGTCGCCGCCTCCAGCTCCTCCGCCAGGCGAAGCTGCCGGATCATATACCGGATATTCTTTTCCGCTTCTTTTTTATCCGGGTGGAGAGGATTGCTCCAGGCTCCCACCTCCGCAATCCGCACATCGTACTTTTTCATGGCCTTTTTAAACGCCTGTACCTCCGCCGGCCGTTCCAGGCTTACCCATTTCGGACACACCGCCGCTCCAAATCCTTTTTTTACATGGGCCCGGGCAAACTCTTCCGGGTCCGTTCCTTTATAAAAAACGCTTCCGCCTAATCTCATTTTTTTCCTCCATAAAAATCCGTCCTATACCCGGTGAAGCACGGAGGCGTCAAACTCACTGAGATTTTTCACTCCCGTATACGCCATGGCGCCCCGCAGCTCCTCCGTCATTTCCCGGATCCGCCCGGCCACTGCTTCCTCTCCTCCCTTTCGTATGTAAGGGATCAGATGACCTCCCACGCTCACCGCCGTGGCTCCCAGGGCATACTGAATCATCCCGTCCGGCATCTCCGGATTAAACGTCCCCAGATGCGACAGTGCCGCCGTCATAACCGGCGTTTCAAACCGCTGTCCGTAAAGCTTCAGCCCTGTATCCGGCACCGCGCTGTCGATTAAACGCATTTCCAGCATCAGACTGTCAAAATAGTCCCTTGTGATTTCCTTTGTTGATTTTCCGCTCATCGGGTTTCCGTCTCCTTTCCAATCTGCACTCGTTTTCCCTGGAACGCGATTCCGTATTTCCGAATGCGCTCTTTCGCGATTCCCTTCGCTTTCAGAACCGCGTCATACTGCCGCTCCTCGATCTGCCGCAGCGCGGCCCGTACAGTATCCGCGAGATCTTGTTCTTCCGTATCCCTTACTTTAAATTCCATAATAAACGCCGGATCTTTCTCTCTTTTCGGTTCCAAAAGAACGTCATATCTTCCGAAACCGCTCTCCCTGTTTGATGTCACAAAGTACCGGTCATCCAGATCCACCATTAATCCAAGAACAAAACCATGATAAAACCGCTCCGGCTCACCTGCCAAGGCTCCGCTCCCCGTGTCAAAAAAGCTGAATACCGACATCGCCACACGGTTCATAAACAGATTCATCGCTTTTACATCATCCATCAGCAGCGCTTTAATAAAATCGTTGTAATTTCCTGCTGCAGGCGAAAACCAGCCGCGGATTAATTTTTTCAGCATAATCAGCACTTCAAAATTCGTTACCTTCAGTTTATAAACCTTACTCCAGTCGTTCTTCGTCTCTCTGACAAAGCACGCCTCCACCTTCAGATAGCCGCTGGCCAGCATGAGACTCCATATGGCTGTCTCATCCAGATCCAGCTGATCGTACACCACCTGCTCATCCACTGCCGTCACAATGCTTTCCTGTCCAAGAAGACATTCCAGTGACTCTTTTACATCCCTACTGCCCTCCTGCAGCAGTTTTCCGATTAAGCGGTTGCTGCTGGTATTCACCCAGTACGGACCCGGCTCCCTTTTATCCAGAAAATTCAGGATTGACCATGGATTATAGATATCTGTTTTCTCCCCAAAAGTAAATCCGTCATACCACTTTCGGACTTCCTCCTTCTTATCCGTCAGGCCGTATTCTTCCAGTGCCTGTTCCACTTCCGCTTCCGTAAATCCGAATTGAACAAAATCGCTGCGCGATGGCCTGCGGAGGCTGTGGTGTAGCGATTTTTTGTTTCTTATGATAAAAACAGTGGAAAGCAAGTCCTAAAAGTAGTATTGTTAAGTCACCACAACGAAACAATCAA
>DVIQ01000066.1 GCA_018711185.1 Candidatus Limivivens intestinipullorum | reverse complement strand
TTGATTGTTTCGTTGTGGTGACTTAACAATACTACTTTTAGGACTTGCTTTCCACTGTTTTTATCATAAGAAACAAAAAATCGCTACACCACAGCCTCCGCAGGCCATCGCGCAGCGATTTTGTTCAATTTAAATTTACCGCAGAGGGATTCTGGGCAGTGGAGCAGTATCTCAAACGGTATGGAGAGCAGGGAAAAGAGAGGCTCATCGCGGCGGGGTTCCCTTTTCCAGGCCCCTGGTGCCATTTTGGTGGCAAAGCCCCAGGGGAAAAAGAATTTTGGTCTGGAACGGCCTGGCCTATAACCGTGCGAACGTATTCGGACTGATGCCGAGTATGGCGCCGGGAGGGAATTAACTGATTCTGTACGCGGAGCATACATGGGGACATTCTCATACCTGTTCCGATCCCTATAAGCTGCTGGTGGCACAGCTTGACCTGCGCAAAGCCAGACTGGCGATTGACGCGGATGTCCTTGCCAGCGCCGCGCTGGATCGGGTTGCCCGTTCTTTGGGAGAGGGAGAGTTTACCTGCAGCCGTCCGTTTGTATACTACGCGGTGAATCCCCACCCGTTTCGAAAGTGCGGCACAGTGTATTTGCCGACGGATTTCTGGGAGGATGGAAAATTTGATGAAGGCGGCTTTTATGTGGAGGATGAGAATGGAAATATCCTTCCGTCTCAGCGCACCTTTACGATGCGTGGTTCAATGATTGCCTGCTGCGTTACGTTAGAAGCCCGGGAAAAGAAAACTCTGCGCTTGATTTTTTCAGAGGATATTCCATATAAGGACAGTTGTGTAAATCAGGCGATGACGAAAAACGGAGAATTTGAAAATGAGACGTATCGGGTTCAGTATGGCCCCGGCGGTATTGCCTCGATTGTATATAAAGCAGAGGGAGAGGAGCTGCTGGATAAAAACGCGCCCGCACTGGGAGCGCCGGTCTATCAGATTTTCCCGAACGGGGAGCGGGGAGACGCAGCGGGGTTCGGATACAGTCCGAGGGTCAAGCCGCCTATGGAAATCCATGATCCGGAGCTGCTGTCCTTTGAAATGGTCGAGAGGGGAGAAGTATTTACCCATTTAAAGGCAGCCTGGCGGATCAAAGGGGCAGCCGAGGCGATTACGCACTATTATTTCTATACGGGCGTACCGAAAATTATGGTTACCGCTGAAATCGCAAAGGATTTGGTCCGCGATCCCGAGGGAATGTATGTGTGCCTCCCGTTCCGGGCGGAAGGCGGAGAATGGGTTCTGGACAAGGCGGGAGCCTTTTTTAAGCCGGGAGAGCAGCTTCCGGACGGCTGCTGTGACTACTATTCTGTGAACCGCGGCATGGTCCTGGAGGGAGACCGGACCGGGATTGCGGTCAATACCCTGGATTCACCCATGATCATGATTAACGGCCTGAAACTGTGGGACTATACGAAGACGGCGGATACCTCCGGGCCGGTTTACTCATGGCTGTCAAACAATAAATGGGAAACCAATTTCCGTACACAGTGCGCGGGATATTTGGAATCCCGCTATATCATAGAAATCGGAACAGAAGCAAAGAATAACGGACGGCAGGTTCTGGAATCAAACGAATGGGATATCCTGACGATACGGGCTTAGCGCAGAGACGGATGCCGCGCAAAGTTACAATAATGTACCTTTTCTGTGTTTTAATTGTAACGTTCTTTTGCTATTTTCAAATAGTGAACGGGACTCCCATTCCCAGGCCGGGAACTTTTTCAGGCGTGAGCGGGTAAAGTCTGGAACGTGAAAAGGATGATTATTTGGAGTGAGAGAGATGAAACGCATTCTGGTTGTTGAGGATGACCTGGCGCTGAGTACAGGTCTTTGTTTTGAACTGGACGTGGCGGGCTATGCTTCGCTGCCGTCCTACAACTGCGCCAAAGCCAGATACTTGTTGGAACATGAGAAGCCGGATCTGGTACTTTTGGACGTGAATCTCCCTGACGGCAATGGTTTTGATCTCTGCAGGGAGATGAAAGCCGGGGCGCCGGAGGTACCGGTTATTTTTCTGACGGCCAACGACCTGGATCAGGATATTTTGAACGGGTTCGATATGGGAGCGGAAGATTATGTAACCAAGCCCTTTAACATGCAGATTCTGCTGCGGCGGGTGGAGGTAGCCCTGCGCCGGGCGCAGCAGAAGGAAGGGGCGTCGGCGGACTGCTGGTACGATGGCTATCTGATGCTGAACTTTTCTGATTTAACGGCAAAACGGGGCGGCGAGATGATGGCGATTACGCCTAATGAGTATAAGCTTTTGAAGCTTTTAACGGACAACGCGGGGCAGATTTTGACCAGACAGGTTCTGTTGGACCGGCTGTGGGACAGCGCGGGGAACTTTATCGATGACCACACGCTGACTGTTACCATGAACCGTCTGCGGACGAAAATCGAGGATGAAAGCCATACTTATATTAAAACGGTGCGGGGTATGGGATATATCTGGACAGGGAGGAGGACATGAGGCAAAAGCGCCGCAGCATGACCGTTATGCGCTCCGGGATGATTCTGCTGTCGGCGGCGCTTTTTGCCGGCCTGGTGTGGCTTTTGTGGAGGACGGTTCCCTGGGCGGCGGTGCGCTGGGGGATTCTGGCTCTCTGCGCTGCCGTCTATGCCGTAGTGGGGCTGTGGGCATGGTATCAGCGACGCCAGGTCAGCCTTTTTGCGGACGACCTCTGCGCGGCCCTGGACGCTTTGATGTCCGGCCGCCAGCCGGAGGGCTACCGTCCCTATGAGGACAGTCTCACCGCGAAGGTACAGGGAAAGCTTCTGCAGTATTTTGATATCATGAGCGAGGGAAAGCGTCAGAGCCAGAGGGACAAAGAGACGATCCAGGGGCTGGTAAGCGACATTTCCCATCAGGTGAAAACGCCCATCGCGAATATACGGATGTTCGCTGGAATTCTGCGGCAGCACCAGCTTTCCCCGGAAAAGCAGGCCCAGTTTCTGGCTACCATGGAAGGGCAGATCGACAAGCTGGATTTTCTGATGCAGTCCCTGATTAAGATGTCCCGCCTGGAGACCGGCACCTTTACCCTTCATATGGAAGAGGCGCGCCTGGCGGATACCGTCGCCCAGGCCATGAGTACCGTGTGGGCCAGGGCTGAGGCGAAGGGCATTGCCCTGGCGGCGGACTGTGACAGCCGGATTACCGTTCAGCACGATCCAAAGTGGACGGCGGAGGCTTTTGGGAATATTCTGGATAACGCCATAAAATATACTCCTTCCGGGGGAAGCGTTTCCGTGTCTGTGCGTCCCTGGCAGTTTTACACCAGGGTAGATATCACGGATACGGGGATCGGGATACCGGAAGAACACTATAACGATGTGTTTCAACGGTTTTACCGGGCACCGGAGGCGGCCGCCCAGGAAGGAGTGGGGCTGGGGCTTTATCTGGCGAATGGGATTGTCACGCGGCAGAAAGGGTATATCAGCGTGAAATCGAAGCCGGGACAGGGAACGACCTTCTCGGTGTATCTGCTGAGCTGACGCCGGGAGCGCCGCGGCGATTTTTGTGGCACAAAGCGTCAGGGACCGCAAGGTTTGCAAGGCTGCAAAGTCCGGGAGGAAAAAAATGTAACCGTTCAGCAAGGCTGAACGGTCACAAAAAGATTGAGAGAGGTAAGCATAATGGAGATCGTAACCGTACGAGGACTGAAAAAATATTTCGGCAGGGGAGAAAGCCAGGTGAAAGCCCTGGACGGCATCGACCTGGATATTGAAAAGGGGAAGTTTACCGCCATTATCGGGGCGTCCGGTTCCGGAAAGACAACCCTTTTAAATATGATCGGCGGCATGGATGTGCCGGACGAGGGGGAGGTGATCGTGGACGGCGTGACCCTTGCAGGTCTGAAGGAAAAGGAGCTGGCGGTATTTCGCCGGGGCAAAGTGGGGTTTGTGTACCAGAGCTTTAACCTGGTGCCGACGCTGACGGTAAAGGAAAACATTCTGTTTCCGTTAAGCCTCGCGGGCAGTACGCCGGATCCGGTGTTTTTTCAGGAAATCGTGGATCTTCTTCATCTGCGGGAGCGCCTTGAGGCGTATCCCAGAGAACTGTCCGGCGGAGGACAGCAGCGGGTGGCCATTGCCCGGGCTCTGATTGCCAAGCCGGCTATTCTGCTGGCGGATGAGCCTACCGGAAACCTGGACAGCAAGACAGGGCAGAATGTTCTGGGACTTTTAAAGCTCTCGGTGGAGACGTATCACCAGACGCTGGTCATGATTACCCACAACCTGGAACTGGCTCAGATGGCCGACCGGATTATCCGGATTGAAGACGGCCGCATCCGGGCGTAAGGAGGAGTGGTCCATGCTTGCGAATAATAATCTGAAGGTCTGCCATACCCTGGCAAAACGGGATTTCCGGTTTCACAGGACGAAGAATCTGGTGCTGATACTGGCGGTTGCCATGGTTACGGGACTGTATTCCTTTGTCTTTCTGCTGGGGAGCGCAGTGGAGGGCGGTTTTTTGCTCAACTATCAGTATCTTTACGGCTCCACAAGCCATATCCTCTTTACAGGCCTGACGGAGAACCAGGCGGATCTTCTGGCCCAGCACGCAAATGTAAAAAGCGCCGTCCGTCTTAGCACGGTTGGACAGCTTTCGGATCCCATGATGGGCCAGCGGCTGGTGAAGCTGGCGGTGACAGACCGGGACTATGCCGAGACAGTGCTGTCTCTGCCCACCACCGGGCATCTGCCGGAAAAGGCGGGAGAGATCGCCCTGGATGAGTATACCATGGGATCCCTGGGTATTTTATATGAGATCGGCGCGCCGGTGACGATCCAGTGGACGGATCCTCAGGGCGGCATCCACACGGATACGTTTACCCTCTGCGGATGGTGGAGCAGCCCCACGAATTTTTCCGAATCCTGCGCCTGGATTACGGCAGAGACAGCGGCCGGTCTGGTTCCCGGCTATAACGATGAGAACGCGGCGAACCTGACTCTAGGCGTGACTCTTCACCAGCCCCGGGATCTGGAAGAGCAGGCGCGGCAGATGCTGGCGGACCAGGGGCTGCCGGAGGTGGCCTATACCACAAATCTAGCCTATAACGACGCCCGCCGGGAGCAGGCTTTCCGCCAGGCAGGACAGTTTTACGCGCCGGCGGCTCTGGTTCTTGTGTGTGGCTTTCTGATGATTTACAGCATCGTTCACGTGACGGCCAGACAGGATCGGACGTTTTTCGCGGGACTGAAGGCCCTGGGCATGACGCCGCGGCAGATTCACCGGTATCTTGCGGAGAAGGGCTGTCTGGTGACGCTTCTGGGACTGCTGCCGGGCTTTCTCATTGGATTTCTCCTGAATCTGGCCCTGGCGGGGCGGGTGATTACGGGAATCGAGAACCCTGCCGTCTATTTCCTGGACTGGCCGCCGTTTGCCCTGGCTGCGGCATCTACCCTGGTCACCGTGCTTCTGGCGTACTGGATACCCACCTTCCGGCTGTCCAGGATGACGCCGTCCCAGGCCGCGCGCAGCAACGCACCCCGCAGAGGCCGGGGAATCGGAAGAGCCGATGGGCTGATTACCCTGCCGCGGCTGGCTTTGCGTACCTTGGGAAAGGGAAAGAGCCGCACCGCCCTGTCCGTGCTCATCATGTTGCTGGCGGTTCTGCTTCTGACCTCTGTGTGGATGGAGTATGTAAGCCTGCAGGAGGACGTTTACCTGGATACCCTGTCGCCCTGGGACTATACGATTTCCGACGGCTCAGCGGTGATGGAGGTGCAGCGGTATAATCAGAACAGCCGGTCCATTACGGAGGAGGTTGTGGAGGAGATTCGCCAAAGGCCGGAGGTGACCTCGGTCAGCGCTCTGAAAAGCAGAGAAGTCGATCTGACTGCCTCCGAAGAGCTGCAGCAGCGGGTGGTGGATTATTACGACCAGCCTTATGACGAGACCATGACCCTCAGGGAATCCCAGGCGGGTTATCCGGACTGGGTCGCGGGTCTGGACCGCTTTGCCCAGACGGGAGAATATACCGCCCTGGTAATCGGTCTGGATGGGAAGTATCTGGATTATGTGCTGGAAAACTGCCCGTTTACCAGCGGGGAATTTGACGCGGAAGCCTTCGCAAAGGGCAGCTCTGTGCTGGTGGGCGGCGCTTACAACGATGGAATTTCTTCTCTGGCTGCGGGGGAGACTCTGGAACTGGCGGGAGAAACGTTCACTGTGATGGGCTCCGTAAAGCATGATGACTCATACCTGTCCGGCTCCAACAGCCGGGACGCGGCTTTTACGTTCTTCTACATTCTGCCCCTGGAGACTTTTGACAGGCTCTTTCCGGGACAGAGCTTCCGCCAGATGGCCGTGGAGATCGATCCTTCCATGCAGGATTCCTTTGAAGAATATCTGACGGAATTTGAACAGGGGAGAAACCGCGGAATCGGCATTACCCTGCGCAGCGACTACCAGGAGAACTTCCGGAACGCCCGGATGAACATGGTGCTGGTTCCCTTGATTGTGGGCTTGGTGCTGATGAGTATTGCTCTGCTGAACTTTCTGAATCTGCTGATCGCCAAAGCCATCAGCCGCCAGCAGGAGTTCGCCGTCTACCAGAGCCTTGGTATGACCCTTGCGCAGCTTAGGCGGCTTTTACTGCTGGAAGGCCTGTATTACGCCGCTTTAATGACGGTGGTCCTGATTCCGTTGACGGTGCTGTTCGCGAAGATGGTAATGCCCGGAGTTATCACGGAATTTTCCTGGGTTTCGGCATATCGTTTTACCCTGGCGCCCCTTTGGATCACAATGCCGGTGATTGTGCTGCTGGCGGTTCTGGCGCCTCTGGTATGCATGGGTTTTGTCACCAGGGGAACCATACAGCAGCGGCTGCGGACCGGAGAATAGGCCGCCAATTTTGGCGATGGGATTTTCGCACTCCTGAATCACGTTCTTACGGTCTGCGCAGCATATGCGCAGACCTGGGCTAAACTGTTACACAAATGTACCTTAGCCATGCCGGTTCTGTGATATTCGAATGGTATGATGTTTCCAGAAGAAAAGGAGGGAAGCATCATGACAGACGAAATCATCCTGCAGGTCCGGGGACTGAAGAAATATTACGGCAGGGAAGAAAACCAGGTACGGGCCTTGGACGGCATTGATCTGGACATTGAGCGGGGCCGGTTTACCGCTATCGTGGGAACCTCCGGCTCCGGAAAAACCACGCTGCTGAACATGCTTGGAGGGCTGGACCGGCCAAGCGAGGGCAGCGTCCGGGTGGCGGGAACGGATCTTGGGGAGCTTGACCGGGAGCAGCTGGCGATTTTCCGGCGCAAGCAGATCGGTTTCGTGTTTCAGAACTACAATCTGCTGCCGGATCTCAGCGTCTGGGAAAACATGATTTTCCCCATCGCCCTGGATGGACGAAGGCCGGATATGCCCTTTGTCACCCAGATGATCGAGCTGTTTGGCCTGAAAAAGAAGCTGGCCTGCTTCCCGGACAATCTCTCGGGTGGCCAGCGGCAGCGGGTGGCCATTGCCCGGGCTTTGGCGTCAAAGCCGTCCATTCTCCTGGCCGACGAGCCTACGGGAAATCTGGATTCCAAAACGGCAGAGGATGTGGTGGGAATGCTGAAAATGACCGGCCGGGTTTTTTCGCAGACCATTGTGATGATTACGCACAATCTGGAAATCGCCCGGAGCGCGGACCGTGTGATTCATATGGAGGACGGAAAAATTTTGAATTGAAAAGTTCCCGAAAGAAGGTTATAATTCCAGTAAATATTATAACGATGAGGGAATTTATATGCCAGTAAATATGAAAAGCATCATTGCCAAGACCTTTATTGACATGGCAAAACAAAAAGGAATCGATAAAATCACGGTCAAAGCGCTGATCGATGAGTGCAATATTTCCCGGCAGACGTTCTACTATCATTTTCAGGATCTGATGGAAGTCATCGAATGGTCCATGGAACAGGCCCTTGGGAAGATGCTGCAGGAAAGTCTCAAAGCCCCCAGGGCGAAGGACGCGCTGAACGTCCTGATTTCTTCCACATTGGAGAATCAGACACTGATTCGAAAGCTTATGGATTCACAGAGGCGAAAGGAAATTGAAAGGCTGTTTGTATCGATGACCCGGACCTATCTCGAAGAACTGGTCCGCGGCAGAAACCAGAACAGAACGCTGAACTATTCAGATATGGAGGTGGCCCTGGACTTCTGGGCCTTCGGACTGTGCGGGATTCTCTTTCAGTGCTGCGAGTCCAATAAAATCCCGGCGGAGAATCTGGCGGAGCAGATCTGCCGCCTCCTACCGAATCGCGGGGAAGAAGACGAAGAATGACGCGCCGCACGGCGTGGCAGGGGCGTCTGCGCGGCGCACAGCGATGACATACTGCCCGGACCGGAAGGCGGCGTTTGCTTACCGGCGTGACCGGATGTCATCAATGGCCAGCATCAGATGGTCGAGGCCCGTCAGGATCAGATAAAAGCCGATGATCCATCCCATAGAGTAGACGGAGATCATCGGGTTGAGAATCATGCAAAAGCCAAGGATCAGCCCGAGGATATTTATGACCAGAGAGACATAGTAGCGTCCGCTTCCGGCGGTGAGCCGTACGATGGGAAGATGCGTCAGCCGCGAGATACAGTGAGCGATAAACCAGAGCGGGAACAGGAACGCGGCGGCCAGGCTGCCGGCATCCGGATAGAACAGCAGCAGGAGGCCCGCCAAAACACTGAGGATTCCCGTTACCAGGGACAGCACCGGCCCAAAGCCGGTGTGCCGTTCCACTTTCATATAAAAGGCGATGTCCCCGATGCCGGTCACAACAGCTAAAATTCCATAGATAAAAACAAGCCCGGTTAATATCTGATACGGCCTGAAAAAGGTTAAGGCTCCAAGAACCATTAACAGAATGCCGACGATCAGCTCGCCCCATCCCAATGCGGATCTTTTTCTCATGAAGAATCCCTCCTGTTATTTTCCAATTTTAAAGTTTTATGCGCAGGCGACGAAAATGCCTGCTTTTTCTTACAGTTCTATGCGCAGGCGATGAAAACGCCTGCCTTTTTTCTTTCCACATATATAGAATAGCAGAAAAGATCGTTTCGGAACACTTACAATTTGTTGTTTCTATTCTTATAAAAAAGCAAAAAAGTCAAAAATCTTTACAATTTGACAAATTTGTCTATACACATAGCCAGAATTATAAGTGGCGAAGTCCGGCCGTGGCTGGTATAGGTATAACAGAAACCGATGACAAATGGTAATCGTTCAGGAAAGGAGTCCTATCTGTGAAATTAAAGGAAGGTATGTTTGCGGTCAAATTGTATGAGCTGGAGCAGCAGTACGGCCGGATGCAGAGCCGGTTGCAGATTTGCCAGCAGGACGACCACAAAAAGATCCGGCAGGAACTGCAGAAGGCTGCCGATGAATATAAAGAAAACGAGCTTCTGCTGAAAAGTAATGTAGAGAGCAGCCGTTCTCTGGCCGTGGCAGCGCTGGCTGAGGCCCAGCTGAAATATTCCCAGAGAGTGAAAAATATTTTGGAGGAAGAAATGCCGGAATATCTATACAGCGAAACCGGAACCAAAGAGGGGAAAATGGCTGAGGCAGCGGGCCTTTACGCGGAGTATGCCATTGATTTCGCGGTTCAGTCCATGAAATACGCATTGATGGCGGCTCTGAAAGCGATTGACGCGCAGATGAACGCGGACGATAAAGAACAGGCACAGGATGGAAAGAGCGCATGAAAACGGCTGTTGTGGACGTAGAGGGAGTGCGGGCGAAAGGCTACGAGAAGCAGGAAAAACAGTGACTTTAAGGAAGGGTGACATCAACAGAATGCTGGAACTGAAAAACATAAAGAAAGATTATTTCGCCGGGAATGAAAAGGTGGAGGCCCTCAGAGGAATCGACCTGCAGTTCCGCAAGTGCGAACTGGTTTCCATACTGGGACCGTCGGGCTGCGGGAAAACCACGCTGCTGAATATCATCGGCGGGCTGGATCAATATACCTCAGGAGATCTGATCATCAACGGCACGTCCACAAAGGCCTACAAGGACCGTGACTGGGACGCGTACCGAAACCATTCCGTGGGATTTGTCTTTCAAAGCTATAACCTGATCCCGCATCAGACGGTTTTGGAGAATGTGGAGCTGGCTCTGAAGCTGTCGGGGGTATCCAAAGGGGAGTGCAGGCGCCGGGCCAAGGAAGCGCTGAAAAAGGTGGGCCTGGATACGCAGATGAAGAAAAAGCCGGGAGAGATGTCCGGCGGGCAGATGCAGCGCGTGGCCATTGCGCGGGCGATTGTGAACGACCCGGATATTATTCTGGCGGATGAGCCTACGGGCGCGCTGGATACAAAGACCAGCATCCAGGTTATGGATATTCTGAAAGAACTCTCAAAAGACAGGCTGGTGATTATGGTAACGCATAATCCGGAGCTGGCGGAGCGGTATTCCACCCGGATTGTCCGGATCCTGGACGGGAAGATCACGGGGGATTCCTCACCGCTGACACCGGAGGAGATTCAAAGAGAGCGCGACGCGGAGAAGGAAGGGGCAGAGAAGAACCGCAGGATAAAAAAGCCTTCCATGTCCTTTGCCACCTCCTTCGGCCTGTCTCTTCGAAATTTGTTTACCAAAAAGGGGAGAACGGCGCTGACTTCCTTTGCCGGCAGCATCGGTATTATCGGAATCGCTCTGATTTACGCGGTATCCCAGGGAACCACGGCCTATATCGATTCCCTGCAGGAAGATACGTTGTCCTCCTATCCTCTGACGCTGCAGGCCCAGAGTATGGACCTGGGGGCGCTGATGGAGGAATTTATCGGCTCCGCCGCGTCTCAGGGAGATCATGAGCGGGACGCGGTTTACCAGAAAGCCATGGTATACGATCTGGTAAATGCCCTGAACTCGTCGGAAAACATTGAAAATGACCTGCGGGCTTTCAAAACCTATCTGGAGGAAGAAATTCAGAATACAGAGGGAGAAGGGAGCCTTCACGACGCCGTCAACGGCGTGCAGTATACATACAATACGGACTTGCTGGTTTATACCGAGAATGTGGACGGAACGATTCTCCGCTCGGATTCCAGAGAGCTGATGCAGGATCTGCTTCTGGAATATTTTGGCCTGGATCTCTCTTCCATGCTTGGTCTGGGAGAAGAATACGGAATGACAGAGAACATGTCCGCCCTTTCCTCCCTGTCGCCGGCAGGAAGTTCCATGGTTTTGTGGCAGGAAATGCTGCCGGGGGAAAACGGAAAGCTGGTGAGCCCGCTGCTGGAAAGCCAGTATGAGGTGGTGTATGGCTCCTGGCCCACCGAGTACAACGAAATCGTCCTTGTTCTGGATGAAAACAATGAGCTGGACGATATGGCGCTGTATGCCCTGGGCTTAAAGTCGGAGAAAGAGATCGACGCCATCATGGAGGCTGCAATCAACCAGACAGAGATTGAGACAGAGCAGAAACGATGGTCCTATGAAGAAATCTGCGACATGGATTTCCGGACCATTCTGAACGCGGACTGTTATGTTCTGGACGAGGATACGGGGCTGTATGTGGATCTGCGGAATACGGAGGCAGGGCTGCGCTATCTGTATGACAATGGAATCAGCCTGAAGGTTTCCGGAATCATCCGCCCCAGCGAAGATGCCGTCTCAACGATGCTGGACGGCTCCATCGGATATACCAGCGAGCTGACCGAATACATGATTGAACAGTCAAAGGATTCCCCGGCCGTACAGGCCCAGCAGGCCAGCCCGTCCACGGACATTTTCACGGGCCTTCCCTTTCAGGAGAGCACGGCAGACCTGACGGAGGAAGAAAAGGAACAGGAGTTCCGGGATTCTATCGCGGGACTTGATGAGACGGAAAAAGGAGAGGCTTATGTGCGGATCATGAGTATTCCCGCCCAGGAAGAGATTGACGAGGCGGTATCCCAGGCGGTATCCTCCGCTGACCGCGGGGACATGGAGGATGCGCTGACCCAGGGGCTTGCGGCCCAGGCAGGTCTTGGCGAGACGGATATTCAGCAGTATTTAAGCGCCATGAGCGACGAGGAGCTGACGGAGCTGTATACCCAGATGGCGGAAGAGCAGTTTAAAGCCCAGTACGCGGCCCAGGTTCAGGCGCAGATGGAGTCCATGGACGCCGCGCAGAAGGCAGCGGCCCTTGACGCGGCGATGGAAAGCTATACCTCCGGGCAGTGCGCCGTATATTATGACGAGATCCTGGAATTTTCCGAGTCTTCCTATGAGGCCAATCTGCAGGAGCTTGGCTATGTGGAGCTGGATAACCCGTCCGCCATTCATATTTATGCCTCTACCTTCGAAAACAAGGACATGATCGAGGAGGCCATCGCGGACTACAATGAGACGGTTGACGATTTGGCGCAGATTCAGTATACGGATTACGTGGATCTGATGATGTCAACGGTTACTTCAATTATCAATGCCATTACGTATGTACTGATTGCCTTTGTGGCCGTTTCCCTGATTGTCTCCTCCATCATGATCGGCGTGATCACGCTGATTTCCGTGCAGGAGCGCACAAAGGAAATCGGAATTCTCCGGGCGGTGGGGGCTTCCAAGCGGAACGTCTCTTCCATGTTTAACGCGGAAACGCTGATTATCGGCTTTACGTCCGGTATCCTGGGCGTGGCGATCACGTATCTGCTGTGTATTCCGGTGAACCGGATTCTGCATCACTTTACCGGCATCAGCGCGTTGCAGGCTTATCTGCCGCCGGAGGCAGCGGTGGTTCTGGTACTGATCAGCATGACGCTGACGCTGTTTTCCGGTATTATCCCGTCCAGGAGTGCGGCAAAAAAAGATCCGGTAGTGGCTTTGCGGACAGAATAAAACTTAGATGGAGGTTTCTGCAGTGAATCTTTTCGTCACACTTGACCAGAATTATTTTCCACGGCGCTTTGAATCGGAGGATGCTCCGGTTCAGGGGGCCTTTTCTCGTTTAATAGGAAACTTTGTCTTCTGTTAAACAAAACGCTTCACGGGATGCTATAACTGGGCTTGATTGAAGCGGTGTTTTTGCGTATAATGAAAAAAAGAAACGCGGAAGGAGGAGATGGGGACGGAGCGGACGTATCTTGCCATTGATTTGAAATCTTTTTACGCTTCCGTGGAGTGCGTCAAGCGGGGCCTGGATCCCATGACCACGAATCTGGTGGTGGCGGATGAGAGCCGCACGGAAAAGACGATCTGCCTGGCGGTTTCGCCCTCCCTGAAAGCCTATGGGATACCGGGGCGCCCTCGTCTGTTTGAGGTATCCCGGAAAATCACGGAGGTGAACGATCTGCGAAGAAGCCTGGCTCCCGGCCATAAGCTTACCGGCTCTTCCTGGAAGGACAAGGAAGTGAAGGCATCCCCCTCCCTGGCAGTGGATTATCTGGTGGCCCCGCCCAGGATGGCTTTGTATATGGAGGTCAGTTCGCAGATATACAAGGTGTATCTGAAATATATCGCCCCGGAGGACATTCATGTGTACTCCATTGACGAGGTGTTTTTGGATGTGACGGGGTATCTGGCTGCCTACCGGCTTTCGGCCAGGGAGCTGGCCGCGAAGATGATTCTGGACGTTCAGAATACTATGGGAATTACTGCCACGGCGGGGATCGGGACGAACTTGTATCTGAGCAAAGTGGCCATGGACATCGTGGCGAAGCATACGCAGCCGGACGAAAACGGTGTCCGCATCGCGCGGCTGGATGAACTGAGCTACCGGCGCGCCCTTTGGAGCCACCGCCCTCTGACGGATTTCTGGCGCGTGGGCAAGGGCTATGCGAAAAAGCTTGAGGAGCACGGACTTTATACCATGGGAGACATTGCCCGATGTTCCGTGGGCAGGGATACAGACTATTATAACGAGGAGCTTTTGTACCGCCTTTTCGGGATTAACGCGGAGCTGCTCATCGACCATGCCTGGGGCTGGGAGCCATGTACCATCGCGGATATTAAGGCCTACAAGCCGGCATCAAACAGCGTCGGTTCCGGCCAGGTGCTTCCTTGCGCCTATCCAAGCGAAAAGGCCAGACTGGTGCTGCGGGAGATGGCGGATATGCTGTCGCTGGATCTGGTGGACCGCTGTCTTGTGACGGACCAGCTTGTGCTGACCGTGGGATATGACCGGACAGGTCCAAAGAATGCCCACGGCACGGAAAATCTGGGACAGTATACGGCTTCTTCCAGACGGATGATTGACGCGGCGGCCGCCCTGTACGACCGGATCGTTGATCCGGAACTGTCTGTGCGCCGTCTTTATCTGACGGCGTCCCGGGTGATTCCGGAAAGCCAGGCGGCCCAAAGAGAAAGCTGCGAGCAGCTGGATCTTTTTACGGATTATAAGGCTTTGGAAGAAGAGCGAAAACAGGAGGCGGCAAAGCTGGAAAAGGAAAAACGGCTGCAGAAGGCCATGCTGGACATCAAGAAGAAATATGGCAGAAACGCGATCCTGCGCGGAACAGATTATGAAGAAGGCGCCACTGCCAGAGAGCGAAACCGCCAGATTGGAGGTCACAAGGCATGAAGGGATCTTACGATGATTTGCTGAATCTGCCCCATCACGTCTCGAGGAACCATCCGCAGATGCCCATGGAGGAGCGGGCGGCGCAGTTTTCTCCCTTCGCTGCCCTTTCGGGATACGGGGATGTGATTCGGGAGACCGCCCGTTTGACAATGCCAAGGCCGGAGCAGGACGAGAGCGGCCGGGAGGAGCTTGACCGGCGGCTGAAAGCCCTGGCGAAAAAGATCGGGCTGCGCCCGGAGGTCAGGGTGATCTATTATCTTCCGGATCGCCGCAAGGAGGGCGGAGCCTGCGTAACGATGACCGGACGGTTAAAGAGAGTGGACGAGGCCTTTCAGGAACTTTTGTTTACGGATGGAACCCGGATTCCGGCAAAAGACATTTTGGAGATATGCGAAACAGATTCAGAATAAGCTGATGGGAGTGATGGAAAAGTGTATGTTCCTTTCGGACGGAAGAAGAAAGGAAAAAGAGCGGAGTATAACCGTTATCTGCTTTGGATTATGATTGCATTAGAGCTCTTTATGTCATTTTCCTTTTTAGGCTATGTGCATATTGAACCGATGTCTCTGACATTTGTGTATATTCCGGTTATGGTGACCGGGTGTATTCTGGGGCCGAAGGAGTCGGCTCTTGTGGGAACCATCTTCGGCGCGGCTTCCATGTGGAAAGCCTCGGCGTATTACGTGGGTGTGGGCGACGCGCTTTTTTCGCCGGCTAGGAGCGGACGTCCGCTGGAGAGCGTTCTGCTTAGCATCGGATCCAGAGCGCTGTTCGGATTCGTCATGGGCCTCTTATACGGGAGAGCAAAAAAGAGCCGGCATCCTATGGCGTGGATTCTTGGGGTGTCCACTTTGGGAAGAACGATTCACTCATTTCTGGTATACGTGTTTATGGGCTTTCTGTTCCCCGAAAGCGGCTATGGAATTGCCGATACGTTTGCGGACATGATGCGCTGGGACTATCTGCTTTTTGTGCTGATTGCGGACGGAATTCTCCTTTTGTGCTATCTTTTCCGAAATTCCGCGTACTTTACAAGGTTTTTTGAGCGTATACAGACGGTGGACCGCCTAAATGCCATGATGGCGAATCATAAGAAAAAGCTGAGCGTGATGCTGGCAGCGGTGCTGTTCGCGTCCTTTAGCGTCGCGCTTTACTTTACCAATCGTCTTGACAGTGTCATGAATCGCCATGGACTCCGCCTCTCAGAAGAGGTTTCCTACGATATGATGCATCTGCAGATTCAGTTTTTGTTGGGAATGATTTCTTTGGCGATTCTGACAATTATCGCGATTCTTCTGTATCAGAAGAATTTCAGCTATTTGTACTATGAGGCCAGGCTGGACGGGCTGACGGGACTTTTCGGACGGCAGCAGTTTTTTTAGATCGGAGAGGAGCTGCTGGCGAATATGGATTTCGCTGAGAAAGAGAAGACCGGCTGCTTTGTGATCATCGATGTGGACCAGTTCAAGGAAATCAACGACTGCTACGGCCATCCGGCAGGGGATAAGATTCTGACTATGGTGGCGGAAAGCCTCACAGAAGCATTTGGAAACCACGGAATTATCGGGCGCCTGGGAGGCGATGAGTTTCTGGCGCTGGTGAATGCGCCTATGCCGAGGGAGGAAATCGAAGCGCATCTGGAGAAACTCAAAGATGGAATTGCCAGAATCAAGCTTCCGGATGGGAACGTGACCTGCAGCATTGGCGTGATTCCCGTGGAAGAGGGATACACCGATGAGCTGTACCGCAGCGCGGACCGCCTGTTGTACGAGGCAAAAAAGCAGGGAAAAGACCAGTTTGTCTTTGGATATCATTACAGAGATAAGGAGATTGATAAAGAGAGTGCCGGCTGACTCCGCCGGGCGGCATGTCGGCGGCATGCGCCCGGCACCGATCGGAACAAAGCGAAGACCCGCTATGCTGTGAGCTGGACGCGCCGCGGTGATCGGACAGGGAGGCAGAGACTTCCCTGTCCGAACGCAGGTCGGCGATGGATTTTGCACTCCTGGATCACGTCCTTACGGTCCGCGTAGCACGTGCGCAGACCTGATCTGAATTGTTGCGAATCGCACAAAAAAATGAAAAATTTGAAATTTATACTTGCAAGAATCGAAAAAGTGTGGTAGTATACTAACCAACGGGGCATTAGCGCAGTTGGGAGCGCGCCACACTGGCAGTGTGGAGGTCACGGGTTCAAGTCCCGTATGCTCCATGTTGCGGATATAGTTCATCGGTAGAACGCTAGCTTCCCAAGCTGGAGAGACGGGTTCGATTCCCGCTATCCGCTTTTTTTATGCAAAAAATCCCGCATAGATACGGATGTTTCAGAGGTATACCCGGATGGGTATAGGCAAAAGGTAATCAAAGTTTTGGTCATGTATTATAAAATGGAACGCAAGTGCAGCTAAGAAATGCACTTGCGTTTTATTTTATATTTTCATATAAAATTTAGTGTCTCCTTTTTAAATGAATCAGGGAAGCCCCTTCTTCTATTTACACAGAGTGATTGCTCAGGAAGGGTGCGCTTTTTCTGAGAAGCCGCCAAGCGAATATCCGCTTGGCATCATTTTTTCTAACAGTTCAGACTAGGTCTGCATACACGCTGCGCAGAACGCAAGAAGATGATTCAATCCGCAAACCGCGTTTGCCTTTCCCTCTGTTTTTGTGATAGAATGGAAATGCATAATAAGCAGGAAAAACCGTCCGGCCCGGCAGGGCTTGGCTTTTTCTCTGCGCAACCAGGAAAGGATAAGATATGGAAAAAGCAAAGGTATATTTTGCGGATTTTCGCGCGAAACTGGGAGAGGGACTTCCGGCGAAATTAAAGAGGCTGATCAAGGCAGCAGGGATTGAAGAGCTGGACATGGACAAGAAGTTTGTGGCCATCAAGATGCACTTTGGAGAGCTTGGGAACCTGGGATTTCTGCGTCCGAACTACGCCAGGGCGGTGGCGGACGTGGTGAAGGAGGCAGGCGGCATTCCCTTCCTGACGGACTGCAATACCCTGTACAGAGGCAGCAGGAAAAATGCCATCGAGCATATGTACTGCGCCTGGGAAAACGGCTTTACGCCGCTGACCGTGGGATGTCCCGTTATCATCGGGGACGGATTGAAGGGTACCGATGACATTGAGGTGCCGGTGGAAGGCGGCGAATACATAAAGAGCGCGAAGATCGGCCGGGCGATTATGGACGCGGACGTGTTCATAAGCCTGACGCATTTTAAAGGCCATGAAATGACCGGGTTTGGTGGAGCCATCAAGAACATCGGGATGGGATGCGGCTCCCGGGCCGGAAAGAAGGAGCAGCATTCCAACGGAAAGCCGGTCATCAATCCGGATGCCTGCCGGGGATGCCGGCGATGCCTGCGGGAATGTGCCAACAACGGTCTGGTATTCAACGAGGAAACCGGAAAAATGCAGGTGAACGCCGACAACTGCGCAGGCTGCGGAAGATGTCTTGGCGCCTGCAATTTCGACGCGATTTCCTTTAAAAACGACGCCGCAGTGAAGGAATTAAACTGCCGGATGGCTGAGTACGCCAAGGCGGTAATCGACGGCCGGCCAAATTTCCATATTTCTCTGGTAATGGATATTTCGCCGAACTGCGACTGCCATCCGGAGAATGACGCGCCGATTCTGCCAAATATCGGGATGTTCGCTTCTTTTGATCCGCTGGCGCTGGATCAGGCCTGCGCGGATGCCTGCCTTGCCCAGGAGCCCCTGCCAAACAGCCAGCTTTCCGACAATATGGGAAGAGAAGGCTTCTGCGACCATCACGACCACTTTGAAAACGCGACGCCGGATTCTGAATATAAGACTTGCCTGGCCCATGCCCAGAAAATCGGTTTGGGAACCAGAGAATATGAGCTGATTCGCATTCAATAAAAAAGCGTGTGCGGGGCTGCCGGAAAATCCCTTTTCGGCAGCCCTGTTTGTGCGCCCGGCGGGCGCACGTTCTAAGGGGTGAAAGTCCCTGACCCGCCCGGCAGTGGGAAGGGTGCAGCTAATGGCAAGGGCGTCATCGTGAGGTGGGGTCTGAAGGAAGCCGGAGGCAAACCACTG
>DVIQ01000065.1 GCA_018711185.1 Candidatus Limivivens intestinipullorum | reverse complement strand
CAGGCTACAAAGGATGCCGGAAAGATCGCCGGACTGGATGTAAAGCGTATTATCAACGAGCCGACGGCCGCGGCCCTTGCTTACGGCCTGGACAATGAAAAAGAGCAGAAGATCATGGTATATGACCTTGGCGGCGGCACCTTCGATGTTTCTATTATCGAGATCGGCGACGGCGTAATCGAGGTTCTGGCAACCGCAGGAAACAACCGTCTGGGCGGTGATGACTTTGATCAGAAGCTTACCGAGTATATGCTGGCTGATTTCAAGAACAAGGAAGGCGTTGATCTTTCCAACGATAAGATGGCTCTTCAGAGACTGAGAGAGGCGGCTGAGAAGGCAAAGAAGGAGCTTTCCAGCGCGACCACCACGAACATCAACCTGCCGTTTATCACGGCAACCAGCGAGGGACCCAAGCACTTTGATATGAACCTGACCAGGGCGAAGTTCGATGAGCTGACCCATGATCTGGTAGAGATGACCGCGGGTCCGGTAAATACAGCCCTGAAGGATGCCGGCCTTACGGCTGCGGATCTTGGAAAGGTACTGCTGGTAGGCGGTTCCACACGTATCCCGGCTGTACAGGAAAAAGTAAAATCTCTGACCGGACATGAGCCCAGCAAGTCCCTGAACCCGGATGAGTGTGTTGCCATCGGCGCATGTATCCAGGGCGGCAAGCTGGCAGGAGACGCTGGCGCAGGAGATATCCTTCTGTTGGATGTTACTCCGCTGTCTCTGTCCATCGAGACCATGGGCGGCGTAGCTACGAGACTGATCGAAAGAAATACCACGATCCCCACGAAGAAGAGTCAGATCTTCTCTACCGCGGCAGATAATCAGACAGCCGTTGATATCCACGTGGTACAGGGTGAGCGTCAGTTCGCAAGGGACAACAAGACTCTCGGACAGTTCCGTCTGGATGGAATCCCGCCTGCAAGAAGAGGTGTTCCGCAGATCGAGGTTACCTTCGATATCGATGCCAACGGTATTGTAAACGTATCCGCAAAGGATCTGGGTACTGGCAAGGAACAGCATATTACGATTACTTCCGGCTCCAATATGTCCGAGGCTGAGATCGATAAGGCAGTAAAGGAAGCCGCGGAGTATGAAGCTCAGGATAAGAAGCGCAAGGAAGCCATCGATACGAGAAACGAAGCGGATTCTATGGTATTCCAGACGGAAAAGGCCATGGAAGAAGTGGGCGACAAGCTGGACGCCAACGACAAGACGGCTGTAGAGGCAGATCTGGCGGCTCTGAAGTCTCTGATTGAGAAATCCAATCCGGACGAGATGACGGACGCCCAGGTTGCTGAGATTAAGGCAGCCAAGGATAAGCTGATGGAGAGCGCACAGAAGCTGTTCGCGAAGGTATACGAGCAGAGTCAGGGCGCGGCAGGCTCCGCGGCGGGCGGTCAGGACAACGGCTCCGCAGGCCAGAGCTACCAGAACAATGACGACGTGGTAGACGGAGATTACAAAGAGGTATAAAACCTGCGCCTGTCAGGCAAGGGTTTAGAGAAAAGGCTGCAGGCCTGTGCCCCAGGGGGACGCGGCCTGCGGCTTTAGTGCGGAAAAAAGGGGAACAACATGGCAGAGAGCAAACGTGATTATTACGAGGTCCTCGGCGTTGACAGGGGCGCGGATGAGACAACGATTAAAAAGGCATACAGACAGCTTGCAAAGAAGTATCACCCGGACATGAATCCCGGTGATAAGGAAGCTGAGAAGAAATTTAAAGAGGCTTCCGAAGCATATGCCGTACTTAGTGACCCGGAGAAGAGAAGACAGTATGATCAGTTTGGACATGCTGCCTTTGAACAGGGCGGAGCCGGGGGCGGATTCGGCGGTTTTGATTTCAACGGTGCGGATATGGGCGATATTTTCGGGGATATTTTCGGAGACCTGTTCGGCGGCGGGAGAAGCAGTCGGAGAGCGAACAACGGCCCCATGAAGGGCGCGAACCTGCGCGCCAGCGTAAATATCACCTTTGAGGAAGCGGTTTTCGGCTGCGAGAAGCAGCTTGAACTGAACCTGAAGGACGAATGTACCACCTGCCACGGAAGCGGCGCGAAGCCGGGCACAAGCCCGGAGACCTGCCCGAAATGCGGTGGAAAGGGCCAGGTGGTATATACCCAGCAGTCGCTGTTCGGCATGGTGCGGAACGTCCAGACCTGTCCGGACTGCAACGGCACTGGAAAGGTGATCAAGGAGAAGTGCCCCAACTGCCGCGGTACCGGCTACACCTCTTCCAGGAAGAAGATCGCGGTTTCGATTCCGGCGGGCATCGACGACGGCCAGAGCATCCGCATCCGGGAAAAGGGAGAGCCGGGAATCAACGGAGGCCCCAGAGGCGATCTTCTGGTGGAGGTTCGTGTGGCCCGTCACCCGATTTTCCAGAGGCAGGATATGAACATCTTTTCTACGGCGCCCATTACCTTCGCGCAGGCAGCACTGGGCGGCGAAGTGCGCATCAGCACAGTGGACGGAGACGTTCTGTACGAGGTGAAGCCGGGAACCCAGACGGACACCAAGGTGCGCCTGAAGGGCAAAGGCGTTCCGTCTCTGAGAAACAAGGCGGTGAGAGGCGACCACTATGTTACTCTGGTCGTGCAGGTTCCTACGAAGCTTTCCGAAGAGGCGAAGGACGCCCTGCGGGAGTTTGATGCCGTCAGCGGAAATTCTCTGAACCGTCAGCCTGGAAAAGAGGCGGAAAAAGAAAAAGCGAAAGAAAAGCCCAAGAGAAAAGGCTTTATGGATAAGCTGAAAGAGACATTTGAGGATTAAAAGTAATCGTAAAAAACAGCCGTTTGGCCATCTGCTTGCAGACGGCCGGACGGCTGTTTTGCGCGATACCCGGAGGGTGGACGCCGTGCTTGCACGGGCGGACATCCGACGGACAGCGGTGCTGTGCGCCAGTGGAATGCGACCGGCACCGACCGGAGCGAAGACCGGCTTTGCCGGGAGCTGCCCGGATGAAAAGTGTAGGCATGTCAGGAGGAGAAAAGCATGGAAACGAAACAGACAGCGGAGAGAATGCTGGAATTTATCGAAAAAAGCCCCACCAGCTTTCACGCGGCGGCAAATATGAAGGAGCTTCTGAAAAGCAGAGGCTATGAGGAACTGCTAGAATCCAGACCCTGGAGTCTTGTCCGGGGCGGTAAGTATTTTGTATCCAGAAATGAGTCGGCCCTGATTGCCTTTCAGATCCCGGAGGGAAATTTCGGAGGTTTCCAGATCATGGCAAGTCATGACGATTCCCCTTGCTTTCGGGTGAAGGAGGAACCGGAGATGGAGGCAGGTCCCTATATCCGCCTGAATGTGGAGGCGTATGGGGGAGGCATCTGGAGCACCTGGTTTGACCGTCCCCTGGGCGTGGCCGGAAGGGTTTTGGTGGAAGACGGCGGCCGGATCAGCCACCGGCTGGTGGATACCGGGAGTTCCTTCCTGATGATCCCAAGCCTGGCAATCCACATGAACCGCAAAACGAACGAGGGAGCGGCCCTGAATGTGCAGAAGGATTTGCTGCCGCTGTACGCCCCGGCAGGCCAGAAGGGCGGTTTTCGAAAGACCATCGCCCATCTGGCCCAGGCGGAGCCGGAGCAGATTTACGGGATGGACCTGTGCGTCTACAACGGAGAACCGGGACGGATATGGGGGCCGGAGGGAGAATTTGTCTCCAGCGGCCGTCTGGATGACCTGGAATGCGCGTACGCCTCTCTGTCCGGCTTCCTGAACAGCCGGCCTGGGGAGAGTGTGGCGGTA
The DNA here is from genome assembly GCA_018711185.1 of Candidatus Limivivens intestinipullorum. Lineage (GTDB taxonomy): Bacteria > Bacillota > Clostridia > Lachnospirales > Lachnospiraceae > Limivivens > Limivivens intestinipullorum. The sequence goes on along the minus strand of DVIQ01000065.1, from coordinate 23,934 downwards.
CACTGCGTATTTGACAACGAGGAAGTGGGAAGCGGCACCAAGCAGGGAGCGGCGTCTACCTTTTTGGCGGATACGTTAAAACGGATCTGCCTGGCCTTCGGATCTTCCCCGGAGGAATACCGGCAGAAGCTGGCCGGAAGCTTCCTGCTTTCCGCGGACAACGCCCATGCGGTGCATCCGAATTATCCGGAAAAGGCAGATCCGGTCCACCAGCCGAAAATGAACGGCGGAATCGTCCTGAAATACAACGCCTCTCAGAGGTACTCCACGGACGGCGTATCCGCGGCCCTGTTCCGCAGCCTGTGCGAAATGGCGGAGGTGCCCTTCCAGGTATTCCGGAACCGGTCGGATATTCCGGGGGGTTCCACACTGGGGAATATCGCGAACACCCAGACACCCATGTATACGGCGGACATCGGTCTGCCCCAGCTTGCCATGCACTCCTGCTATGAGACGGCGGGGACGAAGGACTGCGCGTATCTGGAAAAGGCGGCAAAGGTGTTTTATGAGGCCTCTTTCAGGGAAGAAGGGGCAGGCGTATACCGCTTCCTGTGAGAAAACCAGGAGGCGCTGTCCGGCGCGGCGGATAAGCCGTGAAGCGGCTGCTCGTATGTCTTCCGCGCAGGATACGCGCTGATCGTTAGAACAGAGAAGATGGGGCGGAGCCGTCCGGCAGGGATTTTTCATCTTTTTGAATATTCAGTTTATGAAAGGGATTCCCAGGGATTTGGACGAGGCCGCCAGAGTGGACGGCTGCAGCATTTACGGTATTTTCCTGAAAATCATCCTCCCCCTGGTGAAGCCGGCTCTGGTTACCAGCGCGATTTTCTCGTTTATGTGGCGCTGGGATGATTTCCTTTCCCCGCTGATTTACATAAGCGACCCCATGCAGTATCCGGTGAGCTATGCGCTCAAGATGTTCTCCGATCCGACGGTGGGGTCTGACTGGGGCGCGATGTTTGCCATGGCAACCCTGTCGCTGATACCGATTTTTCTTATTTTTCTAACAATGCAGAAATATCTGGTGGAAGGAATCGCCTCCACGGGGATTAAAGGATAACGGAAGGAAAGTATTTATGGTCTGCGCACATGCTGCGCAGGCCATAAATAGATTTTGTCTGTATTGTAACAAAAAATTAATAAAATTGAAATTTTTATCTTGCGCAATCGCAAATATAATTATACAATGGAAAAGGCTGGAAAGAGGCAGACGCATGGAATGCGTCAGGAGGAGGAAAAATGGGAGAGGTAAAGTTTGATACATCGCTTCGGGATTCCCAGGGAACGGAAGTGGCGCCGGTGGCGCCGGAGAATTTCGATCTGGACGCTTATGCGGAGTATGAAGCGGCAATGCTGGAAAAGAACCAAAGATTCGCCGCAGGGGACCGGGGGCTTCTGGTTTACCGCAGAGTCCGCGCGAACGGTGTATTTTACGATAAATGCCGGGATTATAAGGAATCTCTGGCGCTGCAGCTTGGCGCTTTGAAGGCCAGCATGGCCTATAAGGCGGATATCGCGAATTTTTTGGAGCCATGGTACGGGATCGGCTATATTGCGTCCTGTTTTGGAAGCGCTTACGAATGGCTTCCGGAACAGGCGCCCAGTGTAAAACCGAAATTTTCCAGCGCGCAGGAAATTCTGGACGCGGATTTTGTGCCGATTGCCCAGACGCCGGAGGGAAAGTACAATCTGGAAATGATCGAGTACTTCATGGACAAGACCAAGGGAAAAATTCCGGTATCCTTCAGCGATCTCCAGTCGCCGCTGAATATGCTGACGTATCTTCTGCCGGTGACAGATCTCTTCCTGGAAGTCTACGACGATCCGGAAGGGATAAAGAAAGCGGCGAAGCTCTGTGCCGATCTTCTGAAGGAGTTTCTGGTACAGCAGAAAAATCTGATCGGAGACGCCCTGGCAAGCCCCGGACACGGGTTCGCCAGCAGCCGGGTATTTACCGGCCTGGGACTGAGCAACGACACTTCGATTATGCTTCAGGAAGACGATTACGTGGAGCTTTTTAGGGATATCGACGAAGAACTGGCGGAGGATTTCGGCGGCTTCGTGTACCATTCCTGCGGCGTATGGGAGCAGAAGATCAATATGGTTAAAGGGTACCGGAATATCAAAGGAGCGGACGGAGCCTTTACCATCGAGACGGACCCCAAGCCAAACAATCCGGAAGCCTTTGCCGACGCTTTCGCGGGAACCGGGATTGTGCTGAATGCCAGGGCGGTGGGAAATCTGGAAAACAGTTTCGCGGCCTTTGAGAAGCTGTGGAGGCCGAATCAGAAGCTGATCGCGGTAACTTACTGCAAAACCGTGGAAGAACAGGAGGAGCTGTACCGGCGCCTGCACGAGATGGAGGAGCGTTCCTTATGAAATACGATATTACTTTTCATCCAAGCTGGTGGCATGAGAACGCCGGCGTAGATTTTACACAGGAATTTTTTGACGATCCCGAATACCGGATGGACTGTGACGTGAAAATGCGCAGAACCCTCTATGAACGGTTCGGGGAATACGGTCTTGGCGAGAAAGATCCCAGGAAGCGTCCCCTTCTGGGAACGGACCTTCTGGCGGCAGGCTATCTTTTGTCTGAACTCATGGGCTGTGAAATCCGGTATGAGCCGGATAATTCGCCCCAGGTCATCTGCATGAACCGGGATGAGGATTCCATCGAAGACCTGAAGGCGCCGGATCTGGACAAAAGCCCGGTCTGGGCCAGGACCCAGAAGCAGATCGATTATCTGAAAGAAACGTACGGCCGGGTGGAAACCTACGTGAACCTTATGGGGATCCAGAACATTGCCATGGACATTATGGGCCAGGATGTGATGGTAGCCTATTACACGGCTCCGGAGGAGGTGGACGGCCTTCTTGACGAGATTACAAAGCTGTCCATCGATGTGGGAAAGCGGTTCAAGGCTTTGTCCGGCGATATTTCCGGCGGTGTCACGGCCATTGTGCGGCAGACGATGCCGGAGGTGTACCTGACCTCCAACTGTTCTGTGGAGATGGTTTCCAATGAGATTTATGAGAACTTTCTCTTGAAATATGATCAGAAGCTGGCGGACGCTTTCGGGGACTTCGGCGTGCATCACTGCGGAAAAACCATGGAGCACGTGGCAGAGGGCTACAGTAAGCTGAAAGGTCTGGTATTCGCGGAGGTGGGAGCCTTTTCGGATCTTGCCGCGGTGCGCGGCAGACTGCCGGGCGTCTTTTTGAACGCCCGCTACAGCCCGGTGCGCCTGATGAGCGCTTCGGAAGAAGAAATCCGCCGGGAAGTGGAAGCCCTGGCAAGGGACGGCCAGGAAAATGGAAAAAATATTTCCGTCTCCTGTGTGGGGATTGATAAAAATGTGCCGGACCAGCAGATTCGCTGGTTCCTGGAGGCATGCAGGAGTATCGGATTATAGGAGGAGCATTTATGCTGACATATGATTTGGGAGTCACCCAGAGCTTTACGGTAATGCACAACAGCACCGATTGGAGAATTGCCACGCACACCTACGATGGAGGCGTGAATGGAATCGAGGCTTTCGGAGCCTGGGGCATTCATGAGACATCGGAGGAGGCGTTTCTTCTTCAGGAAGGAGAAGGGTGGCTTGTGACCTCCAGGGAAGGGCAGCAGGCGGAGGATTACGCCATCCGCAAGCTGTCGGAGACGGAGATGTGCGTGGTTGAGCAGGGAGAAAGGCACGCGGTGATCCTGAAGCCGGGCAGCCGCGTCCTGGTTGTGGAGAACCGGGACATGAGCAATTCCCGCACAGAGCCGGTGCTTCCGGAAATCCGCCGGGCTGCCGCCGCGGCGACCAGATAATGAGATGAAAACCGCCGCGCCGTCCGGTAAAGGGGCGAATATTCTCTATTGAATTAAAATAAACGTTCGGTTATAATAACCGTATGAGAATGAAAGATGAAAACAAGAAAGCGGCAATTACCAAAGCGATTATAGGACTAATCAATGAGATCGGTTTTGCCAATATATCTATGTCAAAGATAGCGAAAGCCACCGGGCTATCTGCAGCGACCCTTTATGTCTACTACGATAACAAGGAAGATATGTTCCGCAAAGTCTATCTGGACGTGAAAAAGCAAATGATAGAGGAATGCGGCAAGAATCTTTGTCCACAGGAGAATGTACAGGAGGCAGTCAGAAAACTCTGTAAGAATCTGCTTCGCTATATGAAAGAATATACAGACGAATTTCTGTTCATTGAACAGGCGTGTAACTCACCTATGGCGACAGATGAAATGATAGAAGAACTTGAACAGTATAACCAAAATACAATCAACATTTTTCAGCGCGGAGTACAGGAGGGGATCTTAAAGCAAACTTCCCCGGCTCTTCTGATCAGCTTTTGCTATTATCCTATTCAGCAGATTTTTAAGGAGTGGCGAAAGGAAAAATCCATGCTCCCTGATGTGGATTTTGAAGTTGTTTTTCAAATGTGTTGGGACGCAATCAAACGTTAAAAAAGAGGCACCCGTGGGTGCTTTCTTTTTAAAAATATTAATAAATGAACATTCAATTATATTTAAATGGGAGGACACGCTAAGAATATGAGATACGAGATAATCAAAGACAATGTAAAACTTTCCAAACTGGGATTGGGTGCTATGCGATTGCCGCAGACAGAACCGGGATTCGCCGGCCCCATTGACGAACCAAAAGCGCAAGAAGTAATCGACTATTGTATGACACATGGCGTAAACTATTATGACACGGCTTACATTTATCACGGCGGCAAATCCGAAGTGGTTTTGGGACGGGCACTTTCGAAATATCCACGGGATAGCTTCTATATAGCGGATAAATTCAATGTACAGGCAAATCCCGATTACAAAGCCCAGTTCTCGGAACAGGTGAACCGGCTCCAAACAGAATATATCGACTTCTATTTGCTGCATGGAATAACCGACTTAACAGCCAGAGATTACAAGGTATGCGGCTGTATCCCCTATTTTCAAGAACAGAAGCGCATGGGGAAAATCAAATATTTAGGATTTTCATTCCACGGTACACCGGACTGTCTGCGGGAACTGCTCAAATATAACTGCTGGGATTTTGTGCAGATTCAGTTGAATTACTATGACTGGTATCAGGGAACCGCAAAGCAGCAATATGAAATTTTGAAAGAGCAGGGCATTCCTGTTATGGTTATGGAGCCTGTCCACGGCGGTATGCTGGCAAATTTACCCGAAGAATGTTTGCGGCTTCTCCCCAAAAAAGGTATTTCCCCGGCTGCATGGGCACTTCGATTTGTGATGAATCTGCCGGGTGTAGCTGTAGTTTTAAGCGGTATGTCCGATATGCGGCAGACAGAAGAAAACGTAAACACTGCGGCTTTAGACTATCCGTTGACCGACGAAGAATTGTCAAAGTTAGAAAAAATCAGCAATATGCTCCGCAAAAAGATAGCAGTTCCCTGTACCGGCTGCCGGTATTGCTGCGATAATTGCCCGCAGGGATTGGATATACCTTCGCTCCTGTCTGCTTACAATGACTATCGCGATGAAGCCGCAGCGCTTGGAAACAGCGATATGGCAACATGGCGGCTGTTCCGTTTGAAGGCATTACCAGAAGAAAAAATGCCCGCGGCTTGTATTGGCTGCGGAAACTGTACAGCGCATTGTCCACAGGCATTGGATATTCCTTTCTATATGAGGGAAATGGCAAATCTGCTGAATTAGCAAAGCCAGCCAAGCGGACATGCTTGCATGTCCATTTGACGGTGCTGTGTGCCGGTGGCACACGTTTAGCGCCGACCGAAACGGAGTGTAGAAAGCCGCGAGGTTTTTGACTATGACAGACGATAAAGAAGCGAAAACGCTATACAGGCAGCCGTCTCATGTGGTATGATAAACATACGGACTTCATGGCCATCCTTTATCCGAGATTGTTCCATGAGAATGAATCCGCGATGCTGCTGTTCACGGACCGAAGGGCCGTGAATGGTAACAGTGGTTTATGAAAACGGCTGCCGCGCAGGTGACAGAAAGGGCGCCAGGCTTTGAAATAGGGAAAGGAAACGTTTGGAATGAAACTTCGCGTACCGTCATATTATAAAGAGTTCACCTGCCTGGCAGGGGCCTGCAGACATAGCTGCTGCGTGGGCTGGGAAGTGGATGTTGACGAGGATACGGCGGCTTACTATGAGACGGTGGAGGGCGTTCTTGGGGAACGCCTGCGCCGGTTTATGAGGAAGGGTGAGGATGGCGGACTGCTCCTGACGGAGAACGGGCGCTGCCCTTTCTTGAATGAGGAAAATCTCTGCGATATCTGCATCGGACTGGGGGAGGAGGCCCTCAGTGAAGTCTGCACGGAATATCCCCGTTTTTCCATTGAATATGGGGATGTTCTGGAAAAGAGCATGGCCCTCTCCTGCGAGGAGGTGGGGCGGTTGATTTTCTCCGGAGAAAAGCCTTTTTCCTGGGAAGAGATTGTTTTGGAAGGGACGGAAGAGGAGGATACCGCCGATCCTGACGGGGCGGCATGGTACCGGGCTGTGGAACAGGCCAGGGATCATGTGATTGCTATTTTGGAGGAGCGAAGCCGTCCGGTTTCAAGCCGGCTGGTGCAGGCCCTTCGCTTTGCCGGGGAGGTGCAGGAGCACATAAACCGGGGAGAGACGGAGAAGATCGCCGGCGCCATTTCGCGCGACAAGCCCGGAGCGTGGACATCCGATTGTTTCCCGGCAAAGGCCGCGGAGGAAGAGAAGATTTCCGGCGGAGATGGAGAAGGCCCGGTTTTGGAGCCAGAAGCCGCGAAGCAGCCGGAAAAAGCGGAGGATTTTGCGGATTCCCGGAAGAGGCAGATAGAAGAGTTCGACCGCAGGCTTGCGATTTACGGGAGTCTGGAGGTTCTGGATGAGGAATGGGAAAGGTCTCTGAAACAGGTAAAAAAAGCGTTTTCCGGCCCGGACCGGGGAGCAAAATATGTTCAGTGGCGGGAAAGGTTTCTGGATTTTATCCGCCACAGAGAATTTGAATATGAGCATCTGCTGGTCTATTTCATTTTCCGTTATCAGATGCAGACCGTATACGACAGCAGCTTTGCCTGTCATGTGATGTACGCGGCCCTGAGCTTCCGGATGATACAGGATATGGATATGGTCCGGTTTATGGAAAAAGGAACGTTTACTCTGGAAGACCGGATCGATACGGCCCGCATTTACTCCAGGGAGGTGGAACACTCCGAGGAAAACCTGGAGATCCTGGCAGAACATTTGAACTGGGACGGATTTGAACCGGAGAGCTTTCTTTAACTGAATCAACGGGCGGCAGCGGTTTGGCGTGGCTGAAAACTGCTGCGGGATATTTGGAATAGAGGAGGATTGCTATGAATGTGGAACTGGAACGCTATTACGGACTGGGAAACGATTACCTGGTGTTTGACCCGAACAAAAACGAGCTGAAGCTGAATCCGGAAAATATTAAGCGGATTTGCAACCGGAATTTCGGCGTGGGCTCCGACGGAATTATGGAAGGCCCTATTTTCACCGAAGAAGGGATGCTGGTCCGGATCTATAACCCGGACGGCACCGAGGCGGAAAAAAGCGGAAACGGCGTGCGGATTTTCGCGAAATATCTGAAAGACGCGGATTATGTGCAGAAAACCCATATCTGCTTTCGTACGGTGGGAGGGGAGGTGGAGGCCACCTACTTAAATGAGGAGGGCAGCAAGCTGAAGATTTCCATGGGAAAGCTTTCGTTCTGGAGCGATGAAATTCCCGTCACCGGCCCAAGGCGGGAAGTGATCAATGAGGAAATGGAATTCAATCATGTGAATTACCTGGTTTCCTGCGTCAGCATTGGCAATCCCCATTGCGTGATTCCCATGCTGAACATTTCAAAGGATCAGGTGTGCCGGATCGGCTGGTTTTCCGAGTCCGCGCCGTATTTTCCCCAAAGGGTGAACACCCAGATCATGAAGGTCATCGACCGGAACAATATCGAGATTGAGATTTTCGAGCGGGGCGCGGGTTATACCCTGGCTTCCGGAAGCGGTGCCTGCGCGGCGGCCGGCGTGGCATGGAAAATGGGCCTGACGGACGAAAAAATGTTTGTACATATGCCCGGCGGCGTTCTGGAAGTGGAGATTGACGAGGACATGAAGGTGACCATGACAGGTGATGTCTGTCATATCGGAAAAATCCGCCTGTCACACAGCTTCAGCGAACTCCTGCGCAGCCTGTAGAATAAGGGAAATGATCTGGAAGAAAAAACTGGTTGTGGGAATCGGAAATTTGTAATATACTGAAGAGCATCAAGAATCACGTTATGACATACAGCTTGAAGAGGTGGAACTATGCAAAAAGGAACGATGATACTGGAAGGCGGAGCCGTCCGCGGCGTATTTACGGCCGGCGTTCTGGATGTTCTGATGGAAAAAGACTATTATCTTGACCATGTGATCGGTGTGTCTGCCGGAAGCTGCAACGCGGTGGATTATATTTCAAAACAGCCGGGACGGACTAGAGACTGCATCATCCGGGTGGGAAAAGACGATGGAAGCCTGATTAGTTTCCGCAGCCTGATTCGAAACCGCAGCCTGTTTGATATGGATCTGCTTTTCGAAGAAGATCCCCACTACCGGCATCCTTTCGACTTCGATACCTTCTTTCGGTCTCCGATCACCTGCGAAATCGTAGCCACCAACTGTCTGACTGGCAAAGCGAAATACTTCTCAGTAAAAGCTTCGGACGATGGAGGGGACGCAAAGCGCGCGCGCCTGATGCGGATCTGCCGGGCGTCCTGCAGTCTTCCGCTGATGTCTCCGATGGTGGAGATCGACGGCGTTCCGTATCTGGACGGCGGCTTGACGGATTCGGTTCCCATTGTTCACGCGCTGAAATCCGGAAGCCGGAAAAACGTGATCGTGCTTACGCGAAACAGAGGCTACCGGAAAGCAATTTCCAGGAAAACCGCCGCCTTTTACCAGACAACCCTGCGGGGCTATCCGGAGCTTGCGAAGGCGATCTGCCTGCGGCCGGTCCGGTATAACCGGGTAGTGTCCGCCATCGAAAAGTGGGAGGATGAGGGAAAAGTCTTTGTGATTCGTCCGCTGGAAAAAACGGTCTCCCGGACCGAGCGGGACCCGGAGCGGCTGATGGAATTTTACCGTCACGGCCGGGAACGGATGGAAGCGCAGTTTGACGACCTGAAGGCCTGGATGGAGGATTAGAACGATGCTGGAATGCTTTTACCCGGATGAATATCTGGATTCTGCTTATGTGATTGATTTTCAGGCGCTTTATGATAAGGGCTACCGGGGCGTGCTCTTTGATGTGGACAATACACTGGTTCCTCACGGCGCGCCCGCTGACAGGCGTGCCTTGGCTCTTTTCGCGGATTTGAGGGACATCGGAATGAAATACTGCCTGATTTCAAACAACCAGCGTCCCAGGGTGCAGCCCTTTGCGGAGGCGGCGGAAGCGGTTTTCGTGGAGAATGCGCACAAGCCCTCGCCGGCCGGGTATCGGAAAGGGATGGAGCTTTTAGGATGCACGCCCAAAAACTGCCTGTTTGTGGGCGATCAGCTCTTTACGGACGTATGGGGAGCGAAAAAAGCGGGGATGCATACGATTCTCGTGAAACCCATTCATCCTAAGGAGGAAATCCAGATCGTCCTGAAACGGCGTCTGGAAAAGATTGTCCTGTATTTTTACAAAAAGTCCCTTGGCTAAAAAAGTGTTGAAATATATGGCAATCTATTATAAAATATAGGTGAATAAGGAAGAAGATAGGAAATGCTGATTCCTGTGCAGGCAAAATTAAGGAGGAAAATCAATGATATCAGCAGGTGATTTTAGAAACGGCATTACGCTTGAAATTGAAGGAAACGTTTACCAGATTATCGAATTTCAGCATGTAAAACCCGGAAAGGGCGCCGCTTTCGTCAGAACAAAGTTAAAAAATATTATCAATGGCGGCGTTGTGGAGAAAACCTTCCGCCCTACGGAGAAGTTCCCGACAGCCCGTATTGATCGTGTAGATATGCAGTATCTGTATAACGATGGCGACCTGTATTATTTCATGAATGTGGAGACCTACGATCAGATCGCGCTGAACAGCGACACCATCGGCGATTCCCTGAAGTTCGTAAAGGATAACGAGATGGTTAAGGTATGTTCCTACAATGGAAACGTATTCGCCATCGAGCCGCCGCTGTTTGTTGAGCTTGAGGTTACGGAGACAGAGCCCGGCTTTAAGGGCGACACCGCCACCGGCGCGAACAAGCCGGCCACCGTTGAGACCGGAGCCAGTGTAAACGTACCGCTGTTTGTGGAGATCGGCGATAAAATCAAAATCGATACAAGAACAGGCGAATACCTGTCTCGTGTATAAAGAAGGGCCTTGCGGATTTCCCGCTGCCCGGCAGATGCCTGCTCGTGGGAGCTTTGCAGCCGCTTGCGGGGTGTATCGTGCAAAGAACAGGACAGACTGCCGGTCTGTCCTGTTTTGCTCCAGGCAAATGAATCAGGAAAAAGGTATCCGCGCTTCCGGCAGAGGCGCGAAGGCTGTGGGCGGCGCAGAGGGGCCGCCGGCAAAAGGAGAGGTGTGTATGAAAACAGAAAGAAGCTTTTTAAGAAAAGGTCTTCTGGTCCTGGTATGCGGGCTGCTTCTGGCCATGCTCATGGGAATGGGCGTCCAGGCGGCGACATATAAGGGCATGAAGGAGGGGAGGACCTACGGCAGGTTCTCCGGCACAAATTATTTCCGCATCAATGTAAAGAGGTCCGGCTGCCTGTCCATTCAGGCGTATCGGAGACTGTCCAGCGGCGCCACGGCAAAGGCCAGCGTGGGCCTGTATAATTCCAGGGGAAAGGCTGTTGACAAATACTGGCGTCCCACTTCCAAAAAGAATAATTACGCCGTATATTACGGGGTGAAAAAGGGAACGTATTACATCGCCATGAAGGGCAGCAGCGGATGCTACATTAAGTATAAGTTTACTTCGGTAAGTGAAAACAGCGGAAGCACCCGTTCAAAGTCCAAGACGATCGCGGAGAACGCGAACCGCAACGGAATCCTGACAGCGGGAGAATCCGGCAGCAAATCCGACTGGTATAAGATCCGCGTCGTGAACCGTTCTTCCATTGCCCTGTATTTTGATTCGCTGAACAACGGCGGCAAAATCGCGGTTCAGGTCTATTCCCCGCGGCTTAGATTTAATAAAACCTATGTGAGCACAGGAGATTGGGCGAAGCGGTTTTCTTTCAGCAGCGGAAAGAAAATAAGAGGCATGTTCTACATCCGGGTTTACCGGTATCAGAATAATTCCGCTACCAGCGGAGCGTATACGCTGCGGTGGACGTAAAATGAAATACGGCCTTGAAAAGCCAGGGACGCGCCGGCATTTTGTGCCGGCGCGTCAGCTTTTGTGGGGGGCGTCTGATGACGGAAAGCGTCGGACGGTTTTTCTTGAAAAAGAAGGAGGACTGTGGTACCCTTTCTTTACAGAGCGCGATGAATCCCAATATGTTCGCATCCGTTTTCCGCGAATAAAAAAGAAAGAGGAAGACTGATTGAACTACAAAGAGTTTCTCCAATACATTCAGAAAAAAGTCCAGGAACGGCTGGGAGAAAACACGCGTGTAGAGCTGCATCACATCCAAAAGAACAACGCCATTTCCAGAGATGGCCTTCTCATTCTCGAAGAGGGCCGGAGTCTTTCCCCCACCATCTATTTAAATACCTACTACGATGCCTACCGGCTTGGAATGTCTGTGCCGGAGATCCTGGCGGATATTCTGGCGGGATATAAGAACAACCGTGTGCCCGAGGGAAAGGAAACAGACTTTTATAAGGACTTTTCCAATGTCAGCGGAAGGATCATTTGCAAGCTGATTAATTTTGAGAAAAACCGGGAATTCCTAAAAAGAGTCCCTTACTTTTCCTATTTGGATCTGGCGGCAGTCTGCTGTTATTTATTGGAGGACGATACCATAGGAAAAGGGACTATTCAGGTATACCGTTCGCACCTGGAGCTTTGGGAAATTACAGAAGAGGAGCTTTTTGAATGCGCCAGGGAAAATACGGCCAGGCTGCTTCCGTGGTGCTTCCAGTCTATGGAGGAGTTATTCAGTGAACATCAGGAGCAGGCGATTCTGAGGGACAGCACAGATTTCTTTCCAATGTATATTCTCTCAAATAGACTGAAAATGTTCGGAGCGGCATGCATTTTGTACGACCATATTTTGGAAAGCGTGGGAGAGAAGCTGGGAGAAAGCTTCTACATTCTGCCAAGCAGCGTACATGAGTGCATCATTGTTCCGGATACCATTCCCTTTACCAGAGAGATGCTGAGAAACATGGTGAGGGAGATCAATGAGACCCAAGTGCTTCCGGAGGAGGTTCTTTCCGGGGAGGTTTACCACTATGACCGGCTCCTGCACCGTCTTTCCGTTTAAAGTTGAAAAAACGTAACAGTTCGGCCCAGACCTGCGAATATACTGCGCAGACCGTAAGAATGGAATTCTGAAGCGCAAAAATCCTAGCGCCGAAGGCGATTTCAAATGGATTTTTGCAGTTACGGTTCAGAAAGGCTGAATTGTAAAAAAAAACAGTTGACAAAAGGCGAAAACCTGTGATATATTCTCTTTCGGAAAACTGCCGAAGACAGCAGGTGCCGTAAGGCATAAGGTTTCAACGCCTGCCGAGGAAAGTTTATTCTGATTTAGAATGACTTAGATCCTCTCTGCTCCTGGCAGAGAGGATTTTTTTGGCGGTACACGATTCTATAAGGAGGTGGCACCATTCATGGCAAAGATTGAAGCGAAAAAGTCAGTTGTGGCTGAAATCAGTGAGAGCATCCAGGATGCGCAGTCTGTATATCTGGCAGCCTACAGCGGAATTACCGTAGAGCAGGATACTGCGCTTCGTAAGGAAATGAGAGAAGCAGGTGTTCATTACAAGGTTTATAAGAACACGATGATGAACTTTGCTTTCAAAGGCACTCCCTGCGAGGAACTGTGCAAGCATCTGGAAGGCCCGAATGTTCTTGCGGTTTCCAAGGACGATGCGACGGCTCCGGCAAGAATTCTCGCGAAGTACGCGAAGGATGTGAAGACACTGAAGCTCATCGCCGGCGTTGTGGAAGGAAACTACTATGATGAGGCAGGAGTAAACGCACTGGCTGCGATCCCGTCCAGAGAGGAGCTGCTTGGCAGACTGCTTGGAAGCATGAAGTCCCCCATCGCGAACTTCGCCCGCGTTATCAATCAGATCGCGGAAAAGGCAGAGGCGTAAGCAGAAAGCGTTATTGGAGAGAAGCCGTACAGGCGGCTTAAAATCCGAAAAAAGAGCAGCATAGAGCTGCGGCAGATTTCAATGTATAGGAGGAAATAAAAATGGCAAAGCTGACAACTGCTGAATTTATTGAAGCAATTAAAGAGTTATCCGTACTGGAACTGAATGAGCTGGTAAAGGCTTGCGAGGAGGAGTTTGGCGTATCCGCAGCAGCAGGCGTTGTTGTTGCAGCAGCAGGCGCTGGCGCCGCTGAGGCAGCTGAGGAGAAGGATGAGTTCGATGTAGAGCTCACCGAGGTTGGCCCGAACAAGGTTAAGGTTATCAAGGTTGTTCGTGAGGCTACCGGCCTGGGCCTGAAGGAAGCCAAGGACGTAGTAGACGGCGCTCCGAAGGTACTGAAGGAGGCTGTTTCCAAGGCAGAGGCAGAGGAACTGAAGACCAAGCTGGAAGCAGAAGGCGCAAAGGTTACTCTGAAATAAAGATCGCTGATCCAACCCCGCAGTGCAGAAGATGCATGTGCGGGGTTTTTTTTGTTGGAAAAAAGCTCTTGACGAAAAAAAAGACTTGTGCTATTATGAAAAATGCACTATTGTGCAAGCTTATGACCAAGGCATAAGTATGCCCAAAAGTGCCTGCGCATATTTATATGAGTTTGGCGTAACTGTTCAGCAGGCCTGCGCACATGCTGCGCAGACTGTAGGAAAGTGCTTCAAGAGTGCGAAGATTCTGAGGCCGGGGCTGCCGGGCGGCTGTTTAGCGCGGCTGGCGGAAGATACAGGCGGAAAGGGTCTTTGCGGCGTAACTGTGATTCGATTGAGCAGTTACGATTGACAGCCGGGAGGCTGCAGATTTATAGAAAAAGAACAGGGGTGAAATGTCAATGGAGAAAAACAGAATACGACCGGTCAAGAGCGGCAAAAGCTTCCGTATGAGTTATTCCAGACAAAAAGAGGTACTGGAAATGCCGAACCTCATCGAGGTTCAAAAGGACTCCTATCAGTGGTTTCTGGATGAAGGCCTGCGCGAAGTCTTTGACGACATCTCGCCGATTGCGGACTACAGCGGAAAGCTGAGCCTGGAATTCGTGGATTTTACCTTGTGTGAAGACGATGTGAAGTATTCCATCGAAGAGTGCAAGGAGCGGGATGCGACATATGCGGCTCCCCTGAAGGTAAGAGTCAGACTTCATAATAAAGAAAACGATGAGATCAACGAACATGAGATCTTCATGGGGGACCTTCCGCTTATGACGGCCACCGGCACCTTTGTAATCAATGGCGCCGAGCGTGTTATCGTCAGCCAGCTTGTTCGTTCTCCGGGTATCTATTACGCGATTGCCCATGACAAGCTCGGAAAGAAGCTGTATTCCTGTACGGTAATTCCCAACCGCGGTGCATGGCTGGAATATGAGACAGACTCCAATGACATTTTTTATGTGCGCGTTGACAGGACAAGGAAGGTGCCGATCACGGTATTGATCCGTGCTCTGGGCTTTGGCACGAACGCAGAGATTATCGATCTGTTTGGGGAAGAACCCAAGATTCTTGCCAGCCTTCAGAAGGATACCGCGGAGAACTACCAGGAAGGTCTCCTGGAGCTCTACAAAAAGATCCGACCCGGCGAGCCGCTGGCGGTGGACAGCGCGGAAAGCCTGATCACGAGCATGTTTTTTGACCCCAGAAGATATGACCTGGCCAAGGTGGGACGCTATAAGTTCAACAAAAAGCTGATGCTGCGCAACCGCATCAACGGCAAAGTGCTTGCGGAGGACGTAGTGGACGCCACTACCGGAGAGATTCTCGCGGAAGCGGGAACCGAGGCGGACCGTGAGTTGGCGGACAAGATTCAGAACGCCGCGGTGCCCTATGTCTGGATTCAGGCAGAGGAGCGCAAGGTAAAGGTCCTTTCCAGCATGATGGTTGACCTTGCGGCTTATGTGGATTTTGACCCGAAGGAAGCTGGCGTTACAGAGTTAGTATACTATCCGGCTTTGAAAAAAATACTGGAAGAAAACAGCAGCCAGGAGGAGATCAAGGCGGCTGTGCGCAAGAATCTTCACGAGCTGATTCCGAAGCATATCACGAAGGAGGATATCATCGCCTCCATCAATTACAATATGCATCTGGAATACGGCATCGGAAACGACGACGATATCGACCATCTGGGCAACCGCCGTATCCGCGCCGTGGGAGAGCTTTTGCAGAACCAGTACCGGATTGGTCTGTCCAGACTGGAACGTGTTGTGCGGGAGCGTATGACCACCCAGGACCTGGAAGGGATTTCTCCCCAGTCGCTGATTAACATTAAGCCGGTGACGGCCGCGGTGAAGGAGTTCTTCGGCTCCTCCCAGCTGTCTCAGTTCATGGATCAGAATAACCCGCTGGGCGAGCTGACCCATAAGAGACGTCTGTCTGCCTTAGGTCCCGGCGGTCTTTCCAGAGACCGCGCCGGATTTGAGGTGCGTGACGTACATTATTCCCATTATGGAAGAATGTGCCCCATCGAGACGCCTGAAGGACCCAACATCGGTCTGATCAACTCTCTGGCATGCTATGCCAGAATTAACGAATACGGTTTTGTGGAGGCGCCGTACCGCAAGATCGACAAGTCCGATCCCAAGAATCCCAGGGTTACGGACGAGGTTGTTTATATGACGGCGGACGAAGAGGATAATTACCACGTAGCGCAGGCGAACACGCCTCTGGACGAGGAAGGACATTTCATCAATAAGAACGTGTCCGGTCGTTACAGAGAGGAGACCCAGGAGTATGAGCGCTCCATGTTTGACTACATGGACGTGTCTCCGAAGATGGTGTTCTCCGTGGCGACGGCGCTGATTCCCTTCCTGCAGAACGACGACGCGAACCGGGCCCTGATGGGTTCCAACATGCAGCGTCAGGCCGTTCCCCTTCTGACCACAGAGGCTCCTGTGGTGGGAACCGGTATGGAAGAGAAGACGGCGGTGGACTCCGGTGTCTGCATTGTGGCGAAAAAGGACGGTGTGGTGGAGCGCTCTACCTCCAAGTCCATTACCATAAAGAACGACGACGGTACCAGAGATGAGTACCATCTGACAAAGTTTGCCCGAAGCAACCAGAGCAACTGCTATAACCAGAAGCCCATCTGCTTTAAGGGCGACCGGGTGAAGGCAGGCGATGTGATTGCCGACGGACCTTCTACGGCAAACGGAGAGATTGCCCTGGGTAAGAACCCGCTGATCGGATTCATGACCTGGGAGGGCTACAACTACGAGGACGCCGTACTGTTAAGCGAGCGTCTGGTTATGGACGACGTTTATACGTCGGTTCATATCGAGGAATATGAGGCGGAGGCCAGAGATACCAAGCTCGGGCCGGAGGAGATCACCAGAGATGTTCCCGGCGTCGGCGACGATGCCCTGAAGGATCTGGATGAGCGCGGTATTATCCGCATCGGCGCGGAGGTGCGCGCCGGCGATATTCTGGTAGGAAAAGTAACGCCAAAGGGCGAGACAGAGCTGACCGCGGAGGAGCGGCTGCTGCGGGCGATCTTCGGCGAGAAGGCCAGAGAAGTGCGGGATACTTCCCTGAAGGTTCCCCATGGAGAATACGGTATCGTGGTGGACGCGAAGGTATTTACCAGAGAGAACGGAGACGAGCTCTCTCCGGGCGTAAACGAGGCGGTTCGCATCTACATCGCCCAGAAGAGAAAGATCTCCGTGGGCGACAAGATGGCAGGACGTCACGGAAACAAGGGTGTTGTTTCCAGAGTGCTGCCCGTTGAGGATATGCCCTTCCTGCCCAATGGCCGTCCTCTTGACATTGTTCTGAACCCTCTGGGCGTGCCGTCCCGTATGAATATCGGACAGGTACTGGAGATCCATTTAAGCCTCGCGGCTAAGGCCCTTGGTTTTAACGTCTCCACGCCGGTATTTGACGGAGCGAATGAGAACGACATTATGGACACTCTGGATCTGGCGAATGATTACGTGAATCTGGAGTGGGATGAATTTAAAGAAAAGCACGGGGAAGAGCTGCTTCCGGAGGTGCTGGACTATTTGTACGAAAACCGGGATCACAGAGAGCTGTGGAAGGGCGTGCCCATTTCCAGAGACGGAAAGGTGCGCCTGAGAGACGGCCGTACCGGCGAATACTTTGACAGCCCGGTTACCATCGGTCACATGCATTATCTGAAGCTCCACCATCTGGTAGACGATAAGATCCATGCCCGTTCCACGGGCCCGTACTCTCTCGTTACCCAGCAGCCTCTGGGCGGAAAGGCCCAGTTCGGCGGCCAGCGTTTCGGAGAGATGGAGGTTTGGGCTCTGGAGGCCTATGGCGCTTCCTATACTCTGCAGGAGATCTTAACGGTGAAGTCCGACGATGTGATCGGCCGTGTAAAGACTTACGAGGCCATCATCAAGGGCGAGAACGTACCGGAGCCCGGTATTCCGGAATCCTTTAAGGTGCTGCTCAAAGAGCTCCAGTCTCTTGGCCTGGATGTGAAGGTGCTTAAAGAGGATCACACCGAGGTAGAGATTATGGAAACCGTAGATTACGGTGACACGGATCTGCACTCTGTGATCGAAGGCGACGACAGAGGATACCAGAGGGAGGACGAATCCTTTGGCGCCCACGGTTATTCCAAGCAGGAGTTTGATGGAAATGACCTGGTGAATGTGGAGGAGGAGCCGGACGACGCATTATTGGATCTGGAAGAAGCGCTCAGCGAAGAAGATTAGGATAATGGAAGGGAGAACCGTCAATGTCTGAAACAACAACCAATGAAGTGTATCAACCAATGACTTTTGATGCCATTAAAATCGGCCTGGCCTCTCCTGAAAAAATCAGAGAATGGTCCAGGGGTGAGGTAAAAAAGCCGGAAACCATTAATTACCGGACTCTGAAGCCTGAAAAAGACGGTCTTTTCTGTGAAAGAATCTTCGGGCCCAGCAAGGACTGGGAGTGCCACTGCGGAAAGTATAAGAAAATCCGTTATAAAGGCGTGGTCTGCGACCGCTGCGGCGTTGAGGTTACTAAGTCAAGCGTCCGCAGGGAGCGTATGGGCCATATCGAGCTGGCGGCTCCGGTTTCCCATATCTGGTATTTCAAGGGCATCCCTTCCAGAATGGGACTGATGCTGGATCTGTCTCCAAGAACATTGGAGAAGGTTCTGTACTTCGCAAATTATATCGTGCTGGACAAGGGCGATACGGATCTTCAGTATAAGCAGGTTCTTACGGAGAGAGAGTATCAGGACGCCCATGAAAAGTGGGGCGACCGTTTCCGTGTCGGCATGGGAGCAGAGTCCATCAAGGAACTTCTGGAAGCCATCGACATGGAGAAGGAGTCCGCGGAATTAAAGAAGGGACTGAAGGAGTCCACAGGCCAGAAGCGCGCCAGAATCATCAAGAGACTGGAGGTTGTGGAGGCTTTCCGTGAATCCGGCAACAAGCCGGAGTGGATGATTATGACCGTGATTCCGGTGATTCCGCCGGATCTGCGCCCCATGGTGCAGCTGGACGGCGGCCGTTTCGCTACCTCGGATTTGAATGACCTGTACCGCAGGATTATCAACCGCAATAACCGTCTGAAGCGCCTTCTTGAGCTTGGCGCTCCGGACATTATCGTAAGAAATGAGAAGCGTATGCTCCAGGAGGCAGTGGACGCCCTCATCGATAACGGACGCCGGGGCCGTCCGGTAACCGGACCCGGAAACCGTGCCCTGAAGTCTCTTTCCGACATGCTCAAGGGTAAGTCCGGCCGCTTCCGTCAGAACCTGCTGGGCAAGCGTGTGGATTATTCCGGCCGTTCCGTTATCGTTGTAGGACCGGAGCTGAAGATTTATCAGTGCGGTCTGCCCAAAGAGATGGCCATTGAGCTGTTCAAGCCCTTTGTTATGAAGGAGCTGGTGGCAAACGGCACTTCTCATAATATCAAGAACGCCAAGAAGATGGTAGAACGCCTGGAGCCGGCGGTGTGGGACGTTCTGGAAGACGTCATTAAAGAGCATCCGGTTATGCTGAACCGTGCTCCTACCCTGCACAGACTGGGTATTCAGGCTTTCGAGCCGATCCTTGTGGAAGGTAAGGCCATCAAACTGCATCCCCTGGTTTGTACCGCGTTCAACGCGGACTTCGACGGCGACCAGATGGCTGTGCATCTTCCCCTGTCCGTGGAGGCCCAGGCGGAGTGCCGCTTCATGCTGCTGTCCCCGAACAACCTCTTAAAGCCCTCCGACGGAGGCCCTGTGGCGGTTCCTTCCCAGGATATGGTGCTTGGAATCTATTATCTGACCCAGGAAAGACCGGGGGCTCTGGGAGAAGGCAAGTGCTTCAAGAGCGTAAACGAGGCGATTCTCGCCTATGAGAATAAAGTAGTGACCCTCCAGACCCGGATGAAGGTCCGTGTGACAAAGACCCTGCACACCCAGTACACTGACGAGGAAAAGGCAGTGTTCCAGGCGGAAGGCATTCAAGTGGTGGAAAACGGAGAGACCACGACCCTGATCGGAAATGTGGAGTCTACCCTTGGACGCTTCATCTTCAATGAGATCCTGCCCCAGGATCTGGGCTTTGTGGACCGCAGTAACCCGGAGAACATCCTGAAGCTGGAAGTGGATTTCCACGTTGGAAAGAAGCAGTTGAAGCAGATCCTGGAAAAGGTAATCAACACCCACGGCGCCACCAAGACCGCGGAGGTGCTGGACGACATCAAGTCCATGGGCTACAAATATTCCACCAGGGCGGCTATGACGGTATCTATTTCCGATATGACGGTTCCGCCCCAGAAGCCGCAGCTGATCAAAGAAGCCCAGGATACGGTTGACCGGATCACCAGAAATTATAAGCGTGGTCTGATCACGGAAGAGGAGCGTTACAAAGAGGTTGTGGAGACCTGGAAGGAGACGGACGATACGCTGACCAAGGCTCTGCTGGACGGCCTTGATAAATACAACAACATTTACATGATGGCGGACTCCGGAGCCCGTGGTTCCGATAAGCAGATCAAGCAGCTCGCGGGTATGCGGGGTCTGATGGCAGATACGACGGGACACACCATCGAGCTTCCCATCAAGTCAAACTTCCGTGAAGGTCTGGATGTATTGGAGTACTTCATGTCCGCTCACGGAGCGCGTAAGGGTCTGTCCGATACGGCTCTGCGTACTGCGGACTCCGGTTACCTGACGAGACGTCTGGTTGACGTTTCCCAGGAGCTGATTATCCGTGAGGTGGACTGCTGCGAGGGCAAGGATGAGATCCCCGGCATGTATGTGAAGGCCTTTGCCGACGGCAAAGAGGAGATCGAGAGCCTGCAGGAGCGTATTACCGGAAGATTTTCCTGCTATACGATAAAGAACAAAGAGGGCGAGATCCTGGTAAAGGCAAACCATATGATTACGCCCAAGCGCGCGGCACGCATTGTCAGCGAAGGTGTGGACGAGAACGGAAATATCCTGGATAAGGTGAAGATCCGTACAATCCTGACCTGTAAGTCCCATATCGGAATCTGCGCGAAGTGCTATGGTTCCAACATGGCTACCGGCGAGCCGGTGCAGGTAGGTGAGACCGTTGGTATCATCGCGGCACAGTCCATCGGTGAGCCGGGTACCCAGCTTACCATGCGTACCTTCCATACGGGCGGTGTGGCCGGCGGCGATATTACACAGGGTCTTCCCCGTGTAGAGGAGCTTTTCGAGGCCCGTAAGCCCAAGGGACTTGCCATTATCACCGAGATTGCCGGTGTGGCCACCATTAAGGATACAAAGAAGAAACGCGAAATCATTGTGACCAATGAGGAGAGCGGAGAGTCCAAGACGTATCTGATTCCTTACGGTTCCCGTATCAAGGCAGTGGACGGAGAGTTCCTGGAAGCCGGAGACGCGCTGACGGAAGGTAGCGTGAACCCCCATGATATTCTGAAGATCAAGGGCGTAAACGCGGTTCAGGACTACATGCTCCGGGAGGTTCAGCGTGTATACCGTCTCCAGGGCGTGGAGATTAACGATAAGCACATCGAGGTCATCGTTCGCCAGATGCTGAAAAAGGTTCGTGTGGAGAACAACGGAGACACGGATATGCTTCCGGGCACCATGGTGGATATCCTGGAATTTGAGGACAAGAATGAAAAGGCCATTTCCGAGGGTCTTGAGCCGGCAGAAGGCAAGCAGGTGATGCTCGGTATCACCAAGGCTTCCCTGGCTACAAACTCCTTCCTGTCCGCCGCGTCCTTCCAGGAAACCACGAAGGTACTGACTGAGGCAGCCATCAAGGGCAAGATCGATCCGCTGATCGGCCTCAAGGAAAACGTTATCATCGGTAAACTGATTCCTGCCGGAACGGGTATGAAGCGTTACCGGAACGTCATGATTGAAGTGGAAAAAGAAGAGGATGATGACGATTTCTACGATGAAAGCCTGGATCTGGAGGAAGCTTCCGAATTGGAGGAGAGCGATGCCGCTGCCGGGAACGGCGAGGAAGCGGCCGCAGAAAAACAGGAGACCTCAGAGTCTTCCAGTGAAGCGGAAACAGAAGAGAATCTGAACGCCGCCCGGGAAGCCGCGCCCGCGGACACGGAAGAGACGGCTGCGGAGGAAGAAGATCAGGAAACGCCGGAAGCGTAATCCTCTGAGACAGATTTTGTGCAATAGTTATCCAGGTGTGCGTACATGCTTCGCACACCTGGATAAACAGAATTCAAGATAAAAAAGAGCCGCCGACTGGTCAGATGCGAATCAAGCATCTGCCGGCCGGCGGCTCTTTTTCGCCATGAGCGAGGGATGCGACTGCGTGCCCGCCCGGACAGAAATTTGCCGGGAAACGGACACCGACAGCGATACCGCCCGCAGCCTTCCCCAGCCTTTTGGCAGGAAAGGTCAAAGATCAAAGAACCAGTCTTTTTCACGTTTCTTTTTCTTAGGATGTGTTTCGCCTGACTGCCCGCTTGGTTGATCAGCGTACTGTGGATCCGAAGATCCGGTCTGGTCGCCAAAGCGCGGCGGGCCGTAGGGAGCACCTTGTTCATAGGGAGCATGTTGTCCGTAGGAAGCGTCGTGCTCCTGAGGAGCGCCTTGCCCGTAGGGAGCACTGTGCTCATAGGGAGCGCCGTGTTCATAAGGAGCACCTTGCCCGTAGGAAGTACCGTGCTCATAGGGAGCGCCGTGTTCATAGGGAGCGCCTTGCCCGTAGGGAGTACCGTGCTCATAGGGAGCGCCGTGTTCATAGGGAGCACCCTGCCCGTAGGGAGTGCCGTGTTCATAGGGAACTCCTTGCTGTCCGTAGTTTTTTTTCGTGGACACTTTCTTTTTGCGGTAATATATCTGCTCCTGGCGTGAGTCGTATGGTTCTGCATAGGAAGTCTCTGTCTCGGGTTCTCTGGCGGAAGAGAACAGGCCGCCCCTTTTTTTCTTTGGCCGAAACAGCGTATGCCTGCCGGCCCAGCCTACGATCCGAACCAGAATGATACCGAAAAGAACGCCGACGCTGTCGATCAGGACATCCCGCATGGAGGGGCTGCGCCCGGCTACCATAGACTGGTGAAATTCATCGCTGCAGGCAAAGGCCACGCATATAAATCCAGCTACCAGAGTCAGAAGAAAGCCATGCATGCCGTACACGTATAAAGGAAAAGATACGGCGATAGCTAAAAGAAAGTATTCGGTCATATGCGCAAGCTTTCTGGTGATAAACTCAATCCGGCTCGCGTAATGATCCACCTGGGCATCGTCCAGTCCTGCGTCAAAGACATAATCCGCAGTCTGGATAATTTTGCGGCTTACCCTGAAGCTTAGCTGGGAAGACACATCTCCGGTTTGGTCGGAAAAGGAAAAAATTATATACATTAACAGGATCGCAGGTAAAAATGACAATGGTTTCAAAAATTTCCTCATTATTATCGCCTCCAGTCGCCGTTTATCATAGCATTTCGGATGCCGTTTGTCCAGAAGGTTAAGAAGGATATAAGAAAAAAGGAAGAATCAAAAATTTCGGCTTGACATGAGAAATGCTTGCCTTTATAATATTATAGTGTGCGTGTAAATATAAGGAAATATTTATGAAATTTTGCCGCCCGCCGCAGCTTACCGCGCGCAGGGGAGAGACCGTTTGACAGTCTGGCATATTTGAAGGATTTCCGGGTTCCGCATACGACAATTAGAATTGTATTTGCAACCACATCCGCAGGGGACAGCCCTGTGAGAACTACAGGAGGTGAAAAGAATGCCTACATTTAACCAGTTAGTAAGAAAAGGCAGACAGACATCAGAGAAAAAATCTACCGCTCCCGCACTTCAGAAAGGTTTTAACTCCCTGAAGAAGAGAAGCACGAACGTTTCTTCACCGCAGAAGCGTGGAGTTTGCACGGCCGTTAAGACGACGACCCCGAAGAAGCCGAACTCCGCTCTGAGAAAGATCGCCAGAGTACGTCTTTCCAACGGAATCGAGGTAACAAGCTACATCCCCGGCGAGGGACACAACCTTCAGGAGCACAGCGTGGTGCTGATCCGCGGCGGCAGGGTAAAGGACCTTCCCGGTACCAGATACCACATCATCCGCGGTACCCTGGATACCGCAGGCGTTGCCAAGAGGAGACAGGCACGTTCCAAGTACGGCGCCAAGAGACCGAAGGACGCGAAATAAAAGTTTTTAGATAATAGAAAGAATCGTATCACTAACAGAACTATTCGAAGTGCTGGTTTCTATTC
>DVIQ01000064.1 GCA_018711185.1 Candidatus Limivivens intestinipullorum | reverse complement strand
TCCAGATCCCCGGACGCGCTGGTGGTTTTCACCGACTGTCCCATGCCGTCCCGGAGGGTCTTGCCGCCTCCAAATTTGCTCTCGTCTCCGTATGTGGTATAATCCTTTTCCACCTGAATCACCAGGCTGGTATCTGCCAGACGTACTTTGTCCCCAACGGTGGGACCGTACATCATCGCATAGCTTTCTCCGGATATCTTTGTGCTCATATGCCGAACCTCCCTATTTCTGTCTGATAAATCCCTTGTCTTCCGCCTTTTTCAGAGCCGCCGCCTTTGTAGCCTCCGACACCTGGCCGCAGGTCAGGTCATTGAACCCGAATACTCTCCGGCTTCCGCCCATGGCGGTCAGCTGCACCTCTTTTTCTTCCCCCGGCTCAAACCGCACGGAAGTGCCGGAGGGAATGTCCAGGTGAAATCCGTAGGCCTTTTCCCGTTCAAACACCAGGCAGCGGTTCACCTCAAAAAAATGGTAATGGGAGCCCACCTGCACCGGCCGGTCTCCCGTGTTGGCCACCAGCAGGGCGCGGGTTTCTTTTCCTTCGTTCAGAGTAATTTCTCTGTCAAGAGGCATAATTTCTCCGATTTTCATAACTGTGTACTCCTTTCCTTAATTCTGGCCAAATGGCCATAAAGGTACCCCCGGAGGGGGTTCATTAATCCTGGCCGCATGGCCATAGAAGTATCAACCTTACTGAATAGGGTTGTGAACCGTAACCAGCTTTGTTCCGTCCGGGAAGGTGGCCTCCACCTGAACTTCAGCCACCAGACCGGCCACGCCGTCCATCACATCCTCCTTTGTCAGAAGCTTTGTTCCCAGCTGCATCAGTTCTGTGACGGTCTTTCCGTCCCGGGCCATTTCCATCAGCTCTGAGCTGATATAGGCCACAGCCTCCGGATAATTCAGCTTCAGGCCTCTGGCCCGTCTCTCCTTGGCCAGATTGCCCGCCATATGAAGCAGAAGCTTTTCCTGTTCCTTGGGTGTCAGTCTCATTTCATAACCTCCTCGTTTCTGTTTTCTGTGACGCATTACGGGATTCTCCGCCTGCGGCGGATCGCGCAAGCGGCATCTTCCATTCCGCCGCAGTACCCTCGCTTCGCTGAGGCAAACCCTGCGACTCTCGCGGAGCGTTTTGATTTCACCGGGAAGCAATTTCCTATGAATGAAATCAAAAAAGCAGACAGGGAATCCGAAATAGGACTTCCTTGTCTGCTTTCATGGTGATTACACTACCACAAAATTCTTCGATTGTCAAATTTTTTCACACGGTATATATAAAACCGCCCGCATTTTCCGCAGCGTGCAGCCCCGGAAACCTCCGGACAGACTTCCGCTCTTTCCCGCTCTTTATACAGACGAAGTTCCGCCGGAGATTTCCTCTGCCAGTGCGCGGATACTCTCCACATCGGTCTCCAGATCCTCCGCTATCTGTTCCAGAGATTTTCCCCTGGCCAGCTTCTTTCTGATTAACTCCAGTTTCAGATGACGCTGGCCTTCCTCCCAGTAACTCTGTACCTGGGTATTATAATCCCGAATGGCCTTCTGCCTGGCCTCATACTCCATCCATTTCTGTTTATCCGCGGAAAGCTTTTCCAGTTCTTCGAAAGCCTCGTCAATATATTCATCTGTCTGCGCCACCATTCTCATCTCCTTCCTGGTTTTTGCGGCAAAAAACCGCATCCAGCTGATCAGCAGCTTCTCCCCCTCTGTCCGGACAGGGAGTTTTTTTAATTCCAGAATTCTCAGTTCCATCAGGTCTGTATATCTCTGTCCGGTAGTTTTATCACAAAGGGAAATCCTGTGACAACACTCAGCATCTTCCGGAAAGTGAATGAAATCCAGAATACTCACATGGATGCATCTTTTCAGCTTTGAATAAGGCTCGCCTTTCCCAAGTTGGCCCGTAAACAGCCCGCAAAGATAGAAAAGCGCTCTGGCATCCCAGTATCGGAACGGTGCCACCTGTATTTCCATATCAATCTGCGTGCCGTCCTGCAGCAATACATTCACATCCAGAATTCCCAGTTTCTGCTCACCATACTCCCGCCTCAGTTCCGTGGGCTGCAGCGTTGTCTCTTTGATCTGCTCCGGAGGTATATCCAGAAGTGCGGCGATGAAACCGATCCGCACCTTCGGATTGTTCATCAGCTCCTTAAAACACAGATCTACGGTGGGCAGCATAATAAGGTTATCGTCTTTCTTTGTCATAGGCAGCTCCTTTCTCCGGCGTGCAGCATCGTTTGGAAAAGAACTGGCCTTTTTTCTATCTTACCACATTGCGGCAAGATGTAAAGAGATAGGATGCAAAATCTTCCTGATTGATAACACTTTGACCTTGCGGGATATGGAAAGCTGAACGACAACCTGCTCCTTTTCTGTCGCGATTTGTACGCCGAAATCACAGTATATGAAATTGGAAAAATGGGTATATGCCCGGAACCGGGCAAAGAAAATACAGAATACCGCCATCGGCAGTTCTTCTGCTGTGGTATAAAACCAGACGCCTTACAGCATAAGAGTAAAGCAACGGAATGGGCCGGCCGCTCCGTATGTATCCAGCATAGCACGGCAGAACAGACAAGGCAAGATTTCAATTATGAAAAAAATATAAACCGTCGTTGGGCTGCAGCAGATTCAGAGAAAACCTTCCGCCTTTTTCTTAACACATGCCATTTTTCCTTTGACCCCTTCTTGTTTCCGTGATATACTTCACTTAGAGTTCTTATATAAATATATAGTTCTTATATACGAACTTTTTTTGAAAGTGAGGGAATATCATGAAACAATCGGAAGAAAACCGTCAGCACCGCTCCACCGCCCGGGTACTGGATATTCTGGAGCTGGTGGCCGCGAATCCTTCCACCTGTACCCAGGCCGATATCTGCAGGATGCTGGAGGTGCCCAAAAGCAGCCTTTTTCCCATCCTGCACACACTGACCGACCGTCATTTTCTGGAACTGGACGAGCGTTCCCGTTACCGGATAGGCTCTGCCGCCTGGGCGGTGGGAGCTTCCTGTCTGTCCCGGCTGAATCTTATGGACGAAGCGGAAAAGATTCTCCGGAACATCACCGCCAGCTGTAAGGAAACCTCTCATTTTGCCGTCCTTTCCGACGGTGACGTTCTCTATCTGAAGAAGGTGGATTCCCCGCAGCCCATCCGTATGACCTCCCAGGTTGGCGTCAGGCTCCCCGCCTACGCCACGGCGCTGGGCAAGGCCCTGCTGATGGATTATGAGGTATCTCAGCTGAAAGATCTGTATCAAAACCATCTGGAAGCCCTGACCCCTCATACCATTACGGATTTTCAGGCCCTTGAAGTTCAGCTGCAGGAGGCACAGCGTCAGGGCTACACCTTTGAGGTGGAGGAATCCACTCCGTATATCCGGTGTTTTGCCGTTCCCGTAAGAAAAGCCGGCCGGGTGGCCGCCGCCGTCAGCGTCGCCGTTCCCGTCTTCCGCTACACGGAGGATAAAGGCGCCCGGATCCTGGAACTGCTCTCCGGGGCCCGTACCCGGCTGGAGGAATTGCTGAATACCGGCGGTATGGATTTACCGTCTTTTGTCTCATGAAATCCAACAGGAGGTGACTGTTTTGGGAGAACTGATTACTTTGGGAGAAACCATGGTCGCCCTGACAGCGCAGGCAAACCGGCCGCTGGCCTATGGCGGCGCCCTGGAGATGCGCATCGCAGGGGCGGAAAGCAACACAGCGATAGGGATGTGTAAGCTGGGGCATACGGCTTCCTTCATTTCCCGCCTGGGCGACGACAGCTTCGGGCAGTACGTTCTGCGGATGCTCCGGGCTGAAGGCGTGGATACTTCCGCTATCCGCCTCGATCCGGAGCATCCCACCGGCCTCATGGTGAAGGAAGCGCTGCCAGGTACCAGAACCGCCGTCCACTATTACCGGGCTGGTTCCGCCGCCTCTTATATGATGCCCGATGATCTGCCGGAAGAGCGGATTCGCCGGGGAGCGATTCTACATCTCACAGGAATCACTCCCGTTTTAAGCGAAAGCTGCCGCCGGACCGTATTTGCCGCAGCGGAAATTGCCGCAAGCGCAGAGGTTCCCATAAGCTTCGACCCCAATATCCGCAAAAAACTCTGGAAAAATGCGGATCACGCGCCCATGATCCGGGATCTGGCGGCCCGGTCTCATTATCTCCTCATGGGCCTTGAGGAAGCGGAGGTACTGTATGGAAGCCGCGAAATCAGCCGGATCGCTTCCCGGGTATTTTCCGCTTCCTCCGTCCGCATCCTGGCCGTCAAAAACGGGGCCCAAGGGGCCTGGCTCTGCGATGGAAGCCGCACGCTTTCTCTGCCCCCGGCGGACTGCTTTCCTGTAGATCCCACCGGCGCCGGCGATGCCTTCAACGCGGGGCTTTTGGCCGGGATTCTCGATGGGGAAAGCCTGGAAAACTGCGGCACCCAAGCCGCCATTGCCGGCGCAAAGGCCACGGAAACCAGCGGCGATATCGAGAGTCTTATCACCAAAAGGGAGCTACACAATCTTCGCGGCAACATTTCCACGGTGGAGCGGTAAGGATATTTTTTTGACCATACTGCCAGGATTAAGGAAGCCCTGACAGATCACTTTATGGACATTCGTCCAGGGTTAAGGAAACCCTGATGGATATTCATGGCCGTTGGGTACAAAGTAGGAAAGGAGAATACGATGCACAATATCATTAAAAAACACCCTGTGATCGCCATACTTCGGAATACTCCTCCGGAGGATCTGGGCAATTATGTACAGGCCCTTTACGACGGAGGGTTCCGCGCCTTTGAAGTTTCCTTCAGCGCTGAAGGCGCTGCCGGACAGCTGGCCTGGATTAAAGAACATCTTCCCGAAGATGCCTGTGTGGGAGCAGGCACCATCCTGACGGAGGATGACGCCCGCAGAGCCGTTCAGGCAGGGGCGGATTTTATGCTGTCTCCCTCCTCCGATCCTCCGGTGATGGAATACTGCCGTTCCCGGCAGATCCCTCTGCTGCCGGGGGTATTTTCCCCCACAGACGTTTCCCGCTGCCTCTCCTATGGCTACCGGACACTGAAACTGTTTCCCGCATCGGATCTGCCGCTCCACTATATTAAAAGTCTGAAAGGCCCCTTTCCGCAGGCGGAATTTGTGGCGGTGGGCGGTATTTCCCCGGAAAACACCGCGGAATATCTGAACGCCGGTTATGTGGGGGTGGGAATCGGAAGCTCGCTGACGGACAAAACGCTGTTTGCCCGGAAGGACTGGGGACAGATCACAGAGGATATCCGCCGGTTTCTGGGCGGAAAAATCTGCTGATCTCCTGTTGAAATCCGGAGAGAACCCATGACAGTCGTTGACCCGATAAATGTGAAAACTTCAGACTATGTTATGGCCATTCGGCCTGGAACAAGGAAAGGAGGAACCTATGAAAATTACAAATATAACCGCCTGGCTGGTACGTCCCCGCTGGTGTTTTGTGGAAGTGGAAACCGACCAGGGGCTGACAGGATGGGGAGAGGCCGTCATCGAAGGAAAGGCCTCCACCGTCAAAGCCTGCGTGGAGGAAATGACCGAATATCTGATCGGCCAGGATCCTCAGAATATCGAGGATATCTGGACCATGCTTTACCGCGCCGCCTTCTACCGGGGCGGCCCCATCCTGATGAGCGCTATTTCCGGCATTGACCAGGCCCTGTGGGATATCAAAGGAAAATATTTTCAGGCCCCGGTCTATCAGCTGATGGGCGGAAAATGCAGAGACCGCATGAAGGTATATTCCTGGATCGGCGGCGACCGCCCCTCGGATGTGGCCCGGGCGGCAAAAGAGCGCCAGGAGGCCGGATTTACTGCCATCAAAATGAACGCCACGGAAGAGCTTCAGATGGTGGACAGCTACGACAAAATTGACGCGGTTCTGGAGCGGGTGGCATCCATCCGGGAAAGCACGGGGAAGAAATTCGGCATCGCCATTGATTTCCACGGCCGTGTGCACAAGCCCATGGCCAAAATCCTGGCCAAAAAGCTGGAAGAATTTGACCCCATGTTTATCGAGGAGCCGGTTCTGTGCGAGAATATGGAAGATTTCAAAGAAATCGCCGCCTGCTGCAACATTCCCATCGCCACCGGCGAGCGCCTGTTCTCCAGGTGGGACTTTAAGCGTCTGCTTACCGCGGGAGGTGTGGATATTATTCAGCCGGACCTCTCCCACGCCGGAGGAATCACCGAGGTGAAGAAGATTGCCGCCATGGCAGAGGCTTACGACGTGGCCCTGGCGCCCCACTGTCCTCTGGGCCCCATCGCCCTGGCTGCCTGCCTGCAGGTGGACGCCACCAGCTACAACGCTTTCATTCAGGAACAGAGCATCGGCATCCACTACAACGTGGGCAAAAGCGTGCTGGATTATATTCATAATCCGGAGGATTTCGTCTTTACCGACGGCTTTGTGGCCCTTCCCCGGAAACCGGGACTGGGCGTTGAGATCAACAAAGAGCTGGTTATGGAAGAAAACCGGACACCTCACCACTGGAAAAATCCGGTCTGGAGACATGCGGACGGATCCATTGCGGAGTGGTAAACAGAAAAGAACCCTGCGGCGGCCACTCCGGTGACATTATTCTGCGCCGCAGGGCGTATTTTGTGAGCCTGCATTTTATTCGCCTTGCTTTTACTCGATTTCTCCATACAGAAACGTGTTTAAAATATTCTGGGGCGCATCATAATAAAAGCTGCTGTTATAATCGTCAATCTTCCCGCTGACAAAAGAATTGTACGCTTCAAATAAAGCATCCACCACACCGATCCGTTTTTCCCGGGCAATTCCCAGAATCAGCCGTTTATAGACCTTCCCTATATCCCAGTGGCTGGGTACTGCATACTTTGCGGCGGCTACATTATCAAACGTTCCCTCCTGTATTCCGGCAGCTTCTATGAAATCTTCACTGACCCGGTCGATATTGTCACTGTGATAAACGTCCGCCAGATCATAAATCTTTTCTATGTTTTTTCTTCCCAGCTTATTTACCACATCGGATCTTTTATTTCTGGTTTTTCGTGCAATATAATCGATCAGACTGCAGGTAAAAAACAGATCATTCGATTTTTTGTCCTCTCTTCCTGTCATCTGATCACCTCCTATACCATGGTTCTGATACCGATTTTACTCTTATATGTATTTTGCCAACGGTGGATTATGAACGGAGTGGTAACCGGGAGTATTAAATGATTTTATTTATCGAAACCCTTTCTTGTAAACATACAT
>DVIQ01000007.1 GCA_018711185.1 Candidatus Limivivens intestinipullorum | reverse complement strand
TGCCCTTCATTTTGGCCCGTCTGATGCCGTCTGATTTCAAGCAAAAGTTGTAGAAAAGTTGTAGTTGTAAGCCCTTTTTACTACATCTTGTGCCGTCCCGTTTCGTCAGACGCTATATATTGTGGAATTTTAGTCCAAAGGCTTCATCGTCGGGAAGGCCAGCACATCGCGAATCGCGGCTGAATCTGTCAGCAGCATGACCATACGGTCAATGCCAAAGCCGATGCCTCCTGTGGGCGGCATACCGATTTCCAGAGCGTTTAAGAAGTCCTCATCCGTGGTGTTGGCCTCCTCGTCGCCCTGGGCAAGCAGCTCTTCCTGCGCCTTAAAGCGCTCTCTCTGGTCAATGGGATCGTTGAGCTCGGAATAGGCGTTGGCCATTTCCCAGCCGTTCATAAAGAACTCGAAACGCTCCACATACTCCGGATTTTCCGGCTTCTTTTTCGTAAGCGGAGAAATCTCGATGGGATGATCCATCACGAAGGTAGGCTGAACCAGATGCTCCTCCGCGTACTCCTCGAAGAAGAGGTTCAGAATGTCACCCTTCTTATGGTGCGGCTCAAACTCCACGTTGTGTTCCTTGGCGGCGGCTCTGGCCTCCTCAAGGGTGTGAATTTCGTTAAAATCCACGCCGGAATACTTCTTTACAGCGTCTACCATGGTGATGCGCTCAAAGGGCTTTCCAAGATCCATCTCAATGCCGTTGTACACGATCTTCGTGGTTCCCAGAACCTCCTGGGCCACCGTGCGGTACAGATTTTCTGTCAGATCCATCATGCCGTGATAATCCGTATACGCCTGGTAAAGCTCCATGAGCGTAAACTCCGGATTGTGCCGGGTATCCAGTCCTTCGTTGCGGAATACGCGTCCGATTTCGTAAACCCGCTCCATGCCGCCTACAATCAGACGCTTTAAATACAGTTCGAGAGAAATCCGAAGCTTCAGGTCCTCGTTCAGGGCATTAAAATGTGTCTCAAAGGGACGGGCAGCCGCTCCTCCGGCATTTGCCACCAGCATGGGCGTCTCCACTTCCATGAAGCCCTGGCCGTCCAGATATTTCCGGATACTGCTGATGATCCTGGAACGCTTGATAAAGGTATCCTTCACTTCCGGATTCATAATCAAATCCACATAGCGCTGACGGTAGCGCATATCGGTATTCGTCAGTCCGTGGAACTTCTCCGGAAGAATCTGAAGGCTCTTGGACAGCAGCGTGATCTTTTCCGCGTGAATGGAAATCTCTCCGGTTTTCGTCTTGAAAACGACACCCTCGACTCCCACAATATCGCCGATATCCAGCTTCTTAAAGTCCTTGTACGCCTCTTCTCCCAGGCTGTCTCTGGCCACATAGCACTGAATATTTCCCGGCAGATCCTGGATATTGCAGAAAGACGCTTTTCCCATAACGCGCTTTGACATGACCCGGCCTGCCACGGACACCTTCTGTCCGTCCAGTTCCTCAAAATGGTTCTTGATGTCCGTGCTGTGATGGGTTACGTCGTATTTTGTAATCTGAAAAGGATCTTTTCCTGCCTGCTGAAGCTCCGCAAGCTTATCCCTGCGCACCTTTAAAAGCTGCTTGGTATCCTGAACCGGTGCATTCTTCTGTTCTCCCACTGTATTCACTCCTTAATTTGATCTCTGAATTCCCAGAACCTTATACTTCATGGTACCTGCCTGGGTCTCTACGGTAATCTCGTCTCCGATGCCATGGCCCAAAAGCGCCCGTCCCACCGGGGACTCGTTGGAAATCTTGCCCTTTAAGCTGTTTGCCTCGGAAGAACCGACGATTTTAAATTCCATCTCTTCATCAAATTCCTCATCCAGAACCTTCACCTGACAGCCTACGCTGATCTTGTTCAGGTCCACGTCTTCCTCCACAACTACCTCGGCATTTTTCAAAATCTTCTCGATCTGCTCGATGCGGTTCTCAATGTCGCGCTGCTCATCTTTTGCCGCGTCGTACTCGGCATTCTCAGAAAGGTCGCCCTGCTCTCTGGCTTCTTTGATTTTCTCCGCGACTTCCCTTCTCCGATTTACTTTAAGGTCATGAAGTTCCTCCTCCAGAGCCTTCAGGCCTGCGTAGGTCAATAAGGTTTTCTTTTCTTCCATCTTAATAATAACCCCTTCCCAATCTATTCTTTGTCGAAAGCGTTAATGCAATCAAAGTATTATATTATCCCATCGGGAAACCATTGTCAAGCATGGAACGAGCCGATTACGCGGCTCCCGTAACAGTTCAGCCCTGCTGAACCGCTGCCCGCGAAACTCCATTTCAGGCCGTCTTCAGCAATGGATTCCGTTCTTCTGCATCCGCAGCTCATTTACCGAAGCCTTACGTCCTCTCTGCCTCGCCTTCCCTGGCCTCCCCGCCAAAGTACGTATCCAGCAGCCGCTCCAATTCCGCCAGCGAGGTGATCTCATTGACCCGCCCCCGGAGTCTGGCGCTGTTTGGCAGGCCCGCGGTATACCAGGCCACATGCTTTCTCATTTCCCGCATAGCAGTCTCCTCGCCGCAGTACGCGGTCTGCAGCTTGGCGTGCCGCAAAATCATCTTTCGGATTTCCTGTCTGTCCGGACGCGGCAGGCGCTCTCCCGTGTCCAGATAATGGGAAATCTCCCGGAAGATCCATGGATTTCCCCTGGCTGCCCGGCCCACCATCACGGCGTCGCAGCCGGTTTCCTCCATCATTTTTTCCGCGGTTTCCGGGGATACCACGTCGCCGTTTCCGATTACGGGAATGCGTACCGCTTCTTTCACCTGCCGGATAATATCCCAGTCCGCTTTTCCGGAATAAAACTGCTCCCTAGTACGTCCGTGAACCGTCACGGCCGCGGCCCCGCTGTCCTCGATAATCTTCGCGATCTCCACCGCGTTCACATGCTCCTCGTCAAAGCCTTTGCGTATTTTCACCGTTACCGGCTTTTGAATGGCTTTCACGGTTTTGCTTACGATCTCTCCCACCAGCTTAGGATTTTTCATAAGCGCAGAGCCCTCCCCGTTTCCGGTAATCTTCGGCACCGGGCAGCCCATATTTATATCCAGAATATCAAAAGGCCGCTCCTCGATGTATTTCGCCATCTCGCTGATAATATCCGGATCTGAGCCGAAAAGCTGCAGGGACACCGGATGCTCCTCTTCGGCAATCTCAAGAAGCCGTATGGTGTTTTTATTATGGAAAGAAATCGCTTTGGCGCTGACCATCTCCATGGACAAAAGGCCCGCGTTCTGTTCCGCGCAGAGCAGACGAAATGGCAGGTCGGTTACCCCTGCCATTGGCGCAAGCACGCATGGATTTTTCAGCGCAACGTTTCCGATTTTAAGGCTGCTGCTCAACTCTTCGAAACCTCCTGATTTCATGTGCTGTCGGCTTCAGGAATGCAGAAAGAATGTTTTATAGTACATTTCCAGAGCTTCAAACAGCTCCCGCTTTTCCCGCTGAATCTCTTTTATTTTCAGAACTCCGCCGATCTCGTCGTAATTAAAATCGCTCTCCTTCGCCTCTGTGCGCAGGCACAGCGTGCCATCGGGTTCAAACTCCAAAGTCAGAATCCCTCCGATCTCCTGGGTAAACAGCACGCACAAAATTTTAAGCTCATCCTGTATACTCCCCGGCAGCTTCGCGAAATCCGGGTTCAGGTAATATTTTTCCTCATAGCGGCTGGCTCCGCACAGCACCACATTTTTTTCCAAATCTATTTCCTCCTTGCGGCAGCATTTCCTACACATACCCGTAGACGCCGCGGACCGACACCTCCCCGGCAAAAACCGTCCGGATGCCGTTCCCCGTCTCCACCAGAAGTTCTCCCTGGTCGTTAATTCCCAGGGCAGTACCCGTATATTCCCCGGCCGGGTCCAGAACACAAACCTGCCGGTCCTTGTTCACCAGATACGTTTCATAGTCCTGCCGCAGCAGCCGCAGATCACGTGCTTCCATAAACGCCTGGTAGCAGGTCTCAAACTCCTCCATGCAGGCGCAGATAATCTCCGCCCTGGAAAGCCGACGTCCCCTCTCCTCGCAAAGAGAAGTCGCCGTTTCCTTTAATTCCTCTGGAAAGCAGGTCATATTTACATTGATACCGGTACCGATGATCACATAATGGATCTCTTCCATCTCCGCGCTCATCTCCGTAAGCGTTCCACTGACCTTCCGTCCGCGGATGACCAGATCATTGGGCCACTTGATCTTTGCAGAAAGACCGAAAAGCCGATCCAAAGCCTTCGCCTGGGCCAGGCCCATGACCAGTGTCAGCATGGACGCCTTCTGAGGCTCCAGGGACGGTCGAAGAAGCAGGGACATGGCGATCCCTGTCCCAGGCTCCATCTGCCAGATCCGGCCCCGCCGGCCCCGTCCGGCATTCTGCCGGTTGGCCACCACCAAAGTACCGTGAGGCGCTCCTTTTTCCGCCAGTTCCCTGGCTGCGCGGTTCGTAGAATCCACTTCTTCCAGACAGTACAGCGTCCTTCCTGCCCACTTGGTGGCAAGCTTGCTTTCGATGGCTTCCCTGGTCACAAGCTCCGGCTCCTCCAGCAGACGATACCCCTTATTTGTCACGGACTCAACCACATAGCCGTCCTCTTTCAGCTGCGAAATCGCTTTCCAGACCGCGGTACGCGATACGCCGAAAAGGCCGCAGAGCTCCTGCCCGGAAACGAAGTTTTTTCTTTCCCGGAGAATCTGTAATATCTCTGACTTCATGTTTTCCTCTTTCTAAACCTGCATACGCCCGCAAATCGGGCCTATCAGCATCCCTGGACGCATGCCGCCTGTCCGGCGGCCCTTTACATGAAACGCTTCCGCCGCGTTCTCCCCGGCCGGTTTCAAGCCGGCTTTTATCTCTGAACACCGGCTATCTGTACAAAAAACATTGCCAGCAAAATCACCGCAACTGCCAGAAGCACGATTCCGCCCTCACGCTTTTTTTTGTGGAACAAAAGCACCGACAGAACCGCGTTCAGCACTCCGCCGATCCCCTCCGCCAGAAGCCTGGCCATATATGCATATTCTTGATTTACCAGAAAAATACCGGCACAGACAATGATAAGAAGCCCCGCAAAGGCTCCCAAAAGCTCGAAATCCCAGCTTCCCCGATTTTTCTTCATAGGTTTCCTCTTTCTGGCAGGAGCGCCCTGGATATTTCGGGGTCACGCTCCAAGT
This sequence comes from Candidatus Limivivens intestinipullorum, assembly GCA_018711185.1. Classification (GTDB taxonomy): domain Bacteria; phylum Bacillota; class Clostridia; order Lachnospirales; family Lachnospiraceae; genus Limivivens; species Limivivens intestinipullorum. Next base: position 93,237 of record DVIQ01000007.1, on the reverse strand, counting down.
GTGGCCGCCATAACTGCTTTAATGGTATGCATGCGGTTTTCCGCCTCTTCAAAGACAATGGACCTCGAAGACTCAAACACCTCGTCCGTTACTTCCATATCCTCAATGCCGAATTTTTCATAGATTTTCTTTCCGATACCTGTCTTTAAATCATGGAAGGCAGGCAGGCAATGCATAAAGACTGCGTTCTCCCCCGCATTTTCCATAACCTCCATGGTAACCTTATACGGAGAAAGCTCCTCGATCCGGTCCGCCCATACACTGTCCGGCTCTCCCATGGACACCCAGACGTCCGTGTAAATCACATCCGCGCCCCTGGTTCCTTCCATCACGTCCTCTGTAAAGGTAATCGCAGCGCCGGTCTCCTCCGCCACCTTTTTGCAGTACGCGGTGAGCTCCTCATTCGGAAAATACTCCTTTGCAGTGCAGGCCACGAAATTCATTCCCAGCTTCGCGCAGCCGATCATCAGGGAATTTCCCATATTAAAGCGGGCGTCTCCCAGATAAGCCAAAGTCCGCCCCTTCAGGCTCCCGAAATGCTCCCGGATCGTCAGCATATCCGCCAGAATCTGAGTGGGATGATACTCGTCCGTCAAACCGTTCCACACCGGCACCCCGGCGTATTTTGCCAGCTCCTCCACGATCTCCTGGCCAAATCCCCGGTACTCGATTCCCTCATAAAGCCGTCCCAGAACCCGCGCCGTATCGGCGATGCTCTCCTTCTTTCCAATCTGAGAGCCAGACGGATCCAGATAAGTGGTTCCCATTCCCAGATCATGAGCTGCCACCTCAAAAGAACATCTGGTTCTTGTGCTCGTCTTTTCAAAGATCAGCGCGACATTCTTTCCCCGCAGCGTATCGTGGGGAACGCCCTCCTTCTTTTTCTTCTTATAATCTGCCGCCAGGTCCAGCAGTCCTGTAATCTCCTCTGGCGTAAAATCCTTTAATGTCAAAAAGCTGCGTCCCTTTAAATCCATAGCTGTATCTCCTCTTTTATCCTCCGAACATCCCGGAAATTTCTTTGAGATTTATCGTAACTGTTCATTACCTTCACAGTCACGATTCGCAAACCCTTGAAAATCAGCTTCGCTGATGGGATTTGCTCACTCCTGAATCATGTTCTTACGGCCTCATCAGCAAGTGATTCGGCCTGTCCTGAATAGCTACGATTTATCTTACTATATTTTTCCGCAAAATACAACCCGCAGAAACCTTGCAATCTTCTGCTGGTGTGCTATAGTAAAGATAGCATAGAACTGCAGATTACTTATTAAGATAAAGGGGGATATGATTATGTCACAGCTGAATTTTGACAGTCCGGAAACGGAAGAATACTATCGGAGAATGCGCCGGAATCTGGGCATCGGACATCCCAGCGAATGGGACAGCCAAGAGGTGGTCACCAGAGAGGATGTGGAGCAGTATGTAAAGGACGCCAAGAATATCCTGGCGTGCTGAGAATGGACGGCGCAAGATCTGCGCCGTCGGCTAGGGGAATGTGCCGCACAGTCCCCGCCGCCGGCAGTCAATGTTCCGGCAGCAAAACGGCTGTGCGTTCCGCTTTATCGCTATTCTGAAAGGGCTTGCGCCCTTCTGAAACATGTCCCCTGCTTCTATGTGCAGGGGACGTGTCTGATTCGGTTAAAGGTCTTTTTTCTTTTTGCAGCATCTTTCCAGAATCGTACAGACATCCTTCCTTGTAAGAATACAAAGATTCGATACCGTTCTTCCATTCTGACAGCATTGATCCGCAATCATTGGGAAGGATGCTTCCGAAACGCCGATATCCTCCATTGTTTCCGGAAGTTTAAGTTCTCTGATCAGCGCTTCCATCCGTTCAATTCCCTGTACCGCAGTTTCCTCAGGATGTTCGCAGTTTATTTCAATATTCCAGACACGATTCGCAAACTGAACAAAACGAGCAAGTTTTCTTGTATACACTTGTCTCGCCCAGGCCGGAAAAATTACCGAAAGCCCTGCTCCGTGTACAATGCCCGCGTTTGCGGAATGCATCTCTTCTTCAATTAAATGGATGCCGCTGCCTTTGAGCCTTCCGCATCCAGTCAGATTATTGTGCGCCATGGAAGCACCCCACATCAATGCGGCCCTTGCCTCATAGTCGTGGGGATTTTTCATAACTCTTCTCCCCGCCTCAATAATGGACTTCATAATTGCTTCCGCCACACGGTCCGTCAATGAAGCGTCCTGCGTCGCTGTAAAATATCGCTCGCAGACATGCATCAGGCTGTCAAAAATCCCACATGCGGTTTGAAATTTCGGGACAGTAAAGGTAATTTCCGGATTCATCACCGCAAAAAACGGGCGGTTTGCTTCATGATGCGCTCCTCTTTTTAAGTTTTTTTCTTCATTCAAAATCACTGCAGCTGTGCTTGTCTCGGAACCGGCCGCTGCAGCCGTCAAAACGACGCCGACCTTTACCGTATCTTCCGCCTTCGGCACCTTGCTTCCCTCCGCAAAACGCCACACGTCTTCCAGACTGGTGTGAATTCCAAGGCCAATCCCTTTTGCCGAATCAATCACGCTTCCTCCACCCACTGCCAGGATGAAATCCACCCCTTCCTTTCTGCACAGATCAATCCCTTTTCCGATGAATCTTAACGTGGGGTTTGGCTGTACTCCCAGAAGTTCGGTAAACGCGATCCCCTCTCTCGTCAGCATCTCTTTTATCTTTTTATACACCGGAATCCGTTCCACCGTCTCCTGGTCATAGGAGTGCAGCAGAATTTTCCGGAATCCGTTTTTCTGAATTAATTCCGGAATTTTTTCCTCGGCGTTTCTTCCAAAAATCACTTTTGTCGGCAGACTAAATTCAAAGTCTAACATGCTTTCCTCCTTTATCCAGCGGCAGAGTGCTTTCCCACTCTCTCAGATTTTTCTGGTCCGCAATTTCTTTAACCTCTTCGTAAACTCGTAACGCTTCTGCCTTATTCCAAATATCTTTTGTACAGCGGCAGAATTTTTCTTTTCTGGCTGACTCACTCCAATTTTCAATCCGATCATCCGGATCAGGTACACCAGTCCCGGTAAGTATGCTTCCATCCTCCATTTCCAGACGGACTCTGGTAAAGCCATAGCCTTTGCTGCCCGCCAGCTCTTTTGCCGCGCAGACCTTGCATTTTTCCATAAGTCTCACAAAATCTTTTCGCCCGCTCATTCCAAATGTATCCGTTCCGATTCTTCCGAAAATCAGTGCCGCGGCGATACCATACGGCATGGAAAAACGTTCCGCATACGTTTCCTGCGGAATCCCTGCAGGAAGTGAATACAAATTCAATGGGCTGGTCTCGCATATGATCTTTTTGATATTCCTCGGAACTGCTTCCATCTGCTCTCTTATCTGCAGAGCCGCATCAACCGCTTGATAAACGGAATAGCATAAAGGGTATTTCTTTAAAATTAGTCCCGGATTCTGAAAAAGGCTTTCCGTAAACAATTTAGAAAATTCCTGCTTTGCTTCCTTCGGTTTTCCATCAAAGGCCTCCAGAAATCCCTGGCTCTGCGTCAAAATCCCAGTTCTTCCTTGAAGCCCTTCCTCTGCCCAAAAGGCCGCGCAGGCTCCATCTCTGGATGCTCTGGCTGTCTGAAGCGGATTACCATCCGTTCCAAAGCTGGCCCTGAGTCCCCCTGCCAGTGTCTGCGCCAGTGACAGTGCATGGGCCATTTTCTCTTTCGACAGATTCAGCAGTTTCCCGACCGCCGCCGCTGCGCCTGCCGCCCCCGATACACAGGTAGAATGAAACCCCCTCTCATGATGTCTGGGCAAAAGAAGACAATTCATCCGCGAGGCTGTCTCCATGCCTACAAGGTATGCTTCCAAAAATTCTTCTCCGCTGCACGACAGCCATAATGCCGCATCCAGGCTGGCGGGAAGAATCACCGCACTGGGGTGTCCAGGTCTCTGATAATACAGATCATTCCATTCCTGACTATGCAGCGCCGCCGCATCCAGGAAAATCTGATCCGCGAGTCCTTCTGCTTCACCTCCACCATGCAGCTTTTTCACACTACTACGGACCTGTTTATAGATACCGCTGCTTCTTCCGCTCAGCAATACACCGATTCCATCCGCCAATGCCTTAATCCCCAAAGCCAGGTTTTCCTTTCTGACACACCCCGGTTCTATCAAATAATCGCACAGCAATTCCAAAGGATTTTCCATTGTTTTCTCCTATACTGTAAATCCGATTCTCGTCACCGCAATCTCTTCATCTCCCAGGACCTCTGCCGTTGTCAGTTTTCCCTCCGCAAAGGAACACATCTCAGAAAACAAAATGCTGCCGGCCTCCGAAAGGGTCAGATCTCCTTTAAGTACCCCGCTCAAATCCACATCAATGTTCTCAAGAAACCGCATGGCAGTGCGCCCGTTTCCAGTCACTTTTATCGTTGGCGCCACCGGATTGCCCAGCGGATTTCCTTTTCCTGTCGAAAATAGAATAAGCTGACACCCCGCTGCGGCCAGAGCAGTGGTATTTTCTACCCCTCCTGTGGGCGCGTCCATGAGATAAAGCCCCTTTCCCGGCGGACGCTCACCGCAGGAGATCATATCCTGTATCGGGCCGCTTCCTCCTTTTTTCACGGAGCCCAGCGCTTTCTCCTCAATCGTAGAAAGACCTCCCCGAATATTATCCGGCGCGGGATTAAAACCGTTCAGGTCTACTCCAATGCTCTTGATGTAGTCCTCATACCATCCAACAGCCTTTTCAATTTTTTTCCTTGTCTCCTTTTTTTTACATCTTGGAACAAGAAAATTCTCTGCGCCCATCCACTCTGTTGTCTCCGACAATACCACCGTCCCGTTGTCTCTTTCCAAACGGTCCGCCACAAGTCCCACCGCCGGATTCGATACAATTCCTGACGTGGTATCCGAACCGCCGCACTCCACTCCCAGCATGAGATGTTCCAGCGAAGTCTCTTCACGATGTTCCTGGGATGCGCATATAACCATCCGGCGGGCTTCCCGTGCCGCCTTTTCTGTACAGCCAACAGAGCCTCCGTCCTCGTCCATAGTAAAAATCTTCACTTCTTTCCCGGATTCTCGAATAATCCGGGCAATTTTTTCCGCAATCACCCGCTCCAGAGAAACCAAAATAACAGAATGTACATTCGGATTACTGCCCAGTCCGGCCATAACACGGATATGAAGCTCCATATCTTTCCCAATTTCTCCTCTTCCAAAGCAGGGACACAGCGGAATCGTCCCGCGGATCAGAGCTGCAGCCCTTCTTGCAACAAAATTCGAGTTATCCGCCGTGCTTATAATCGCCACATGATTGCGTACTCCCCAGGTCTGGTCCGGCCTTTTATAGCCAAGAAATGTTCTTTTCACCTTCCAAGCCCCCTTATACTTTCAATATTGTGAACATGCACCCACTGGCCCTTCTGAATATTTTCCACTGCTCTTGCAATCGGTTCCCCATATTTATAGATAATCTCTCCCTTTGGAATATCTCTAAGGGCAATTTTATGTCCATAAGGAATATCTTCCTGCGCGCAAAGCCGTATTCCGCATTCGGACAACATGTCCCCCTTCAAAATATCATTCAGCACCACTGCCACGTTGTCCTTCTGATTTAAAAGAATCATGTCCATTCGATTATTCCTCCTCGAAAATTGCCGTAAGTCTGGTAAATCCTCCGGATCCGTTTTGTACTTTTATCGGGAAACAGCAAGAAAAAAACCGATCCGCCGACAGCTTATCCAAATTCACGATGCACTCCACGATCAGAATTCCGGCTTCCTTGAGCAGACGGACATGGGCCGGCTTTTCTTTTCTGCGCACATCGTCCACCGTAAAGCTATCGATTCCTACCATCGAAACGTTCCTGCATGCCAGATAATCGGCGGCCTCCCAGGATAAATAGGGGGTTCTTACATATTTCTCTTCCTGATAAAATCGGTAAAATCCTGTATTCAGGATAACAAAATCCCCTGCCTGGATACTGCCTCCCTGTCTCTGCGCCGCTTCCAGATCCGAAACGGTAATTTCTCCATATTCTTCTTTCTCTGTATGCAGAACCAGCGTCGGCACCCGGTAGAACATTTCCAGTGGAAACTCATCGATGTTTTTCCCGCCGGCGGTAAAATGAGACGGTGCGTCAAAATGTGTTCCCACATGGGTTGTAATCGTAAACTGTTCCAGCTTATTGCTGTAGCCCTTTTCCTTCTCCTCTTTCTCAGACTGCGTAATCGCATACTTCATAACCACTTCTGGAGCGGAAGGCGGTTTGGGCATTCCGCCGTAAAAATCTGTTGATAAGTCAATGAGTTTCACGCGAATCACTCCCCTTTTCTCTGAGAATACCAAGTTCCCTTGCCATCCGCTTCAGTATATAATAGGATGCCTTGGGACGGAAATTCTCATCCAGAAGGCAACTGTACGCACAGGCAGAAACCTTAAACCACTCTGCAATGCCTTTTCCTTCCACATAATTTCCCCACTGGGTAGGCGCTTCGCAAAAACCGAAAACGCAAAAGGCTTCCACTTCTTCCATGCTGTAAGCCAGCAACAGATACTTTTCAAACCATTCTGCCTGAACCGCCTCACTCCAAGGCTCATGCCAATACAGCTGCGGCGCCGGATTCGGCCTGCGTCCAATGGTAAAAAGAGGACGGCCCGTTCCAGAAGCCACTTCCAATTCTGTGATCTGTACAGGAATCCCATAACGGTCATACCACTGCCGGATCAACTGGTACGATCCAAACAGATCATAGGGATGATCATGCCACTGAAGTCCCAGATAATCAATAACCATGCCTTCCCGCAGACATCGGTCAATATAGTCGTATACCGTTACGCTCCATTCATATTCGCTTGCTTTCAGGCCTGTCACTGCATAATGCTCTTTCAGTGTCTCTTCTCTGTCCAGGCCGTAAAATTCCTGCCATTCATTGAAGAAATTAATCATAATCCTGCATTTGGGGTTATGCCTTTTTACAACATCATAGGCTTCCCTCACGATTGCAAAATGCTCGTCAAAGGTCATATTCAGCCCATTGCTCTGCATCGGCTCATTAAAGTCAATACAGTCAAAATCAGAACCATATCTTTCCATAAGCATTTCTACCCGCGCAAGACACAATCTGCGCACCTCCTCATAGGAGAGCCTTCCCATCCAATTCTGCTTTTCCCACAGACTGCAGAACCATACAACTGCATGCCCCCGAATGTTCATTTGCTTCGTTCTGCACCAGGAAACCATTTCGTTCAGAACCTCATAGTGTGTTTCTCCCCGCTCCGGTTCCAGAACACCCCAGTGGGTCGGGATACATACGGCATTAAACAGACTGCCGAACAGTTCCTTCCATTTCTCACTGCTTCCTGTAAATCCCTTCGTGGAACACCCAAGCAGAAAATTTTTCCTTCTTCCCCTTTTCGCGATGCGGCACCGCGACCAAAATTCCACCAGTTCCTCCCCGGCCCATAGAAGTTCTCTTAACGATTCCAAAGCCTTTCCTTCCAAAATGAACCTGCCTGCCGTTTCCATTCTGTCAAGACTGTTTTTCGGAATCATTTTGCACTCATCTTGTACCTGCTTTAAAAATGCCTCCAAATGAAATTTCCTGCTTCTTGCCGCTTCAAGGCAAAAATCCAAAAGTTCTCCATCGGGCGCGTATCCCTTTCCGAGATTATCCGCAAACAGATACGCCCCGCCAAATCCCGGTACCATAAGCTTTGTCAGGAAAAATGCGCGATTAAGCTTTGTCTCAAAAATAATTTCCGTGTCTGTTTTTCTTCCGCAGTATTTCTGCGGAATCCGCTCCGTATTATACAGTACATAAGTATCCAGGGCATTTTCTTGCCTCTTTAAATGATATTGATTCATTGCGTCCCCCTCCTACTTTAAACCGCTTGTAACGATTCCTGCCGTAAAGTATTTCTGGCAGAAAATAAATAATAGCAAAATCGGAAGAATGGTCATGGCGGTGGCCGCCATCAGATAATTCCATTGAATTCCATATTCCCCGTGATATTTTTGCAGCGCAATCTGAACCGTATACATTTCTTTCGAATTGGTCATAATCAGAGGATAAAAATAATCGTTCCATGTTCCGGTAAACTTCAAAATTGCGAAGGTTCCAAATACCGGTTTGCTGAGGGGAAGATAGATTTTTGTATACACTTGAAAAGTTGTGCAGCCATCCAAAATCGCTGCCTCGTCCAGCGCCTTTGGAAAACCCATATAAAACTGCTTAATCAAAAAGACCCCCAGAGGCGCTGCCAAAAATGGGATAATCAGCGCCCAATACGTATTCAGCAGTCCCATACCGCCCTGTCCCAAAAGATTATTGCCTCCGGCCAGAGGAAACCCTTTTAAAAGCATATACTGGGGAATAATGTACACTTGACTTGGCACCATCATCCCACACAGAAATAACAGGAACAGTCCATGTCTCCCTCTAAATTCCAGTCTTGCGAAAGCGTAGCCTGCCAGAGAACTGAGCAGGATGCTGAGTACCACAACGGTAATCGTAATAAAAAGGGAATTAAAAAAATAGCGTCCCCAGATATCGGAAGTCAGAACATCTGTGAAATTTGACCACAGCCAGTTTTCCGGAAGAATGGAAAAATTTGCGGAAATTGTTTCCTTTGGCTCCTTAAACGCGGTAAACAGCGCGATCAGCAACGTTCCCAAAACCAGGCAGGCCCCCAGCATGACCAAAAACCATGCGGCTGCCCGGCTGGGCGTAATGTGTAATTTTTTTCGTTTTCGGTTTTTAATCAAGCTCCGCATCTCCTTCCTTATTTCCATACCGGAAAAACACCAGCGTTATCACCAGGACAATCAAAAACAGAACCACCGCCTGGCTCGTTGCATATCCCATATAGTTTTTCTGAAACGCGTTTATATAAACCTGATGTGCAATCGTGGTGGTGGTATTCAAAGGTCCTCCTCCGGTCATTGTAATAATCTGCGCAAATACCTGGAAAGAGGCAATCATTGTCATAACCAAAAGGAAAAAGGTGGTTGAGGAAAGCATCGGAACGCTGATCTTGAAAAATTGTTTTATTTTTGAAGCTCCGTCAATCTCCGCCGCCTCATACAAGTATCTCGGAATTCCCTGCAACGCGGAGAAATACACCACAAGACAGTAGCCCATGCCCTGCCAGATACCCATAAAAATCAGGCAAGGCATTGCCAGATGCTCATCCAAAAGCCAATCCTTTCCCATGAATCCCAGGGCGTTCAGGACATGGTTGATTACACCGTCTGTAGAATCATACATATAAAGCCAGATCATGGATGCTGCAATCGCGGAAATAATGTATGGAATATAGAAAATCGTTCGGCAGAATTTTCCAAAACGGAACCATCCTTCCGCAATAACCGCAGCCACCACCAGCCCTAAAACCAAATTGATAGCGACCACAAAAAAGCTGTATACCAGCGTATTAAGCAGCGCTTTCTGAAATACATCATCGCGAAACAGCCGCAGATAGTTATTCAATCCCACAAAACGAAGATTCTGCATTTTATAATTTGTAAAGCTGAAAATTATCGCGCATGCCAGCGGAATCAGTATAAAAATCAAGTAAACCAGAAAGGACGGGGCGATATATAAATATGGTGTCAACCGGTGTCTTCTCTTTTTCGCCTTCATAATCGATAAACCCTCCTTTTAGCGGGCATTCACAATCCGCTCCGCTATTTAAAAGCAGAAAACTTCCCTGATTCGGTTAAAAAGAGCTGCCGGCAGTTTATACCGGCATCTCTTTCTCTTCTCTCTTACATATTGTCCGCCCAATCCTGCTGTGCCTGTTTATAGTCGTCTACAATACTCTGGAGTCCTTCCTCCACATCCATCTTTCCGTAGTAAATCTGCTCCATATAATTTTTCAAAATGTCTCGAAAATCCGCAAAACAGGGATTCAGCTTATCTCCATAAGATTTCGCGTAAGGAAGAATCTCGGCAATAGGGCCGTAAATATCTGGATTTTGGGCCACATAGGCATCCAGAGCGGATTCTCTGGGTGGGCAGAAGCCTGCCGTCAAACCGCAGATTTCGCAGCCTTCCTTACTCGTCATTACCTCATAGGCTTTCATCACCGCATCCATATTTTTTGCCTGGTTATTGACACAAACAATCGTTCCTCCTACAAAGTTCGCCTGGTCCTCCATAAACGGAGCGGCCACGCCGATGTTGTCGAAACCGATGGTATCCTCCAGATTTCCCAGCTCGTTGCACGCTGTATTTAATGTCATTGCAGCGGTTCCGTCAGAAAAGGCAGTAGTGGCAATTCCTTCGCTGTAATTGCACAGCCCTTCATCGATAAAGGATTTGCAGTATTCCACTGCCTGGATCATTTTGGGGTCCTGGATCGTCAGATTGTATTCCTCGTCCCAAAATTCATCCAGTCCAAACATCAGCATAGCCGCGAAAAGCGTCTGGTCTACATACCCCGATGTCTGAATCTGAAATCCCGCTGTCTTTACTTTTCCGTTTTCATCATACTCCGTAAGCTTTTGAGCATATTCAAACAGCTCCTCCGCATTTGCAGGCGGCGTATCCGGGTCCAGTCCGGCTGCTTCAAATAAATCCTTTCGCCACATAAACGGACGCAGATCACACATCATCACACCGTAAAATGCATCTTCGTAAGAAGCGTACTGCTGAATATTTTCCGGGATATCCGTCCACCCGTCCCAGGAGTCATCCAGCACTTCCGACATCTTCTGCAAATTTCCAGTTTGAACATATGTGGGGAGCGTATTTAAACCTACGCCAAAAATATCCGGGGCAGTTCCGCCCGCAAATGCCACATTCATTTTAGAGTCATAATCCGCCCAGGGAATGACCAGTGTATCCACAGTAATCCAGTCATATTTTTCATGTACCAAGTCCGCGAGCTGCGTCGCCAGCGCTTCGTAAGAATCTCCCGATCCGGGCCACCACATGGTAATGGTCACGGGCTCCTGGGCTTCTTCAGCAAAAGCTCCCATTCCTGCCAGGGTTCCAATCCCCATAATCGATGCCATAAAACATGCCAACATTTTCTTTTTCATCTGATACCTCCTGTTCTTGTCATTTTCGTGACAACAATTCTGCCAAGTCTGCACATTTCCACGCTGAGCTGAAACGTTCCTTTTTGTGTCCTTGTAATATACAGTTTACCTGCTTTCTCCTCTTTTTTCTGTCCTGGATTCTCTGCCTGTTTTACCTTTTTCGTGATGTTTTTTTGCTTTTTGTAAATTTTTTTACTTTTTCAGATATATTTCCGTTTTCATTTGAAATAGTGGAGTCAAATCGATTATAATTAAGAAAAACATCCTGTTTCTACCGGTAAATTTTGGTAATTTTCCAAATAGGTTCTGCTTTTTAACCGAAAAGGCTTTTCGATTATGTACAAGCAGCGAAGCGGACGCGTGCCCTGTGAGTATTGCGAATATCCGTTTGACTGCAGAAAGGAAATGTTATGAAGAAGCTGCAGACACAACTGTTTTTCTGCTTTTTTTCTGTCTCGCTCCTCGTTATGGTATCTCTGCTCCTTACTTTTTATCTTCATATCCGGCGGCAGGCGGAAGAAGATCTGGCATATGCGCATCAGGAAATTGTGGAACATACCGCCACCTCCATTGACAGTATGACCAATATGCTTCTGTTCGCTTTAAGCGACGGTCCGTTTCAGCGGCAGTTCAAAGAAGTATTAAATGAGGATATGGACAAAGATCCCTATGAAGAACTCCAGTTTCAGAAGGAGGTTGCTGAAATGTTTGCCAATTACAGCGACACGTATCAAAATCTTCAGGTGAGCTATTATGTAACCTTATATGGTTTTAACGGCTTCCGCTACTGCAGTATGGATCATTTTGATTTTCAGGAATTTCTTTCCAGCGATTTCTATGCTGCAGTCCTGGCAGCGGACGGACAGGCCGTATGGAGCAATACCGCAGAGGATCCCTACCTTCCCACTTCCACCAAAAATGTATTTGCCGTAGGTCGGGCTATCAAAAGCGGAAAAAATTATACTGCTTCCGGTGTTTTGGCCGTTATCATTGACGAAGATTCTCTCTTCCGCATCTACCGTTCCAATACAGACCGGGAAAAGAGCCGTTTTTTCATCGTTTCTGATGACGGAAAAATTATGTCCTCTGAGGAAAAAGAAAACATTGGCACTGTATGGGATGCGCCGATAGATCTTTTTTCAGAAAAGGACCAGTCGCTTCAGACCGTCGCAAATGAAAATGGAACCGATATTCTTTACTCTCTCCACCGTCTGTCCAGCTCCGGCTGGTGGCTGGTGGAAGCCTTCCCCTTTAACCTTTTCCGCTTGTCCGGCGGACGCTTTTTTCAGGCAATGGGACTTGGCGTTTTGCTCTGCTTTTCCTTTTCCATCGGGCTTTCCTGGTTTTTATCCAGAAAAATCAGCCTTCCGATTAAACGGCTGAATGCCGGAATGGACCAGATTGCAAAAGGCCACTTTGATCAGGACCTTCCGGACTATTCCATTGAAGAATTTAACACCCTTATACACGGTTTCAATCGGATGTCTGAAAATATCCAGCAGTTAATTGCAAAAGTTCAGCAGACCGAAGAAGAGAAAAACGCAGCCACGATCCGCCTGCTGCAACTCCAAATCAGTCCTCACTTTATCTACAATACCCTGAATTCTATACGGTGCATGATTTTGATGGGTGAAAACAAAGATGCCGCTCAAATTATGGTGCGTGTTATTTTGATGATGCGAAGCGTCCTTGCCACCGACAAATTTTTTATTACGCTCCAGGATGAGCTTCAAAATGTCGAAAACTATCTCGAAATTGAAAAAAGTATTTATTACAATGAGCTCACCTGGGAATGGAATATCGCGCCCAATGCCCGGAGAATCGCCGTACCCCGGCTGATTCTCCAGCCCCTTGTGGAAAATTCCATTTTCCACGGAATCATGCCGTATAATATCAGAGGCAAAATATGGATTCGGGCCTGGTGTGATGACTCATTGCTTCACATTATAATTGAAGACAATGGAAAGTTGGATTCTCGAAAACGTGCTGAGCTTGCGGAAAAACTGGCTCAGGGATTTGAATTTCCGGATTCTTCCCGTCCTCATATCGGTCTGTATAATACAAACAAAAGAATCCGCTGTATTTACGGTCCGGAATACGGCATCGCACTTTTGCCTGATTCTGAAAAGACGGCATTCCATCTATGGTTTCCGGCGATTGCGGATCATGTCCCGGAAATTTTATACAGCGGCATTGCTCGCATGAATAAATAATACAGGAGCGGACAAACAATATGACAAATGTATTTATAATTGATGATGAAATACAGGTGCGAAAATGGCTGGCTTTCTGTATCGGCCATATGAAAAACTTTCAGGTGTCCGGTGAGAGTGCGAATATCCGTGACGGACTGGCTCAGCTCTGTACCGTCCCCGCGGACATTCTGATTCTGGATATTATGATGCCTGGCATAAACGGCCTGGATGCGATTGAAAAAATAAAAAGTCAAAATCCGGGCCTATCCGTTATCATGCTTACCAATTACGCAGAATTTGAGTACGTTCAAAAAGCCGTTCATTTTGGCGCGGAAGAATACTTTTTGAAATCTGAACTTACAGAAGAAGATCTTGCTGCGTGTCTGGAACGGCTTACCGCCAAAAAGACTTCTCGTTCGACAGCTCCCGACTACGATCTGCTGACACTGCAGAATCTCAGCGTGCAAATTCTGAATCATACTATTTCCGGGAAAGAATCATTTGGGGAGGCCCTGAAATCCTGTCCGCCTCCTCATGCCTTTTCCCACAATCTGACCGTGCTCGCCGTCCGTCATGACGTTTCGGTGCCCGTTTCCGTACCTGAGAGAAATTTGCCGGATATTTCTCCGTACCTGAGTACCGCCCTGGCGCTCCCCTGCTCTCCGGGACTTACGCTTTTGGTTCTGGAAATGAACAAGCTTCGGAGCAGCTTGTCCGTTATTAATGAGCTGGCATCCATCGTTTCCTGGTTTTCTGTTCATCTGGACTTTCATTACATAGGGATCAGCAATATTTATTACGGCTTTTCGGATTTTTATTCTGCTGTGACCGAAGCTATATTGGCTCTTCAATACGGTTTCTATAAAAGACCGCGATCAGTAACCTATGTCTGGGACGCCAAACTTCAGAAGTTAAACGATGCCGACATAAGCAGTTATCGCAAAGATATCCTGAAACAGGCCCGTTTAGGTGACTGGGACGGTATCCACCGAACCTTGTCTTCTCTCTTTACTTTTCTGAAGGAAAGCCGGCCCTTAAACCCTGCGGACGTGATCCGTTCTGTCCAGCAGCTCAGTTTTCTTCTGCTTTCCGCACAGCTTGCAGAATCTTATTCCGGAGAATTTTTAGACAGCCTGAATCAATTTTCCGAATGTCTTTACCTGGATACACTCTGTGAAAAAACCGAAGAGCTTCTAAGGAAAATAACCGGTCAGAATTTTTCCCGGAGCTACAGTCAGCCGATCCTCGACGCACTGGCCTTTACGGACGAACACTTTACCGAAAACATTTCCCTGCAGGATTTAGCAATCCAGGTTCATATGAATGCAGACTACCTTGGAAAACTTTTTAAGAAAGAAACCGGCCGCAGCTTTCACTCTTATCTTACCGAAAAAAAGATGGAATATGCCGACTATCTTCTGCGCACCACCAATCTCAAAAAATACGAAATTGCGGACAAACTCGGCTACACCAATTTCAGCTACTTTTCACGAATCTTCAGCGCCTACAAAAGCCATATAAAATAGAACAGGCACCGCTTTCCCGCGGTGCCTGAATCCTCCTTACCGATTATTGTTTCTGCATCTTCCGCAGCAGCTCCCCTCCGTCCACGAGCACAGTAGCTCCCGTCATAAACCGGAAAGCGTCCCCTGCCATACAAGCCACCACATCTCCAATATCCTGGGGCTGTCCAACCTTTCCCAGAGGGATCTGCGCAAGCTTTGCCTCCAGAATTTCCGGCACGGAGTAGATGGCTTCATTGATTTTGGACAGAATCACACCCGGCGCACAGCTGTTGACCCGCACGCCGTAAGGCGCAAGGCTTGCAGCCAATGCCCGCGTCAGTCCTTCCACAGCGTATTTCAAACTGGAATAGACCGCCAGATTTGGCATAGCGCTCACCCCATTTACCGAAGAAATCAAAATAATGCTTCCTGATTTTTGTTTTTTCATGATTTCTCCGGCATCCATGAGCCCGTAAATGGTCCCTTTATAATTTGTATTTAAAAGCTGTTCCAGCTGCTCCATGGTCGTGTCCAAAAGCTCCGCGCGCACATTGATCCCGGCATTTGCCACAAAAATGTCCAGTCCATGCCCGCGCTTTTCGTACTCCGCAAAAAAGCCGTCCACCTGCTCCTTCTCTGAAATATCCACCTGGGCATAATCGCAGACGCCTCCTGCTTCCCGGATTTGCTCCGCTGTCTTTTCAAGCTCCGCCGCATTGCGCCCCAGAACCGTCACCGACGCCCCGAAATGTGCCAGGGAAATCGCGATTCCTCTTCCGATTCCTGAGCTTCCCCCTGTTACAACGGCATACTTCCCTTCCAGTCCCAGGATTTGTTCCATATAGTCTCTGTTCATGGTTCCTCCCTTTCATCCCTTGCACATTTACGGCTGTTTTCCAATATAAGCCAGAATTCCCCCGTCCACATAAAGAATGTGTCCGTTCACGAAATCCGATGCCGCCGACGCCAGGAATACCGCCGGCCCCATCAGATCTTCGGGCGTTCCCCACCTGGCCGCGGGGGTTTTTCCGATAATAAATTTATCAAAGGGATGACGGCTTCCGTCCGCCTGGCGTTCCCGAAGGGGCGCCGTCTGGGGCGTAGCGATGTAGCCCGGCCCGATGCCGTTGCACTGAATGTTATATTCCCCGTACTCCGACGCGATGTTTTTCGTCAGCATCTTCAGCCCGCCTTTTGCAGCCGCGTAAGCGGAAACCGTCTCCCGCCCCAGTTCGCTCATCATGGAACAGATATTGATAATCTTTCCGCCGCCTTTTTGAATCATACCGGGAATCACAGCCTTGGATACCAGAAACGGAGCGTTCAGATCGATGTCCACCACCTCCCGGAACTCCTCGGCGGTCATTTCCACCATGGGAATCCGCTTAATAATCCCTGCGTTGTTTACAAGAATATCTATGGTTCCCAGCGTTTTTGCGATGTCCTCCACCATGTTCTTTACTTGTTCCTCATCTGTCACGTCGCACAGATACCCCTTTGCGGAAATCCCCTTTTTCGCGTATTCCGCAAGAGCCGTATTCATATGCTCCCTGCTGCGGCAGTTAAAGGCGATGGCTGCTCCCGCTTTGGCCAATGCTTCCGCCACAGCGAACCCGATTCCATAGGCTGCTCCCGTCACCAGGGCAACCTTTCCTTTCAGAGAAAATAAATCCTGCATCTGCTTTTCCCTCCTCAAAATCGAATAATGGTTTTCACGGCGTCTCCTCTGCCGCTCGCCAGATCTTCAAAGGCTCTCTGAATCTCTTCAACGGGATATACCGCCGTAATCATTTGTTCCGGACGGATAGCCCTCGTTTTCATCCACTCCAGCACTTCCGGAAAACGGCCGCAGTTCATACGGGAGCCGATCAGTTCCAGCTCTTTCTTTGTAATCCGTACCGGTGGAATTTCCATGTTTTTCCCGTCAAAGGCCAGAACCGCGATTCTGGCGCACGGCGCCGCCAGATCCACCGCGGACTGGGTCAGCGCAGCGCTTCCCACCGCGTCGATAATCACATCGGCTCCTCCCGGAAAAAATGCCTCCGCCGCTGCCTCAAGGGACTCCTCTCTGGTGTTGACGACCCTGTCCGCGCCAAAGGCCGCTGCCCGCTCCAGCTTTTTGTTCTCAATGTCGCTGATCAGAACCTCTGCTCCGATCCCCTTTGCCGCCTGCAGAATACACAGACCAATGGTTCCCGCCCCGATAATCACAATGCGGTCTTCCCTGAAAACCCTTGTCCTTGCCAGTACATTGGATGCCACGGAAAACGGTTCCGCAAGGGCCGCCTCCTCAAAGCTTAATGTTTCCGGAAACGGATAGAGCAGCTTTGCGTCCACTCCTATATAGTCCTGAAAACCTCCGTCCATCTGAACTCCAAAGCACTTAACGCTTTCGCAGACGTTCGGGTGGCCCTTCCGGCAGGTTCTGCATTTTCCGCAGGCAATCACCGGGTCCATTACCACCCTGTCACCGGGTTTTACATTTTTGACACCATCTCCGATCTTTGTCACCACGCCGGACAGCTCATGTCCCATAACCCTTGGAAGCGCCACGTCGCTGCGCCCTTCCTTAAAAATATGGAGATCCGTTCCGCAGATTCCAACGGCTTTTACCTGAACCAACGCCTGGCCGCTGCTGATTTCCGGCACTGGGGCCGCCGTTTCCACTTCTATCTTTCCTACTTCTGTCAGTCTTGCCCTTCTCATATCTTTCCTGCCTTTCTTCCTGGTAAACCTGTATACGCCCGCGGGTCAAGCGTATCTCCGTCCCGCAAAACTCTGGCGGGCGTACTTGGCATCCCTGAATATATGCCGCCTATCCGGCGGCGGACTTTCAAAGTAAACCTGCATACGCCCGCGTGGCAGACGTACCTCTATCCCGCAAAACTCTGGCGGGCGTACTTGGCATCCCTGAATATATGCCGCCTATCCGGCGGCGGGCTTTCAAAGTAAACCTGCATACGCCCGCGGGCTTTTAGCGTAATGGTTCTGCAAAGCCGAACCATTACGCTTCCCGTACCACGCCCACCGTTAAAAGAATATTGGAAAACGGCCGCAGATCGGCGCTCTCGATGGCGAGACGAACCCCGCTCTCCCTGCACAGTTCATAAAACTCATCTCTGCCGCACCGGGTCAGCTCCACATCCCCCAGACAGCGCCGGAAATCCGCGAAAACCTCCGGCGTTTCTTTTATCTGGGGCGGGCAGATCACCGCTGCTGCCTCCGCGTGAACCATCCCCAGTACCGCTTCCAGAACCTGAGTGGCCGTCGGCACCCCGCCGGATAAATTCACATAGACCTTTTCCGCCTCCGGATTGCTCTGGGTATCCAGTGGAAAATTTCCACTTCCGATCAGTACCTTATCGCCGTGGCCGCATTTTGCCAGGGCCCCGATGATTTTCGCGTTTACGCATTTTGTGGTTATCATATCTGTATTCTCTCCTTTTTCCTCTCTGTACCGGCACCATAGTAGCCGGACAAAAGATAAATCTTTGTTACGAAAGGTGATTATCCGGCGAATGCTCGTCATCCGCTTCGCGGCCTTCTCATATCAGCTCAAACGTTTCCTCCGCAAGCCCTGTCAGAATTTCATGTCCGTCCTTTGTCACCAGAATTTCATCCTCTATGCGAACTCCCCCAAGACCGGGTACATAAATTCCCGGTTCAATGGTAATCACCATATTTTCCTTCAGGATACCGGACGCCCCCGCATCGATAACCGGCCATTCATGACTGCCAATCCCCACGCTGTGTCCCAAATGCGTGGCATAGTAAGGGGCAAACGGACTGCCCTCCACTGTAAGCCGGGCCGTTTCCATCAGCTCCTCCAATGTACAGCCCGGCCGTATTTTTTCAATACAGGCCCTCTCCGTCTTCCAGACAGCCTCATACAAGGCTATCTGCTCTTTTGAGGCTTTCCCCAGGCAGAAGGTTCTGGTCCAGTCCGAGGAATATCCATTTCTGGTGGCTCCGAAATCCAGCAGTACAAGATCTCCTGTTTCCAACTCCTTCTCTCCCGGCACATTCGTCACCACCGCGCTGTTTTCACCGGATAAAAGCTTCATGGTAAAGGGTACGCCGTCAGAACCTCGAAGCCGCATGAAATATTCCAGGGCCGCCGCCGCGTCCCTCTCCCGCATACCGGGTTTCAAAACCGTTTTTGCGTACTCCATCGCAGCCACGGCGATATCTGCCGCCTCCCGTAAATGCCGTATTTCTTCCTCCGTTTTAATCAGACGAAGCGCCTCTGTTTTCCCCGTAATATCCCTTATCTCTCCTGTCAGAGGCAAAAGCTCCTGATAAAGAGGGAGTGAAAGTTCCCGGTATTCTGTCCAGAGAAAAGACTTCTCCTCTTTTCCAAGCTCCTCCTTCAGTGCCGCTACAAACGCCTCCCAGCTATCTCCGTACGGTATCAGCTCGCCCTGATCCGGAAGCCGCATCCGGTGGATCTGGCCGGCCCATTTTTTCGGGCAGAAAAACTTCTTTTCCTTTTCCGTCAGCAAAACCGCCGTGTATCCGATCTGCTTCGGCCGTCTCGCAGTGGTTCGAAATCCTGTAAAGTAAAAAATATTTGCCTCGCCGGTAAGCAAAACCGGCCCCCGCATCCCGCCGCCAAAGCATCCGTAATTTCTCTCTGATTCACTCATACCGTTTCCCAGCCTCCGCTTCCAGCTTCGTTCCCTTTCGGACCGCCTCAATGCACGCGCAGTTATCCGCTTTCCCGTATCCCATAGCCACGGCTTTCTCCAAGAATCCGATGGCAAGTTCCAGCCCCGGCATGGGAAACGCCGCTTTTTCTGAAAGCCTGCTGCAGATCTTTAAATCTTTTAAAGCGTATTCCACTGGAAACGCTACCGTATAATCCCGGTCCCGAATAGCCCGGTACTTACTTTCCAGATAATAATTTCTGGCTCCACCGCAGGAGACCGCTTTGGCAAAGGTATCCACATCGATACCATTTAACTGAGCCAGCGTCAGAGTCTCGTTTACCGCTGCCTGGATTTCGTGGGAAAGGGCGTTTTGGCAGATTTTCATGGTAATGCCTGTTCCGTTCTCTCCCATATGGATGACCTGTTCCCCCATATAGCGCAGAATGGGCTCAATTTCCCGGAAGGTTTCTTCGCTGCAGCCCGCGAAAATTCCCAGGTTTCCCGCTATGGCGGCATCTCTTGATTTTACCACCGGGCAATCCGCGAACTCTGCCCCCGTCTCTTTTACCATGTCCGCGATATTGACGGAAACGTCCGGGTCGATGGTGCTCATGTCAATTCCGAATTTTCCCGGTCCCATTTCCGGAAGCATCTCCTCCCAGGCGCTTTTCACATGTTCCGAACGGGGCAGCATGGTGATAATCAGATCGCTTACCCCCGCGATTTCACGGCAGTTCGCGCACACCCTGGCTCCCAGCCGCTTAAGCGCATGGGTCTTTTCTTCCTGAATATCAAACACATATACCCGATCCGGATGCTTTTTCACAATGTTCGCGCTCATGGCGCCCCCCATGTTGCCCAGTCCGATAAAGCCGATCCTCATCTGCGTCACCTCATTTCATCATGCTTTGCTTCCTGCTGCCAATACCTTTTTCGCGTCCTCTGTCATCCTCCGGATATCCTCCGCATCCACGGCAAGCTCCCCGCCTTTGATATAATCCAGCACATGGGATTCTTTTCTTCCGCCTGCCAGAACGAGGACTCTCTCGTCCCTGGCCGCCGTCCAGGCAGTCACCAGATTCGCCAGGTTGCAGTCATATTTCTCGCATAAGGTTTTCCAGCCTTCCAGCATTTCAAGAACCATAGTCCGCAGCTTTGGCTGATACCACTTGATGTTGTTTCTTAAATTCCCCTTCGGAACCTGATAATCCATACCGATCTTTCCGCTCAAAAGCCCCTGCTCTAAAGGAGAAAATCCCTCAAAGCTCATGCCGTTTTCCCGGCAGATCGGAAGATAGCGGTCCGCCTTCTCCTGATCCAGCATACTGAACCGCTCCTGCAGCACGTCCACCTGCCCGCATTTCAGATAATTGCGGATTTCCTCCTCCGAGCAGTTGGAAATTCCGATGGCCCGGATTTTTCCCTGCTTTTTCAGTTCCAGCAAGGTGTCCATGGTCTCCTCCACCGGCACCAGGAAAGGCTCTCTGGCCTGATGATGGGTAATATACACATCAATGTAATCCGTTCCAAGATTCTTCAGACTTTCTTCCACATCAATGAGAATCGCCCGTCTTGACAGATTTCGCCTGCAGACCTTGCCGTCCCGTTCAATAATCACGGCGCCCTCGTCGTCTCTCCACCAGAAGCCGCACTTCGTCTGGATAATAAGCTTATCTCTTGGAATCTCCTTTATCGCTTTCCCAACCAGGCGCTCACTGTACCCAAAACCGTAGGCCGGGGCCGTATCGATCGCATTAATGCCGTGCTCCAAAGCCGTATGAATCGCTTTCAGGGAAGCTTTGTCATCCTGCTCCCCCCACTGGGCATCTCCCCCCATAGACCAGGTGCCAAGGGCGATTTTTGATGCCATCATACCTGTTTTCCCGATTTCTCTCTTTTCCATCCCTTTTCCTCCTACCAATCACACAAACTGTTGTCCGCCGGTCTGCGGCATACGGGTATGTACGCCCGCTTATACGGATAGCGCATAGCCGCCTCCTCGTCGATCTCGCAGCCGATTCCCGGTTTGTCCTCCATAGTAAGGTATCCGTCTTTATAAACAGGGCCTCCTTTGATTACCTCCCGCACCGTATCGTCTACGGTTCCGTCCTCCTGTATTCCGAAATTAAAGGCGCTCACATTCATATGCCAGTTCACCGCATGGGTCACGGGAGAGACGTCGTTTGGTCCGTGCCATGCCGTCTTAATATCGTAAATTTCCGCCAGCGCCTGGATTTTTTTCGCCTCGGTGATGCCGCCGATACGGATAATATCGCACCGGATAAAATCCAGCCAGCGATTTACAATCCCCGGCACACACTCCCATTTGCTCTTATACAGCTCCCCAAAGGCAATGGGCACATGGGTGTGCTCCCGAACGGATTTCAGGCTCTCCACGCAGTCCGGGGCGATGGGGTCCTCGATGAAAAACGGGTTATAGGGTTCCAGCTTGTTCATGATGTAAATAGCCCGCTCCGGGCTGAACCGCTCGTGTAGGTCAAAAATAATTCCCGTCTCTTTCCCCACCTCTTCCCGGATTCGAATAAAATAATCCACCATGGCGTCCGCCCAGAACTCCGGGTCCCAGGGTTCCACCTTCGGTCCATTCTGGATTTTCTCGCTGCCAAGGGTTCCATTGGCCGAAGGCAGTCCCGCCCGCAGACGGATGACCTTCAGCCCTTTCTCCTTCACAAACATCGAGGCCTTCTGAATTTTCTCCTCGTTCGTCTTTCCTAAAACATGGGAATAGCAGAGCACCCGGTCCCGGACCTTCCCGCCCAGAAGGGAGTACAGAGGCAGATCAGCCCTTTTTGCTTTTATATCCCACAGGGCCATATCGATGCCGCATAGGGCGCTCATCATAATATTTCCGCCCCGCCAGTAGGTTTCCCGGTAGATAAGCTGCCAGATTTCCTCAATGCGGTCCGGATCCATGCCAATCAACATAGGCCGCAGATATTCCAGGGTCAGATCCTCCACCGCCTTTTCGCGGCCGTTTAAAGAGGCGTCCCCTATACCGTATATGGCCGGGTCATCCGTCAGAATCTTTACAAACAGATAATTTTGTTTTGGACACGTTAAAATCGTTTTTACTTCCGTAATCTTCATGAAGCTTCCTCCTGTACGGTTATTTTTCTCCTGTCTTTAAGCCCCACTCAGCGGCAAGCCCGCGCAGCGCTTCGTAAGCCGGCTTTGGCCGGTTTGTATAATCCAGCAGTCCGTCATAGCAATAAGCCTGGAGTCGGAACATCTCATTGACATGTCCCTCCAGATAATCCGCCCATTGCGTGGGACAATCCGATAAGCTCCACTCCACGCTGCACTCCACATAGTCCAGACTGTAAAATAAAGTTTCAAAATCCAGATACCAGCGGGCCTGAAGCTGCTCATCCCAGGGCCGGTGCCAGTATGCCTTTACCGGAGCCGGACGTCCGCGCATGGAAAACGGGGTCTGCTTCATGGAAGAGGGAGCGGATACCTCCGTCAGATGGATTGGGAGCCCCCATTTCCTGTGCCAAAGCTCCAGCAGCGTCCGCATTCCAAACAGTTCATAAGGAAAATCGTGGCACTGCAGTCCCAGGGCGTCTACTTTCAAACCTTCCTTCCGGCACTTTTCCAGGAAATCATCCACCGACCAGATATATTCCCGCTCCGGCGCGTATCCGGGAAGTCCCAGCTTTTGCCGGTTCCGAATGTTTTCTTCAAACTTATTATGATCGAAGCTGCACTTTTCCTGCCATTCATTGCAGAAGTTCACCATAATTTTCGTTTTTGGAGAATTTTTCTTAACCACCTTATAAACGGCTTTCGAAATATCAAAAAATTCTTCCAGTGTAAAATTATAAGGATTGTTCTGCAGCGGCTCATTAATATCCACGTAATCGAATCCGTTGGGCCTTGCTTTCATCAGCTTTTCCGCTCTTCGGACAACCGCCTCCTTTACTTCCGCGAAGGTGAAATCCTTCATCCAGCTCTGCCCTTCCCAAAAGCCGCAGAACCATACCAGCGCGTGTCCTCTGACCGTCATTCCCCTGCTTTTGCACCAATCCAGCATGTCATAGACAAGATCGTAATGGTCGGTTCCCTTTTCAGGTTCCAGGCAGCCCCAGTGAAGGGGAATCACGCCATGTCCAAAAACTTTCCCGAACGTTTCCCGCCACTGTGCTCCGCCGTCCGTAAAGCCTTTCATGCAGCCTCCGAAACAGAAATTATCTCTTCGGCCCCGCCGGGCAATGCGCGCCCTCGCTTCAAACAGAACCAGTTCCTCTCCTGCCCATAAAATTTCGCGTAGCGCTTTTTTATGATTCTGCGAAAGCAGTTCTTTTGCCCTCTCTACTCTTTTTTCCGTTTCTTTCGGAAGAAAGCCCCAGTCGGCTCTTATTTTCCCGCCGTAATCACACACTTGTTTTATCCGGCTTTTTGTCCCCTCATATAAGAAGTCCCTTTCAATTCCATCCGGCGCATACCCTTTTCCCTCATTATCCGCAATCAGATATGCTCCTCCAAACCCTTCCACCATCACAGGAGCCAGAAAAACTGCCTTTTCAACCGCCGGCGGGAAAGCGAACACCTCTCCTTCCCGCAAAGTTTCCACTCTCTTAGGGACAAGATTTCGGTCGTACATCGCAAAGGTACACAAAAGATTTTCCGGACATTGTTTCCAGCGATACTGTTCTGTCATTCTGTTATCTTTCCCTTTCTCCTGTCTTTAAGCCCCACTTTTTTGCAAGCTCGCACAGCCCGTAATATGCCGGTTTCGGCTCATTTTTCCAGTCAAAAAGCCCGTCATAGTCAAAGGCCTGGAGCTTGAATTTTTCATTGGGATGTCCTTCCAGGTAATCCGCCCACTGTGTCGGCGCGTCGGAAATGCTCCAAGCCGTGATGCCCTGTACGCAGTCCGTGCTGTAGAAATAGGTGGAAAATTCCCGGTACCACTGTTCCTGAAGCCGCTCATCCCAGGGACGGTGCCAGTATTTGGTAATCGGAACCGGGCGTTTTCCCATATGAAACGGCGTTTTTCCTGTTTGGGAAGGCGTGGATACCTCCGTAAGCTGGATCGGCAGATGATACCGGTCATACCACCAGTTAATCAGTTCCATAGTATTGAACAAATCATACGGATAATCATGGAACTGCAGTCCCAGAATATCCACTTTTATTCCCGCTTCCCGGCATTTATCCAGGAAATACGGAACCGATACGCAATACCGGTTTGGCACGGAATCCGGCAGTCCGTAGCTCTGCTTCCATTCCCGCACCTCCGGAATCGAGTTTTCATCAAACCCGTAGTTTGCCTGCCACTCATCGTAAAAGTTAATCATAAGCTTTGTCTTTGGGGAATATTTGCGGATAAGCCCGTAAACCTCCTTACAGATCTCAAAATGCTGCTCAAACGTAAAGTTAAACGGATTGCTCTGGAGCGGTTCGTTAAAGTCTACGCTGTCGAAGGCATTGGGCCGGTTTGAAAGTATGTATTCTGCCCGTTCCGCCACAAGACGCTTAAACGCCTCATAATCCTTTCTTCCGTATTCCCCCATCCAGTTCTTGCCTTCCCACCAGTCGCTGAACCATACCAGGGCATGTCCCCGGACGGGAATATGATTTTCCGTACACCAGTCCAGCATATCAAAAATCACATCGTAATGTTTCTCTCCCTCTCTGGGTTCCACGCAGCCCCAGTGTGTGGGAATCACTGCCTCCCCGAACAGGCGTTTAAAATTGTTTCGAAAAGCCTCCCCTCCGTCTGTGAACCCTTTCATGCAGCCAATAAAGCAGAAGTCCTTCCTTGGGCCTCTTCTGGCGATTTTCAGCTCCGCCTCCAAAAGAACCAGTTCTTCCCCTGCCCACAGGATCTGGCACAGCGCATTTTCCGTATTTTCTCCGTGATCCGGGCAGTCCTCATTCCCGTACGTTTTCGGACCGTCTGTACCGCCGTCCGTCTGCGCAAGCAATGTTTCCGCTTTTTCAAGCCGCTCCTTTACCTGTGCCGGGACAAATCCCCATTCCTTCTCAAATTTTTGCATATGCGCTTTCACACGGTATTTTCTGCTTTTTGCCGCTTCATACCAAAAATCCCGCGCTTCCTCTGCCGGCTCATATCCTTTCCCCTCGTTATCCGCAAACAGAATCGCTCCTCCAAAACCTTCCACATCAAGCTTTGAGAAAAATACAGCCCGGTCCAGCGTTGCTTTAAAGGAGATGACTCCATCCTGATGCTTTCCGTAATTTTTCTGCGGATTTCGCCCAAGATCATACATCACATACGTTCCCAGCGTCGTCCTCTGTTTTTTCCACCGATACTCCATGCCGCCTTCTCCTTACCTGTAATCATGCCATCTGGCTTAACAGCCGGCTTATCTCGCTCATCTGTTTTTCCGTCAGAGGGCCGAACTCCATTGCCCTGGCATTGTCCTGGATCTGCTTTGGCGTCTTAAAGCCCGGAATCGGTATCGTGCGGTCACTTCTCGCCCAAAGCCATCCCAGAGCTCCCTGGGCCGGCGTTCTACCTCCTTCTGTCAAAATTTCCCGGATCGCCTCCACTTTGGACAAAAACTCAGGATTCGGCTTTCCGTCTTTAAAAAACTTCATATAGTCCGGCGCGTTCTTCCCGCGTATATCGTTGTCTTTCAGCGTAGAATCCGCTTTAAACTTTCCTGTGAGAAGGCCCATTGCCAGCGGTCCTCTGCAGAAGCAGGCCATATCGTTCTGCGCGGCCAGCCCGATCATTTCCGCATTGTCCTCAAAAATATTCTCTCCGAACTGAACCACCGCGCAGTGCTCTCTGCCCGCGAAAACCCGTGCGCTGTCCACCTTATCCGTAGACCATCCGTAAGTCCGGATCTTTCCCTCCTTTACAAGCTCCTCCAAGGTATCGCATACCTGTGGCGCTCTCTCGTTTTCGCAGAAAGGCACATGCAGGAAATACACGTCAATATAATCGGTTCCCAGTCTTTTTAAGGAACCCTCGCAGGATTTCCGGATATATTCCGGGCTCACATCCCATCCAAGCTTTGTCCTGGTAGCCGGATCAAAAACCCATCCGAACTTCGTGGAAATCACCACTTTATCCCGGCGGCCTTTTATCACCTGCCCGATCAGCGTCTCGCTGTGTCCGGTACCGTACATATTGGATGTGTCAAACAGCGTAATCCCCATATCCAAAGCCGTCTCAAGTCCGCGGATGGAATCCTCATCCTTCACGTCTCCCCAGCCGATGGGTGTTCCGTCCTTTTCAAAGGCCGGCCCTCCGATAGCCCAGCACCCGGTTCCCATAGCGCTGACCTCAATATTTGATTTACCTATTTTCCGTTTCATGACGTTCATTTTTTCACCTCACAGGGGCGCCAAGGGACGCCCTTTTTCCTTTTTCTTTACGGCAGCCGCGTTTTTCCGTTGTGCGGATTCTGCCTGATCGGATAGGGAAGGCTCTGCCTCCCCTGCCCGATCATCGCAATGCGTTCAGATCACAGCATAGCCGGTCTTTGCTTCGGTCGGTGCTGAGCGCGTGCCACTGGCACGCAGCAGACTTACTGCACTTCCTGGTAACGGTCGTATGCCGTCTGATAGATCGATACGTATTCTTCCAGTCCGATTCCGTTTAATGTGGATACATAGGACTCCCAATCCGCGTCAATATCGGACTCACCCGCAATCCAGCGGGCCGACATCTGGAGCACCTGATCCATGATTCCGCTTTTCATGTTCGTAATCGCAGAGGTCTCCTCCTCCGTGAACTTCACGTTTGGCATAGACTGCTCCACGGCATATTCGTCAAACTTCCGACACTCCTCCGCCTTTGCCATGTTGTTGGGATTGCCAAGGAAAATGTTATTTTCCGCCATCTCCGCCACATCGTGAATCACGTACGCGCTGGTGGCAGGAGCCCACTTATGACGGTATTCACCAAAGGTCATGCCTTCCGGAGAGCCGGTCCAGTATTCCAGGGCGCCATCGTCGTTGTAGTGCAGATTATAGTCGTTTTCCTCGTCCGCGATCATGCCGAAGGATGCCTGAATGGTCATCTCATCACTGCTGTTCATGAAATCCAGCCAGGCAATCACCAGATCCGGATTTTCACATTCACTGGTTACCCAGAAATTGTTGTAGCTGAGACCGGATTCCGCGCTCTTGTACATTTTTGCCTCATAGCCCTCCGCGGACGGATACGGAATCGCCACATAATCATCCGCGTAATTACTCCCCACGTAGTTGGTGGCATTCCATCCCATCAGGACGCCGATTCTCTCGTATTCGCCGGAGCCTTTTGCCGTAAGCTGCGTCTCTCCCTGGGTAAAAGTCTCATTATCCAGAAGCCCTTCCGCGTACAGATCTCTGAAATATTTGCAGGCGTCCTTCCATCCCTCCTGGGTGCCGGCAAATTTTACTTCATCGTTTTCCACCAGGAGCAGATTCATATCCGTAGCCACGCCAAACATTCCGAACATATTAAAGAAAGAATAATCCTGCTTGGAGAAATCCCCGATTCCCGCCAGAGGAATCTCATCCTGCTGGCCGTTTCCGTTGGGGTCCTGTTCCTTAAAGGCCCGGAGCACTTCCGTGAGCTCATCGGTGGTTGTGGGAACCGAAAGTCCCAGCTCATCCAGCCAGGTCTGATTGATATACATAAAACACGGAATATCATTTCCGTCATTCTCATACCTGGGAAGGCCGTAAATGTGGCCGTCCAGAGCCGTGGCCTGAGCCCGGACCTGGGGATACTGCTCCATTTTTGCCGTCAGATGCGGCGCCTGCCTTGCAATAATCTCGTCGATAGCAATAATCGAACCGTCCTCCACGTAATTCATAAAGGTGCTGTCATCCATACCATAGCAGGTCATATAAGCGTCTGCCAGATTTCCGCTGGCAAAATCCAGATTAATTTTTTCATCCCAGCTCGTCTCCGGATATTCCGTCCAGTTTACATGAACATTGGTCATCTCCTCCATCATCTGCACAAAGGGCATCTCGTCAAAAGAGGTGGTGTGAAGGGTCCTGGCCTGCACGCAGATATTGATTTCCGCCTTCTCTTCCAGAGGAAATTCAATTTTTTCGCTTCCTTCTTCTGCCTGCGCCATACATCCGCCTCCAAACAAAGCGGTCAGCATCGTCCCTGCCAGAAGCATTGCCATTTTTCGTTTCATAGTGTGATCCTCCTTTATTTAAAATAATTTTTATCCCTTTACCGCGCCGATCATAATGCCTTTTACAAAGTATTTCTGTACAAAGGGATACAGAATCAGCATCGGCAGACTGGCTGCCACAATCGACGAATATTTTACGAGTTCCGCAATCCTCTGCATAGCCGCCACGCTCTCCGCGTCTCCAAAAGCGCCGGAGCTGTTCATCTGGGCCTGGATCAAAATATCCTTCAGCACCACCTGCAGAGGAAATTTACTCTTTGTATTCAGATAAATCATTGCGTCAAAATAAGAATTCCACTGCTGCACCGCGTAAAAGAGCACCATAATCGCCACCAGCGCCTTTGAAAGCGGAAGCGCGATCTTAAAGAAAAACTGAAGGTTCGTGGCTCCGTCCACCCTGGCCGCGTCTAAAAGCTCATCGGACAGCGTTCCCTCAAAATACGTCCGGCATACGATGAGATTGTACACAGACAAACAGGTTGGAAGGATCACCGCCCACATGGTATCCAGCAGCTTCAGATCTTTTACCACCAGATACGTCGGCACAAGCCCGCCCTGAAAATACATGACAAATACAAAAAACAGCGTGCACAGCTTTCGGTGGGGCAAATCTTTTCTTGATAAAGCGTATCCCGCCGGCACGGTAATACAGACAGCCAGCACTGTCCACACCAATGTGTAGATAATGGAATTCAGATAGCCTGTGAGAATATTCTGGTTGGTCAAAATATGCTCATACGCGTCCAGATTAAACCCTTTTGGCGTTAAAATCACTTCTCCGGAATTTACCAGATTCGGATCGCTGACCGAGGCAATCACCACATAATAAAGCGGATACGCCACAATCAGGAAAATCAGCGCCATTACAATGGTATTTACAATGTCAAATATTCTGTCTGACCGGGAAACTTTTCTTCTTTTTTTCTTTATTGTATGTCCGTCCATCCCTTTCTCCCTTCTGTTACGGCTTTCTCCTACCACAAACTGGTTCCGCTGGTCTTTTTCGCAACCTTATTTACAAGCATCAAAATAATGAAATTGATTACGGTATTAAACAGATTTACCGCCGTGGAAAAATCATATCTCGCCTGCTGGAGTCCCAGTTTATAAACATACGTCGATATAATTTCCGACTTGGAGAGATTCAGCGCGTTCTGCATCAGGTAAACCTTTTCATAACCGATATTCATGATTTGGCCGATCTGCATAATCAGCAGAATAAGCAGCGTAGGTATCAGCGCCGGAACATCGATGTGCCAGATCGTCTGCATTTTGTTGGCTCCGTCAATTTTCGCCGCCTCATAGAGCTCCTGGTTCACGTTGCTTAAAGAAGCTATGTAGATCACCGCGCTGTATCCCATGGTCTGCCAGATGGCAGAACCTACATACAGAGGTACAAAGCAGCTCGCCTTGCCCATATAGTTGACCGTTTCAAATCCAAGCTTTCCCATAATAATGTTTACAATTCCGGATGCGGAAAAGAAATTGTAAAGCATTCCCACCAGGACGACCGTTGAAATAAAGTAAGGCGCGTAGCTTGTTGTCTGCAGCACCTTTTTAAATCTCGGCGTTAGCCGGTTCAAAAACAACGCGAAGATAAATGGAATCGGGAAGGAAAATACCAGCATCGCCAGACTCAATCCCAAGGTGTTTCCTAAAATTTCCCAGAAGTTATAGGAACGGAAAAAAGTAAGAAAATGGTCAAATCCAATCCATTCACTTCCCCAGATTCCTTTTCTCGCCGAAAAATCCTTGAATGCAATCTGAATCCCCGCAATAGGCCAGTACCGGAATATCAGAACCTGTATCACCGCCGGCAGAAGCAGCAAAAACAGATCCATATTCCGGAACCGCTTTCCCTTCCTCACCCTTCTGCTGCTCTTTTGCATTCCCATCTCTCCTTTCCTGTCAGCAGGCTCTCTCGTCTCTCCTGCCTTGTCCGTTGGTTTTGTTACTCTCATTATCTTGTGCATTTTCACTAATTTCAATCGACAAATCCCGTTTTTTAATGTCATTTTCGTTAATTTGCAATTCCGATGATCTTGCAATTTCAGCAATAAACCTGCATACATGCCGCCTATCTGGCAGCGGACTTTCAAAGTAAAAAGCCGCATCCTTCTGAAAAATGGATGCGGCTTCTCGCTCTGTTTTTCTTTTATTCTTTTTCTCCGTACAGCAGCCGGTATTCTCCCGGCGGCATTCCTGTTTTCTGCTTAAACCTCCGAATAAAGGAGGATGTATCCAGATACCCTACCTGACCCGCGATCTGATTTAAAGGTTCCTTTGTACTGGACAAAAGCTCCTTGGACTTTTGAATCCGCTTGTCCGCCAGGTATTCGATAAACGTGGTCTGAATCAGCGATTTAAACATTTTTCTCATGGTGGATTCTGAAACGCCAAAAGCGTCTGCCAGGGCGGACATAGAAAAGCTGCTCTCCCCATAGTGCTCTTCAATAAACGCTTCGATCTGGCGCCTCATCTCGCTGCCCTCTCCGCTGTCCGGCTCCTTTCCCTGCTCGGTGAGAACCAGGCGTACATTTTGATGCAAAACCTCCGTGATCTGCTCAAAGGAGGTCAGTCTCGCAATGTTCATGATATTGTGATAGCCAATGGTTTTCTTATAAGGTCTGGTTTTGGAATCTGTCAGGGATTCCGCCAACAGGCGCATCAGATCATAACAAACGTATTTTGCCACGTATACCGGCGTGTTATTCTGATAAAGGGCCCCCATAATATCATCCAGGACCGCGTGTACCTGTTCTTCATTTCTGGATTTGAGAGCAATGCAGAACTGCCGGATCTGTTCATCCGGATACCAGCTGTGAGAATAGTTGCTGAGGCTGATCTGCGAAAAATGAATCAGCTTTCCATATCCGAATACAATGCGGTAATCCAGCGCGCTCAAAGCCTCCATATAGGCTTTCCCCAAATTTTCCGGTCTCTCATACCAGTTGCTGCACCCGATGGTCAGCTCGAACCCGAAAGCCTCCTGAATCCGTGACTGAAACGCCAGCAAAGCCTGATCCTGCGCCGCCTCCTCCGGCGCTTCGGAAGAACCCACATAGATGATTTTTTCATTCATCTTATCTACAAAACCATAACAGGTGAGTTTCTCCGGCATATGCTCCTCTCCATAGTTCAAAATATCTTCTAAAATCGGAAGCTTTTTTATCTTTTCGCTCTGTCCGGAGTCCACCAGCGCAATAGCCAGAATAAACAGCCAATTCCCGCGAAAATAAATTCCCGCGCTTTCTCCCTGTTTATTAAATTCTTCCAGGGTATTAAACTCATCCTTAATCAGCGACGTCAAAAGCTGCTTTCGATAAGCAGGGATAGAGGTTTCCAGCTCCTCATTCAGCTTCACCTGCTCGGACTGTATGGATATCAGCGTCTTTTTCACGCGATCAATCTCATTCTCTTTCCCGCCGCCTTCCTGGGGTATATAATGCATAACCTCCGCAATCGGCCGATAACTCTCCCGCCAAACCAGCACCACAAGAACACATCCGCCCAAAAAGAATAACGCCAGGGCCAGAAAATAAAACATGCTGATATTTTCAATGGATATGTCAAATCCGGTCATCGCCTTATCCAGCACAATACGCGCCAGAGAATTTTCCGGATAGTACTCCATAATGAGCCTGCCGTCTTCGATCCGGCTTTCCATTTGATCCGCGGCGGCTATCGCCGCTTCCCCGGCAGCCGTTTCCTCTCCGTCCGTGCTGTACAGCAGTTTTCCATTATAATAAAGCTCCATCCGGTCCTGCGGGGTTTGGAGCAATTCCTCTTCAATGCTGGAAATCTGGCGGAATGGAACCGTAAACATAACGGAGTCAAAATAGCTTCCAGTCAGCGGGACAAACACGGTCAAAACAGGTTCCTCCTCGGACCACATCGAACGCATCTGCATCAGCATTCCAAATGGCTGTTCCTGCGTATCCAGTAAGGAATAGAAAGAATCAATATCAAAATCTTCATACTGATAAATTCGCTGGTAATACAGATCGGGCTTAGAAGTACCTTCCGAAAAATAGAAGGTATCATCTGCCGAAGAATAAAAGGTCAGTTCACGGATATACTGACTGTTCACTACATATTGCGCAATCTGGTCACAGACCGCCATCCTTTCGGAGAGCAGCATCGACTGATTGGAACTCTTAAAGGCCTTGTCATTTACAAACTGATAAGAAAGACGGTTGATCTCCTCGAAAATCATACCGATCCCGTTGGCGGACTGCTGGAAAAGCTGCTGCGATGCCGCAACATACGTCTCCTGCTCCGCTTCACGGATTTTGGAAATATAAAAGATACTGATGCATAAAAATGGCACAAAAAAGACTACCAGCAGTGTTGCCAAAAGCTGGTATTTGTATTGCAATCTCCGGAAAATTCTTTTCATTTTTCTATCACTTCTTTTTCTGCTGTCTGTTTTCACAAATTACGCCAAATACATCTCTATTATAATAAAATAAAAGATAATACGCAAGGCATAAAAAAAACACAAAATTTTCCTCGCAGCCGTTCCGCTCGGTTCTGCGCAGGCCGTAATTTTGTATATAACCATCCAGCAAGGCCAAACTATTACGATATAACTTATAAACTCAGAATATTAAATTGAATTTCAGATATACTTTTGATATTATTGTAGTATTTAGAAGGGAGGCTGACTACCATGATCAAACGAGAAACCTATATGAAACGTATCCGCCCTTTCATCGGAACGGACCTGGTGAAAGTCCTCACTGGCATCCGCCGCAGCGGAAAGTCGGTTATGCTGGATCTGATCAAAGAAGAGCTGATGATTTCCGGCGTGGACAGCAGACAGTTTATCTCCATCAATTTCGAAAACATGACCAATTCCCATCTCTGTACTGCCACAGCGCTTCACGATGAGATTATCCGCCGTGCTTCAGAAATTGGATGCAAGGTCTATCTTTTTTTTGACGAAATCCAGGAGGTAAGTGGCTGGGAAAAATGCGTCAATTCTTTCCGTGTAGAGTTGGACTGTGACATCTATATTACCGGTTCCAATGCCAAACTGCTGTCTGGTGAACTGGCAACTTATCTGGCCGGACGGTATGCAGAGTTTGTGATCTATCCGTTTTCCTTTGCGGAGTTTATTGAGCTGTACCGCACGGTCTTCCCGAATGCCGATATCCGCCAGTGCTTCAGCAAGTATCTAACCGCAGGCGGTATGCCATATTTGAGCAATCTTCGCTATGATGACATGGCCAGCCGCCAGTATCTGCGGGATCTGTTTAACTCCGTAGAATTGAAAGATATCGTCAAGCGTAACCATATCCGGGATGTGGATATGCTGGAGCGGATCATCGCCTATATTACAGCTAATATCGGTACCACCTTTTCCTCTACCGCTGTCTCCAAATATCTGAAAAGTGAGGGCCGATCTGTTTCGCCGGAAACAGTATTGAACTATATTAAGGCCTGCACCGACGCTTTTCTATTCTATCAGGTAAAGCGACAGGATTTGCAGGGCAAGAAACTCCTCACCGTCAACGAAAAATACTATGTAGCCGACCACGGCGTGCGCGAAGCGGTATTCGGAGGCAATCGGAAAGACATCAATCTTGTTTTGGAAAACATTGTCTACATGGAGCTATTGCGCCGGGGCTATAACGTCACAATCGGAAAGACAGGCGATCAGGAGATCGATTTCGTTTGCGAAGATCAGGGAAACAAACTGTATGTTCAGGTCGCCTACCTGCTGGCCTCAGAGGACACCATCCAGCGGGAGTTTGGCGTCTATGACCGCGTTCGTGATAACTTTCCAAAGTATGTCGTTACACTGGATGAGTTCGACATGAGCCGGAATGGGATTAAGCACCGCAATATCCGGGACTTCCTTCTGGAAGAAAAATGGGATTAAAGATACCGCCGTACTTTTCTCATATACTGCTCATAGGCTATACCGAATTTTTGCATACACGCTCTTTCTTCCGCAAGAATAATCCAATGAGCAGAGATCTGAAAGATCACAACCAGGCAAAAGAGCAGAGCGGATTGCGTCAGCAGCGCCATTCCGATGAAAGTCAAAAAATAAGATACATACATGGGGTTGCGGGATATGCTATAAATTATAACAGTTCAGCCATGCTGAACTGTTACCTGCAAAATCCATTTAAAATCGCCTGCGGCGATAGGATTTTGCACTCCTGAATCATATTCTTACGGTCTGCGCAGCATATGCGCAGACCTAGTCTGAACTACAGCCCGGTCTCTCGCTCACTCAAAGGTATAGATCACGCCCTGACTCTCCCGAAGTTGCCCCGGATTATAAAGCACAATCACCATATCCGGTTCAATTTCCTGCACATATTCCCGGATTCCCACATCCGTCAGCTTCCGCAGATCCACCGCGTGCACTTCCCGGAACGCGTTGGCCAGGAAATCCACTACCGGCCTTCCGAACGAATCCTTCAGCACCAGAATGGTTTTGTCACTGACGGTTTCGTCCAGATTTTCCGTAACCTGCAGGGCATAATTGCTTCCGTACACATCATCGCAGGCCCGGTTGTATACGTCCTCCCGTTCCAGAATCTCCGTATGCAGAAGCGTCTCTTCAAAGGTTCCCTCCGCTTCCCGGCGGCTTTTTCTGCTCTCGTAGGGACGCGAAACACGGATGCTGGTCTCAAACAGCGGCGTAATTACCGTAAAATCATCCATACCTCCATAGGGAATCCCAGCCCGTCTGCCCTCGGACCCCAGGAAAATATCTTCGTAGGTGGTCCACTGATAGCTTTCTTCCGCCAACAGCGCCTGATTTACCGTCTCTCCCTGCGTATCGCATATAGCCGGATAAAGCTGCTGAAAGCACCAAAAAGACGCCTCCGAAGTCCAGTGGTGATCTGTCCGGTTAAACATTTCATAGTGATCCAGCCCCTGTTCCCTCATCACTTCCCGCAGATCCATGTAAGGCACCTGCTTTTCTGCCAGCACAGAGAGAAAGAGGTCCGCGTTGCTGTTATTATAATCCTCCACACCAAGCGGAAGCTGGGGGTCGTATTTTGACACCTTAAACGGTGTCTCCACATACAAGAACGGGATACCTCGCTCTGCAAGCCACTGCTGAAATTCAGCGGTATTTTCCGCATACTGCGTGCCGTCAAATTCCGGATAAGTGAAGGTCAGCCAGCCGTTGTTCAGCCGTGTAACATTCTCCGTCTCAGAGGAATCTAGAATCTGCCGCTTGCCCAGAAGCCTCTGGGTCAGCCCGTAATAGCTGATAAAGGTATTCTTCCCGAAAACCTCATCCCCCACCGCGCTAGACAGCTCCGACAATGGTGTCCCCCACAAGGTATAGACGGTACCGACTCCCATCACCGCAGTTCCGGCAATAAATCCGGCAGCCAAAATGGTATTGATTTTTTTTCCCATATGCTTAAATCCTTTGTTACTCTCACAGCGCCTTACAGCCGTCGAAACTGCCATTCGCGCATTCCTTCAAATGGATATTCTCCTGTGAACAGTAACCATCCTTTCTATAACCAAACGCTCGCGGGCTTCACTTCACGGCTTTTGCCTTGCCAAGCGTTACTTTTACATAGAATAGCACAGAAAAAGAGCGGTGTCCAGCACCGCCCGAAAACAGCCGACTGGCCAATTGGCGCACGTTTTCCTGAAATCATTGGGACAGAAGCCCGTTTTCTTTTTTCAGGCTGTCCAGCAATTCCTTTTTGCTTGAAGGCTCCCAGTGCCCGCCTATGGCGGTATCAAAATCCAGCCCTTCCAGTTTCTGAATCAGCAGTTTCATATAATTGATATCCACGATCCATTCCGGGTATTCTCCGGAAATACAGTCTCCGAAAAACAGAATCCGTTCCTCCGGAAGCAGGATCAGAACCGAATCGTCCGTGTGGGGCGATTCCACATGGAAGCATTCGGCGCGTACGCCTCCCAGGTCCAGGACGATTTCCTCCTGGAAGACCACATCCGCGCCGACAACACACATTTTCTGATCCTGGTATTCCAGCGCGATATGTTCATCCATGGCTTTCATTTCCTCTTCCGTCCCGTCATCCCAGTCTTTTCTGAGCTTCTGCAGATGCTTTTCTGTTCTTTTCTCCGCCAGGGAAAGCCCGTTTATGGCGAACATGCCAAAGGTATGATCCCAATGCCAGTGGGTTAAAACCGTAAGATCCGGAAGCGGCAGTTGCTTTTCCTTAAGCAGCGCGTAAAATTCCTCCACATGTTTCCCGGAATGTCCCGCGTCCACGGCCAGACAATGCTTCTCTCCACAAACATAACCGATGGCTGGCCGGTCTCTTTCCTCTTCAAAAGAAGAGATCCATACCTTGTCTTTTATTTTTTCCAGCTTCATATATTTTAGCCCTTTCTTTGTCTAAATTGCCATTTTATCCCTTGAAATCTTCCACTGTGAATTTCATTTTATTATTTCTTTATACCTTCGACGGTAATATTCCATAGTACGATATTCCAATATGTTATTCCCAGATAATTTCCCGTAAGGATTCTTACCCTTGCTCCTCGGTCTAAAGCGTCCCTTAAATCTTTTAAGATCAGCCGCACTCCGGATTCCATAAGGAATGATACAATCATATCAATTCTATCTGCGGTTAACATACTTCTTTTCAGCTGGTAATACAGATAACGTGCTCTATTTCTATCCCCCGTCATTACATCTGTAGCTTCTATCTGAGATTTCCTCGGCTCCCTCTTTTCCTCAAAATCACATTGAGCCATTTCTCCTCACCTCTTCCAGGCCGCGCGTCCGACGTTATCCACTGTTCCTCGATTTCCAGCTCGTGGATCTTCTCTAAAAACTCCGCAAATTTCTTTTCCGTCATATCTGTAAAAAAACGTCCGTTTCGTTCTCCCTCAAAGGTTCCATACTTAAATGACGTATAAAGAATACCTCTTTCTTTTAATGCCGCCGCTATCTTTCTCATTACGTCCGCAAGCTCATCGGCCGGCAGATGGAGGATCGAAGAGCAGGCCCATATGCCGTCATACTGATTTACCGCTGAAAGCTCGTGAAACAGCATATTTTTCACATTAATTCCCGTATATTCCGCTGCCAGCCTGCACATTTTAGCAGAACCGTCTGTGGCATCGACCTGATATCCCCGGTCCAGAAAATACTTGGCATCTCGTCCGGAACCGCAGCCAAAGTCAAGGATTCTGGCGCCTTCTTTCAGTTTTGATAAAAAAAGCTTTTGGTTTCCGGTAAGATCAACCTTTACTGTCGTTTTATAAAACTCATGGGAATGTGTGTCGTAATAATCCAAAGTGCTTTTATAATCCATAGGATTCCCCTTTTTGATATCGAATTCTTCCTTCCAAAAAGGGACGCCGCAAAATCTCTCTTCTGATGATTTTGCGGCGTTCCTGCAAAGCCGAATTTTCCGCCGCAGGTACCGTACAGCCGCATAATGCGCGCCGTCCGGCCTGCGGACTCAAAACATATTATTTATACAGAGGTCCGTAATTCATGCACGCTCTGTAATCTGCGCCCTCTTTGTCCATTCCGAACGCGTTCCATGCAGCCGGACGGAAGATCTTCTCCTCCGGTACGTTATGCATAGCAACCGGAATGCGAAGCATAGAGCAAAGGGTGATCAGGTCTGCTCCGATATGGCCGTAGGAGATAGCGCCGTGGTTTGCGCCCCAGTTGTTCATCACATCGTATGCAGTCTTGAACGGGCCTTCCTTGCCGTCGCATCTGGGAGCGAACCAGGTGCAGGGCCATGTATAGTCTGTACGCTTCCACAGCTTGTCCGTAACCTCGTCCGGAAGGTTCACAGTCCATCCCTCCGCAATCTGCAGAACCGGGCCAAGACCCTTTACAAGGTTCAGACGGATCATGGTAACAGGCATCTCTGCTCTGGTTACGAATCTGGAGGAATATCCGCCGCCGCGGAAATAACCGTTGTCAGCCGGACACCACTCGGTAGCGTTCATAATCGCTTTCTGGTCTTCCTCCGTCACATCCCACCACTGCTTCATAACGCCATTGCCCTGGGCATCCTTTGCCTCGCCGCAGGCATCCAAGCAGGCAGCGCCGGAGTTGATCAGATGGATAAAGCCGCCGTTTTCCTTCGCAACGCCTTCTACCTCATAGCCGGTAGCCTTCTTAACAGCCTCCGGGCTCCAATAGGTACGCACGTCAGCGAAGATCTGGGCGCGGTTGGTCAGAAGCTTCATAAAGAGCATTCCAAGACCGTTGAGCACGTCGTTCTCCGTAGCCAGGATGTACGGCTCTCTGGCTCCGTTCCAGTCAAAGGAGGTATTCAGAACCGCCTCAGCGAAGTCGCCGTTGGGATAGAAGTCTGTCCACTGTCTCTGGCCCTGGAATCCGGCCGCGATGGCATTGTGGCCGATGGCTTCCTCTGAGAACTTCTCCGGGAAGTTCTTATTACCGCTCATCAGATCCTTGATAATAACGGCCATCTTTACCACGAACTCAAACTGCTCTTCCTTCTTTTCGGGAGAAGCCTGCAGCTCTTCCGGGTTCTTGTCGAAGCCGATCTTGCAGGTTTTCTTTGCCCAGGCAAGGGCCTTCTCATACTCGGCCTTGTCGTAGATCTCCTCGCTCATACGGCGGATGATCTCTACCTCGTCAACGGATTCTACTCTCATGCCAAGATAGGACTCAATGAAATCCGGGTCAATAATGGAGCCGCCGATACCCATGGTAACAGAGCCGATCTGCAGATAGGATTTTCCTCTCATGGTCGCAACGGCAACGGCTGCGCGTCCGAAGCGGAGAAGCTTTTCCTTTACGTCCTCCGGAATATCCGTGGCGTCCGCGTCCTGTACATCATGTCCGTAGATGCCGAAAGCCGGAAGTCCCTTCTGAGCGTGGGTAGCCAGTACGGATGCCAGATATACGGCGCCCGGTCTCTCTGTTCCGTTGAAGCCCCAAACAGCCTTGATGGTCTGGGGATCCATATCCATGGTCTCTGCTCCGTAGCACCAGCAGGGCGTCACGGTCAGCGTAATGTCTACGCCCTCTCTGCGGAACTTTTCAGCGCATGCAGCGCTCTCTCCCACGCGGCCGATGGTGGAGTCCGCGATCACGACCTTAACCGGCTCGCCGTTGGAGTATCTGAGGTTCTCCGTAAACAGCGCGGCAGCGGACTTGGCCATGTTCATGGTCTGCTCCTCAAGAGAGCCTCTTACATCCAAAGCACCTCTTCTGCCGTCAATGGTTGGGCGGATACCGATTACCGGATAGCCGCCGATTAATCTGCTTTCTGCCATTTCCTTACCTCCTGTTTTTCGGATCAGATGCCGGAATAACGCCCTGTCAAGGGCTTTCCGGGCATCTGCCCGTAGTTTTTGCATATTTTGCCAATAGTTCCTTCGTGATTTCCACGAATTCTGTACTGATTATACAACATTTCCCAGAAATTTGCACGTAAATTTCTGTCTGAATATAGACAAATTTTGATATTTCGAGTATGATAAGAGGAAAGAAAGTTACCGTTCAGCATGGTTGAACTGTTCCGAAAGAAAGGAGGAACGCATCCCCGTTGAAAGCGTTTCACGAAGTGCGCAGCTATGATTCCGATTTTATGGTATGGCATGCCGCCTATGAGAATATCAGCTTTCTGGCTCACTGGCATCAGGAAATCGAACTGATTTATCTGCGCTCCGGTTCCGCCCGTCTGAGCGTCAATGATCACAATTTTACCGCCTATGCCGGGGATCTGGTAGTGGTGGACTCCGGAGATTTCCATTACAGCGATTCCTCAGAGCTGAAGAACCGGATCGAATTTCTGATTTTCGATCCCGGCATCGTAAGCTCCCTCTATCGCCCGTCCCGTTTCGCTCATCCCCTCGTAAGCTCCTCTCTTTTGGAAAAATGGGGACTTTCCCGTCGGCTTGAGGAGATGTTCGTCACGGTCAGCAGGGAGCTTTCCGCGAAAGAGAGCTATTATCAGGATATTGTGAAAGCAGAGGTCCGCTCTTTCTGGTATCGCTTAAAACGCTGCATGCCCGCCGATGCCTCGGACAGCGGCGGACAGAACCGGCGTCTCCACACCCTGTACGATCTTCAGCAGCTTCTGTCCTACATTGACGAACACTACTCGGAAAACCTTACCCTGGGCTTTGCCGCTAAACGGATGGGGTTCAGCGAGAGTCATTTTTCCAGGGTCTTTAAGCGCCTCATCGGCATTAATTTTGTCACCTATTTAAATATGGTTCGCATTGAGCACGCGGCGGAGCAGCTTCGGGGTACCTCCAGGCAGATCACAGAGGTAGCCTTAGGCTGCGGTTTTAACAGCGCGCGGAGCTTTAACCGGGTTTTCAAAGAAATCACCGGCTATACTCCCAGCCAGTTTCTCCGCCTTCCGGATCCGGAATCCTACAACCTTACATATTACAAAAGAAAATCCCTGGAAAAAGAATATGTTCGGGATGATTCCGTGACCCTGGTGAAAAATCAAACCTGCTGATTCATCACGGAGGGAGTTTTAGATGAACAAACCTGTACTATTCCGGAAACGTCTGATACCGGAGGAATGTGTGGAACTGAAGGACGATATTCTGCTTCACCGGGACAAGGAGACCATTGTCACCAAGTGGAAAACCCTGAAGCCCAAAAAGACTCTTAGCCACGGAATTTCCTGCTACTTTCTGGAACGCGGCTACAAGGTCAGCAAATTTTATGACCATGAAAACCACATCATAAGCTGGTACTGCGACATCGTGTCCTACGAATACACCGAAGAAACGGACACCTATATCGTCACAGACCTGCTGGCGGATGTGATCGTCTATCCCGACGGTTTTGTAAAAGTTGTGGATCTCGATGAATTGGGCGAAGCCCTGGAAAAAGGGCTCCTGTCCCAGGAACAGTTAAAGACCAGCCTGCGCAGGCTTGATAATCTGCTGAACCTGATCTACCGGGGCGCGTTCTCTGGCATTCAGGAATATATAAACGGCTGTGAAGAAAAATGCGGGGCATAAACGCCCCGCATTCTTTCTAAACTTCCATTTCAAGCTTTCGTCCCGTCCGCTGATAGCGGCGGTAGGTGACGCCCGCGGCGTCCAGCATCCGCTTGGAAGCAATCACCCCCGTGGTGTCCGCGTATTTGTCGCAGTCATAGACAATCCCTTTGATTCCCGCCTGAATAATGGCTTTCGCGCATTCATTGCAGGGAAACAGGGTCACGTACATCTTCGCCCCTTCCAGGCTTCCGCCCCGGTAATTCAGGATCGCGTTCAGCTCGCTGTGGGTGGAATAATAATATTTGCTGTCAATGCCGGTGGCCTCTCTGCTCCACGGAAACTCATCATCCGAGCAGCCGATGGGGAAGCCGTTGTAGCCCATGGATAAAATCTTATTATCCGCGCTGACGATACAGGCCCCCACCTGGGTATTGGGATCCTTTGAGCGCATGGCCGAAAGCATGGCCACTCCCATAAAATACTCGTCCCAGCTTATGTAATCTTCTCTTTTTTCTGACATCTGACCACTCCTGTTCTGTCAAAGTCCTGCAGGTTCCGGAACCGTCCGCGGGCGTCCCTATCTGGTGCCGAAAATCCGGTCCCCGGCATCTCCCAGACCCGGCACAATGTAGCCGTGCTCATTCAGATGATCGTCCAGCGCTCCGATATAGAGATCCACGTCCGGGTGCTCCTGCTGCATCCGCCGCACACCTTCCGGCGCCGCGATAATACAGAGGAAGCGCATATTCTTTACGCCTTTCTCCTTGAGCATCTGAACCGCCGCCGTGGCCGACCCTCCCGTGGCCAGCATGGGATCTACCACAAAGACCTCCCGCTCCGCGCAGTCTGAGGGAAGCTTTCCATAATATTCCACCGGCTTTAACGTCTCCGGATCCCGGTACAGCCCAATATGGCCCACCTTTGCCGTGGGAATCATCGTGAGAATACCGTCCACCATGCCAAGGCCGGCCCGCAGGATCGGCACCACAGCCATTTTCTTTCCCTGGAGCTCCTTTGCCGTGGTACGGCAGATCGGCGTCTCGATTTCCACATCCTGAAGTTTCAGATCTCTGGTAGCCTCATAACACATGAACATGGCAATCTCCC
Source organism: Candidatus Limivivens intestinipullorum (assembly GCA_018711185.1). Classification (GTDB taxonomy): domain Bacteria; phylum Bacillota; class Clostridia; order Lachnospirales; family Lachnospiraceae; genus Limivivens; species Limivivens intestinipullorum. The sequence continues at coordinate 50,681 of DVIQ01000007.1, read as the reverse complement.
CGATGATCTGACGAAATTCCCGTGTTCCCACTTCTTTTCTCCGGATAATGCCGATTTTATGCTGGATCAGCGGGTGATCCATAATGATTGTTCTTGCCATCCGCTCATTCCTCCTCTATCATGGAAATCCTTCTCCTGTGGCGCTCCTCCCCGGAAAACGGCGTATTCAGAAACGTATCCACAATCTTAACCGCCAGGCCGGGTCCCACGACCCTGCCGCCCATGGCCAGAATGTTCGCGTCATTATGAAGCCTGGTGGCTTCGGCGCTGAAGCAGTCGCTGCACAGAGCCGCCCGGATTCCCTTTACCTTATTCGCCGCGATGGAAATGCCAATGCCTGTGCCGCACAGAAGGATGCCCTTTTCACACTCGCCATTCGCCACCGCGTGGGCCACGGCCTTCCCAATCACCGGATAATCCACTGCCTCCGGCGTATCGCATCCGAAATCCTTATAGGGAATGTTCTTCTCCGCCAGGTATTTTATAATCTCCTGCTTTAATTCAAAACCGCCGTGATCACAGCCGATTGCTAACATAAAAGCTCCTCCTCATTTAATTCGATTACCAGACTGCTGATGAGTTTCTCCATTTCCTGGTAACAGGCCTCATAGTCTTCCATGGTTCCTCCCATGGGATTTGTGATGTCTCCGGACTCCCCGATGTATTCCGTAAGCAGATGGACATTAACCGGGTTCTCGTATTCCGCGAGAATCTTCTGTTTCAGGGCTTTTGTCATCACCAGAATCAGATTGCGATTCTGCAGATCCGACTGCGCGAACTGCTCCGCCGCGTGACTGCTCATGTCCAGACCGTGACCTGCCAGAACTGCCTCCGCTTTTGGGTTCACCGGCTCCGGGAAAAGCACCACCAGTCCCTTTGACAGGATCTCAAGCTCCTCCAGAAGATATTTGCTTTTCAAAACAGCCTCCGCCATAGGCGCCCGGCAGGTATCTCCGTTGCTTACAAAAATCAGTTTGTCATACCGTTTCATCGTACGCTCCTTATACTTTAATAATCTGGTGTCCGGCCGCCTTCACAAGCCGGTTCATAATCGCCGCTCCCATCTGAGGCGTCTCAAAGGCTTCCGAGTAAATCCGGTCTACCCGCAGCTCGTCAAATTCCCGCAGAACGCCGTACAGATGTCTGGCAATAGACAGCTCGTCCGCACGCTTTCCAATGGTTTTCACCAATCCGCCTTTATACAGCCCGGCAGATTCCTCACCGGCGATCACACCGATCTTTTGTCCCGTTTTTTCCCCCTCTTCGATATAGCGGTTAATCGCCCTGACTACCGCTTCCGGGGATCCCTCCACGATCTTCAGTTCTGCTTTCGGCGCGTAATGCCGGTACTTCATGCCGGGCGCTTTAGGCCGGATGCCGCTGTCCTCCCGAATCAGTGCCTGATCCACTTCCACCTGGCCCACAGTCTCCCTCAGCATTTCCCTTGAAATATAGCCTGGCCGCAGGATCGTAGGAATCTCGCCGCTCATATCCACAATCGTGGACTCCAGGCCAATCCCCGCGGGGCCGCCGTCCAGAATCATATCGATCCGTCCGTTCATGTCCTGGGCTACATGCTCCGCTGTGGTGGGGCTTGGGCGTCCGGAGGTATTCGCGCTTGGGGCCGCGATAAACCCGCCTCCTGCCTCAATCACCGCCAGGGCTACCTTGTCCTTTGGCATCCGCACTGCCACGGTATCCAAACCGCCTGTGGTTCCGTAGGGAACACGGGCCGTTTTTTCAAATATCATGGTCAGCGGTCCCGGCCAGAAGCGTTCCGCCAAAAGAACGGCTTTATGAGAAATGTTCCGGGCAACCGCGGACAAATCCTCCATGCGGGCGATATGCACAATCAAAGGATTATCCGAAGGCCGTCCCTTCGCCGCGTAAATCCTGGCCGCAGCCTCCGCGTCCAGAGCGTTCGCCCCCAGCCCATATACGGTCTCTGTGGGAAAGGCGACAAGACCGCCTCTTTTTAAAATCTCCCCTGCCCTGCGGATGCTGCCGGGATTCTCTGCATTTTCTATCACTGTAATCATAGTTCCTGCCTCTTTTGTCCGATATTTTTCGAAAATTGCGGCAGGTCAGCCCTGCCGAACCATTACCGAAAATTCGCCGCGCGAAGAGCCCCTGCCCGCACCTGAATCACATTTCCGCACCGCAGGCAGATACTGCCCGCAGCTTCTGTTAATACCAACTTTATTTTACCACCTGCGTCACAAAAAGGCAACAAAGAAAAAGCAGCCGGATATACCCGCTGCTTTTTCTGACTAATTTTCCTGATTAATAAAACTGATGATCGCCAATCTGCATGCCCTGTCCGGAACCGGCGTTAAAGTAAAGGGCGTCTCCCACCGGGTTCTCTCCATTCATGGCCGCCTGGGCCGCCTCATAGCAGGAACTCGGAACCCCGTTTGCCAGGGCCTGTGACAGCGTCCCTGAAGAAGCCGGCGTAAACTGTCCGCTCTGGTAAATCACTTCCGAAATGCTGTTGGGGAAGGAGGAGCTCGCCACACGGTTCATTACAACCGCTCCTACGGCAACCATGCCCTCACGGCTCTGGTTACCCGCCTCACAGTAGATCAGCGCTGCCAGCAAATCCAGATCCGAACCGCTGCTTGTCCCGGAAGAACTTCCGCTGTCCGGGGCCTCGGTCTCGTATGTCGGTTCCGTCTCATATACCGGTGCTTCCGTCTCGTACGTCGGCTCCGTCTCATACACCGGCGCTTCCGTCTCATATGTCGGCTCCGTCTCATACACCGGGGCCTCAGTCTCATACGTCGACTCGGTCTCATTTACCGGCGCTTCCGTCTCATACGTCGGCTCCGTCTCGTATACCGGCGCTTCCGTCTCATAAGACTCCGTGGAACCGCTGTCGTAAACGGCAGCATCACTCGAAGAACTGTCCTGGCTTCCTGACGTTCCGGTACTGCCGCCCATGGTGGAATCCGTTGTAGCCTTTGCCATAACAACGGTATCCCGAACGCCCTCGGCAGGAACATAAAGAACCGCTCCGTCCTCGTCCTGCACCTTCAGCCAGGAGCCCTCATCCTCCAAAAGTACGAACTGCTCATAAGCGTCTGCCTCATACACAATCGAAGAATTCGCATCCGGCTCTGAAAAAAGCGCCACGCCGTCCCAATAGGTCTCCACGCCTTCATAGCCATATACGCCGGCCAGATACTCAGCGGTATCTCCCAGCGCTAAATATTCACTTTTTATGTAACCCGTCACATCCCCGGAAACAACCAGATACCAGTCGCCCTCCGCTTCAATAACGTCCGCGGTGCCGCCAGTCTGCAGATACCCCGCGACTCCGCTGCTCTCTGACGCCGCTGTGCGGATAACCACACCTGACAGAGAATCCACTACGCCACGGTAATTCCAAACTTCATCGGCTGCCAGCGCGGTGCCCGGAAACATCATAAAAACCGCGCCAACCGCCAGTGCGCAGCCGGCTGCCTTACCTTTCGTACTTTTCATCCTTACCTCCTGAACAATCGTGACCTGCCGCAGCAGCTTCGCCAAACCGCTGCACCCCATCTTTTCGTCACTCGCTCATTTCTTGCACAATTATTACAACTTTATTAAATCTTGTTACAGGAGTATTCTATTATACGAAAGAAAATTTGTCAACCCTTTTCCATATTTTTCGTTACTGTTCACGGCCCTTCGGTCCGTGAGCAGCAACATCGCGGATTCATTGAAAATTCGCTTCGCGAATGGAATCCGCTCACACCTGAATCATCTTCTTACGCCGCAAACAGCAAGTGTTTGCGGCTGCTTTCAACCGGATTTTCTTACGCGTTATCCCGCTTCCGGCGCTGCCTTGCGGCCTCATAAAGCAGCAGCGCAGACGCCACAGCCGCATTTAAGGATTCCACCTCGCCATTCATCGGAATGCGGATATAGTCCGTTGCCAAGGCGGCCGTTTCCTCCGTCAGGCCATTTCCTTCGTTTCCGATCAGAAACGCCGTTCCTCCAGTATAATCTTTGTCATCGTATGAGGCGGTTCCCTTTAAATGGGCCGCGTACACGGAAATGCCGCGGCTTTGGATCCTGCGGATCACATCCTGGAAATCCTCCGCGTAAAGGAAGGGAACCCGGTAGATGGAACCCATGGTAGAGCGTATGGTTTTCGGATTAAAAATATCCACCGTATCCCGGCTCATAATCACCCCGGACACGCCTGCCCCCTCTCCTGTCCGGACAATCGTTCCCAGATTGCCCGGATCCTGTATATTCTCCGCCAGAAGAAAAAGCGGCGCTTCTTGTGTGAGCATTGACTCCAGAGAATTTTCCGGCATCCGCACAACGCACAGGATTCCCTGGGGCGTCTGCGTATCGGAGACCTTTCGGAAAACCTCGTCCGACAGGATTTCCGCGTTCGGCTGCCCCAGGACGTGCTGATACTCCGTTTTTTTAAGGAAACTCTCAGAAACGTAGGTTTTTACAATCCATTCCCTGGGCGCTTCCTGGTACATTTTTATCCCCTCCACGATAAAAACGCCCTCTTCTTTCCTGGCTCTGGCTTTTTTCTGAAGCTGCAGCAGATGCCGGATCTGCTGGTTTGACACGCTGGTAATCATAAATGCTGCCTCCCTTTCGGATGTTTGCTGTTCGTCAGAAAATCTTCCGGATCGCATTCTGTACTTTATAGCCATTGTAGGCTTTTTTGATCTTTTCCTCCGGATAATCCGCTGTGGAAACAGAGGCCACATCCTGGGGACTGCCGACGGTCCCCTGCCAAAGTTCCCGGTACGTGCTGCCGCTTATGAGGAACATCCAGAAATTTGTCGCTGTATTGCAGGTCGGATCAATAATATACCATTTTCCATTGACCTGCACCTCTACCCACTGATGAGAGTCTGTGCTGGAATGAACATACTTACATGGAATCCCCATTCCGTCACAGAGCGCTTTATAGCCTCTGGCATACCCGGAACACTGCGCCTCATGAATCCCCTGCGAATTTCGGTATACCAGCGCGCCCCATGCGGTATTTGCCCCATTCCGCGCCCAAGTGGCCGCGTACGTGCAGTTCTTCACCATATAGAGCTGAGCAGTCATCAGTTTTTCCACCGTTGACATATCCGAGGTAATATAATTCTGGCAGAAAGAATCCACTGCCTGCCATACTTGCGCCTGCTGGCTTCCTGACAATGAAGGCCCGTAAACAGAAGCGTCCGAGGCCGTCTTGGTCGGCACGGATGTGCTTTTGAGAGAAACCTTCAGGCCTGTCTTATTATAGCTGGCATAAACCTTTTTCGATCCCTTTTTATAATAGGCCTTTACCGTAAAATAGTAAGTAGTATTCGCCGCGTTCCCGGTACTGTAGCAATAGATCTGGTCCGCGCCTGTGACTGTGGCAATCTTTTTCCAGGAAGAGCTTCCCTTCTTCCGGCGGTAAACCACATACCCGGTGGCCCCCTTGGACTTCTTCCATTTGACCTTCAGCGTCCCGGTGCTCACCAGCTTCGCGGAGATCACTTTTGTGGAAGGCAGGGTTGTTTTCGCGGACTTTGTCTTTGTACTGCGGGCTCCCCAGCCTCCGCGCACCAGAGCATAAAGCTGCGCGTCTTTCTGGGTCTCTGCCGGCTTGTAGGAAATATTCGAAGCCGATGCGGATGCCTTCGCAATCGCGTTCTTCCCGGAAAATACCAGATATTTATAAACCTTTGTTCCGTCCGGCTTCCGAAAATACAGCTTCTTTTTTGAGGAATTTCCTGAAGAGGACCAGACAAACGGGGAAACCAGCTTTTCCTTTGGTATCACCGCCACCGCGTATGTATACCGTGTCCCCGGCATCACCGTCTCATCCAGATAAGTTGTCTTTCTCGTCCCGAGGGCTTTTACGAAATCAATGATCCGGAAACTGCCTTTCCCATCCTTCCGGTAAATGGCATAGGCCCCGGTCTGCCGCTCCTTTACCTGCCACTGGATCTTGATGGAAGACGCGCTCACAGCCTTTGCCGAGAGCATCACCGGCGTTTCCGGCTTCGCCGCCGCGGCCTTTACGCAAAATATGCTGCCGGCAAAAAGCCACAGCACCAGCGCCGTCAGCACAAGGCGCCCCATTTTCCACACATAAACCGTTTTCTGATTTTTTAATTTCATAACCTTCCTCCCTTTTATACACCAAAGTCCCCGCGCTTTTTCTTGCCCTTGGCAAGAAAAGCAGGGGGACTGTCCTCATAAAATCAGGCATTACAGTTCAGCTTTGCTGAACTGTAACTGCAAAAATCCATTTGAAATCGCCTTCGGCGATGGGATTTTTGCACTCTTGAATCACTTTCTCACGGTCTGCGCAGCATATGCGCAGACCTGAACTGAACTCTTAAACACAGGCTGCTTACGCAGCTCTTATGGGTTATTCGGAATCCGCTTCGCTACTTCCTCATAAAATCAGGCTGCTTACGCAGCCTGATTTTATATTGAAAGCTGCTTGGCTACGTCTACCCAGTATTGGGGGATGACTTTTTTCATGGCAAGGGCTTCGTCGATGTCGAAGTCACAGAACTCGCCGTTGCGGTAGCCTACTACACGGTTTGTCTTATTCTGGCAGAGCAAATCCACCGCGTAAGCGCCCATCATGGACGCGTAGACACGGTCCTTGCAGGTGGGGCTTCCGCCGCGCTGCATGTGCCCCAGGATCGTCGCTCTGGTCTCTACGCCTGTGGCCGCCTCGATTCTGCGGGCCATACTGGTGGAATGGCCGATACCCTCCGCGTTGATAATGATATGATGTTTCTTTCCGCGCTTGCGGTTCGCGATGATGTTGTTGATCAGCTTCTGCTCATCATAATCGTAAGTCTCCGGCAGAAGAATATCCTCCGCGCCGTTGGCAATACCGCACCACAGAGCGATATAACCGGCATTGCGGCCCATAACCTCAATGATACTGCATCTTTCATGGGATGTCGAGGTATCCCGTACCTTGTCGATGGCTTCCATAGCGGTGTTTACCGCTGTGTCAAAGCCGATGGTGTATTCCGTGCAGGCGATGTCAAGATCAATGGTGCCCGGCAGCCCGATGGTATTGATCCCGTGGTGGGAAAGCTTCTGCGCGCCTGCGAAGGAACCGTCGCCGCCGATTACAACCATGCCGTCGATTCCATGCTTTCTGCAAACCTCCGCGCCTCTGGCTTGGCCTTCCTCTGTTCGGAACTCCGCGCATCTGGCCGTATACAGCACCGTGCCGCCTCTGGCAATGGTGTCTGACACGTCTCTGGCGGATAAATCAATGATCTCCTCATTCAGCAAGCCATTATATCCCTTCTGAACACCTTTCACCTTCAGGCCTTTGGCAATGGCACTTCGCACAACCGCCCGAATGGCTGCATTCATACCGGGGGCATCTCCGCCGCTCGTCAATACTCCAATGGTTTTTACTTCCTTAGCCATGATCCTACCTCCGTAATCGGTTCTTTTCATCCAGTCTAATCTCTTTTAGAGTATACCATTCTTAAATATTCTAATTCATTTTTCGCACTTTTTCAATAGACTTTTCGACAACTTTTACGTTCTCCTGCCCGAATTTCTCGCCAATTTTCCCCAGAAGCCGGCTGTCGATGCGGATCTCCCAGTTCCCCCCAAGACGTTTTACCGCCTTAGGCTGCCGCAGATAGATGACCACCTGATCCTTTCCGTCAAAGTTGCGCAGAATACCGTACAGCTCCTGCTCCCTGGAGCGGAACGCGTCCAGATCCGGGAACTGGACCCAAAGCTCTCTGGGGATCTGGTCAAAGGGCCAGACCTTCTCACAGATCAGCTTGCTGGGGCGGTCGTCCTCCGTGGAAACCCGGCCGCGGATGAAAACCTTATTGTCCGTTTCCAAATACTGCCGGTTGGCCTCATAATCCCTGGGGAATACCACCACCTCCGCGGTTCCCACCAGATCCTCGATGGTCACAAAAGCCATGGTTTTCGCCGTTTTCGTGTGCTTGATGGTCTTGCCTGTAATCATGCCGCCCAGAACAGCCGTCTGGCCGTCCCGCACCCTGGAAACGCCGGTCTCGTCATCCAGCATGAAATCCGACGTAACCGCCGTGATATTCTTTTTCCAGAGGTTTTCATACTCCGCCAGAGGGTGGCCGCTGATGTAAACGCCCAGCACCTCTTTTTCAAAGGCCAGAAGCTGTTCCTTTTCATACTCGCCAGCCTTTGGCATCCGGATGGAAAACGCTTCCCGCTCTCCCTCTCCCAGGATATCAAAAAAGGTCATCTGGCCCGGCATAGCCGTTTTCTTTTCCTGATTGATCTGATCCAGAATCTGAACATAGACCATCATGCATTCCTTCCGGGTTCCGGGCACGCAGTCCAGCGCCCCGGCTTTGATCAGATTTTCCAGAACACGCTTGTTCCGGTCCTTAGCCGGCAGACGCTCGATGAAATCCTGAAGGCTCACAAAAGGTCCTCTGGCACTGCGCTCCTCCACAAGCCCCTCGATCACCGGCTTCCCGATGCTCTTAATGGCGCTGAGCCCATAGCGGATACAGCCGTTGTCCACCGAGAAGCTTCCCTCTCCCTTGTTCACATCCGGCGGCAGGATCTCGATTCCCATCTGCCGGCAGGTAAGGATATACTCCGCCACCTTTGTGGGATTATCGATCACGGAAGTCATCAGAGCGGCCATAAACTCAATGGGATAGTAGTATTTCAGGTAAGCCGTCTGATAAGATACCACCGCGTAGGCCGCCGCGTGGGATTTGTTAAAGGCATACTTGGCGAAGTCGATCATCTCATCGTATATATGATTCGCCACTTCCTCCGAAATTCCCTTTGACACACAGCCGGGCACGCCCTCTTCCGGATTCCCGTAGACGAAATTCCGGCGCTCCTTCTCCATGACGGCCGCCTTTTTCTTTGACATAGCGCGGCGCACCAGATCACTGCGCCCCAGGGTATAGCCGCCCAGCTCCCGGACAATCTGCATAACCTGCTCCTGGTACACAATACAGCCGTAGGTGGGCTCCAGAATCGGTTCCAGCTGCGGGCAGTCGTAATGAATGCTCTCCGGATTATTTTTTCCCTTGATATACTGAGGAATAAAGTCCATCGGCCCCGGCCGGTACAGGGAAATTCCGGCAATGATATCTTCAAGGCTCTGGGGTTTCAATTCCTTCATGAAGCTTTTCATTCCCGCGCTTTCAAGCTGGAAAACGCCTTCCGTCTTTCCGGTTCCGATGGAGTCCAGAACCGCCTTATCATTATAGTTGATCTGGTCGATGTCGATTTCCTTTCCGCTGCTCTTTTCCGCCAGGCGCACCGCGTTCTGGATCACCGTCAGAGTCCGCAGCCCCAGAAAGTCCATTTTCAGAAGCCCCAGCTCCTCCAGAGTCGTCATGGTAAACTGCGTCGTAATGGTGCCATCTCCTGCCCTGGACAAAGGCACATACTCATCCGCGGATTTCTGGCAGATCACAACCCCCGCCGCGTGCATGGACGTATGGCGCGGGAGCCCTTCCAGTCGCTTCGACATATCGATGAGCTTTTTCACCTGGGGATCGCTTTCGTAAAGCTGCTTCAGATCCGCGTTGGCCTGCAGGGCCTTGTCAATGGTGATGTTCAGCTCAGAGGGCACCATTTTCGCGATGGAATCCACCGTAGCGTAGGGCATATCCATGACCCGCCCCACATCCCGGATCACCCCCCGGGCCGCCAGAGTACCGAAGGTGACGATCTGAACAACCCGGTCCTTTCCGTACTTTCGCACCACATAGTCAATGACCTCCTGGCGCCGTTCAAAGCAGAAGTCCACGTCGATATCCGGCATGGACACACGCTCCGGATTCAGGAAACGCTCAAAGAGGAGATTGTAGCGGATCGGATCCAGCTTGGTGATCCCTAGGGTATAGGCCACCAGGCTTCCCGCGGCAGAGCCTCTTCCCGGCCCTACCATAATCCCCTGCTCCCTTGCATAGTGGATAAAGTCCCATACAATCAGAAAGTAATCCACGTATCCCATGGTCTTAATGGTATTCAGCTCATAGTCCAGGCGCTCCTCAAGCTCCTCTGTCACCGGGTTATACCGCTCTGCCAGTCCTTCCCGGCAAAGTTTATTCAGATACTCCCAAGCGGTGGTTCCTTCGGGCACATCGTACCGGGGCAGCTTCGTAACCCCAAACTCGATCTCCACATGGCAGCGGTCCGCGATGCGCTGGGTATTCTCCAAAGCCTCCAGGGCATAGGGAAAAAGCCTTGCCATCTCCTCCGGGGATTTGACATAATACTGTCCCCCCTCATACCGCAGCCGGTCCGTGTCCGTCAGCTTTTTTCCGGTCTGGAGACACAGAAGGATATCGTGGGGCTCGGCGTCCTCCGCCATGGTATAGTGCACGTCATTGGTGGCTACCAGGCCAATTCCCGTCTCCCGGCCAAGACGCAGAAGCTGCTGGTTTACCGTGGCCTGCTCCGGAATACCGTGATCCTGCAGCTCCAGGAAATAATTATCCTTTCCGAAAATCTGCTCATAGCGCAGGGCCGCCTCTTTTGCCTCCTCATACATCCCTCTGGCAAGAAGCCTTGGCACCTCCCCCGCAAGGCAGGCGCTCAGGGCGATAAGACCCTCATGGTATTCCTGAAGAACCTCCATGTCAACCCGGGGCTTGTAATAAAAGCCCTCCACAAAGCCCTTGGATACAATTTTCATCAGATTCGCGTAGCCTGTATTATTTTCCGCCAGCAGAACCAGATGAAAATACCGCTCGTCTTTTACTCCCGTTTCCTTGTCAAAACGGGAATTCGGCGCCACATACACCTCACAGCCCAAAATCGGGTTGATCCCAGCGGCCTTTGCCGCCCGGTAAAAGTCAATGACGCCGAACATTACGCCATGGTCCGTAATCGCCGCGCTGTTCATGCCCAGTTCACGGACCCTGGCCACATATTCTGTTATTTTATTTGAGCCGTCCAGCAGACTATACTCCGTATGGACATGCAAATGCGCAAATTTCATCCAATTTCCTCTCCAAATCAGAACACTTCCAGCATAACCATATAGCCGATGCAAAAGCCGCAGGCAAGACACAGCGATGGCATCCAGACACTCCAGAACCTCTGGCCCTTCTTTGTAAAGCAGCCCCGAAGCTCCGGCTGGCGTCCCAGTCCCCTGGCAATCCATACCATCACGCAGCCGGCCAGAGCCGTGCAGATTACCGCCAAGGGGCCATAAAGATTCAGCGTATCCAAAAGAGACTGCGCGGTCACCGCCTCCTGCTGAAGCTGCTGGGCATAGCCGCTGCCGAGGGCGCTGTCCAGGTACTCGCTCAAGGGGCCCATAAGGGCAATCAGCAGGACGCTCCAGCCGTTAATAAAGAAATGCACCGCCATGCTGGCAAAAACGCTGCCCGTCGCCTCCACAATGACGCTGAACACAAAGCCCAGCACTGCCGCGTAGAAAAACTGGTTCAGATTCCGGTGCATCAGTCCAAACGTAATGCCGCAAACAACGGCGGCCGCCAGGGGACCGTTTTCCCGCCAGCCTCCGTACAAAACGCCCCGGAAGCAAAATTCCTCAAAAACCGCCGGAATCACGGCGATCACCAGCAGATTCAGCCAGATGCTGTTATCCTGTAAAAACGTGGTATCCTGGGCCACATAATTTGTGGAAAACAGCATCGACAAGGCGTTCAAAAACGTCATAAGGGGCAGAAGCAGCACGGTCAGAAGCAAAAGCTTCCCCACCGTGCGCCCGTCAAGCTTCCTGTGCGGAATCCACTCTCCGGCTGGTATCCGTTTAATCAGCAGATAGAGCAAAGCCGGAAACGCGATCACAGCCTCTCCAAGCACCATAGACGGGTAGTACGGGAGACTTATGCCAAACCGCTGGATGATCCAGGATACTCCAAACACACAAATCACCGTTGCCAGGAACAGTCTGTTTACACTTTTCGTTTTATCCATTCTAATGCGTCAGTCCCTTCTTTTCGCCAATACATTCAGCCATGTGCCGCTGTTTCTCTCGTCCTGGGTCAGCCAGAGCTTTTTCATACGCAGCCTGGGGTGACGCCTCAGAAGCTCCCGCATGGTATCCTCCGTATAATCATGGAAAAAGCGCTGGCCGCGTATCTCCTCGTCTTCCCCATAGTGAAAGGACATATAAAGAATCCCCCCGGGCTTCAGCGCGTCCGTTACCTTTTCCATGATGCCGTCCATCTCCTTCTCCGGTACATGGAGCAGGGAGGCGCAGGCCCAGATTCCGTCAAACACGCAGTCAAATTCCATCTCGTCAAAGGTCATATGCAGCACTTCGTGCCCTGTATGGATCTCTGCCAGCCGGCACATCATCTCCGAGCCGTCCAGCATGGAGACGCAGCATCCCGCTTCCTCAAGCCACAGGCTGTCCCTTCCGGAACCGCAGCCCAAGTCCAGAATATCCGCGTTTTCCTTCTCCGGCAGATATTCCAAAAACAATTCCAGGATACCGCTCATATCCAGATTCACCGTTTCCTCAAAATAGGCATTGCCATACCGTTCATAATAATCTAACGAGTCCAAAATCTTCTCCTTTTGTTTACCATAAAACTCTGCCGCCGAATAAAAGCCCTCCGGGCTTATCGCGCAAAAGGCTGCCTCCAGCATCTATGGGGCAGCCTCTTCGCTCAGCCATTATTCAGCATAAAATCAATGAGCTTCTCAATATCGTTCTGTTCATAGGCGACAATCTCCAGCTCCGGAATCTCGCCGTTTGAGAAAATATTCGCCATAGACACATACTGACAAAGCTTAGACTTCAGGTTCAGCCGGTCGCCTTCCCCTGTTACCAGCTCCACCTTGCCCTCACATGAATTAACCACATCGAAAAACTTATCAATGTCCTTAATATGATGTACTTTCATCTCCCATTTTCCCTTTCTTTTCCTGTTTATTACTATAACCCAAACAGCCTCTAAAATCAATCCTGTTTTCTATGAAATCCTACTATGCTTGTTACGATTCAGCCTTGCCAAACGGTTATTATACTTCCTTTATGTGTCCGTCCTCTATACGGATCCTGCCCTCCTTCAGAAGCTTCCCCACCGCGCGCTTAAAGGCGTTTTTGCTGAAAGAAAACTCACGGCGGATCGTCTCGGGAGACGCGTGATCGTCAAAGGGAAGCACGCCGTCGAACTCCTCCAAAACAGCCATTATCTCTTCCGCGTCCTTTTCCATCTGCACCGGTATTTTTTCTCTGACGCTCAAATCCAGTTTTCCGTCCGGCTTTACCCCAGCCACCCGAAACTGCATAACCGCCCCCACCGGCAGCTCGGCAGCCGCGTCCTTTTTCGGGACCAGTCCGGAAAAACAGTCGTCCACAGCCACAAAAATGCCGAAATTCCCGCTGATCTCGTATACTCTTCCCTGTACATGGTCATCCTTATGATAGGGAGAGTCCGTCCGCAGGTATCGGTACACCTTCATCGTGGCGCAGAGACGCTTGCTTTTGTCCACATACAAGGCCACCAGACACTCTTCTCCCTTATGCACGGGCTTGGTCTGCTCGCGAAAAGGCAAAAACAGATCTTTTTCCAGCCCCCAGTCCAAAAAAGCGCCGATCTTCCCCGTATCCTTCACTTTCAGCACCGCCGTCTCACCCAGCGAAAGCAGCGGCGTCCTGGTGGTGGCAATCAGCCGGTCCTTAGAATCCCGGTAAAGAAACACTTCGATGGAATCCCCCGGCTTTGTCCCCGCCGGCACCTCCTTTCCCGGCAACAGCACCTCGTCAGTGCCCTCCGACTGTTCCCTCAAATAAACGCCAAAAGTTACCAACCTGGATACACACAGCGTCTGCTTCTTTCCTATTTCAAACATTTTCCCCTTATTTCCCTTTCTTTATAAACTCTATCACCGCGTATATTTTCTTCGCAGGAGTACAAAGAGCCACCGACCAGCAGTCCTCCTGTTCGGCAACCCATGGGATGATCTCATCACCGGCTTTGGCCTGCATCTTATATTCCGCTCTCAGGCCGGAAGCCGTGAAATCAGCCGGAAGCCAGTCCTGCGCCATCTGCACGTACTGGCCGTTGTTCACATGCCCGTTGGTGTCAAGCTGGTGAAGCATCACGTACTGCTTCGGACATTCCCTGGCATTCTCCGGGAACGAAAGCTTCCGAACCGGTTCCCCCATGTCCAGCGGGCTTTCCAGCGTATAGCCGGCCTTTTCCTCCTCATCAATTCTCACCGGACGGCCGTTTTCCGTATTCAAATACACCCAAAGCGTGTTCGCTCTGACAAGGCACTCCCCCTGCTCGTCTTTCATAATAAAATTCCGGTACCCGAAAAGGCCCCGAAAGTCGTAGGGCCAGGTTTCAATCCTGACCTTCTGGCCGAAAACCGGCCGTTTCTGAATCTGCAGCATCCAGGAAGAAAGCACCCACGCCCGCTTCTTTCCGGCCAGGTTCTCAATGCCAAGCCCGATTTTCTCCGAATGGAAAAGGCTGCAGTCCTGAAAATAATTTATCATCGCGCCGACAGTAAGCTCCTGCCGGCGATTTACTTCACTGTATCGAATTCTGCTGTCAAAACCGTAAATCATATGTCATACCTGTCAAAATATACATAGACTAAAATAGGGGACTGTCGTTTGACAATCCCCTTAGCTGGGCTACAAGGATTCGAACCTTGAAATGACGGAGTCAGAGTCCGTTGCCTTACCATTTGGCGATAGCCCATCGCATCGAACAAAACAGATTATATATGATTTCCGTGGATTCGTCAACCCCTTTTTTTAATTTTTTCAAATTTTTTTCAAAAATTGTTACAGTTCGACTTTGCCGAACCGTAACTGCGAAAATCCATTTGAAATCGCCTTCGGCGATGGGATTTTCGCACTCCTGAATCACGTTCTTACGGTCTGCGCAGCATGTGCGCAGACCTGGGCTGAACTGTTACAGATTTTCACCGTTGGATTCGATCACTTTCCGGTACCAGTAAAAGCTCTTCTTCCGGTAGCGCACGAAGCTTCCGGAACCGTCGTCCGCACGGTCCACATAGATGAAGCCGTACCGCTTGCTCATCTCTCCCGTGGAGGCGCTTACCAAATCGATACAGCCCCAGGGCGTATAGCCCAGAAGCTCTACTCCGTCCTCTTCCACCGCGGCCTTCAGTGCCTCGATATGGGCTCTCAGATACTCGATACGGTAATCGTCCTCCACTGTATAGGATCCCTTTCCGTCGGGAATCAGCTCATCTGTGGCTCCTAGCCCGTTCTCCACGATAAACAGCGGCTTCTGATACCGGTCATACAGCGTATTCATGGTAATCCGAAGTCCCAGCGGATCGATCTGCCATCCCCACTGGGAAGATTTCAGATACGGATTTTTCGTTCCCTTAAAGGCGTTTCCGATGGTTTCTCCCACATTTTCCCGTGTCGTAATGCAGCGGGAGGAATAATAGCTGAAGCTGATGTAATCCACCGTATTCTCCCGCAGAATCCTGGCGTCCTCTTCGGTCATGTCCACGGAAATTCCATTTTTTTCAAAGAACTTCCGCGCGTAACCAGGGTAATATCCCCTGGCCTGTACATCAATGAACATCAAGTTCTCCCGATTTTTCCCGGCAGCCGCCCATACATCCTCCGGCATACAGCAGTAAGGATAATAATCTCCCGCCGCCATCATGCAGCCTACCATATTCTCCGGATCCGTCTCATGGGCGATCTTCGTGGCCCAGGCGCTGGCCACCAGCTCATGGTGGGCGCTCAGATACTTCGCCTTTGTCTGATCCTCTCCCTCCTGAAACTGCAACCCTGCTCCCATAAAGGGCAGGTGAAGAATCATGTTGATCTCATTAAAGGTAATCCAATATTTCACCAGCCCCTTGTAGTGGTGAAACAGCACCGTCACCAGCTTTTTATAAAAATCAATCATACGGCGGTTTTTCCAGCCTCCGTAGGTCTGAATCAGATGCATGGGACAGTCGAAATGGGTAATGGTCACAAGGGGTTCGATTCCATGCTTTCTGCACTCTTTAAACACCTCTTCATAAAAGGCCAGCCCTTCTTCATTTGGCTCTTCCTCGTCTCCCCTGGGGAAAATTCTGGACCAGCCGATGCTCATCCGGAACGTCTTAAAGCCCATTTCCGCGAACAGGGCGATATCCTCCCGGAAATGGTGGTAAAAGTCGATACCCTCCAGGGCGGGGTAATAATACCCCTCCCGGATTTCTTCCATTTTTTTCACGCCCAGCATCACATTTCTCCGATCGGGGCCGTGAGGGATTACATCCACATTGGCCAGCCCCCGGCCTCCTTCCCGGTACGCGCCCTCACACTGATTGGCGGCGGTAGCGCCGCCCCAAAGAAAATTCTTACTTAACGGCATTTCGTTTCCTTTCTTTTTTACAGCACTTTCACAATCGTCTCTCCGGAGCGGACATCTCCCTCCTGAATGGCGATCACATCGCTGTAATCCATGGAATTTGTCACAATCACCGGCGTAATGGTATCATAGCCCGCCGCTTTCACCGCGTCAAGATCCACCTTCAAAAGCGGCGTTCCCACATCGACCGGATCTCCATCCTTCACCAGGGCCTCGTAGTGCTGTCCCTTCAGGTTCACCGTATTCAGTCCCACATGAATCAGAACCTCCACGCCGGTATCTGAAACGATTCCAACGGCATGCTTCGTGTCAAACACGGTCTGCACCGTTCCCTTTACAGGAGACACAAAATTTCCGTTCTCCGGAATAATCGCGGCGCCCTTTCCCAGGATTTCCTCCGCGAAAGTCGGATCGTCCACCTTTGAAAGGGGCACGAGGCGTCCCTTTACCGGAGCGCAGATGCTGGAAGAAGCCGCGCCGTTTCCGCCGGCATTTTCTGTCCGGGAAGCTTCCGTCTTTGCGGGCTGCGCGGGGACAGGAGATGCCTGGATCTGCTCTTCCTCCGCTTCATCCTTATAAATGATAAAGCATATCACAAAGGAGATCACAAACGCGATGACCGCGCCAATGCTTGCCAGCATCAAATCCCGGAGACTGTCCCCGCCGATGTATCCTGGCAGCGTCATCAGTCCCGGCGAACCGCCTCCATAATTTTTCACGGTAAACAGACCCATGAACAGGCCGCCCACCGCGCCTCCGATACAGGCGGAGATCAGTGGCGTCTTAAACCGCATATTGATACCGTAGAGGGCCGGCTCCGTAATGCCGCACACCGCCGTAATACCCGCGGAGGAGGCAACCTGACGGACCTCATTCTTTTTTGTCTTAACCGCCACCGCGAAGGTCGCCGCCCCCTGGGCGATATTCGAGGCCAGGTTTGCGGGATAAACAATGGTGTCAAATCCTGTGGTCATACGGTTGTTGATACCAATGGGGATAATTCCGTAATGAGTTCCCGTCATAACCAGAAGCGGGAATACGCCGCCGAGAATCATGGGTACCAGCCAGCTCACATACGTATTCAGGGCCGTTACTCCCGCCGCGATCCAGCTTGCGATAATATAGCCAATGGGGCCGAGAACCGCCAGGGCCGCAACACCGGCCACCAGCGCCGTAATCAGCGGTTTGGTAAAGAATTTAATCGGTTTTGGCGAGATCCGGTCCGCGATGGGCTCCACCAGAGACATAAACCATATGGACAGAATAATCGGGATAACCGACGAGGAATAGCTGGCATTGTAAATCGGAATGAAAAACAGGCGGATCGCCTCGCCGCTTTCCTGGGATGCCGTCACCATATTAATAAAGTTGGGATGGAGCAGCATGCCTCCAAGCATCATAGCCAGATAGGGATTGCATCCAAACTTCTTCGCCGCCGAGTTTGCCAGCAGAATGGGCAGGAAGTAGAATGCCGCGTCCGCCATGAAATTGATCACCTGATAGGTACTGGCGTCCGTATTCACCAGATGAAAGGCCACCAGAAGAGACAACACAGCCTTCAGCATACCGGCTGCGGTAATGGCAGGCAAAACCGGAGTAAAGATTCCGGTAATGGTATCGATCAGCCGGGTACCTATGCTTTTTTTCTCACCCTCCTGCTTCTGGCCGCCTTCCTGGGCCAGATTGCATTTCTCCGCGATTGGTTTGTACACATGATTCACATCGTTGCCAATCACAATCTGGTACTGTCCACCGCTAACCACTACTCCCAGCACTCCCGGAGTTTTTTTCAGAGTGTCCGTCTGGGCTTTCCCTTCGTCCTTCAGATTGAATCTGAGACGCGTGGCGCAGTGGGTCAGTCCGCTTATGTTTTCCCTGCCGCCCACCAGCGTCAGGATTTTGTCGCCAAGTTCCTGATAATTCATGTCCTTTTCCTCCTTTTTCTTTATTTCCGCGAGCAACGAGCCCAGCGGACATCCCTGCATGTCCATTGGGCGGCTGCCGCGATTCGCCAGGCCGGCGTCATTTCATGACAACACGGCGAATATGGATGGTCAGATACATAATCTCATCGTTTGTCAGCAGAATGTCATATTCTTTCTTTATATATTCATAAATCTTCAGCACACAGAGATACTCTTCTCTGTACTGATTTTTAATCATAATAAAGAATGCCTCGTCATTCTCGTCCAACTCGTTTCCTGAAAAGACCCGCTTGATGAAAAACTTCAGATGTGTGATAAAGCGGTCATAATGAATGGAATTTTCATCCAGGTCCACATGGAAGTGATACCGCACAATGCTCAGAATATGGCGGATCATTTTCATCATCTCCTGTGTGCTTCCCATGTCGTTGAAATCCATGGACGCGTTCACCAGATGCATGGCGATAAAGCCCGCCTCATCCTCCGGCAGCCTGACTCCCGTTTTTGCCTCAATCCTGGAAAGCCCTTCTGTTCCGATCTCATATTCATGACTGTAAAACCGGCGGATCTCCGTCAGCAGCGCGTTTCGGACAGGAATTCCGTCCTTTGCCCGCTGAATCGCGAAATGAATGTGGTCGCAGAGATTCAGGTACAGATATCCGCTCAGGGGCTTTCCCAGAGAGATTGCGGCATACTCTACAATTTCATTGGTCACCTGTATGCACTCCAGGGGCATATCCGCGAACAGCTCTTCCATATGGCGCTGCTCCTCTTCCTTTAACACGTAAATTTTCTCCACGACGCTCTCATCGATGGGATCCCCCGGCTTCCGCTTAAAGCCAATCCCGCATCCCATGACCAGAATCTCCCGGTTTTGCCTGTCATGTGATCGAACAAGATTATTATTAATCACCTTATCTACTTTCATTCTCTTAGGCCTCACAAAAAAACGGTTACCGTTCAGCCCTGCTGAACTGTTGCAAAAAACGCACAAAAAAAAGGCTATATCGACTCCACATTCACGGCAAAATGTGTATATTCGGTATAGCCTGCATTACCAGTAACAATCCTTTTATACAAAGGAAATTATACCAGTTCTTTGTTTCTATGTCAATTATAAATAAAATTTCTTTCATACTGGCATTTTTCCTTTTTCCTGCTATAATAGAACGAAAAAAGGTAACCGTTCAGCCTAGGTCTGCGCGCATGCTGCGCAGACCGTAAAAATGTGATTCAGGAGTGCAAAAATCCCATCGCCGAAGGCGATTTCCAATGGATTTTTGCAGTTACGGTTCAGCAAGGCTGAACGGTAACAAAAAAGAGGGAGTTCTATTATGACCGAATTTCTTATACACAGATTTATTAAAAACTGGAAATCTACAGAAGATCTCTCTGTCCGCACCGCCTATGGAGTTTTAGCCAGTATCGTGGGCATACTATGCAATGTCCTTCTCTTTGCCGCGAAGCTTGCAGCGGGCATTGCCGTCCACAGCGTCTCGGTTATGGCCGATGCCTTTAACAATCTCTCGGACGCCGGCTCCTCCGTAATCAGCTTCGTGGGCGTGCGCATGGCCGGAAAGCCTGCCGACGAAAAACATCCCTTCGGTCACGGACGCATCGAATACATTTCCGCCCTGATCGTGGCCTTTCTCGTGATTCAGGTGGGCCTTACCTTCCTGCAGTCCTCTGTACAGAAAATTTTTTCTCCGGAGGAACTTGCTTTTCAGCCGGTTTCCGTCCTGATCCTGGTGCTGTCTGTGGGCGTAAAGTTCTGGCTGGGCCGTTTCAATAAAAACCTTGGCGGCCGCATTGATTCCAAGGTAATGCTGGCCTCAGCCGCCGACGCCATGGGCGACATGATCACCACCTCCGTGACGATCCTATCCATTCTGGTGTACCATTTCTTCCACCTGAACATAGACGGAGTCGTTGGAACCCTGGTAGCCTGCCTCGTGATCTGGTCCGGTATCGGCATCGCCAAAGACACTCTGGAGCCCCTGATCGGCGCTCCCATTGATCCCAAGCTTTACCGCTCCATCACGGAGCGGGTGGATTCCTATCCCGGAATCGTCGGCTGCCACGATCTCATCATCCACAATTACGGCCCCGGCAGAAGCATGGCCTCCCTCCACGCGGAGGTTCCCCAGGATACGGACATCGTCGAGTCCCATGAGCTCATCGACCGGATCGAGCGGGAGCTTTCAAAAGAATTTGGCATTTTCCTGGTGATTCATATGGATCCGGTGGAGACGAAGGACACCCATGTTCTCAAGGTCCGCGGACAGATCGAAGAGCTGGTCCGCCGGGTGGATGCGCGTTTCAGCATACACGATTTTCGAATGGTCAACGGCAAGGAACAGATTAATCTGGTCTTTGACCTTGTGGTTCCCCAGGATTTTACTCCGGAGGAAGAAAATGAAGCGGGCCAGCGCGTCATGAAGGAAATCTCCCTCTTGGACAAACGCTATCAATGTGTTATAACTATAGAAAAAAGTTTTGTGGCTGTTGAATGACGCCCCAAACCGCAGAGGTGCAAAGATATGAGTACATTGAATCTGACATTGCTGACAGACCTGTATGAGCTTACTATGATGCAGGGCTATTTTAAAACCCAGGATACGGACGTGGTGGTATTCGACGCGTTCTACCGGAAAAACCCAAGTGACGGCGGCTACGCCATTGCCACCGGCTTAGAGCAGGTGATCGACTACATCAAAAACCTGCGTTTCTCCGCAGAGGATCTGGATTATCTGCGAAGTCTGGGCATTTTCTCCGAAGATTTCCTGGTGTATCTGTCCGGTTTCCGGTTCTCCGGAGATATTTACGCCATCCCGGAGGGAACCGTGATTTTCCCCCGGGAACCCATGATCAAGGTAGTGGCTCCGATTATGGAGGCTCAGCTCATTGAGACCGCCATTTTGAACATCATCAACCATCAGAGCCTGATCGCCACAAAGGCCGCCCGGGTGGTATACGCCGCGGAGGGAGACGGCGTCATGGAGTTCGGCCTGCGCCGGGCCCAGGGACCGGACGCGGGCACCTACGGCGCCAGGGCAGCCGTCATCGGCGGCTGCGTGGGCACTTCCAACGTGCTGGCGGGACAGCTTTTTGACGTTCCTATAAAGGGTACTCACGCCCACAGCTGGATCATGAGCTTTCCGGATGAGTACACGGCCTTTAAGACCTACGCCGATCTGTATCCGGATTCCTGCTGCCTCCTGGTGGACACCTATGACACCTTAAAGTCCGGCGTTCCCAACGCCATCCGTGTGTTCCGGGAGATGAAAGAAGCCGGCATTCCCTTGAAAAACTACGGTATCCGTCTGGACAGCGGCGACCTGGCCTACATGTCGAAAAAGGCGCGGAAAATGCTGGACGCCGCGGGCTTTCCGGACGCTTACATCTCTGCTTCCAGCGATCTGGACGAGTACCTGATCACCTCCCTGAAAAACCAGGGCGCCAAGATCACCTCCTGGGGCGTGGGAACGAACCTGATCACCTCCCAGGACTGCCCGGCCTTTGGCGGCGTCTACAAGCTGGCGGCGATTCAGGACAAGGCATCCGGGGAATTTATTCCTAAGATTAAGCTCTCCGAAAACACGGAAAAAGTCACGAATCCCGGAAATAAGACAATCTTCCGTATCTACGACAAGGAAACCGGAAAGATACGGGCCGATCTGATCTGTCTGGCAGACGAAACCTTTGACGAAAGCAAAGATATGATTATTTTCGATCCCATCGAGACCTGGAAAAAGACAAAGATCCACGGCGGCACCTTCACTCTCCGGGAACTTCTGGTTCCGGTATTCCAGAAGGGGAAATGTGTCTACACCTCCCCCTCTGTTATGGAAATCCGCGACTTGTGCGCAAAGGAAATGGATACCCTGTGGGATGAGACGAAGCGTTTCGCAAACCCCCATCAGGTATACGTGGATTTGTCAGACCGGCTTTTCCAGATGAAAGCAGAGCTTTTGGAAAAGATGGGGATGGCGTCCATACAGTAAGATCGGACAGGGGAAGGATTTCTTCCCCTGTTCTCTGCGATACCGCGTCCGGCTCACAGCATTGTCTCTGTCTGACATGCTGTGTATCTGAGAAATAAGTCTGCCGGCGGCCGCCGATTTATGTTCTCCCATTCCCGTTATGCCCTGTAATCCGCTCTGGTAAAAGGTTCCCGTATCTCCTCCTCCACCAGTTTTCCATATTTTCCGGGATGACGGTACGCATTTCCGAAGGCTTCCGCCTTCCTGTATGACCGCAGAGCGTCCAGATCCAGGGAAGCCAGGTAAATTCCTTCTTCTCCTCCGGCTTCCAGGATTCGCATATCATAATTGTCTTCCGTTTCCTTAAACGCGATTCCGTCGAATACAGAAGAATGGCCATTGCAGTCCGGCACGCCCTCCGGGTAATTGCAGGTGGCGATAGCCGTCATATTCTCAAAGGCTCTTCCCCTGAGCTGGGACAGGCGGTTGATTTCCATGGGGCAGGCATTTGGAACCAGAATCAGCTCCGCGCCTTCCAGCATCAGAATCCTGGCGCTTTCCGGAAATTCCCGGTCATAGCAGATCATGGCTCCGACCTTTACAACGCCCGCCGCCGTGTCCAGATCCGCCACGGGAAATCCCTCGCCCGGCGTCAGATACCGCTCCACGTCAAAATCACAGGTATGTACCTTGGAATAATGCAGCACCGCCCGTCCATGCCGGTCAAACAGCACCAGAGTATTTCTCGGACCGCCCTCCCAGCTTTCCAGAAACGTAATCCCGACCGCCATTTCCAGCTCCGCGGCCAGTTTTCCAAAGGCCTGCACAAAGGGATCGTCTTTCGAAATCCCCTGACAAATCCAATCCCGCACCGGTCTGTCGTAAATATCATAGCCAATGCTCCACATCTCCGGAAACAGCGCAAGATCCGCACCCTGCGCTTTCGCCCGCGCGCAGGCCGTTTTCCCAATTTCCAGGTTTTTTGAAAGGCTGCCGCCAGGTTTTAACTGCAGCAGCGCCAGATGTAACCGTTTCATATTTCAGTCCTCCTGGTCTTTGCTCAATGATTCCCGCGGGAATAAATTCTTCTTTTCCGCATAATCATAATATAACCGTTGCACATATGCAGACCCAAACCGGTCTGCTGCCTTATTATACCAGATTTCCGTTTCCCGAAAAAGGAGGTTCCATGCTTTTTTCCTATGACATGCTGGTCAGCCGCAGCCGTACCCTTCCTCCGGAATACATCCCCAGGGAACTGGTTCCCGCGGCATTTCCCTTTGCCGCTGCCCTGAACGATCCTAAACGCCTGATGGAGCCGGAGGCCGCCAAAAATGCCGCCCTTCTCTTCGCCCACTGCACCCAGGCTCACGGCATGGCCCTTTACGGGATCTCCGCCTACCGTTCCTATCAGCGGCAGGCGGTTCTGTACGGCAGAAATCCCGAAAGCCTTTATGTAGCGCCGCCCGGAGCCAGCGAGCATCAGACCGGACTGGCCCTGGACCTCTCCTGTCCTTCTGCCGGCATGGAACTGACGGATCGGTTCGCCTCCTCCCCGGAAGGGCGCTGCCTGCTCCAGCACGCTCCTCTGTACGGCTTCATTCTCCGCTACCCGAAGGGCAAAGAAAACATTACCGGATACCCATGGGAGCCATGGCATATCCGGTATGTCACAAAATCCCTGGCCATCTATCTGGATACCGCGGGACTTACCCTTGAAGAATACCATGCCCTTTCCGCCGTTCAGGACGCGTCTACTGCTCCATCTGCCGTCCCATAAAACCTGCCGCGCATCTGGCCAGAATCTGCTCTGTCTCTCCCATATGTCCATGACTGTCCTTATTCAGCAGAATCACAGAACCGATGGCGTCACCTTCGCACAGAATCGGGCAGACCACCTGGGGCATGCTCTCTCCGGTTTCGTCTATGGCAATCTTCACGTATTTCCGGTCATCGCGGTCTGACAGAATCTGTTCCCGATCCTGAATCACATTTTCAAGCTGTTTGCTGATGGCCTTCCCCACATAGTCCTTTTTAATCCCCCCGGCGGTGGCCACGATCTGATCACGGTCTGTGATGCAGACACCGTGACCGCTGGACTGGGCCAGGGCCTCCGCGTATTCCTTCGCGAAATTTCCCAGCTCGCCAATGGGCGAATATTTCTTCAGGATAATTTCCCCTTCCCGATCCGTAAAAATTTCCAGAGGGTCGCCCTCCTTTATCCTCAGGGTCCGGCGGATTTCCTTGGGAATTACCACACGGCCCAGATCATCGATTCTCCTTACGATTCCCGTAGCTTTCATAAAAAATTCCTCCATTTTACATTCTGACATTTATCCTTGCTGTTGTCGGTAAATCTATTATTTGTAAAATGGGGGAATTTATACTTCCTCTGGCAGACGAAACCTTACAGGAATTTCTTCATAGCCTCCGCATTCTTTTCCTCCTGGGCAAGAAGCTTCTTTGCCAGGTTCAGGACCTCCTTATCCTCTCCCTGGTAGCCGTTTATGCATTTCGACAAATCGGAAATGCCCATGTTATTGCCCTGAAAAACCATTTCCGCCAGCTTTTCCGTGGATGGGTCCGCGAGATTTTTCAGTTTCGCCATTACGCCGCTCATCATCTTTGTCACAGCCGGCGCGTCCTTTCCCTGCTCAAAGTTCCGCTCCCGCAGAAGCGCCTCGCTTTTCTGGTACGCTCTGGCGTATTCTGCCTTCTGTTTTTCAAGCTCCTTTGTAAAAGCGCTGTCAGCGGACATCGGAAGAATGTGTTCCAGACTGTCCTTTGCCATATCCGCATTCTGGTGGATGCAATTCAGCATTTCAATTTCCGTTACCATAAACAATACCTCCTGTGGAATCTGCAACTGCTCTATCGCAACAGTTCGGCCTTGCTGAACCGTTACGCTTTATCAGCAATAGTATCCACAGAAGGTTTCTGAAATATTCGTAACGCATGGCTGTTACAAATATTCAAATATACTTTCCGGTAGCGCTTTCCGGACAGGCTTTTATTCCTTCCGGCGTCCCCGCCGCCACGATTCTTCCGCCCTGCGCGCCGCCGCCCGGCCCCATATCGATCACATAGTCGGCATTTCGGATCACATCCAAGTCGTGCTCGATCACGATGACCGTAGCGCCGTTTTCGACGAGTGTCTGAAAAATTTCAAGGAGGGTTCGGACATCCAGGGGATGCAGGCCAATGGTCGGCTCGTCGAAGACGAAAAGCGAATCGGACTGGGCCTTTCCCATCTCGCTGGCCAGCTTCAGCCGCTGTGCTTCGCCTCCGGAAAGCCTGGGCGTCTCCTCCCCAAGGGTCAGATAGCCAAGGCCAAGCTCCTGCAGAACCTTCAGCCGCTGGCGCACTACCTTGCTGTCCGGGCAGGCGGTCAGGGCATGGTTCACATCCATCGCCATCAGCTCCGGCAGGGAATAATCCCTTCCGTCTCCGCCCCGGTATTTTATCCGGTACGCCTCTTTCCCGTAGCGGGAACCGCGGCACTGAGGGCAGGGAATCTCCACATCCGGCAGGAACTGAACATCCAGGCTGATCACGCCTGTGCCGTCGCATACCGGACAGCGCAGCTTTCCGGTATTGTAGGAAAAGTCTCCCGCTTTAAAGCCAGACTTTTTCGCGTCCGGGCTTCTCGCGAAAATTTTCCGGAGCTCGTCGTGGACATTGGCATAGGTGGCCACAGTGGAGCGGACGTTGATGCCGATGGGCGTCGCGTCGATGAGTTTTACCTGCCGGATACCGTCGGCCTCCGCCGCCAGGACATGCCCCGGCAGCTTCCGGTTCTGGATACTGGCTTCCAGGCCCGGAACCAGACTCTCCAGAATCAGGGTGGTCTTTCCGGATCCGGAGACACCCGTTACCACAGTCAGCCGCTCCTTTGGAATGTCCGCGCGGAGAGGCTTTACCGTGTGAATCGCGCCGGTGGCAAGATGAATCCTTCCCGCGTCAAACATCCCGCACCGGTCTGCTCCGGGGCGTGCCTGCACTTTCCCTGTTCCGGCAAAAAAGGGACCGATTTGGGAATCCTTGTTCCGGATAAGCTCCGGAATCGTTCCCTCCGCGATCACACGGCCGCCGTCAGCTCCGGCCCCCGGCCCCATCTCAATAATCCAGTCCGCCTCCGCCAGAATCTGCGTATCGTGGTCAACCAGCACCACGGAATTGCCGTCCGCCACAAGATCGCGCATTACCCCGGTAAGCCCCTCAATGTTCGACGGATGAAGGCCGATGGAGGGCTCATCCAGCACATACAGGACCCCTGTGGTGCGGTTGCGCACCGCCCGGGCAAGCTGCATCCGCTGCCGCTCTCCGGTGGAAAGGGTGGATGAGGCCCGGTCAAGGGTCAGATATCCGAGTCCCAGATCCAGCAGCCGCTTTGCCGCCGTCTGAAAGGACTCCCCGATGCTTCTGGCCATGGGCCGCATCTCCTCCGGCAGGGAGTCCGGCACGCCGTCCACCCAGGATACCAGATCCGAAAGGGTCATTTTGCAGGCTTCATCCAGAGAAATCCCGCAAAGTTTCGGCGCCCTGGCCTCAAAAGACAGCCTGGTGCCTCCGCAGTCCGGGCAGACGTCTTGTTTTAAAAATTTCTCCACCCGCTTCATGCCCTTCTCATCTTTTACCTTTGACAGCGCGTTTTCCACCGTGTAAACGGCATTGTAATAGGTAAAATCCAATTCGCTTGCCTGATTCGTCTTTTTGGAGTGATACAAAATATGTTTCTTTTCCGCCGGCCCATCGTAGACAATGTTCTTTTCCCGTTCCGTCAGCTCCTTAAAGGGCACATCGGTCCGCACACCCATCTCCCGGCAGACGTCCGTCATCAGGGACCACATCAGAGAATTCCAGGGCGCCACCGCGCCCTCATCGATGGACAGGGACTCGTCCGGAACCAGGGCAGAGCGGTCCACGGTGCGCACCGTTCCGGTCCCGTCGCAGGTACGGCAGGCTCCCTGGCTGTTAAAGGCCAGTTCCTCCGCCGACGGCGCGTAAAACCGCTCGCCGCACTCCGGACAAACAAGCTCGCGGCCCGCCGCCACCGCCAGAGTCGGCGCCAGGTAATGGCCCTTTGGGCAGCGATGGGACGCAAGTCTCGAAAACATCAGCCGCAGGCTGTTTAACAGCTCCGTTCCGGTGCCAAAGGTACTTCGAATGCCGGGGACGCCGGGACGCTGATGCAGGGCCAGCGCCGCGGGTACGTGGAGCACCTCTTCCACCTGAGCCCGGGCGGCCTGGGTCATTCTTCTCCTGGTATAAGTAGAGAGCGCGTCCAGATACCGTCTGGAGCCCTCCGCGTATAAAACACCCAGGGCAAGGGAGGATTTTCCGGAGCCGGAAACCCCCGCGATGCCCACAATCTTATTCAGCGGCACGTCCACATCAATGTTTTTCAGATTGTGTACCTTCGCGCCGCGGATTTTCATTTTTGAAATCATAAAGTTCAGAACATCTCTTTCGTCATTTTATCATTTTGTATTAATTGTCAATCTTTTTTACAAAAACTGTCCTGCCTTGTTTCTTTGTTCAGATACAGCAAAAGAGCCGAAAATCATCTGTAAAAGAATTCTCGGCTCCCTTTTCTTTTGGCAGGCAGCGAATCAAGGGTTCGTGCCTGCATAAATCAGACTGCTTCCGGCTCCGGAGGCAGCAGTGTCACGCTGGCCTCCTCGATCTTCCGGTCCTTCACCTTATTTACATAAATCTTGAGGCCATCGATTTCCGTTTCAAAGCTGCTGCCGTCTTCCGGAATCGCCTCAATAGCTCCGCAGATGTAACCGCTGAACGTATCGTAAGTATCCACCGGAAGGGTGAGGTTTAGTTCCTCCGCAACATCGTCCAGCGAGGCGCTTCCCTGGATAATCCATTCGCCATCACGAATCTGCCGGATATCCTCCGGCTCCAGAACCTCCCGTCCTTCCTTCAGTTCGCCCACAAGCACCTCGATCAGATCCCTGAGGGTAATGATTCCGGTCATTCCGCCGTACTCGTCAATGACAACCGCGAAATAATTTCCGGATTTTTTCATGTTCTCAAACAGCGCATCCGCTTTCATGGTCTCCGGGACGTAATAAGGCTTCTTGACACAGGTTTCCATCACCTTTTCCCTGGTGCGCTCGTTCATTCTTAAATACTCCGCGGCGCTTAAAATACCAACTATATCATCGCTGCTCTCACCGCATACCGGATAAAAGCTGTGGCGGGTTTCGAAAATAATTTTGTCCCACTCCTCCTGGGGATCGTCCAGCTCTACCATATCAACATCCATCCGGTGTGTGCAGATCTCCTCCACATCCGTATCGTCAAATTCAAAGATGTTCTGGATCATCTCGTTCTCGTCCTCATCGATGGTTCCCTTTTCGCTTCCGGCAGCGACCATCATGCGGATCTCTTCTTCCGTTACTTCCTCCTCACGGTCCGGGTCAATGCCCAGCGCTCTTAACACACCGTTCGTGGAAACCGTAAGCAGCCATACGAGAGGGGCCGCAATCCGTGATACGACAATCAACGGACCGGAAAGGGCCATGGCCAGCTCTTCCTTTTTCTGCATAGCGATCCGCTTGGGAATCAGTTCGCCAAAAACAATGCTGAAATAAGAAATAACCACGGTAATCAAAAACACGCAGATAGAATTTAAAATATTTCTCGGAATACCAAGGCCTAAGCTAAGAAGGCCGTTCACCAAAGGCTCCGCAAAGTTATCGGCAGCGTAAGCACTGCCCAAAAAGCCTGCCAGGGTAATGGCTACCTGAATTGTCGCCAGGAATTTAGCGGAATCCGCGGTCAAGGCCTGAAGCCTTTTCGCTCTCTTATCCCCGCCCTCTGCCATCTTCTCCAGCTTTGTGTCGTTCATCGAAACCACTGCAAGCTCTGCACTGGCAAAGACTGCGTTCAACGCTATCAATATGACCTGTAATATAACTGCTCCTATCATAAAATATAATCTGCTCCTTTTCCAAAATCCTATGAATGACTGTCAGGGAAAGCCCGGCCGTGAAAGGCCCTTTGGACCCGCGTCCGCTTCCCCGGTTCACCCCGCCGCTTCCGTTCACATTCACGGCCGGGAACGCAAAAAGGCATAGCCTGGCCAGAAATCAACTTCTGTACAGACTACACCTCTGTCAATTCATATGATAACATGGAATTTTCATAGAGGCAGTATCCGCGTCACTGTCTGTGTCCATGCTTTTCTCCTCCTGTCTTTCATTACTTGCGACTGTCTGTAGCTTTACAGTCACGTTTCCAATTCTAACTGCGATCTCTTATATCATATGACACGCAGAGACATCTGTCAAGTATTTTGTTGCCGGTGCCCGGTGCCTCCCGAATCCTGTCTTTTATCCAAGGGCCACATCCAGAACCATCATCAGGGTAAAGCCCAGGGCAAAGCCGATGGTGCCGATATTGCTGTGCTCACCCTCAGAGGCTTCTGGAATCAGTTCCTCCACCACCACATAGAGCATAGCGCCGGCGGCAAAGGCCAGAAGGTACGGCAGCGCCGGCTCGATAAACCGAAAAAGCACAATGGTCAGCAGAGCCGCCAGCGGCTCTACAATTCCCGATAGAACGCCGTATCCAAACGCCCTGCCTTTGCCCATCTGCTCCTCGCTCCGCAAAGGGAGGGAAATAATGGCGCCCTCCGGGAAGTTCTGAATCGCGATTCCAATGGAAAGAGCCATGGCGCCGGCCAGAGAAATTTCCGCGCTGTCCGCCAGCATTCCCGCGAACACGACGCCCACCGCCATTCCCTCCGGGATATTATGCAGGGTAACAGCCAGTACCAGCATGGTTGTTTTTTTTAGCGAACACCTGGGGCCTTCCGCTTCCCGGCTCCCCATATGGAGATGGGGAATCGTCCGGTCCATAAACAGAAGGAAAGCCATCCCCAGTAGGAGCCCCGCCGCTGCTGGGAGAAAGGCCAGCTTTCCCATATCCTCCGACATATCCATGGCCGGGATCAAAAGCGACCATACAGATGCCGCCACCATGACCCCCGAGGCAAACCCGAGCAGGGATTTCTGCACCAGAGGCTTCAGCTCCTTTTTCAGAAAAAATACACAGCCCGCCCCGAGGACCGTCCCGAGGAAGGGCAGCATCAAGCCTGCGAATATTGACATCTCATTCCTCCCAGTTTTTACATTGTATTCTTCCGGCCTGCGCGAAAACCGGGCGGGCGAAAGCGAAACGCATCCCGCTGTAACAGTCTATGCGCGGCGGCTTTGTATGGTTCCTATTCCGGGCCGCGCCTTTACTGCACGCCGGCGGAAGCGGCCCGCGTCTCCAGCTCTTGATAGAGCCCGCGGGTTTTCTGGGAATCCCTGGTATTGAAAAACACGTTATATTCCTCTGTCTCAATCCGAATCACCGGGGAAGATTCCCGGTAGTAAAACAGCCGGCAGTCGCCGTAACCCGCAATGGTAAATTTCCCCAGAAGGTACTGACTGGTAGCGGCTCCGTTTCTTCGATTGCGTTTTCCTTCCGGCAGCGCGTCCAGAAGTTCCAGATCCGTTATATCGGACACATCAAAAGTCGCGCCGTACATTCCGCCGTCCACCGTGACCCGGTTTTCCTGAATCGTCATAGAAAACGGGCGAAAATCCATGTCGAGCATGAGAGCGGACAGCCAGATCATCCCCGCCGCCATGCCTCCCCAGAGGAGCGTATTCAGAACAATCCCCGCTTTTCTTCCTGTATTCAGTCCGTAATTCGTGGCACAGACCCGGTCTGCCACCAGAAGCCGCTTATCATTGGGATTGCAGTACCAGCCCTTGAGCCAGTATTGATCGTCATCCGCCAGAAAGGGCTCCGAACCGTCCTTCGGCGTATAAAGAGAAAGGGTCTCCGGACAGAACCAGCTCTTTTCCTTTTTCAGCCGGAACAGCTTCTGGAAGGCTTTCGCAGAGATCAGCAGCGAACCCGCAATGAGAATCCCCATCCATACAAAAAAGTAAATCATCAGCAGGGACACCGGAAGCCAGGCCCCCAGAAGCATCGGAAGCCCCGCCACGGCCGCCGGCAGGCTCAAGCGGCGCAGGCTGCGGTGGTACTCTGCCGAAAGGGCCTGGATTTCCGGACTCTTTACCGTCCAGGAGGGGATATAGCCGCCCAGAAACACAGTCCCTCTGGGTGTCCCCGCGCTTTTATACACGCCGTAAAAAATCAGCACGCAAAGCTGATAAGTTCCAAACAAAATCACGGACACCAGATCCATAGCCATCCCTCCTTTACCTCATTATCTCGTTTTTACGGCATAAGGTCAAGACAATCTGCACAAGAGACAGCTTTTTCGTGTTTTCGTAAGACGCGCTTCTGCTCCGGCCTTTCTTCGATCATAAGGCCGAAAAGCGCTTTTCCAAACGAATCAGTTCAGCGGAACCGGATCCGGCTGTCCTTTTTCCGTCTTTTCGATTTTCTCCAGATAAAGAACAGGCCCTTTTTCCCGGTAGATCTGGGAATATTCATAACGGAATTTTACGGTCACATAGACCCAGTCCCTACGCTTATAGGGCAGATCCCCCGTGTATTTGCAGATATAACCCATAAAGCGCGTATCCTGGATGCAGCAGGTCATCACAAACCGGCCCGGAACAAACATGCCCTTCTTAAAGCGCATACTGGTATAGACCTGTGCCCGAAAGCGCAGTGTCTTCCCATCGTAGGCCTGAGGATGCTCCGAAGCGTCCAGATACCACAGTCCGTAGTCCAGATCCTCCAGATCAATAAAATCCGCGTCCCGGTCGTAGGGAAGCTCATCTTCACCCTGTCCCAGAAGCTCTCCATCCGTTGACTCAAAGATCAGCTGAGCCTGAGGGTTCGATGCCTTGATGGTCCGTCGGAACATTCCCCGGTTTGTCTGGGGGGTACACCGATTCAGAACAATCAGCCCGGACTCGAACAGAGGCTCCAGAAACATTTTCCGCATATTTGCCATATAGCTTTCCATGGTAGTGGCATCCACCGTGGAATAAATTCCCTCGATCTGCCATCCCTTTGGCAGCTCCATCTCCAGAAGGGGCTTTATGTCCCAGGTGCCGTTCCACTCAATAATCACCTGCACCGGACGGTAGGCCCGCTCACAGTTCTGGAAAAATCCCGGATTGATCTGATCCTGGCTGTCCGCCTCCAGCATATGAAGATCGTATTTTTTCAGGAAATCCGGATCGTACTCCTCCTCGCCCTCCTCACATACCAGAAGAAGGGTGGGACCGTCCTCCATAAAGTCCTGATTTACCAGGGTTTCCTTGATAAACGTGGTCTTTCCGCTTTCCAGAAACCCGGTACAAAGATAAACAGCTACTTCCTGCATCCGAACCACCTCTTTATACATGGAAAAGCTCTGCCAGCTTTTCTTCTTTTAAATCCGTACCGATTACGCACAGTTTTCCGGTATAGTCCGGACTTCCCTGGCGGATTTCGTACTCCTCCGGAACCAGGTCGAACTGCATCCAGGTGCCGTCTTCCGTCTGAATGATTCCCTTTGCCCGCAGCACAACGCCGTAGTCGCTGCTGCCGGACAGGCTCTTTAAGGCGTCCTCAAGCTCCTGACGGCTGTATTTGTGAGCCGTCTCCCTGCCCCAGCTGGTAAACACCTCGTCCGCGTGGTGATGGCCGTGATGATCGTGATCATGGCAGCCGCATTCCCCGTCGTGATGGTGATGATGGTCATGATCGTGGCAGCCGCATTCCTCATCATGATGGTGATGATGGTCATGATCATGATGATGGCAGCACTCGCCGTCATGGTCATCATCATGGCCATGGCAGCACTCGCCGTCGTGATCATGGTGATGATCATGGCAGCACTCACCGTCGTGATCATGGTGATGATCATGGCAGCCGCACTCCGCATCCCCGATCAGGTGCTCCGGCATCGCGGAATGGTCAAGGGCATTACGGATCATATCCTTGTCAAGCTGGTCCCAGGGAGTGGTGATGATCGCCGCCTTTTCATTATGCTCTCTGAGCATATGCACGCAGGCTTCCAGCTTCTCATCGCTCATCTGCTGGGTACGGCTAATGACGATGGTTCCGGCGTTTTCCACCTGGTTCAGGAAAAACTCGCCGAAATTTTTCATATACATCTTCGCCTTTTTCCCGTCCACCACCGTCACAGCGCTGCCGATCTCAATATCCGCCTTGTCCTCCACGCCTTCCACGGCCTTCACCACATCGGACAGCTTTCCGACGCCGGAGGGTTCAATGATGACTCTGTCCGGGGCCAGCTCCTTCATAACCTTTTTCAGCGCTTCACTGAAATCTCCCACCAGAGTACAGCAGATGCAGCCGGAATTCATCTCCGTAATCTCTACCCCGGCATCCTTTAAAAATCCGCCGTCTATGCCGATTTCTCCAAACTCATTTTCAATAAGCACCAGCTTTTCGCCCTTAAATACCTGGTCGATGAGCTGCTTAATAAACGTGGTCTTACCGGCTCCCAGAAAGCCGGATACAATATCTACTTTTGCCATATGAATGCCTCCCATATGCTTTGTTCATTTCGGTAACAAGGAATTATTATAGCACCCTTTTCCCTATTTTTAAAGATAGTATCCGGCGCAAAATTTGCAACAGTTCAGCAAGCTGAACTGTTGTATGCAAAAATCCATTTAAAATCGCCTTCGGCGATGGGATTTTTACACTCCTGAATCACGTTCTTACGGTCCGCGCAGCATGTGCGCAGACCTGGGCTGAACTGTTGCCAAAATTTCGCATATAGTTAAAGAAAGGAGCCGCCTGCGCCCTGACAGCCCCTTTTGCGGGAGTTCTCTTCTTACGCGTTCACTCTTCTGTTTTTTCAGCTTCCTCCGCCTGCTTCGTCTCACCCTCCGGCGCCTGCCCAAGGGGCAGCCGTACCTGCGCTTTAAACAGGTCTCCGTCGATTACAATGGAAAACCGGCCCCCCTGAAGCTCCACAAAGCTTTTCACAATGGCAAGGCCAAGGCCGCTGCCCTCTGTATTTCTGGATTTATCTCCCCGCACGAAGCGCTCGGTTAGGCTTTCCGGTTCCTCGGAGAGCTCCTGGGCGGAAATGTTTTTCAGCACCAGATACGCCCATTCCCCATCGGTGGTCAGGCTCAGGTAAGCCCTTGTGCCCGTCAACGCGTATTTGCTGACATTCACCAAAAGGTTTTCCAGGATCCGGTACGTCTTTTCCCCGTCCAGCCAGGCTGTAATCCGCTCCTCCGGAACGGCCAGGCGCAGATCGATGCCTGCTTTTTCCAGGCTGTCCGCCTGTTCCGCCGCGGCCTGCTGCACCATCTCCCCAAGGCTGATCCGGCTCTTCTCCACCTGGATATTTCCGCTGGCAGCCTTGCTCACCTCAAACAGATCCTCAATGAGCTTTTTCAGGCGCAGGGATTTCCGGTCCAGGATATCCACGTAGCTTCTGCGCTCCTCCGGCGTAATGTTCTCGTCCTTTAACAGATTCACATAAGTGATGATGGCCGTCAGCGGCGTTTTCAGGTCGTGGGACACATTGGTAATCAGCTCCGTTTTCATGCTCTGGCTCTTCATCTCCTGCTCCACAGCCTTCCGGAATCCGCTGTTTACTTTCGCCAGCTCCTGCTTCACCGGTTCAAAGACGCCCAGATCCTCCTCCACATCCATCTGCAGATCCCCCTGGGCCATCCGGCTGGTGGCTGACAAAAGCACGCCGTAATCCTTTTTTATCTTCTTCATATAATGGCGCAGAAGGAAGAACAGCACCACCGAGTAGACCAGGATTGCGAAGATTCCCCAGAACCAGAAAATACAGCAGAAGAACAGAATCACGAAATTTAATCCTACCACCTTCAAAAGCCATTTATCCGACTGGTCGCTTAAATCGATGTTCCGGATGCTTTCCAGGAAATGGCTCACCAGCCCCTTTCCGCCGCCGTAAACCCGGTTTACCGTCTGAAAGCAAATGGATTTTTCCTGGACAAAGGGCTTTGGTCCCATGTCTGTGATCTGCAGCATCACCATCGCGCCCACAAGCCACGCGCCGTACACCGCCGTATAGAATGCCATCTGGATCAGCAGCATCAGAACCTCCCGGCCCACCCAGCTGCTGGTCACATAATCCGTACAGAGGCTCACCGCCATTCTTTCCAGAATGCAGACTGCCAGAAAAGCCGCCAGGGCGCCCTCCATGGGGATTTTCTTTATCCATGCAGATTCCCGGCGAACCCTGCGGTATACCGGCAGAAAAACGGCGCAAAGGGTAAGGAAGATCAGTACGGCCAGGTAAATGCCGCCGATGCTTTGAGCGCTGGCTTCCCGATAATAGACCGAGTCCACCGCCTCCCCGGAGGCTCCGTTTCCATTTACATAACATTCCTCGTCGATGGAATACACATAAAGCGCCACATTCTCCGGCTGCGACATCACCGCGTCCGACAAATAGTAGGCCTCCATCCAGTTCAGGACCCGTTCCTTCGTCATTCCGCCCACTTCGCTGACGGAAAGCGTGACCCCGGCTATGTTTTCCATCTGGTCGATGGAAACATTTCCATTCTCGTCAAAGGTAAGCTTCATAAAAAACGGCGCTTCCTTTTCCAGATCGCCGCCCTTGTCGTACTGGCTCAGATCCTGGCTGCTGTTGGAATAGCTCTCCCCCGAGGAAAGATCCACCATGGACACTTCCACCTGAAAGCTTTCCAGCAGGCTGAAATAACTCTGCATCCATGTCCGGAAGGCGGAGTCAAACCCGTCTCTGCCCTCGAAATCCTCGTCGCCATAGGCGGAGAAAAAGACGTCAGAGGGAGAGAGAACCCGCTGCTGTATACTCTGCTGGAGGTTCCAGTACATGCCATAGCTTCCCACGTAAAGATAACGGGTAAACTGCCGCAGATTCGCCTCCGCGTCGTCGGAATAGTAGTTTGGCCACGCGGCAGCCTGGCCTTCGCTTTCTACGGAATAGGTATAATAGGCATCCTCCCCGTTCCGCTGGATTTCCGGATACGCGCCCACCGTGGCGGCGGCGCACAGAAGCACCGTAATCAGCGGCCAGAATTTGCTTCTTCTTTTTTCCGCTTTTTTCTCACTGTTTTTCGATTTTATACCCAACACCCCATACCACCTTCAAATATCTTGGATTTTTCGGATTCACTTCGATTTTCTGCCGGATGTTCCGGATATGTACCATAATGGTCTCCGTTGAGATGGCTTTCTCGTTCCAGACGCGTTCGTATATCTCCTCGGCGGAATAAACCCTGCCCGGACTGCGCATCAGCAGGGCAAGGATTTTAAATTCCAGGGGGGTCAGGGAAACCGGCTCCCCGTCCACGGTACACTCCACCGTATCCTCGTTCAGCTCCAATCCGCCGATCACATAGGTGTGCTCCGGCTCCTTCGGCTTCTGCCCCGCCAGCTTCATGTATCTGGCGTAGCGCCGAAGCTGGGAATTTACCCTGGCCAGAAGCTCCATGGGCGC
Source organism: Candidatus Limivivens intestinipullorum (assembly GCA_018711185.1). Classification (GTDB taxonomy): domain Bacteria; phylum Bacillota; class Clostridia; order Lachnospirales; family Lachnospiraceae; genus Limivivens; species Limivivens intestinipullorum. The sequence continues at coordinate 14,050 of DVIQ01000007.1, read as the reverse complement.
GAAGGGCTTCGTCACATAGTCGTCCGCCCCGATATTCAGTCCCGTAACCTTGTCGATCTCCTCGGATTTTGCCGAAAGCATAATCACCGGGAAATCGTATTTCTCCCGCAGACGCATGGTCATGGTAATCCCGTCCATCACCGGCATCATAATATCCACAATGGCCAGATGGATCTCCTCCTTTTCCAGGATCTTCAGTCCCTCCTGTCCATTCTGGGCCTTAAAAACCTTATATCCCTGGTTTTTCAGATAGATTCCCACACCGTCCAGTATCTCCCTGTCATCCTCAACTACCAGTATATGATATGCGTCCATGATAACGCTCCTTCCTTTTTTCTCTGAAAATCCGCCGCCGAATAGGCGGCATGTATTCAGGGATGCCAAATACACCCGCTCCCTATTATAAAAGCGTTTCATAGACAGATGCAAGTCTTTGCCCGATAATTTTTAAATCTCTCTTTTCCGCCGCGTTTCTGGCCGCCCCGGTCAGATCCGGCAGCCGTCCTTCCAGAATGTCGCAGATCCGGTTTCGAAAGCCCGGCCGCACCCGCTCCTTCCAGACCTCCCGTCCGTTTTGAAGCCACCCGTCGTAGACCGGGATGTCCCGCACCAGAACCGGGATTTCCATGGACATGGCCTCAAGCATGACGATTCCCTCGGTCTCCTCATAGGTGGGGAACAGGAAAAGATCACAGCCGCCGTAGGCGTCCCGCAGCTCCTCCCTGTCCAGAAAGCCCGGAAAATGCATATTCGCGCCGGCGTTCGCCATGGCCCGCCTTATGGACGGCGGAATCAGTCCCGCGGCCGCGTGGCCGCACCAGAAGAAATGATACTGGGGGAGCTGCCTGGCAAGGCTTAACACATCCAGGATGCCCTTCCGCTCAATGGGAAGCCCCACGCAGAGGATCACTTTATCTTCCATGGAAAACCCGTATTTTTCCCGAAATCTTCTTCTCTGCTCCGGTTTTTTTCGGAAAAACCCGGTATCTACGCCGTTTGACAAAGGCAGAACCGGCCGGTTCAGCCCATAGCCCTCCAGGATTTTTTTCGAGTACTCCGTGGGTGTCAGCACCAGATCCGCCTGTCCGTAGCATGTACAGAGCCATTTCCGAAACAGGGGAGCCGTCAGATTCGAGCCCACGAAGGAATTGCGGAAATCCTCCATGGTGGAATGGCCGTGATACACCACCTTTTTCCCCTCCCGCTTTGCCCGGCGCGCCATCCACACCGCGTCCGGCAAAACCGTATTGATATGCACAATATCGTAGGCGTCTTTCACATCCTCCGTATAATCCACGCCTCCCAAAGCCAGGGCTTTTTCCTGATGGCTCATGGCGCGGCCCACGCCGCTTTCCCCCACCAGCTTCCTGCCTCCGGTATACAGCAAAATCTTCATAATCTCCACACCTCATACCATTTTTAAAAGATACTCTGCGAAAAACAGCAGCCCCATACTGTACAGTGCAATGGAAAAGGGCTTTGCCAGCAGCATCGTAATCGTAAAGCGTTTCAGCGTCATATTCGTAAGTCCTGCCAGGTAGCACAGCAGATCGTCCGGAGCCGCTGGGAAGAAAATGGCCGCCGCGAAAATCCAGTTGAACCGTTTGCCGGTATTCAGCCATTTGCTGTACTTTTCATAGGCGCGCTCGCTGGCAATGCTCTGCACCAGGGCCCTTCCGTAACGCTTTGCCAGGCAGAAGGCCAGGATGGAGCCGATAATCAGTCCCACATAATTGTAGACGAAGCCCCAGCCCGCTCCGAAAAGAAGCACCCCCGCCAGACTGCTCACACCGCCGGGCAGAATGGGAATCACCACCTGCACAATCTGGATCAGGATAAAGACCAGAGGCCCCCAGATCCCCATTGGTGCCAGAAATGCCTCCATCGCCTCCCTGGAAGAAAAAATCCCCAGACTGTACCCATAAACCACAAAAGCGATCATTCCGGTAATACCTGCCGCCATAGCCACATTCAGCCAAACTGTTTTCTTTGCCTTTGCCACAGACTCCATGCCGCTGCCTCCTTCTTTCTGCATTCTCGGTAAACCTCCAAAATCTTGTCCCCAAAACATTCTCTGTCAAAGTGTCTGGCTGTTTCCATAGCCTGCTGGGAGGCTGCCCGGTAGGTATCCGGCCGCTCAAGCCATTCCAGGGCGCCGAAAAACTCCTCCTGATTCCGGTACTGCCAGCCATTTACGCCGTTTTGAATCACCCCATCCAGACAGGAATCCTTCCGGCACACGGCGGGGATTCCTCCCGCCAGGGCCTCCAGATACGTCAGCCCCTGGGTTTCACTGGTGGAAGCGCTGACAAAAATCCGTCCCTTCTGGTACCAGGCAGCCACCTCCTCCGGCTCCACCATACCCGCAAAGAATACCCGCTCCGCAATTCCAAGCTTTTTCGCGTTTTCTGTCAGGGTATCCCGATAAGGCCCGTCTCCCACCACCAGAAGCCGGTAGCGTTTTCCTCTCCCGCAGGCAAGCCAGCCAAAGATTTCCTCCAGATTTTTCTCTTTGGCGAGTCTTCCCACAGTCACCAGAATCGGCGCGTCCAAAGCCTTGCTTACAGCCTCCCTGTGCGCCTGTTCGAACATCGCGCAGTCGATTCCGCTGGGTACGATGGCGATGGGCGTGTCCACTCCATACTCGGTCAGAAGCCTTTTTACTTTTTCCGTAGGCGCGATGACCTGGTCGGCATTTCGAAGCACGCATCTGGAAAAAGCTGCCACCGCCGCCCTGCCAGCCGTCCGATTGGGCGAAAAATAATGGGTGTAATCCTCATAAACCGTATGATAAGTGTGAATCAGCCTGGCCCCGGAAAGAGCCGCGATTTTCTTCGCGAAGGGGAAGGTTGTAAATTCGCACTGGGAATGGACGATATCCGGCTTCCAGGCAGCTATTTCGCTGATGATCTGCCGTCCGGTCTCCATAACCACCCTAGCTCCCGGATACAGTTTCCCGACTCCGCAGGAGGAAAGATACCATACATCGCCCCGGCGGCCTCCTCCCCGGCAAAACCATTTCCTGTTATTTTCTCCCTGAGCCAGCGTCAGGATTCTTACCTGACACCCCCGCTCCTCAAGCTGTCTTTTCAGGTTTAAAACCGAGGTAACCACCCCGTTTATGGCCGGAACATACCAGTCCGTGGTAATCAAAATCTTCATTTTTCTCCTCCTGCGCCCGTCATTGGTTACTTTGATACTGCAACTGTAGCATTTACAAATTACAGGGAAGTTACACACACCGTTACAGTTTCGTACCTCGCCGGTATGCTGTATCCTTACGCTGTTTATCATAACAGGGGAACCGAAAATTCAGATGGAAAACAAAAAGAAATTTAGAAAAAGAAATTCGAAAGAAAAACGAAAGAAGGTGCCGCGTGCCAATGGCGCGCAGCACCTCTTACCATTAAACGGCAAATGTCTGCTTGCTTCGGGGTTTTTGATTACGCCGAAGGGGAAAGAGAAAAAGCGTTACAGTTCAGCCTTGCTGAGCCGTAATTGCGAAAATCCATTTGAAATCGCCTTCAGCGATGGGATTTTCGCACTCCTGAATCACGTTCTTACGGTCTGCGCAGCATGTGCGCAGACCTGGGCTGAACGATTACGAAAAAGCCCCTGTAGCCACCGCCTCGATGATACTCTCAAAGAAAATCCCCGACCCCACCGAGTCATCCCGGATTTTCTCAATGGACACCTGAAGCTTCAGGGAATCGCCCGCGCCCTGGCGTCTCGCCTTCTCTGCTGCCAGCCTTTTTGCCTTGGCCGCAGCAAAGGCCTCCGCCTCTTCATACTTTTCAAAAAGCCGGCGCTTCTCCCCTTCCAGCACAAGAAAACCCTGGAACTGGGCGCCGCTGTACTCGGCCTTTACGCTTATGCGAACCTTTGCCGCGATCTGGCCGGCAATGGCCCCAAGGGCATTTGCCACCGGAGCCGTCTCCTTAATCACCGCCCTGGTTCCGAGAAGGGCCGCTACCCTTGGCAGAAACACATGGATGGGCGCTCCAACCCCGATAATCGGAAGTTTTGTGGTGATTGCGGAGGACATCAGCGGGTCGGAAAACCCGTTCTTCGCGTCCCGGTAACTCCATGCCAGAAACCGGCGCACGCCTTCCTCACCCAGAAGCTTCTCCTGCCTGGGATACTTCTGACTCATTAGAATCCGGGCGATGTTTTCGTAGAGCTTTTCCCCCACCATGTCATAAATCCGGTCTGGAATCTCCTCCGCGGGCACCGTCACATTCAAAGCCGCGTAGCGGAGGGCTTCTTGGGCCGCCTCCGGCTCATAAACGGTGAAATCCCCTTTCAAAACCATCGTATCCGTGGGAGTCAGGCCGCTGCGCATGAGAATCCCCTCCTCCTCCAGGCGCTCTCCCGGGAGGTGATAAAGATCGCTTTTTAGGATTTTCGCCAGTTCCTCCGGAAGCAGCGGACCATCCTTCAAAGCCTCGCAGAGAGCCCGTTCCTGTGAAGTATAGTCCGGATTGTCCGAAATGTCCTTCTGAAGCACATAAAACTCATGGAGCATCCTGGTATGTCCCTTTCCACGGTCCGCCAGCTTCTTCAGCTTTCCAACGATCCCGGGATACCGGCTGGCCAGCACAGATACGGGAATCACCCGCCTGGAAGCCAGGTACAGCTTTCCGTCCCGGAACCGGACGGCGCTGTCCCCTCCCAGGACAAAGGTGTCCACGTACAATCCTTTGACCATGGTTTTCCAGGGGCCGATGGAGATGCCGTCCCTGGCTGTCACCGGGCGTCCGTCCCGGACAATGGCGACATCCGTGGTGGTGCCTCCCATATCCACAATCACCGCGTCCGGCTCTCCGGCCAGGACGCTTCCGCCCACCACGCTGGCCGCAGGACCCGAAAGCAGGGTTTCCACCGGACACTCCCCGGCCGCTTCCTCGGACATCAGGCTTCCGTCGCTTCGCACGATGGCCACCGGGGCGTGAATCCCACGCTGCCCCATCACATTTTTCACCGCCCGGAGAAAATCAGCGATCAGGGGAATCAGCCTGGCGTTTAAGAGGGTTCCGGCTCCCCGCTTTAACACGTCCGTCTCGTCAAACATCTCACAGGCCATGGTCACCGGAATGCCCAGCTCCTTTTTCAAAAGTCCGGCCGCTTTCCGTTCAAACCGGCCTCCGTTGGCTCCCGGATACACCTGCACCACACCGGCGGCCCGGCAGTCTCCGAATTTTTCCCGGATTTTTCCGGAAAACCCTTCCCAGTCCGGGTCCTCTGGATGCTTGTAGATCCCCTCCGGCTTCCCGTCCAGAAACACAAGCTGGCTAAGCTCCCGAAAGCCATAGGCGCGGTACACGCCCTCCAGATAGCTTACGGTTTCCGGCTCCACGCCGATCATCAGAAGCCTTGCCCGGCTTCCCTTATCCTCCACGCAGGCGTTGGTTGCCAGAGTCGTGGACAGCGCCACAAGGCCGGCCCGGCGGACATGCTCCGGATTCAGCGTATCCAGAGCCGCCCCGATTCCCGTCTCCAGCCGCTCCTTTGTGGTCAGCGCCTTGCCATAGCTTAATACCTGCTTTGTCTCCATATCATAGGCCACGGCGTCCGTATAGGTGCCTCCGGTGTCAATTCCTATCCCTATCATCTGCTCTAATCACCTGTTTCAGCCGTTTCGCTCCTCAAGCACCTCAAGATCCTCTTTGTAGGTGCTTTCCAGAGAATTTTTCAGCACGGACTTCTTCTTTGTCATAAGGATCTGTCCTTTTGCCTTGGTGGGACTCTGCATGGTGCCGGCTCCGCCCACGCAGCCGCCGGGGCAGGCCATGCCTTCCAGAAGATAGCCGTCGTAAACTCCTTTTCTTGCCTCGTCCAGAAGTTTGCGGCAGTCCCGGAGACTCTCGGCATTTGCCACCTTGACCTCCCGTCCGGGTTCCATCTCATGGATACAGTTTACCACCGCCTCAGCAACGCCGCTGCTGACGGCAAAGCCCCGTCCGTCCGCCGTGGCGTTTGAGAGCTCCCCGTCCGGAGCGATTTTCTTAAAGTCCACGCCCTTGGCCGTAAACATCCCCGCCACTTCCTCGAAGGTCAGCACAAAATCAATGTCGCTTCGGATTTCCGTACGGCTGGCCTCCAGCTTCTTGGCGGAGCAGGGCCCGATAAATACCACCTTGCAGCCCGGATGCTTTCTCTTTAAAAGGCGTCCGGTGAGCACCATGGGCGTCAGGGCCATGGAGATATACGGCGCCAGATCCGGGTAAAGCTGCTTTGCCATGGAAGCCCAGGCCGGACAGCAGGAGGTCGCCATAAAGGGCTGCTTTTGGGGAACCTCATTCAGGAAGTCTCTGGCCTCTTCGATGGTACACAGGTCGGCCCCCACGGCCACCTCCACCATATCCGCAAAGCCCAGCTCCTTAAGGGCGCTGCGCAGCCGCTCCGGCGTCAGGTCCTTTCCAAACTGTCCTACAAAGGCCGGGGCCACTGCCGCGTACACCGGCACTCCCGTCTTTATAGCATGGATGGTCTGGAAAATCTGTCCCTTGTCCGCAATGGCTCCGAAGGGGCAGTTTACCAGGCACATGCCGCAGGATACGCATTTGTTGTGGTCGATCTCCGCCCGTCCCAGGCTGTCGCTGCCGATGGCGTCCACCCCGCAGGCCTTGGCGCAGGGGCGTTCCATCCGCATAATGGCATTGTACGGACACACATTGACGCACTTCCCGCATTTGATGCACTTCTCCTGGTCAATCACAGAACGGCCGTTTACAATGGAAATGGCGTCCTTGGGGCAGACCTCCTTGCAGGGATGCGCCAGACAGCCCTGGCAGGCGTCCGTTACCTTCACCACATTGTCCGGACAGGAATGGCAGGCGAATTTGATAATGTTAATCAGAGGCGGATCATAGTATTTCTCCGCAATGGCGCTCTCCTCAATCCCCTTTGAAACCGGGGCGTGCTCCGTCATATCCCGCAGGGGCAGGCCGATGGCCAGGCGAAGGCGCTCCTCCACAATCGCCCTTTCCAGGAATACGCTTTCCCGGTAGGTCGCTACCTCGCCGGGAATGATCTTATAGGGAAGATCGATAATACGGGAGTAATCCCCGCCCTCGTAGGCCATTCTGGCTACCTCGGTAAAAATCTTCTGCCGAATGTCCACCACGCTGGTGTAAACACCTCTCATACTCATAAATCTGTCTCCTTCTCGCGGCTTAAAATCCCGTCCGGCTATCTCCGTCCAAAGACGTGTGCCTGCGGGCCATACCTTCTCAGTTACAATGCAAAAACGTTTCTTTACCGCATCCGCTCACGCGTCTGCAAAAACCGCTCGCGGCTTATTTTTTCTCCGCCACTTCTTTCTTTACCTTCTCGATAAACGCCTCAAGAGTCATGGTCTCCGTCTCGCCCGTGTCTCTGCTGCGGACTGCCACAAGGCCGTCCTCCTCTTCCTTGCCTCCAAGCACCAGCATGTAAGGAACCTTCTCAAGCTGCGCCTCGCGGATCTTGTAGCCGATCTTCTCGGAGCGCTCGTCAAACTCGCAGCGGATTCTGCTATCCTTTAACGCCTGGTACACTTTCTTCGCGTAGGGGAAGTTCTTGTCGGAAATCGGCAGAACCTTCACCTGTACCGGGGACAGCCATACCGGGAATTTTCCGGCGTAATGCTCAATCAGGATACCGATGAACCGCTCGATGGAGCCGAATACCACGCGGTGAATCATGATGGGACGATGCTTCTCTCCATCCGCTCCCATATACTCCGCCTCGAAGCGCATGGGAAGCTGGAAATCAAGCTGAATCGTTCCGCACTGCCAGGTTCTTCCGATGGAATCCTCCAGATGGAAGTCAATCTTGGGGCCGTAGAAAGCGCCGTCTCCCTCGTTTACCACATAGGGAAGTCCCAGCTTCTCCAGAGCCTTGCGCAGTCCGTCCGTGGCGATCTCCCAGTCCTCGTCGCTTCCGATGCTGTTTTCCGGACGTGTAGAGAGCTCCACATGATACTTAAAGCCAAAGAGGCTGTAAACCTCATCGATGAGTCTCGCGACGCCCATAATCTCGTCTGTGATCTGCTCCTGTGTCATGAAGATATGGGCATCATCCTGGGTAAAGCAGCGCACACGCATCAGGCCGTGAAGCTGGCCGGACTTTTCATGGCGGTGTACCAGGCCAAGCTCACCCATCCGAAGGGGAAGATCCCGGTAGGATCTGGGCTGGGATTTGTATACCAGCATGCCGCCCGGACAGTTCATGGGCTTAATGGCGAAATCCGTGTCATCGATCACCGTGGTGTACATGTTTTCCTTATAGTGATCCCAGTGGCCGGAGGTCTCCCAGAGCTGACGGTTCAGCATAATCGGCGTGGAAATCTCCACATAGTCCTCTCTGGTGTGAATCTCGCGCCAGTAATCGATCAGGGTATTCTTCAGCACCATGCCCTTTGGCAGGAAGAACGGGAAGCCCGGACCTTCCTCCATCATGGCAAACAGTCCAAGCTCCTTGCCAAGCTTTCTGTGGTCGCGCTTCTTTGCCTCCTCAAGACGCTTTACGTGCTCCTCAAGCTGCGCGGCCTTGGGATAGGAGGTTCCGTAGATTCTGATGAGCATCTTATTCTTCTCGCTGCCTCTCCAGTAAGCGCCCGCCACACTGGTGAGCTTGAACGCCTTTACGCCGCCGGTGCTGCGCAGATGAGGTCCCGCGCACAGGTCCGTAAACTCGCCCTGCTTAAAGAAGCTGATCACCGAATCCTCCGGCAGATCCTCGATGAGCTCTACCTTGTACGGCTCCTCTTTTTCCTTCATCAGGGCAATGGCCTCGTCTCTCGGCAGCGTAAACCGCTCCAGGGACAGATTTTCCTTGACAATCTTGCGCATTTCCTTTTCGATGGCGTCCAGATCTTCCGGTGTGAAAGGCTCCGGACGGTCGAAATCATAGTAGAACCCGTCCTTAATGGAAGGGCCGATGGCCAGCTTCGTCTCCGGGAACAGGCGCTTTACCGCCTGGGCCAGAATATGGGAGGTCGTATGCCGGAAGGTATCTCTTCCATACTCCTCGTCAAAGCTTGTCTCCACAATCGTTCCGTCTTTTGCTATAACCTTCATTTTTTCCTCCTGTTCCGCGCTGTCCCTTTTGCGGACAAACGCCTGTCTGCGGAACCCTTCTGATAAACAAAAAGCCCCTGCACAGACCTTCCGGGTCTGTACAAGGGCGCATCATTCTGCTCGGTTCCACCTTTATTTTTGCTCCGGCTCTTTTAAGCCTTTTCCTTTAACGCAGGATCACGTCGGCATTTTCCGGTTTGCCTTAAAACAGGCCGCGCGCTTTCCGGCACGGAACTCTGTCCGGATTTTCAAACCGTTTCATACCGCTGCTCAGGAGTGGTCTTCACCGTGGCCGCCGTCCGGAAGCTCTCAGCAAAACGCTTCCTTCTCTGTGGGAGACCTGCCAAAGCTACTCTCTCCGTCATCGCTTTTTTCCTATACGGGAAGCTGCCGCCGGCCAGACCGCGTCCGCTCCGGGAAGCTTTCCTTCAGATGGCTTTAGTATAGCGGCATTCCGGCGTTTTGTCAACGCCTAAATCTCCTTCGGCCATGGGATTTTCGCGCTCCTGAATCATTTTCTTATGATCTGCGCATCCTATGTGCAGACCTGAGTCAAACGGTTACTTCGTATCCCCGAACATCCCCGGAAACCGTAATCACCGCGCGGTTCTCCGGATTGTCATAATCCTTCCCCACGCCGTCATCGTGATAATATTCATACGATACTTCGCCGTCATCCGGATAAGCGAACACCGTCAGGTTTTCAAAATCCACTTCCGGCACGGAGTTTCCGCCCTCGGCCATGGGCAGCAGATGCCCCTTTCTCAGGAAGAAAATCATCTCGTCCGCCGGAATCTCCACGTAGTGGTCTCCTGCTTCCAGAATGCTGCTTTCCAGGCTGCCGTCTCTCTTTAAACGGAACATCCGCATGGACTCCGGCAGATAAACGTAGCGTCCGCCGGCGTTTGGCTGGTAAACCGGGGCGATCATCAGGCTTTCGCCCACCAGAAGCTGATCCTCCACTCTGGCCGCTCTCGGATCATCCGGATAAGCGAAGGCCAGGGGCATGAAATACATCTCATTGTCCAGGGCCGCCTTCATGTATTCGCTGTACAGGTACGGCAGCAGACGGTAACGCAGCTTCAGGATTGACCGGAAAGCAGGGATGTCCTCAAACTCATAGATTTCCTGTCTTCTGGTATCTCTGGCCGCATGGTTGCGCATCAGGGGCGAGAAGATGCCGAAGGCCAGCCAGCGAAGCAGAAGTTCCTCTGTGGTGTTGCTTCCAAAGCCGCCTAAGTCGGCTCCCGTATACAGAAAGCCGCACATATTCAGGGCGGGGCTCATCTGCAGGTTCATCAGCAGATGGGACCACCAGGATTTATTGTCGCCCTGCCAGATTCCTCCGTAGCGGTGCATGCCGATGCAGGAAGCCCTGGAAAACATCAGGATTCGTTTGTCCGGAGACAGGCGTTCAAAGGCCTCCCCGGCGGCTCTGGTCATGTTGTAGCCGTAGAGATTGTGTACCTTGTCATGGCGGATTCTCTGGCCGTTCATCTCATGATAAAACGTCTTGTAGTCCTCCTCATTGCCGGAAAGGCTGCCGGTAACGTCCAGAAGGGCCCAGAAATCCTCCATGGCCAGATTTTTCCCCTTAAAGCCGTCCAGCTTCTCAAAAGCCTCCTTCAGACGGTCCTCGGTGTAGAAAATCGCCGGCTCGTTCATGTCGTTCCAGAAACCGTCGATCCCCTTGTCCAGCAGGAACGCGTACTGGTTTCCAAACCATTCCCTGGCCTCGCTATTCAGGAAATCCGTGAACATGGCGTGGCCCGGCCATACGGCTGCCACAAAGGGGGACCCGTCCTCCTTCGTGCAGAAATAGCCTTTCTCCATGCCCTCTTCATAGACGGAATAGCCGTCCTCCTTCTTTACGCCCGCGTCGATAATCGGCACCAGATGAATGTTCTCCTCAGCCAATTCCCGCACAAAATCCTCGAAATTCGGAAACGCCTCTTCGTTCAGGGTAAAATCCTTATAGCGCTCCATATAATCGATATCCAGATACACGCTGTCCAGGGGCAGATCGTTTTCCCGGTGCTTCTTCACCACCTGGCGCACCTCGTCCGCCGTCATATAGCTCCACCGGCTCTGTCCGTAGCCAAAGGCCCACTTGGGGGCAATGTAGCTTCTTCCCACCATGCCGCGGAACTCCTTCACGATCGCGGGCACGCTCTCGCCGGTCAATATATACAGGTCAAAATTCCAGTCAGCCGGCGTAATCACCAGGCCGTTTTTTGTGGTATAGCCCACGTCAAAGCTCACCACGCCGCTGTAGTCCAGAAACAGGCCGAAGGTCTCCTTTCCGCTGACCACCAGGAAATTATGGGCGCCGTACAGGGAATGGGTATCCTCCTGGTGATGGGGCTGGTCGGAACACTTGCTGCAGTAGGTCCAGCCGCGCTTATTGATTCCCCGGACATTCTCTCCAAGGCCATATACAATATCCGCGTCCGCCATCTCATAGGAAATGGACTCGCCCTCCAAAACCGTCACGAAGGGGACCGCGTCCTCTCTCACTTCGCTTTCCTTCACAACCGTATCCGTGGGAATGGGGTTTCCGAAACGATATTTGAAAATCATAAAATAATCCCTCCGCTTTTTCTTTTTTCTGCTATAATAATAGTAAGGTATTTCCCCTATTTCTTGTATTTTTTCCACAAGAAATAACACAATATCCACTTTACACCATTACAGGAGATTCTTATGCGCCCGTTTTTGGAAGAGATACGCCACGGCACCCCGGCCTACGCGTTTCAGATTTACCATATGGATTTGCCGGAAAAAGCCAGCGCCGTCAATTACCACTGGCACCGGGAACTGGAAATCCTCCGTATTGAGGAAGGTTCTCTTACGGTGACCGATAACCAGACCGCCCGCAGGGGAACTGCCGGGGATCTGTTTTTTATCATGCCGGAGCACATCCACACCATGCGCACCGGAAGCGCTCCCGTGCGGTACGACGCTTTTTTATTCCCCCTGTCCTTTTTGGATTTCGCTTCCTACGACGATGTCCAGGACCAGTTTTTAAGCCCTCTGCAGCAGAAAAAGCTGCTGTTTCCCTCCCACCTTGCCGATGTAAAAACCAGGTATCCAAAGATCTGGGCGCTTTTCGGGGAGGTGCTTTCGGAAAATACCGCCAGAAGCCACGGCTACCAGCTCGCCACGAAGATCTGTCTGCTGAAGCTGTTCTGCCTGCTTCACCGGGAAGGGCTTCTTGTGTCCACCGGAGATGGACAGGACGCGGCGAATCCCAGGCAGATCCAGACTCTCCGGGAGATTCTGATGTATATTAACGCCAATTACCAGCGCACCCTGACCCTCGCTGAAGCCGCGGACCGGTTCCACCTCTCCCCGAAATACTTCAGCCGGTATTTCCACCAGAGCTTCGGGCGAACCTTTACCGAGTACGTAAACGACTGCCGAATTCTGCGCTCCTGCGAGCTTTTAAAAACCACCGACGCCTCTGTGCTCACCATCGCCCTTTCCGTGGGATTCGAAAATGTCAGCTACTTTATCCGCCGGTTTAAAGACACCACCGGCTATACCCCCGGAGAGTACCGGAAAACGGCAAAAGGGGAGAACAGCCATCCCTCAAAGCTGCCGAGGACGTTCCTTTAATGTTGCTTTCATTTCATTGACGTAAACTTCTGATTGACGCGGACGGGGCGCCGCTTGGCGCAACATTCGCGGCAGTCATTCCCGGATTCGGCAAAATCCGTTTCGCGTAAGGAAGTTTGCCCGTTACACTAAACCTGCATACGCCCGCGGGGCAAGCCTACCACCGTCCCGGAAAATTCCGGCGGGCGCGCATATTCTTTCACTAGGAGGTTTTTCATGCGTATTTTAATCGCGGAGGACGAGCCGGATCTTCGTTCGGTGATCGCCAAGACTCTGGAAAAAAATCACTATTCTGTAGACGCCTGCCCCGATGGCCAGGAAGCCCTGGATTTTCTGGAAATGGCGGAATACGACGCCGTGGTGCTGGATATTATGATGCCGAAAACCGACGGCCTTACGGTTTTAAAGACCATGCGTCGGCAGGGAAAGCATACGCCGGTCATCCTTTTGACAGCCAGGGACAGCATTCAGGACCGGGTGACCGGCCTGGACGCCGGAGCGGACGATTATCTGGTCAAGCCCTTTGCCATGGACGAGCTTCTGGCGAGGCTCCGGGTCGTGCTGCGCCGGGAGGCCGCAAGCCAGGACAACTGCTACCGCATCGCGAATCTTACGGTGGACAGCAACCGCCGTGCCGTATACCGGGACGACCTGGAAATCACCCTCTCCTCCAAAGAATTTTCCATTCTGGAGTATATGATCCGAAACAAGGGCATCGTCCTTTCCAGGGACAAGATCGAACAGCATATATGGAACTATGACTACGCCGGAGGTTCCAATGTGGTGGACGTCTACATCCGGTATCTCCGGAAAAAAATCGATGAAAACTTTGAGCCCAAGCTGATTCATACCATTCGCGGGGCCGGCTATGTTTTAAAGGAGAGCTCATGAAAAAAATGCCTATCCGGCTTCGGATTACCATTTGGTACACGATTTTTCTCACCCTTCTGGTGCTTCTGGTTCTCTGGCTTTTATTTACCGTAAGCGAAAGCCGCGTGGAGTCAGACGCGCAGCTTCAGCTTCAGGACGCTGTTCTTTCCAGCTACCAGAATATTGAATACCAGGACGGTGAGCTGGACTTTGACGACGACCTGAACGATGCCCTGGACAGCGGGATCTATCTGCTGGCCTATGATTCCCAGGGCCATCTTCTGTACGGCAGGACGCCCTCCCGTTTCTCCGGAGCCTCTTCCTTGATTATGGACGAGCTCCAGGAAGTGTCATCCGACGGCGCCGTCTGGTATGTTTACGATTACTGCCAGTATGTGGAAGGTTACGGGAACATCTGGGTGCGCGGCATTACCAGCCACTCCCAGGTGGACAGTATCCTTCATACCCTCCTTGGAATCGCCCTGCTCTCTCTGCCGTTT
>DVIQ01000063.1 GCA_018711185.1 Candidatus Limivivens intestinipullorum | reverse complement strand
ATGTTCATATTTTATTCATATATAATTGGTATAGTAAAAATGTCTTTAAAAGACAGCATGAGCTGCTTATGGCGTAATGTTTTCATTACACATAGATAAATTTTTTCATAATAGCCCCGGTGTACCAGACGCCGGGGCACTCCTCATTTTACCCGGACCCGCCGCACAGTTCCGCCCGGGTCCTGTCCGTATTCAAAAAGCCGCCGTATCCGTCGGCTTTTTTCAGCGCTCAATCCCATCCCTGGCTGGCTGACCGAGGTCATAGGGATGCTTTACCTTGCGGATCTCCGATACATAGTCCGCGGCCTGGATTAGCGCGTCGTCCGGCGTATTTCCCGTCAGGATGACCTCCAGCTTCTCGGGCTTCTCCCGCAGGAACCCCAGAAGCGCCTCCTCGTCCAGCAGACCGGCGGATATCGTGTAGATGGCCTCATCCAGAAACAGCACGTCATAGTCCTCTTTTACCGCCGTCTCCGTCACCATCCGCAGCCGCTCATTATAAAACTTCCTTCTCTCGGCTTTCTCTTCCTCTGTCATCTGGAAGCTGAATTTCTCCTGATCCAGTCCGTTTATGATGGTCACATTGGGAATCTTTTCCAGAATCTTCCTCTCGCTGGTCCGGTTGTTTTTCATAAACTGATAAATCAGAACCCGGTATCCAAACCCGGCGGCCCGCGTCACCAGCCCCATTCCGGTGGTTGTTTTTCCTTTCCCTGTTCCGTAATAAATATGAATCAAACCCGTATCCTTTTTCATGGTAAATCTTCCTTTCCAAATCTTTTCTATAGGTCATTTTAGCATTCCTTCTGGAAATTGTAAATGCAATCGCGCGGCAAGCACGTGGTTCGGGAATTAAATTATTTACTTTTTCTCCCGCTTATTGTATGATTGATCTAGCGAATCGGAGAGGCTAGCCTCTCCTGGAAAGCCGCAGGCATCTGCTGTTTGCGGCGCTAAAGTATGTTTCAGGCGTGAGCAGTAACCGTTTAGAAAGGATTATCACATACATGGGGAGACAGCGAAAAATTCCTGATCTTGGGAAAAAGCTGGTGCAGATCGGCTGTTTGGCCGGATTCACCGGTTTCTTTTATGCGGAAATTTTAAATCCCGGAATCATCGGTTCCTTCATACCGGTTTTTCGGCAAAGCCAGGTGCTTTCGGAGACGGAAGACCTCCTGGCGGAAGACCTGCCGGGAGCCGGAACGGACGGTTCTGAGACGGACGGCACGAAAACCGCGGGCATGGAGACGATAACCGCGGAAACGGAGGTTCCGTCTCTTGCCGAATATGTGGCAGACGCATCCCCCGGAATCTCGTATGCTCTGAATCCTTCGCTCCCTGTCCGGGCCTCCTGGGAGGAGCTTTCTGATACGCTCTCCTCCATGCTTGCCTCCTATGAGGGTACCTGGTCGGTTTCCGTAAAGGAGCTCGCCTCCGGCCAGGGCATTACCTTAAACGACGAACCCCAGTCCTCCGCCAGTCTGATCAAGCTGTTCATCATGGGCGCCGTCCTGGATGCCGTAAACGAGGGCGACCTGGAGTACTCTGACGAGATCGCCCAGCTTCTCCAGGCCATGATTTCCGTAAGCGACAACGACGCGGCCAATGAACTCGTCCGTTATCTGGACCCCGATCATGACCACCAGAAAGGCATGGAAGCCGTAAACGCCTATATCCTCGAAAACGGCTACACCGGCACGGTTTTAAACAACGGTCTGGCAGACCCGGATCTGTGGTATGAACCTGAAAGCCTGAATCAGACGACAACGCGGGACTGTGTAGATTTCCTGACTGCGGTCTACGAAGGGAGCTGTGTCAGCCACCTGATGTCCCACCGTATGGAAGCGCTTCTGATGGATCAGGAAATCCTCTATAAGATTCCAGCAGGTCTTCCGGAGGACGTGGTGACTGCCAGCAAATCCGGCGAGACGGACGACACGGAAAACGACGCGGCCATTGTATACAGTCCGGGAGGCGATTACGCCATCTGCGTCATGGCCACAAATCTGACAGACAATGACCTGGCGGTGGATCAGATCCGGGACATCTCGGAAACCGTGTATAACTTTTTCAACACCTCGGAATCCGCCGGCATCCAGTTCCAGGCAGAAAATCTCTCTTTCGACCTGGTCTCCCCGCCTGAGGATTATGACATCGTTACCGATGACACGGAAACGGAGCTCGCTGTATCCGGCGGCACAGAGACGGAAACCGCCGCGTCAGGCGGCACAGAAACGGAAACTGTCGCGTCAGGCGGCATAGAAACGGAAAGCGTTATGTCAGACGGCACAGAGACGGAAATTGACATGTCAGGCGGCACAGAGACGGAAAGCCCTGTGTCAGACGATGCTCAAACGGATTCCCTGACGGAAGCCGAAAGCTGAATAGAAAGGGTAACGGTTTGGCAGGGATGAACGGTTGCCAGAAAGGAGCTTTTTATGCGTATATGGGGAAAAGTGTGGACCGCGAACCGCCTGGTTCGGGATATGACGGTGGAGGATAAGAGCGGGGATACCCGCACCCATAAAATATTCCACGCCCTGGACGAGTTCTGCAGGGCCTTTGATTTGAGCCGCCCCATCTGGCTGGACTCCAATATCGCGGAGTTTAAACGTCACAGCAAAACCCGATTCGGCCGGGATAATTTTATTGATTCCATTGATTTTGATTATCTGGAAATACAGGTTATCGAGGAGGATTAATTAGAAAAGGCCTGCCGTACCTTTGATGCTTCATCATCGGTACGGCAGGCCTTTTTATCACGGATTTCATCCGCTTCGCGAATGGAATCCGCTCACACCGGAATCCTTTTCTTACGCCTGGGTCGCGTTGTGGAACAGGAAGTATCCAAGCGGCGTCCAGTTTACGCCGGTGATTCCCTCTGTGATGCAGTACGGCTGCGTATAGAAGTACAGCGGCGCAGCCGGGAATCCGCCCTCTCCAAAGAGCATCTTCTCAGCTTCCTGCATAACGGCGTCACGCTCTTCACCGCCCGGCAGTGTCTTCGCCTGATCGATCAGCGCGGTGTAATCGTCATTTACCCAGTTGCCATAGTTGTAGGTGTTGCCGTTGGAGAACAGTTCTACATAGGTGATCGCGTCATCATAGTCCGCGGACCATCCCATACGGGCAATACCGAACTGGCCAAGGCTTAAGTTATTGGTGTAGGTCTGCCACTCGGAGTTATTCAGAGAGATGTTCAGGCCAAGAACGTTTGCTACATCAGCCTGTACCGCCTCTGCGATGGCTTTGTGGTTTTCATCGGTATTGTACTCATAGTTAATGGTGGCGGAGGTATCATATCCGTCCGTAACCGCCTCTTCCAGAAGGGCAACTGCCAGCTCGCAGCGTCCGGAGTAGGTGGTCAGATCATAATCCGGATACAGCTCTGCCAGGCCATCGTACAGCGGAGTGCCGATCTCATCAACCCAGGAATTGCCCTGACTGTCGCTGATGCCTGCGGCCGTCAGACCGGTAGCCGGCGTCTGTCCGCCCTGGGTAATGTTCTCAACAATGTTGTCACGGTCAATGGACAGGGTGATGGCCGCGCGGACTCTCCAATCCGGAATCTGATCGCAGCTCAGATAGATGAAATACGTACAGATCTGGTCTGCAACGAAGCAGTCGCCGGAAGCCTGAAGACTCTCGATCTGATCTGTGGGAACGTTGTCAAAGAAGTCATACTCGCCTGCCTGATAAGCGGCCAGCATAGCGGTCTGGCTGTTGCTCAGGTACCAGGTAATCTTGTCCGGGCCGGCCGGCTCATAATACTGGTCATTTCTGGACATTTCGATGTAGCTGTCATGTACCCAGTCCGTAAGAACGAAAGCGCCATTGGAAACCATGTTTCCGGGATTCGTCCACTCGTTGCCGTACTCCTCGATCACATCCTGACGAAGGGGCATCAGAGCGGCAAAGGTACAAAGGCTCAGGAAATAGGGGCACTCGGTCTCCAGGGTAACCACAAAGGTCTTATCGTCCACCGCCTCAACGCCCAGGGTATCCGGCTCAGCCTCGCCGGCCTGGATTTCCGTGGCATTCTTAACCACGCCGGTCAGAATGTAGCCGTAATCCGCCGCGGTGGCCGGATCGGTGATTCTCTGCCAGGAATAAACGAAATCCTGTGCCGTTACCGGCTCGCCATCGCTCCACATAGCGTCGTCTCTCAGATGGAAGGTATAGGTCAGTCCATCCTCAGAAACCTCGTAGGACTCTGCCTGTCCGTAGTCATAACGCGCAAGCTGCACCGCGTCGCTCCCTTCCGCCGCTGCCTCGCCCGTTGAGGTATACTTCATCAGTCCCTCAAACAGATGCAGGGAGTAGGTTGCGCCGTCTACAGAGCTCTCCATATTTGGATCCAGTGTCTCCGGCTCAGAAGCGATGCAGGCGCGGATATTGAACTCCGCGTCCTCCTCGGCAAAGGAAACCATGCCTACGGAAGACACAGCCATACCCAGTGCCAGAACAAGTGATAACACTTTTTTCATGAAAAATCCTCCTTTTCAAAGAGTGTTTATTTACAAAACTGCCTGTGGCAGTATTTGCCGCGTTTTCGCAGGCCGGGCCTGCTTGTCTATTATAAACCCATTTCGCCTTTTTGTCTCCATTTTTTATCGATTACGACTTGTCCAACATATGGCAGGCGGCGAAATGTCCCGGTGAATACTCCTTCAGTTCCGGCATCACCTGGCTGCACTTTTCCGTCGCGTAGGGGCAGCGGGTGTGGAACCGGCAGCCGGAAGGCGGATTCAGGGGACTTGGGATCTCGCCCTGGAGCAGAATCCGTTTTTTCTGGCGGCTCTTATGGGGATCCGCCAGAGGCACCGCCGAGAGCAGCGTCTGGGAGTAGGGATGAATGGGATGGCCGCAGAGCTCATAGCTCTCCGCCAGCTCCACAAGACAGCCCAGATACATTACGCCGATCCGGTTTGAAATATGCCGCACCACTGACAGGTCATGGGCGATGAACAGATACGTCAGGCCGATCTGCTCCTGCAGATCCTCCAGCATATTCACCACCTGAGACTGAATGGACACGTCCAGAGCTGAGATCGGCTCGTCGCAGACAATAAACTCCGGTTCCACCGCCAGCGCTCTGGCAATGCCGATTCTCTGCTGCTGTCCTCCGGAAAACTCATGGGGGAAGCGGTTGGAATGCTCGGAGTTCAGTCCCACCTTTGTCAGAAGCTCGTTGATGCGGTCCTGGCGGCTTTTCTTGTCCGGACAGATCTTATGGATATCCAGCGCCTCTCCCACAATCTCTCCCACCGTCATACGGGGATCCAGCGACGCGGAGGGGTCCTGGAAAATAAGCTGCATCTTCCGGCGGTAGGGAAGCATTTTCTCATGGATTCCCTTCTCGCTGTCATAGATGGTCTTTCCGTCATAAACGATTTTCCCTGAGGTGGGCTCGTAAAGCTGCAGAAGCGTGCGGCCAAAGGTCGTTTTTCCGCAACCGGACTCTCCCACAAGACCCAGGGTTTCTCCCTTATAGATGTACAGGGATACATCCTGCACTGCCTGCACGTAATTCGTCTTCATAAAACCGGCTTTTACCGGAAAATATTTGCGGAGCTTTTCCACCTCCACCAGTTTCTTTCGTTCCTGGCTCATGCTTTTTCCTCCTTACCGGCTTTCTGTTCTTTCATCGCCTTCACATGCAGCCAGCATGCGGACAGATGCCCGTCCCCCACATCGACCATGGGCGGCTGATTGTTCAGGCAGATCTTCATGCAATGCTCGCATCTGGGGCCGAAGCTGCAGCCCTTGGGCGGATCCAGAAGATCCACCGGCGTTCCCTCAATGGGAATCAGGCGGGTGCGCTCCTCCTCGGCCAGATTCGGCATGGAGCGCAGAAGTCCCTTGGTATATGGATGGGCCGGATTGTAAAAAATATCATCCACCTTGCCCTGCTCCATAATGTGTCCCGCGTACATAACGGTTACCTTATCGCAGATCTCCGCCACCACGCCAAGATTGTGCGTAATAAAGATAATGGCCATACCCGTCTGTTTCTGAAGATCCTTCATAAGCTCCAGAATCTGGGCCTGAATCGTCACATCCAGCGCCGTGGTGGGCTCGTCGGCAATCAGGAGCTTGGGATGGCAGATCATAGCCATGGCGATCATGGCTCTCTGGCGCATACCGCCGGAGAACTCATGGGGATACTGGTCAACGCGCTTGTCAGCATTGTTGATTCCCACAAGCTCCAGCATTTCGATGGCGCGCTTTTTTGCCTCTGCCCTGGAAATGGACTTGTCGTGGCAGCGCAGCGCCTCCATGAGCTGGTCGCCGATGGTATAAACGGGATTTAAACAGGTCATGGGATTCTGGAAAATCATGGCGGCTCTCTGGCCCCGGAAATCCCTTCTCTGTTCTTCAGTATAAGCCAGGACATCCTCTCCTTCAAAGGT
This sequence comes from Candidatus Limivivens intestinipullorum, assembly GCA_018711185.1. Taxonomy (GTDB): domain Bacteria; phylum Bacillota; class Clostridia; order Lachnospirales; family Lachnospiraceae; genus Limivivens; species Limivivens intestinipullorum. The sequence goes on along the minus strand of DVIQ01000063.1, from coordinate 34,830 downwards.
GATCTCCCCACCTACCACCTTTCCGGGGTTCTGGAGAAGGCCCATGATAGAGTAGGCTTCCACGGATTTGCCGGATCCGGATTCGCCTACAACGCCCATGACTTCATTTTCGTGTATCTCATAGCTGATTCCGTCCACCGCCTTTACTTCCCCCGCGGGAGTAAAGAAGGAGACCTTCAGATCTTTTACTTTCAGCAATGCGTCGCTCATCGTTCTTTACCTCCTCAGTTCTTCAGACGCGGGTCAAGGGCGTCTCTCAATCCATCGCCCACCAGGTTCAGGCTGAGCACGATCAGGCTCAGGAGAATGGCCGGGAACAGAAGCCGGTACGGGAACAGAAGGAAGGTCTCCTTGGCGTCGGAGCAGAGGGAGCCCAGGGACGCCATAGGCGCGGAAACACCCAGTCCAAGGTAGGACAGGAAGGATTCCAGGAAAATCGCCGAAGGAATCTGCAGACAGGTGGCGATAATGAGCTGTCCCACGCAGTTCGGCAGAAGGTGCCGGCGGATGATGCGGGCCGGGGACGCGCCCAGCACCGTGGCTGCCGTCACGTACTCCTGTTCCTTTAAGGTCAGCACCTGTCCGCGGATAATACGGGACATACCTACCCAGTAAAGGAGAGCGAAGGTAATAAAGATACTCACAATACCCACGCCAAGGGTACTTAATGCTCCGACAATGGGGTTTGTGGAACTGTCAAACCAGGCCTGCAGCGGCTCCTTGAGAACTACCTGAAGCAGAAGCACGATCAGCACATCCGGAACGGAGTAAATCACGTCCACAATACGCATCATTACAAAGTCTACCTTGCCTCCCAGAAAGCCGGAAATGGAGCCGTAGAGGGAGCCGATCACCAGAACGATCAAAGCAGCCACCACGCCGATGATGATGGAAACCCTGGATCCGTACATGCATCTTGCCATCAGGTCACGCCCCTGGGAATCCGTTCCGAACACATGGGGAAATACGCCGTGGGAAAGGGTGAGCTCCGAGGCGCCCTCCGCCGGAGTATCCGTGGTTTCCACCGGGGTAATCTCCGTGTACGCGCCGTTTTCATAGTCCCTGTCATAGCCGATATAGACCTGATTTTCTCCGTCCTCGTCAAAAATCAGCGTTGCCCTTTCCACACCGCTTTCCAGTGTGAAGGCGTAGGTCTGTCCGTTTTCCTCAAAATACCAGTCTCCCCGGCTGATAGCCGTCAGGGAACCCGGCTGCAGCGTCGTGGCGTAAACCGCGTCCGCGCCATTTTCCAGCACATCGAGAACCATCTGCTCCGCCTCGGAATATTCCATGGGGCCGAGTTTCTGGGAACCGCGGTACTGTTCTTCGTAGCTGTACTCCACAAACATGGGACCCGCGAAAGAAAAGAGCAGGATCAGGATAAACACGCCCAAGGCTCCCATCGATACGCGGTTTCTGCGGAATCTCCTCCAGGCGTCCCGCCAGTAGGAAACGCTTTTGTGCATCTGCACCATAGATTCCTTCTCGTCAGCGCTGGCCGATTTGAAATCCTCCGCAGTCAGCTTGTCCAGATCCGGAATCTTGTCCGGGTCCGTATGAAAAACCTGAAATGTCTTTTGTCCTTTCATAGATTACTTGCCTTTCTTTGTGATATTAATACGCGGGTCTACGATCTTGTAAGCGATGTCCACCACAAGGTTCATAATGACAATCAAAGCGGCGAGAAGCACCGTTGTTCCCATAATAACCGGATAATCGCGGTTCAGAATACTGCTTACAAAATAATCGCCCAGCCCCGGAATGTGGAAAATCTGCTCCACCACCAGAGCGCCGGTAATTATGCCCGCCGTCAGCGGTCCCAGATAGGTGATAACCGGAATCAGGGAGTTCCGCAGGGCATGCTTAAACAGAATCACCTTTGTTTTCACGCCCTTCGCCCTGGCCGTGCGGATATAATCCTGGCTGATGGCGTCCAGCATACTGGTTCTGGTAAGCTTGGCAATATAGCAGGAAGGATAAAAGGCCAGGGTCATAACCGGCATCACATAGCTCGCCGCGTCGGGCAGACTGTTGGACTGCACCGGAAGCCAGCCTAAGTTTACTCCCAGACCGAATAGAAGCAGCGTCGCCGTGACAAAGCTTGGCACCGCCACACCCAAGGTGGTTATAACCCTCAGCAGGCTGTCGATCCATTTTCCCCGGTAGTAAGCCGCGAGACATCCCAGGGGAATTCCCACCACAACGGCTGTGATCAAGGCCATAACGCCCAGCTTAATGGAAATAATGAACTTATCCTGTCCAAAAAGGATCGTCGTAACAGCGGTACCCTCCTGCATTTTCAGAGAGGTACCCATATCCCCGTGGAGATAATTCCTGATATAATTTACAAACTGAACCACCAGGGGCTGATCCAGGCCGTACTTCGCTTCCGCCTGGGCAATCTGTTCCGGCGTGGATTTCTCCGTCATAAAGGGACTTCCCGGAATAGCGTTCATCAGGAAAAACGTGATGGCCGTCACCAGAAGCAGCGTCATGATGGACACGCCGATGCGCTTGAGCGCATACAAAAATAAATCCATGAAACTTTTACACCTCTTTCGTTATAGTTGTTGCAATCCTCAGTATCATTCTTGGATTCTGTCCGCAGTCCAAAATCTTCTGTCCTTCAGATAAACACAAACATTTTATTATTCTACATGAAAACTTCTTTAAACGCAAGTCCAAATTGTGGGAGCCAGCAGTGATTAAAAAGAAAATCAAACCAGATTACGGGCTTCGCCGTTTAAAAATGCCTGTATATTCCGATACACTTCATCCAGCAGTCTGGCTCTGGTCTCCACGGGCGCCCATGCGATGTGGGGCGTGATGATGAGCCTGCGGCTGTCCTGAATCTCCATAAGCGGATTTTCCCGGCTCATAGGCTCCACAGCCAAGACATCCAGACCGGCGGCGGCGATTTCTCCTTCCCGGAGAGCCCAGGCGAGATCCTCCTCCCGGACAATCGCTCCTCTGGCCAGATTCAGAAAAATCGATCCCGGCTTCATCCGCCGGAAGGCCTCACGGTCCATGAGACCCCTGGTAGCTTCTGTCAAAGGCGCATGGACAGATAAAATATCCGCCTGTGACAGCAGTTCCTCAAAATCCACCTGCTCATAGGGCTCCGGCCGGACACACCCGGACATGGAATGATAGATCACCCGACAGCCGAAGGCCCTGGCCAAAGCCGCAACCTTGTGTCCAATGGCTCCCAGGCCGATAATTCCCCAGGTCTTTTGGGCCAGCTCATGAAACGGCTCCGCGATATGGGTAAACGCCGTGCTCTCGCAGTATTCTCCTCTTTTTACATAGCCGTCATAGTACGCGAGCTTGTGCATCAGATAAAAGAGCAGGGCAAAGGTATGCTGCGCCACCGCGTCCGTGGAATACCCCGCCACATTGGTCACGGCAATCCCCCTGCTTTTTGTGAAGTCCAGATCCACCATGTTGTATCCCGTAGCTGTAATGGCGATCATTTTCAGCTTTTTGGCCCTGCCCAGCGTTTGCTCGTTCATATTGATTTTGTTCACCACCACGATATCGGCGTTTTTCACCTTCTCCGGCGTGTCCGCGGCGGTGCTGGTCTCATATCTCGTCACATGTCCCAGGCTCTCGAAAAGTGAAAAATCCATATCACTTCCCAATGTACCGGCTTCCAAAAATACAATTTCCATCTGCTTCCTCCGTTTTCTATTCTGTATATCTGCCTCTGCCCCCACGCAGCCCGCTTCCTGGCGGATCGCCTCCCGTACACGCCCGCCGGCGGACTTTTAAAGTAAAAAGGAAGGCGCCGCGATACTTTCCGTATGTATCACAGCGCCCTCGCCTTCCCTTCGCGCACCTAAACCATTTGACCCTGCCAAACTGCCGCTGCGCAGCCCTCCGGCTCTGTCTTGCCTGCTGCCGTTTTCTTACAGCCGCTTCAGAAGTTCTTCTCTCTCTTTTTCATAGCCTGGTTTTCCCAGAAGCGCGAACATATTCTTTTTATAGCTCTCTACTCCAGGCTGGTTGAACGGATTCACGCCCAGGAGATAGCCGCTTACGCCGCAGGCGAACTCAAAGAAGTAGAACAGCTCGCCCAGGGAGCGCTCGTCCATGGCATCGATGGACACGCACAGGTTCGGCACATTTCCGTCCGTGTGCGCCAGAATCGTACCGTTCATAGCGTTCTTGTTTACGAAATCCATATCCTTCCCTGCCAGATAGTTCAGGCCGTCCAGATCTGTGGGCTCCTCGCCGATGACGATCTGCTTTCTCGGCTTGTCCACCTTCAGAACCGTCTCAAACATGATCCTGGCGCCGTCCTGGATAAACTGGCCCATGGAATGCAGATCCGTGGTCAGGTCCACAGATGCCGGGAACAGGCCCTTCTGATCCTTGCCTTCGGATTCTCCGTAAAGCTGCTTCCACCACTCACTGACATAGTGAAGGTTCGGCTCGTAATTGCAGAGGATCTCTACAGCCTTTCCCTTGCGCAGAAGGATATTCCTTACCGCGGCATACAGCATGGCGTCGTTTTCCTCAAAGGTGCAGCCCAGAGCTCTCTCTCTGGCTGCCGCCGCGCCTTCCATCAGGGCGGTGATATCCGCTCCGCTGACAGCGATGGGGAGCAGGCCTACAGCCGTCAGAACAGAGAAACGTCCTCCCACGTCATCCGGAACCACAAAGGTCTCATATCCCTCTTCCGTGGCCAGGTTCTTCAAAGCGCCCTTCGCTTTGTCCGTGGTGGCGTAAATCCGCTTGGCCGCGCCCTCTTTTCCATACTTCTTTTCCAGCATCTCCTTGAAAATGCGGAAAGCGATGGCCGGCTCCGTGGTGGTGCCGGACTTGGAGATAATGTTCACGGAGAAATCCCGGTCTCCGATGACATCGATCAGCTCACCAAGGTAGGTGCTGCTGATGCTGTTTCCCACATAATAGATCTCCGGCGTTTTGCGGATTTCCCTGGAAACCACATTGTAAAAGCTGTGGCGCAAAAACTCGATGGCCGCTCTGGCTCCTAAGTAGGAACCGCCGATGCCGATTACCAGCAGTACTTCGCTGTCGGACTGGATTTTTTTAGCCGCTTCCTGGATTCTTCCAAACTCCTCTTTGTCATAGTTCACCGGCAGATCGATCCACCCCAAAAAATCATTTCCGGCCCCGGTTCTGCTCACCAGAGTCTCCTTCGCAGCCTCCGTCAGCGTTTTCATGGACTCCATTTCATTGTCACGGATGAAAGCTTTGGCTTTGGAATAATCAAACGTTACTCTCTTCTCCATAATTTCAGCTCCTTCTCACTTTGTCAGCAGCATAGCGCCGCCGCTTGGCGGGCGGACGGCGATCCGTCCCGCCTCTGGCCTGGGCCCGGCTGCCTTTGCAGCGCGGGCTATTCAGTCAAAAACATTTTATCAAACTCCTTCCATAAGTGCAACCACAAATCACGACAAAAATTCCTTCAACACCTCCCGTATGACGCGCTCCTGTTCTTTCGGGTCCATTTGTTTCAGAATCTCGGCGTTGCGCTCCTTCTCCTGGGAGGCCGCCGATTCGCTAAGCCCCTCCTTAATCCGGCTCATGTTCTCCTTCAGCTCCCGCTTTTCCCTTTGCGCCCTGGACTCCTTCAGTTTCAGCCGCCGCTCCCTGGGAACCGCCTGCACCACGCTCCCTCTGGCGCTCTCTGCCTGTACTGCGCTCTCCGCCCGGGTCATGGCGCCGCAGGCCCGTCCCAGCTCCTCCTCTTCCCCGGCCGCCGTTTCCACCGCCGCGGCTGTCATGCCGGTTTTTGTTTCTCTTTTCCAGACCTGATCCGCGGCCGCCATGCTCTCCGCGTAGTCCAAAATCCCGGTGGCCAGCCTCTTCCGCCGGTATCCCGTATCCGCCAGCAGATAAGCCAGCGCCGTCAGTACCCCGGCCGCCGCCATATACCAGAGATAGCGCTGCTGCATCTGCGTTCCCATTCTCTGCGCCCCGGAAAAATACCATCCGAAGCCTCCGATGGCCAGCACAAGCACCCAGGACAGAAATCCCATTCTCTGCCAGCTATGGAAGCTCTGTCCCCAGATCCGGTATTCCGTCAGGCTGCTCTCCACTAAAAGCGCCGGGTTCTGTCCGGAACCAAGCCTCTGCCTGATCTGCTTCATAAGCTTCCCCTGGGCCTGTCCGCCCCGGGAGGCGTCCTTCGTCAGCTTTCCATAAGCTCTGCCCAGGAAAATCTGGCTGAGTACCCCCAGGATACAAACCACCGTCATGGCGTAAAACAGGATGTTCTGTTCGAGAACAAATCGCAACATAAATGAAATCCCCCTTTGTCAAACATGGTGTTCAGTTTCGGGCGCCGGCCGCCTGTCTTCGCCATTATACCCGGACCGGACCGTTTTGCAAAGCAGTTTTCATCGACAAAAAAAGGCCCGGAAGCCGCGTATTTCCGGGTCTTTTGGGGGATGAAGCTATGAAAGCTCCTTTAAGCCAGCTCCTCAAGGAGCTTCTCAACCAGCGTTACGCAGTGCCAGGCCGCCTGGCGCTCAAACACCGGATAATCCATGGACGCGCTGTCATCCGCCTTATCAGAGATCGCCCTTAAAATGACAAAAGGCACCTTATTCAGCCATGCAGTCTGACCAATGGCCGCCCCTTCCATCTCCGTGCAGAATCCGTCGAAAGTTTTTAAGAGACGGTCCTTGACTTCATGTCCGGCCACAAACTGATCTCCGCTGACAATCCTCCCCCGGAAAACCCCGATCTCCGGCACAGCCTTGCGGCAAGTCTTCTCGGCCAGCTCGCAAAGTCCTTCATCTGCCGGGAAAGAAAAGGTATCCATCTGAGGAATCTGCCCCACCGGATAGCCAAAATTCGTGGCGTCCATATCGTGCTGCACCAGGTCTGTGGAAATCACAATATCCCCGATATTGATTTCCGCCCGCAAAGACCCGGCGATCCCGGTATTGATCACATGCGTTACGCCAAACTGATCTATCAGAATCTGGGTGCAGACGGCAGCGTTCACCTTCCCGATACCGCTGCGCACCACAACGGCCTCGCAGCCAGAAAGCACGCCCTGGCAAAATTCCATCCCGGCCTTCGAAACCGTTCTGCGGACCTTCATATCCTTCTTTAAGGCCTCCACCTCAATCTCCATTGCTCCGATAATTCCAACTACTGTGCTCATGCTTCTGTTTCCTTTCTCTCGCGTTTTGTTTGCCGCAGAAGGCTGCCGTTCCTGCCGGCAGCGGCAGCCGCTCCTCCCTTATTTTAAAATACTTTGCTTTTAATTACAATCGGAAATCCCATCGCAGCCAGCCTCCGGGCAACCGTTCCGGCCGCTTTGAACAGCCTTCTGGACGCTGTGGGCCTTCCGCAGCTTGTCCACGCCTGGATCGGCGAGGCTTCCACGGCCCTTGGTTCCCTTTGCGCCATGGACATCTGGACTGCCATCGGTTTTTACGCTATTATATTTTATGGAGCCCTCCTGGATATTCCCCAGGATGTCATTGAAGCAGCCCGCATCGATGGCTGCAGAGCCATTCCTCTGTTCCGCCGCGTGCTGGCGCCTCTTCTCCGTCCGATGATTGTCACCTGCGTAATTTTCAGCTTTACCGGGACGGTTAAGATGTTTGAGTCCTCTCTGGCCCTTACCGGAGGCGGTCCCAGCGGAGCCACCAAGTCCCTTTCCATGTACATGTATGATACGGCCTTTACCTTCAGCCGCACCGGCTACGGAAGCGTGATCGCCCTGATTATCTTCCTGATCTGCGTTTTCGGTTCAGGCATCATACGGAAATTCGACAAGCCTGTGGACTGACGCTGCCCGAAAGGAGGATTTTCATGACATACAAAACGAAAAAGCTTACCCGGTCCATTGTGACAAAATTAATCATCGGCATTCTGGTGATCATTGACATCTATCCTCTTTTCTGGATGCTCACGGCTTCCTTCAAGACGCCGGACGAGTTTGTCAGCAAGCCCGCCTACGCCCTGAACGCCGGATTTTACATTCAGAATTACATCGATGCCTGGACCAGAGGAAAAATGGCCATTTTCTTCAAAAACAGCCTGATCTGCACGGTTTTGTCCCTTGTGCTGATTATTGTTTTATCCATGACCACCACCTTCGCGCTGACGAAGATGCGCTGGAAAGGGCGGGAATTTTTTAACCGGTATTTTGCCTTCGGCATTATGATTCCCGTGGCCACCTCCCTGATTCCCCTGTTCCAGATCTTCCAGAGGATGCACCTGATCAATACCAGATCGTGTCTGATTCTGGTTTATACAGCCTCCGCCCTGTCCTTTTCTATTTATCTTCTACAGGGCTATATGCGCTCCTTCCCGGACGAGATCCTGGAAGCCGCGGTAATCGACGGCTGCGGAATTTATACCCTGCTGTACCACATCGTGGTACCGCTGACAAAAAACGCCATTATCACCGTTCTGGTCATTCAGTTTTTCTTTAAATGGAATGATCTGCTCTACTCCATGACCTTTGTCAGCAGCACAGAGCTAAAAACCATCCAGACAGGACTTTTATACTTTGAAACAGAATTTGGCGCCACTAACTGGGGCGCGATCTTTGCCTCCGTGTCCATCTGCGTCGTTCCCATGCTGGTTATGTACCTTTTCCTGAACAAAAAAGTCATCGAGGGAATGACCACCGGCGCGGTAAAAGGCTAAACGACGCGATTTGCGCGTCAGAAGGAGGAACAATGGAAAAACAGTTTGAAGAATACGCGGATCTGCTGAGAAATTACGTGAAAGAGCATGTGACGGATCTGCTCAAAGAACCAAGAAGCTTTATACACTATCCTTTTATCGATCCCGGCTCTGTCTATGACGGAAACGTCTGGGACTGGGACACCTACTGGTCTGCCTACGGTCTGCTGGGAATGATGGATGCCTTTGAACCGGCCATACAGGAAAAAATTCTCATCCATGCCAGAGGAAATGTCCAAAACTTCCTGGATCATCAGCTGGATGACGGCTACATTCCGATGATGATTGAGGTCAAGGACTGGCCTGAGCCTTACCTGAACATGAGGCACAAAGAGGGCGTGCTTATGAACATGCACAAGCCCTTCCTGTGCGGCCAGATCTGTCTGATTTCCGATTACACCGGAGATTACGGCTGGATCTTTGGCGCCCTGGACGGGCTTCGCTCCTATTTTGCCTGCTACGATGCCAACTACTATTTTGAAAACTGCGGGCTCTATGTTTGGTGCGATGATATCATGATCGGCATGGACAACGATCCCGCCTCCTTCGGGCGGCCAAAATTCTCCACAGCGAATATTTTCCTGAATTCCTTTATGGTTCATGAACTTTCCTCCATGGCGCGGATTCTGGAAAAACTGGGCCGCCCGGATGTGGCCGCCGGCTACCGTGAAAAAGCCGAAAATCTGAGCAATGCCATCTTAGAGGAATGCTGGGACAAGCGGGATCAGTTCTTCTACTCCGCAGACGTGGACATTAAGACCAGAAAATACGACTGGTTCCATGAGGGCCTGGGCGTTTTCTGGAAAACCCTGCCCATCAAAATCCGCGTGTGGTCCGGCTTCATCCCCCTCTGGGCAGGCTTTGCCACCAAAGAACAGGCCGCAAGCCTGGCAAGGCACTGGAAAGATGAAAGCACCTTCCACTCTCCTTTTGGCATCACCACCCTGGCTAAGGACGAAAAAATGTTTGATCTCTCCGCCACCAACAATCCCTCCAACTGGCTTGGCCCCATCTGGCTTGTGGCCAACTATGTGGTATTCCGGGGGCTTTTAAACTATGGTTACCGTGATGAGGCGGAAGAAATCTGCAAAGGCAGCTTAAAGCTCCTCGGGGAAGATCTGAAAAAAACCGGTTGTCTCCACGAATACTACAATCCCTTCGACGGCAGCCCCGTCATGAACGGCGGTTTCATAAACTGGAATATTTTAGCGTTGAATATGAAAAAGGAATTGGAAGAGTAAAATTTCCATAGACAAATCCTGTTTTCATCTGTTATTATCTGATTACACCATACACAACCATTTACACGAGGAGGCATTTTTTATGAAAGGAACGATGAAGGTAGCCGTTATGACCGGCCCCATGAAAATGGAATGGGATGAGCGTGAAATCCCCCAGCCCGGTCCCGGCGAACTTCAGATTAAACTGGAATACGTCGGCGTATGCGGCTCCGATCTTCATTTTTATTCAGAAGGCCGTCTGGCCAACTGGGTACCCGACGGTCCCCTGGTACTGGGCCATGAGCCCGGCGGCGTCGTTACCGAAGTTGGCGAAGGCGTCGAGGGTTTCGCTGTAGGCGACCGGGTGGCCCTTGAGCCCGGTGTTCCCTGCGGTCACTGCGAGGACTGCTTAAAAGGCCACTACAACCTGTGCCGCCACGTCAAATTCATGGCGATTCCCGGTGAAAAGGACGGCGTTTTTTCTGAATACTGCACCCATTCCGCAAGCATGTGCTTTAAGCTTCCGGACAATGTCTCCACCATGGAAGGCGCTCTCATGGAGCCCCTGGCCGTGGGTATGCATGCCTGCCAGCTCTCAAACGCCACCATCGGCCAGTCCGCCGTGGTCCTTGGCTGCGGCTGCATCGGCCTTGTTACCATCATGTCCCTGAGAGCCAGGGGCATTACGGAAATCTATGCTGTGGACATGCTGGACAAACGGCTGGAAAAGGCGAAAGAAGTCGGCGCTGTGCGCACCTTCAACGGCAGCCGGGAAAGCATTGAGGACTTTGTGAAAACTCTTCCCGGCGGCGGCGTTGATCTGGTCTATGAGTGCGCTGGCAACCGCCATTCCACCCTCCAGACCGCGCGTCTGATCAGACGCGCCGGCATCATCACTCTGGTGGGCGTGTCTCCGGAACCGGTTCTGGAGCTGGATGTAGCGACCTTAAACGCCATGGAAGGCACCATTTATTCCGTATACCGCTACCGCAACCTTTATCCCACTGCCATCAAGGCAGTCAGCAGCGGCTTAATCCCGGTTTCCAAGATTGTATCCCATGTCTTTGACTTTAAAGACGTCATCGAAGGCGTGGATTTCAGCCTGAAGCACAAAGACGAAGTCATCAAGTCCGTTATTAAATTCTAATCATGTATACGCCCGCGGGGGACAGGGCAGACTGCTGTCCCGCCCTCACGCCGGGCTTATCGCCAAATACCCGACAATCCCCTCCAGAATCGCCTCAGCCACCTGGTCCTGATACTCCTCCGTATCCAGAAGGCCCGCCTCCTCATAATTGCTCAGAAATCCGCACTCCACAATCACCGTAGGAGATGCGGTCCGCTTCAGCAAATAATACGTGTTGTTCGCCTTAATCTCTCTGGGCCTTTCGATCTCCAGCTCCTTATTTAAAGCGTCCTGAATACACCTGGCCGCTTCCTGCGCTTCCAAAGAACTCTCATAATAAAAAACCTGAGGTCCCTTCACGCTCTCCTCCGTATAGCTGTTCTGGTGAATACTCACCGTCAGAGCCGCTCCCGCCTCATCGATCACCTTGCATCGGTTCTTCATATCCTGCTGCTTTTTGTTTTCCGTACTGTCGTCGCACAGCGCTGTATCCGTTGTCCTGGTCATCACCACCTCGCAGCCCCATTCCGAAAGCTTTTCCCGGAGTTTCAGAGCGATCGCCAGATTGATGTCCTTTTCATTCGAACCCGTTACGCTGATTTTTCCAGGATCGTTTCCCCCGTGTCCCGCGTCTACCACGACGCGTCTCCCCGCAAGACTTCCGGCGCCTGACTGTGCCCCCGCCTGCCACGCGGCTTCCGCCAGGCGTCCGCCGGCTCTTCCTACAAAAAACGCGCACAGCAAAAGCAGTGCCGTCACAAAAATTTCCGGCAATTTACGCTTCATACTTCAAGCACCTCAAAGGTTTATTAAAATATAAGCGCAAAAGGATGAAATTATGAACGCACCCTGCATTCGAAGGTTACTGCGCACAGCCATTCTCGGCAGCGGCGCGGATTCATTGAATATTCGCTTCACAAAAAATTAAGGATAATTCCGTTGGCCCATCTCATCATCCATGCTATGATAAGAAAAGGAGGAAATTTTTACAAAACAAAAATGGAGGAATCTTTATGCGCAAAAAAATATTGCTTATCTGTACCGCGTTTCTTCTCTGCGCGGCAACAGGCTGCTCCGGCAATTCTCCCTCCGTGACCGAAGTCTCCGCCGCGGAGACAGCGCCGGCTTCTGAGGACGCGGCGGTCTCCGAGGAAATATCCGCCCAGCTGTCTCTCATTGCCGCCAATGCCAGCGTCTGGGTACAGGACGCAAGCTATGGAACGGTTTACCAATATACTGTCACAGACCTGGACCAGAACGGCAGGCTGGAGGTCATCGCGGCTTCCCTGCAGGGTACTGGTCTGTATACTTACAGCTGCTTTTTTGAGGTAAATGAAGCCCGGGACGGACTGACCGCCGTTACCCTTCCCTGGGAAGAATACGACGCCGGCCCGGACATCATCGTCAGCGCCGCGGATGTGTACTATGACTCTGCCAGCCAGCTTTACCATTATCTGTTCACCGATGTGACCAGAAACGGCGCGGCGGAATCCTATACCTCTGAAAATTCCCTTACCCTGAAGGACAGCGTCCTTGAAAATGCCGTCCTGGCGCGCCGCTCCGAAGTCTACAGCGATGAAGAGACTTCCACGGTTACCTGTGAGCTCGCGGACGGCACTTCCATCACCCAGGAGGCATACGACTCCATCGCCGACACCACTTACGGAAGCCTGGAAAGACGGACAGCCTCATTCTCCTGGTATAGCGCCTCCGAATCCACCAATCTGGCAGCCATTGACAGCGACAGCATCTATGATATTCTCCTTGGCTGTTACCAGGGTTTTTCCCTTACAACGCCATAAGCTCTTTCATAAAGCTTTCCGGTATACGGCGCTCGATTCCCCGTATTGCCTCCAAAAGCTGCTTCCTTGTCCGGAAGCCGCCAAGGGGGATGGCGGGAAAGGGCGCCATTCTCACGTAATGAAGCATAAAATCATTGCAGGCATACCCCAGGCCGCAGAATTCTCTCAGCTTTTCCAGAATCTGGTCATTGCCTTTGGATGCGTATCTGGCCGCCTTATCCTCTGAAACCGGACGGCCGGCCAGACGCTTTTCAAAGTAACCGCCGGCCTGGCACATGTAAGCCGTGAAATTCATGCCGCTTTCCTCATGAAATCGGAAAAAGGGCTCGTCCAGCAGCATCAAGTCTCCCAGCGTTTCCGGCTTCACCTTCGCCAGGGTATACATGAGCTGGTTGCAGGAAAAGCCTTTCAGATCGCGGGCCGCTGCATATTCCCGCGCTTCCTTTACCCTGTCCAGACTCCAGTTGGAGCATCCGTAATAACGGATATTCCCCTTCTTCACCTCTTCCTCCAGACTCTCCAAAAGCTCGCCTACCGGAATTTGCGGGTTATCCCTATGCAGAAAATACAGATCGATATAATCGGTTCCGAGATTTCGCAGACTACTCTCCACATCCTCGTGAACGCAGGCAGGCGACACCCTGGACACCTCCGGTCTGTCCAGTCGGGGATGACAGCCCTTCGTGGCCAAAACCACACGGCTGCGCGTCCCCCGTTCCCGCATCCAGGCTCCGATAGTCTTTTCACTGCTTCCCGGCTCAGGTCCCCAGTCCCCGTACACCAGCGCCGTGTCAATAAAATTCCCCCCGGCATCCAAAAATACGTCCATCTGCTCAAAAGCCGCCTCATGCGGACAGTCTGTGCCGTATTTAACCGTGCCAAGCCCCAGCTCTGAAACCCGCAGTTCTGTACCGTTAAACGCGATTTTCTCCATAATGTGTTCCTTCCCTTCCAGTCTCTTCTTCTGCCGTTTTGTCGTTATTCTTCCGTGTTTTCGGCACCCGCTTTCCCACGGGGCGCATCTCCCCTGATTTTGTCCTTCGTCACCTGGTCAATGGCCGCTTTCAGTTCTTTGAGATATTCCGAAAACTGCACCTGCTCTTTCCCATAAGTAAGCTGCAAGGCATACTCCAAAGGCAGCCAGGTGGACAGATCGGCCTCGTTGTGCTGGATCACGGCCTCCAGCTTATCCAGGGCCTTGTACAGCTTCGCCTCCGGCGTCTCCTGGGCGTCCATCTCCCGGAAGAGCTCTGTCAACTCCTCCCGGTAGGGCCCTGGCAGCTTCGCAAGCCACCTCCGGATCTGCCTTGCCTCCTCCTGTTCGTCCTCTCCTCTTTTTTCAAACGTGGGGATATCTCCGGTAAAGGCTTCCCCAAAATCATGGAACAGGCACATTTTCAATACTTTATCCATATCCGTATCCGGGAATTCATCCTTCACAAAGTAAGCCATAAAACACAGTCTCCAGCTATGCTCGGCCACGCTCTCCCGTCTTCCTGAAGAGGTCCAGGAATGGCGGGTATTGTTTTTCAGATTTTCCGCCAAATCAAGCAGTTTCAGATATTCTTTTACGTTCATTTTCCTTCACCATGTCCGCCATGGGACCGCACTTTGGCGAGGCCATCCGCCATGGCCTCCCAGTCCAGCAATACCGCCCGGCACGGCGCTCCATCGGCCTTGCCAAGCTTTAAAGGCGCGGAATACAGAAAATACCAGCCTTCCGGCACCCCTTCCAGCCGGATTCCCTCAAGTATCACCGTTTCCGTTTTTAACAGCTCCAAATGCGTCTCCTCCGGAGCATCCTCCGTTCCCACCGTCTGAGACTCGACCCCCACAAGCCACAACCCCCGGCGCGTCATGGCCCTGGCCGCTTCCGGATTCAGTACAGCCTCTCCCTTCAGCAGCAGCCTTTTCGGCGCGTACGTTTCCATAATGCGCCCGGCCTGCTCCGCCGTCATCTCCCCATGAACCTCCAGCACCAGCGCCGGGCCGATGACCTTTTCTAAGGCAAGAGCGTCCACGCTTCTGCCGTTTTCATAAAAATGCAGAGGCGCGTCCACATGCGTACCGTTATGGGCACACATCTCAAATACCGTGAGATTGCACGAATCTCCATTTTGAATCTGCTGAATCCGGCTGCAGGACGGCTTTGGATCCCCCGGAAACACACGGGAAGAGAAAAGCTCCTGTGTAATATCATAAATTTTCATTCTGATCTCTCACAATCCGCATTCCTCAATGGCCGCAAGCGTTTCCGCATAGACCTTTTCAATCTCCGGCATCATTGCGGCCGCCTTGTCCCATTCCTCCTGCCGCAGCAGCGCCACCTGCCGCCCGAACAACTCGAAAAGAACGTCCATGGAAAGGTTGCCGCACACTCCCTTTAAAGTATGAGAAGCGGTCAGCGCTCCTTCCCTGTCATTGGCCGCGAAGGCTTCCCTGAGTTTTTTTAAATTCGGGTCCGCGGGAAATTTTTTCAAAAAGCGCGCGAATAGGGCTTCGTTATTCATAAAACGTTCAAGTCCTTTTTTTACCTGAATGCCTGCCCGGCTTAGACGGGCTTCTGATTCCTGATTCATACACTCGCTCTCCTCTCTATGTGTTCTGCTCAGCCGCGTACAGCCTTCTGAGCTTTGGTTCGATTTCCATAAAGCATTCCAGCAGTGCGGGGTTAAACACGCCGCACTGGCCTTCACGTATCATCCGCACCGCCTCACCGCATTCAAAGGCGTCTTTGTAAACCCGCTTGCTTATCAAGGCATCGTACACATCCGCCAATGAAACAATCTGGGACCATACGCTGATTTCATTTTCCTTAAGTCCATCGGGGTAGCCTCTTCCATCCCAGCGTTCATGGTGATGCCGCGCGATATCATACGCGTACTGGAACGCCTTATGTCCCCGCATCTGCGGGATTTTCGCCAGCAGACTGGCCCCCTGAACCGTGTGCTGCTTCATAATTTCATACTCTTCCGGGGTAAGTCTGCCGGGCTTATTTAGAATCGCGTCAGGAATGGCAATTTTTCCCACATCATGAGTGATGGCCGCCAGGCTGATCTGCTCGATCTCCATTTCTGACAGACCGGCGCCCATATCCGTAGCAGTAAGCATAAAATGAGTAATGTCGTGGATTCTCCGGACATGGGCCCCGGACTCTCCGCTTCGAAATTCAATGGCCGTTGATAAAGATTCGATCATACCCTGATTCAGCTGATTGATCTGACGGGCCTGTTCCAGGATTTCCGACTGCTGCCGCTCCACCACGCTTCCGAGACGTTTCCTGGCGCGGAAAAGCTCCACCACGGAATTTACCCGCCGCTCCACCATATAGGGGATCACCGGCTTGCCGATCACATCCATAACCCCAAGCTCATAGGCTTCTTTCATGGTGCTGTCGCTTGTCTCTGCTGTGATCAGAAACACCGGAATCTGCTCCAAAAGCCGATATGCCTTCAGCTTCCGAAGCACCTGAATGCCGTCCATTCCAGGCATCATCACATCAAGCAGCACCGCAGCCAGCCGCCCGCTTTCTCCAAGGATTTTTTCCAGTCCCTCTTCCCCGTTCTCCGCTTCCTCTATCGTGTAAAAGCGCGAAAAAATATTCGTCAAAATCGCTCTGTTCAGCTCGTCATCGTCCACAATAAGAATAACGGGAAGCATCTCTTCCGAACTGTTTTCAGATATCTCCGTTCCCATAGAAATCCTCCTCTCCGTCAGGGCGCGCCTCAGTGGCGCTGTCTGGTATTCTCGTAGGTTTCGCAGAATCTGGCCGCGAAAGACGGTTCCTCTCCCGCAGTATACAAATGGGAAATGTCCCCGATCCGTACCGCGCGGAAATAAGCGTACCCCTTTTCCCGCTCTTCCGTAACAAGCTCGGTCACCGATGTGGGCGCCAATGCCATGCTGTGCCAGAGAACAAAGGGAGATACGCCCCACAGATGGGACAGCAGGACACAGCTGATCCCAAAATGGCAGAAGAAAACCAGCGTCTCTTCATTCGGCTCCCGGACCTGGTAGAGATTTCCCCTGCGCGCATAGCCGTGCTCTGCCAAAAGAGCGTCCAGCCCCGCCGCGGCCCGGTCGTATTTTTCTATCAGATCGCTATGCGCGGCAACCTCTGTATTTCTCCACAGCATCCGGTCAAAATATTCCGGGCTGGACGTCCAGTACGCAGGCAACATATCCCAGGCTATCCTCCCCGCGAAGCGGTTCCCCTCTTTTCTTGTGTCAGGGTAAGCCCGCTGCAGCCATTCTGAATCGTTTATATCAACCTTAGCCGGAAACTCCTCCAGCCAGTCCAGTATACGGGGTTCTTTTCCGGTCTGTCTGCATGTAAAGGCCGCTGTATCCCGGGCTCTACCCAAAGGCGATACATAAAATTCCGCTTTCGAAAAACCTTTCATTTCCTCAGCCAGCAGCGCGGCCTCCCGGCGTCCTTTCTCCGTCAGTGTATCATGCGCATAATCCGGATCTCCATGGCGTATCAGCAATAGTCTCAATCCCGATTCCTCCTGTCTTTTGCTCTTTCATCTTCATGGCAAAGGAGACGGCCGCGGCTTCCAGCCGCCGTACCGCCGTCTCCAGTCCTTGTTTCCTTTTTGAATCCATCCGCCGTAACCGTTCAGCCCAGGCAGCCTCTTTGGGCCGTCATGAAGTATACTCTTCCATAATCGCCCATACGCTGGCCCGCTCAAAGCCCAGTTTCCAGGCCGCGGCGCCTCCCAGTTCATACTGCTGCACCAGCTTCAGCTTCTCTTCGAGAGAGGCTTCATTTTCCAGCCATATCTGGAAAAACGAACCGTCCGCCCCCGTAAACTCCGCATAGTCCTGGGCCGTCTCCTCATTCCAGGAAGCGACAGCTCCGTTGTCGTTTACCACTGCCTGGGCGGCGTCCATTCCGTACGCCTCGCTGGTTACATTTCCGCTGGTGTCCGTCTGCCAGAGGCGCGTATAGAACGGGACTGCCAAAATGGTCTTTTCCGCCGGAACGCCTTCCTCCAAAGCCTTTGTGACTCCATCCGTCACAAAGGAAATGGATGCCACCGAACCCGGTTCGGACCCCACATAATGCTCGTCATAGCCCATGATAATCACATAATCCACCACTTCTCCCTGGGCATTCAGGTTGTAATGGGTATTAAATTCCATAGGCACCGGATTGTCCACGGAGAGCACCAGACTGTTGGCTCTGCAGCGAATCGAAATCTCACGCAGAAACTGAATATATCCGTCCGCGGCGTCCTCCGGAATCAGCTCGAAATCGACGTTGATCCCTTCCAGATTATATTCCAGGGCAGCATTTACAAGCTGTTCCGCCAGTCGCTCTCTGGACGCGGTATTGTTCAGCACCGCAGCGGTATCGATTTCCGTGCTGAAGTTATCCACCAGTCCCCAGACCTCAAGTCCCTGCCCGTGAGCTGCCTCCACGTAAGCGGAATCCGCCAGGGAAGAAATGTTCCCGTCATTATCGGTTATGGAAAACCATGTGGGGGAAATGACATTCACGCCTTGCATCTCGGCAATATCCTGAAGCAGGTTATCGTTGGCTTCCTGACTGGTCACCTGATGCCAGACCATATTGATTTTATAGTCCCTGTGTATGCTCGTATAAACCGGTTCCACAAAATCCGTAGTCAGCGTTTCCGTATACGTTTCCCCCAGGCTGCTGTTCTGTACATAGCCAATATAGCCGTCCGCAGTAACCACCTCGGACCAGTCGTCCATCTGCATCAGCACCGTAACCTGCTCTCCGCCGCTTACTTCCGTAAGGATGGGACTTTTAATTCCACCCAGCTCCCGAACCTGTGTTGTTCGCTTGGCGTCCGCCCGGGTTACCTCCCCGTAGCGGTAGGTAATAACAATCCTGTCCGGATCTTGAAAAACTTCGTAATCCATGGCCGTATACTGCTTCACAAACTCCGCCGCAATATAGGCCGTTCCATCCTGTACGCGCACCGGAACATAGTCCGCGGTCTGAGTACTGTCTGCCACCATATACTCCTGCGCTCCGGCGTAAGCCTTAATGACAGAGTCCGGCGTCGTATAAATCACAAGTTCCTGTCCGCTGTCCCAATAGAAACGGTCGTTCAGATATTCGGAAACCACATCCATATTCAGGTAAGGAACGCCATCCGCCAGAAGTCCCTTTTGCTCCAGAAGCTGATCCTGGAGTATCAGCGCCATCTGTCCCTCCTGCTGGATTCCGAAATATTCGCTGCTGTCCATCCATTCATTGGAAGGAATATATCTTTCCACCACTCTGCTTACAACGGCGATCAATCCTAAAATGACTATCAGTATCAGCACGGCCAGCAAAACTGGTACGGCTTTTTTCTTCATTCCTGGTACCTCCCCTGTAAATTTGTCTTATGCCTTTGCTCCCCCTGCCGCTCGTGCAAGCACGGCGGCTCGCTTGCGCTCATTATGCTGCGAAGCTTACGCTTCTCAGCCGACATTCGCCGCTCCCCGCTCGTGCAAGCACGGCGGCTCGCTTGCGCTCATTATATCATAAGATTGGAGTTTGGACGAGTGTTTTCTGTGTTTTTCCAAAACGGAATTTGAGGGGCTTTCCGTAAAAGGAGGTTATTTTCCGGAAACATGGTCAAATCCAATCCCCGTGATCTTATCGTTTTCATCGCGAATATAGTCCCGCATATAGCCACACTCTTCTCCGGTAGCGCAGGCTTTCGCGATCTGGCGTGGGCTGCTGGGGGCGCCGTTCAGCCACAGCTTCAGGCCCTGCTGGCAATACTGCTGAAGCTCCCGGCAAAGGGCATCCTGCTTTTTTCGCTTTGCCTTTTTAATAATGCTCACTTCCTTTCCCGCGGCCGGCATTCCTTCTGGTGCGCGTGATATATTACCCGGCCCGACATTTAAGAGAAAAGGACTGCCAGAAAAGCTTGCAGACATAAAAAGGGGAAGTCGCAAAAAATAAAAGGAAATTGTTAAAAATGGGAAACTGGCGAAGAACCTCGCCTTGATGAATAAACGAAAAATGCTTTTGACTCATCTGGACAAGTCTTTTTCTCTTGCTCCTATTATATACAATTAATGTGAAAATTTCAATACATTTTTTATGACTTTTTCAAACAAAATACAACCTTCTTCGCAGCCACCTTTTCACTTTACATAACGCCCCGGTTCGGTATATAATAATACCGCAAACCCGCGTACTGTGTCGGCCTGGCTCCTGCAGGGACAGGCGGCGCAGGCAAGATGATGAAGAATATGAAAATCTGAAAGGCCGCTTGGCCGCTGCTGGCGGAAATAACACAGCAGATGCGCAGGAGGAGGAAATCATGAAAATAGAAAAAGTAAACGACAATCAGATCCGCTGCACGCTTACAAAAGAAGATCTCATAAACAGAGAACTGAAGCTCAGCGAACTCGCATATGGAACAGAAAAAGCCAAGTCTCTTTTCCGGGATATGATGCAGCAGGCGGCCTACGAATTTGGATTTGAGGCCAACGACATTCCCCTGATGATCGAGGCGATTCCCCTGTCCTCGGAATCGATCCTGCTGATCATCACCAAGGTAGAGGACCCTGAAGAGCTGGATACCCGTTTCGCAAAGTTCACGCCTTCCTCGGAGCACAGTGAGGGCTCCCAGCCTTTACCGATCCCCGCGAAGCTTGAAGGCGCCGACGATATTCTCGGACTCTTCCAGAAAATACAGGAAAGCCGCCGACAGGCTGCCGCTGAAAAACCGGCAAAAGGCAGTGAGGCTCCACAGGAAGAGACTCCCTGCAGCATTACCCGGCTTTACCGCTTCGCGGATCTGGATACCGTAATCCGGGCCGCCCATATACTTGATAAATTTTATGCCGGAGAAAATACCTTATATCGAAATCCTGTTTCCAGAGAATACCAGCTTCTGGTCTGCAATTCAAATCATACCCCCGCAGAATTCAATAAGGTCTGCAACATTCTCTCGGAATACGGCTCGAACACAAAATTTGTACCCACTATGGCAGCCTATTGCAGCGAGCATATGGAGTGCGTCATCGAAAAAAACGCCATCCAGCGCCTGGCCGCCCTGGCATAACCCCTTGCATAATCCGCGCAAACATATTATAATGAGCGCAAGCAAGCCCGATGTGTCCGCACATAGGGCGAGCGGCAAATGCCGGCAGAAACGGCAGGCCCCGGACGTATTACCCTTTCCGGCTGCCGTGAATCATAACGTTTCTTCTGCCTTACGCTTCATATAAAATGAAAGGAGATTAAAATCGTGACAAAAGTGACAAAAGATATGATTATCGGCGATCTTCTTCGCCAGGATCCGAATATGGCAGGTATTCTTGTGGCAGGCGGCATGCACTGCGTAGGATGCCCCTCCGCCCAGGGCGAAAGCCTGGAAGAAGCTGCCATTGTTCACGGTATTGACCCGGATCTTCTGGTAGCCAGAGTAAACGCTTTCATCGAAAGCCAGCAGGCATAAGATTTTTTAAAAGCGGCCCGGACATGTTCAAGATGTCCGGGCCGCTGTTTGCGGCGTAAGAAGACGCTTCAGATGTGAGCGGATTCCATTCGCAAAGCGAATTTTCAATGAATCCGCGATGTTGCTGTTCACGAACCGAAGGGCCGTGAATAGTAACCTAATGGTAACAGTTCAGCCCAGGTCTGCGCACATGCTGCGCGGATCGTAAGAATGTGATGCAGGAGTGCAAAATCCCATCGCCGCAGGCGATTTTAAATGGATTTTGCATGTAACGGTTCAGCAGGGCTGAACTGTTACCCTAATGCGACTTTTTCCCAAATATTTCTCTTGTAATATAGGAATAAATGTATTAAAATAGGGAAGACAAGAGCTTGTATACAAGCTTAAAATCGAAAATTTATAAGGAGGATAAGGTTATGGCATATGTAATTACTGATGATTGCGTATCCTGCGGTTCCTGCGCAGAGGTATGTCCGGCTGACGCGATCAGCGAGGGCGATGGCAAGTATGTTATCGACGCAGACGCATGTCTTGACTGCGGTACCTGCGAGGCAGAATGTCCGAACGAAGCAATCAAAGCTGAATAATCGCGTTTACGTTATCCGGCAAATATCCGCTCATGTGAGCATAGCGGCTGCTTGCCTGGTATATCGCACAAAACAGGGACTGCGTTTTACGCACATCCCTGTTTTTGTTTGCCCTAAGCAGCGGATCGGCCTGATGGGACGCTGCATGCCTGTCTGCGTTTACGCTAAGGCAGTCTTCAAAAAAAGAAAAAGCGCTTCTTTTTCGCGGCATCCGGCTGTTTCTCCCTGGCTGCCGCCACAAACCGTCCTTTTTTCTGATGCATCCGGATCGCCTCGTCCAGTTTCCGGTATCTCACCTCTTCTTTCTCCTCCTGAATCTGCATCCGCGCGTCCATGCCGTTCAGAACGGAATCCGAAATGCGGTTTTCCAGTTCCTGGTTGTTGTCCTGCAGTGTCTGCCGGAAAACATTTTCCATAATGGACTCAAACCGGGCAAGCTTGTCCAAATCAATGTCCATCTCCAGAAGCTCTTTTGTTCCCTTTCCGGGGAGGATCTGTTCCTCCTTTGCGCCTTCTTCCTGCTCCGCGCCATTTTGCTCCGGTTCCCGGACTGCTTCGTCTTCACAGGCCTTTCCGGCACAGTCCGGCTTCTGGGACGCATCCTCCCGAGCGGCAGCCGTCTGGGCCAGCTTTTCGCCCATCTGCAAAACAGTATTTTCTCCCTTTTTCATCTCCTTGCGCCGCAGCTCCGGCAGCAGTACCTTAATGGCCTTCAGCTGAAAGCCTCGCTCCTTCAGTTCCTTAATATTCCGGAAGGTTTGAATATCTTCCTCAGTATAGTAACGGTGTCCAAGCTGCGTTCTGGAAATCGGCAGCTCCAGCTCATCCTCCCAATATCGCAGCACATGCGCCTCCACATTCACCTTTGCGGCCGCGTCCGAAATCAGATACCGTACTTCCTCCATGTTCTCCCCTCCATCACTGCCTCAAAGCTTGTCCGCCCCTCAGCTATTTACCGCAACTGTTCAGTACCTTCACAGTTACATGCAAAATCCATTTGAAATCGCCTGCGGCGATAGGATTTTGCACCCCTGAATCACGTTCTTACGGTCCGCGCAGCATGTGCGCAGACCTGAGCTGAACTGTTACCGTTTACCACCTCATTATAGCACAACCCTCAGGCAAAAGGTACGGAAACATATCGCAGAAACAGACAGGAAGCTCCTTATTCCTTCTTATAATTCGCAAATTTGGTATAATCCGGCAGCCATACCAATTCCACGGTTCCGATGGGGCCGTTTCTCTGCTTGGCAATAATGATCTCGGCAATCCCCTTTTTTTCGGAATCATGATTGTAGTAATCGTCCCGGTAAATAAACATAACCACGTCCGCGTCCTGCTCGATAGCGCCAGATTCACGCAGGTCCGACAGCATCGGACGGTGATCGGGCCGCTGTTCCACCGCTCGGCTCAACTGAGACAGCGCCACCACAGGCACATTTAATTCCCTGGCAAGACTCTTCAAGGAACGGGAAATGTCCGATATTTCCTGCTGTCTGGAATCCACCCGCTTGCTCCCCGTCATAAGCTGCAGGTAATCGATGATCACAATTCCCAGGTTGTGCTCCAGCTTGTACTTCCGGCACTTGGAGCGCAGCTCGGCCACAGAAATACCCGGCGTATCGTCAATAATCAGGTTTGAACGGCCCACAACGCCGGCCCCCTCGATCAGCCTTCCCCAATCCTCATCCGTGAGGTTTCCGGTACGGAGAGCCTGGGAATCCACCTTGGATTCCAGGGAAAACAGACGGTTTACAAGCTGTTCCTTCGACATTTCCAGGCTGAAGATCGCCACCGTCTCCTGGCATTTAAAGGCCATATGCTGGGCTATATTCAGCACAAAAGCCGTTTTCCCCATGGAAGGACGGGCCGCGATCAAAATCAGATCCGACGGCTGGAAGCCGGATGTCTTATAATCCAGGTCGATGAAACCGGTTGGAATCCCGGTGACGGTTCCGTTGTTCCGGGAGGCCGCCTCAATGCGGTCCAGGGCGTTCAGCACAACCTGCTTTATGGGGACAAATTCTCCTGTTGTGCTGCTCTGCACCAGCTCGAAGATTTTTTTCTCTGTCGTTTCCAGAATCTCTGAGGTTTTCTCTGAAGCCTGATAGCAGGTATTAGCGATTTCCTCACTCACCTTGATAAGCCGGCGCAGCATGGCCTTTTCCCTGACAATCTCCGCGTACTGACGGACATTCGAAGAAATCAGCACCGAATCCAGCAGTTCCCTGGTAAATTCCATGCTGCTGATCTCCGGCGGTACGTTTTTTTCCCTCAGACGATTCTGGAGCGTCACCAGATCCACCGACTTTCCCTCATTAAACAGCTCCAGGATTGCCTCAAACAGCACGCCGTACTGATGCTGGTAAAAATCTTCGCCCGTAATCATCTCCGAAGCGGCAATAATCGCGTCCCGATCCATCAGCATAGAACCGATAACCGATCTCTCCGCTTCCGGGCTGTGCGGAAGCACTCTTTTTATGAGTTCTTCTTCCATTAAACAACGGTCCCCCTTTCAGACACTTGTGACAGTTCGGCGATGCCGAACTGTTACCGGCACTTCTAGCTTCTTACGCGTTATCGCTGACAGCAGAAGGAGCAGCGCAGGCGCTGCTCCTTCTTACGCTTCTTTTACATGAACCTTCAGCTCCGCCGTCACCTTTGGGTGAAGCTTCACCGGCACCATGGTTACGCCCAGATTCCGGATCGGTGAAGAAAGCTGGATTTTCTTTTTATCCAGTTCCAGTCCGATCTGCTCCTTGGCGGCCTCGGCGATTTCCTTTGAGCTCACTGAACCGAAGGTCTTTCCGCCCTCGCCTACCTTTATGGAAACCGTCACCGAGCTTTCCTTGATCTCCTCAGCCAGGGCCCTGGCAGCTTCCAGCTGTTCTTTCGCCAGCTTCTCCGCGTGGGCGTTCTGCAGCTTCAAATCATTCATATTCTTCGCGTTGGCTTCCACGCCCAGCTTTTTCGGGAAAAGCATATTTCTGGCGTAACCATCGCTTACATTTACAATCTCGCCTTTTTTTCCAAGGCTTTTTACATCCTCAAGCAAAATTACTTTCATGTTAAATCGCTCCTTCTTCCGTCATTCTCGTAATGGTATCCTTCAGTCTGGCCCTGGCCTCCTCAACGGTAACGCCGTCAAGCTGCGCTCCCGCGATATTCAGATGTCCGCCGCCGCCAAGGCGCTCCATAATAATCTGAACATTCACCTCATCGATGGCGCGGGCACTGATATAGATACGCTTGTGGAACTCCGTCAGCACAAAGGAAGCCCGGATTCCCACAATATTCAGCAGCTCGTTTGCCGCCTGAGCGCCAACAATCGTGGGGCTTTCCAGATTTTCGCTGGGGCAGACGGCAATGGCATAACAGTCCATAAACACCTGGGCATGGCGCACTGCCTCTGCCCGGGCCTTGTAGGAAGGCATATCGTCCCGGAACATCTTCCGAACCCTGGTGACGTCCGCGCCGCACCGGCGCAGGAACGCCGCCGCCTCGAAGGTACGCACTCCTGTCTTTGTCAGGAAATTATTCGTATCAATAATAATACCCGCGTAAATACTGTCCGCCTCAATGCTCTTTAGCCGTACATCGTCGGAAAAATACTGAAGAATCTCCGCCACCATCTCACAGGCGGAAGAGGCATACGGCTCAATATAGGACAGCACCGCGTTGCGGATTACCTCGCTGCTCTGTCTGTGGTGATCCAAAACCACAATGGTCTTCGTCTGGGAAAGCAGCTCCTCGCACTCGCACATGCTGGGACGGTTTGTATCCACCACCACAAGAACCGTGTTCTCATCCACAATCTCCATGGCCCGTTCATGTTTTACGAACATGTACTCATCGTATTCCCTGCTTTCCAGAAACATATTGATCCATGGCCGGATGGAACCATTGATATCTCCGATTACGATGTGAGCCTTCTTGTTCAGCATCCTGGCCGCCCGGTAAATGCCGATGGCCGCGCCAAAGGAATCGATATCCGTGATCTTATGCCCCATCACAACCACATCGTCCCCGGCTCCGATGAACTCACGCAGCGCGTGGGCCTTTACCCTTGCCTTTACACGGGTGCTCTTTTCCATCTGCTGGGACTTTCCGCCATAATAGGAAATCTGCTCATTGTTTTTCACCACGGCCTGGTCGCCTCCGCGCCCCAGCGCCAGCTCGATAGCAATCCGCGAAAACTCATAGTTCTGCAGATAGCCGTTTCCGCCCACTCCAATGCCGATACTTAACGTGACGCTCATTTCATTTCCAATATTTACGCCCTTTACCTCCTCAAGGAGTGAAAAACGGTTGGACTTCAGCTCTTCCAGGTATTTGTTCTTAATTACGACAAAATACTTGTCCTTTTCGATCTTTTTCAAAATCCCGTCATAGGCGGAAATGTATTTGCTGATCTTCCGGTCGATCAGCGCCACCAGCAGAGATCGGCGCACTTCCTCCACGCTGTCCAGAGCCTCGTCGTAGTTGTCCAGATAAATCAGGCCGGCAACCATCTGCTGATCCTCATTTTCCTTCTTATAACGCACCAGCTCCGTCTGATCGAAGAGGTACATGGCAATCATAAAATTGCTGTTCTCGGGCACCTCAACTAAAGTCACGGACCTGGCCAGCTCCTCAATGGACACTTTCTGAAGCTTGGCGCTGTAGTCCCTGTCAGCGAAATGAATGTCCACATCGCACTGCTCTTCAATCCCAGCCAACATCGCGGAGCCGATTTCCGGAAACAGACTTGAGATCGATTTCCGATACTGCCGGTCCTTCCCTGTCACACGGCAGAACTCCTTATTCATCCAAATCACCTTGCCGTCGCTGTCCAGGAGCGCATAGGGAATGGAAAACTCATTCAGCAGCGTTTTCTGTATCTGTCCGTACTGGGTCGCGAAGGAGATCATCTCGTTCATGATGTTCGGTTTATAACGGAACAGCACCACCAGCATAATCACACTGTATACCAGCAGGAAAACGGACGTCACAAGACCAGCCTTCAGGTCCGCGACATATACAACGATATTCATGGCCAGCAGAAAAAGAATCATAACAACAGGCCACTGCAGATAAGACTTGAGCCTGCCTTTGTATTGAATTTTTTCTTTCTTTCTCATAATGTCTCCCTTAATCCTTTCGTAACCGCCCCGTATCTTCGCAGCTACCGCTTTGCAACCGGTTCAGCCATGCCGAACCGTTACACATTCTTTTTATTTCAGGGTCTGCCATCAACTTATCATACCATTTTTTTGCTTTGCAGAAAAGCCCTTTCTTTGGGAAAATCAAAAATGTCCGGGATGGCTTCCCATCCCGGACCGCGTCTGCGTGTATTATTTCCACTTTATGGAATAGCAGCCGGAAGCACTTGTCACGGAGCTCCTATATACCTGAATATAATAGGTGCCCGCCGGTATTTTCTTCGTTGTCTTCCAGGTGGCGCTGTCTTTTCCATATAATGAGGTCAGGCTGTTCCATAAAATCACTCTCTTGCTGGCGGGAACAATCTTAAAGTAAACGTATCCCGTTGCCCTTGTATTCAGGGTAATATTAAGAACCTGGCTCCTGGTCAGCTTAATTTTATAATAATCAATTTTGGAATTTTTCTCGCCTGCCTGCAGCAGTCCTGTTTTCGTCCTGCCCCTGCTGATAGAAACAGCCTTTGCCTTGGAGCTGCCGCTCTTTTCCGTCACTGCTTTGAACGTATATTTGATCTTAACATCCGCGTCTGAATAGGTATTATCCACGCGGACAAAATACGTGCCTTTCTTTACCGCATAGTAAACCACGTACTTATCCAGAGAGCTTGTGTACACCTTTGCGTTTTTAATCGCCTTCTTTTTACTGGTGCAAAGCTGGATATACTGGCCATACTTTGAATTATATCTTCCGCGCTGCTGCGCATAGGACGTAATGGTCAGATAACCATCCTTCGGCACCGTAATCTTAAAGTAGCTCCGATCTCCCTCCTTGGACTTCTTATCCGTCGTCACCTTTCCCGCCTTCAGGCTCATATACCTGGTAGCCGCGAAGGTATTCATGCTAAAGAGCATGGTAAGCACGACTGCCGCCAGCAAGGACAGCAAAATACCTCTTTTCTTATTCATACAATTCTCCTCTCCTGTCTCAGTATTAAGACAAGACCATTATAACGGATACCCTGCTTTATGGCTATCTCCATTTTCTACAACATTTTTTAGGAACATTTGGATATTATAACCAATCGTGCCTGCCTTTTGCAGGTGATGTCTGAAGGTTCCTGTATCTGCCAGCAGTACGCCTCCATGGCCGTCGGCTGTGATATGGTCATTGGATACATCGCCAACGACCGTATGTTTGTTGTAAGGAGCTGCAAGCGCAAAAATTGAAGAAGACATAAACGCGCTTTGAATGCAAAAACTGCTGCAAAACCCGCGGAAATATTCGCCGTTTTGCAGCAGTAAACTCTCTTTAGTCCATCACGTAAGGCATCAGTGACAGATGACGCGCTCTCTTGATGGCTACCGTCAGCGCTCTCTGGTGCTTTGCGCAGTTTCCGGTGATTCTTCTGGGAAGGATCTTGCCTCTCTCAGATACGTATCTCTTCAGCTTGTTTACGTCCTTGTAATCGATCTCGTTGTTTTCCTTACCGCAGAATACACAAACTTTCTTTCTTCTGCGTCCGCCTCTTCTCTTCATGGGAGAATCGCCGCGATCTGCTTTATTGTATGCCATGGTTCCAACCTCCTTTTATACATAACCTTTCCGGGTCTGGTCAAACGGATATTCGCGATCCGCTTCGCTATTCGGTTAATTGAACGGCAGCTCTTCGTCGATGCCGTCCGGAATATTCATGAATCCGTCTCCTACTGCCGCGCTGGGCTCCGGTCTTGCCGAAGGCGCCGCCGCAGGCTGATGGTACGCGCCCTCTCCACTGTTCGCCATGGAAGCGGCCTTGCTCTCGGCAAATTCCTGATCCTCCACAACAACGTCCGTGGTGTACACCTTCTGACCGTCACGATTCGTATAGCTTCCGGTCTGTATCCTGCCCGTCACAACAATCTTCAGTCCCTGGCGGAAATACTTCTCCGCAAACTCTGCGCTTCTGCCAAAGGCAACGCAGCCGATAAAGTCCGCGGTATTCTCGCCGTCTCTGCGGAATCTTCTGTCAACAGCCAGCGTATATCTGGCGACAGCGGTGGCATTCTCCCCCGCTGAATAACGGATCTCCGGATCTCTGGTTAAACGCCCCATTAAAATGACTTTATTCATTTAATCTCCTTTTCCTGATTTATGCCTCAGGTCTAACGCACAGGAATCTGATTACATTTTCCATAATACGTACGCGTCTCTCAACTTCGATCGGGCAAGTGGAATCTGCCTCAAACTGGATGAAGTAATAGAATCCTTCTCTCATCTTCTGGATTTCGTAAGCCAGTCTTCTCTTTCCCCACTCATCAACATTTGTGATGGTGCCGCCGAAACGGGTGATGTACTCCTTCACCTTTTCGATGGTAGCTGTTCTCACGTCATCCTCGATTTTTGCGTTGACAACAACTGCTAATTCGTACTTGTTCATGCTCGTCGCACCTCCTTGTGGTCTCTGGCCCCCCGTCCATGCGGGGAGCAAGGAATTTAGTAATATATCACGAATGCATATTTTACCATAGAGAACGGGCGATTTCAAGTGTTTTTTCAGGTTTTTCTTCCCGGATTTTTCTTCCCGTAGGATGTCCGCCCTCCGGGCTCATGGCACAAAAAAATCTGCCGCACCCTTTTTCGCAGGCACAGCAGATTCTTCTTAATATATTGTATCTTTCAGCCTTTCAATGGTTTCTTCCCATTCCGGCACCAGCACATCCTGTTCGTTAATCTTCTGGTTTTCAAAGAGGCCGTCATAGGGAATCCGATCCTGAACAATGGTATAATCAAACAGTTCCGTGGCCTGCAGCAAAAGGCTCCAGATCTCGCTCTCCGGGATGTTATGGGTCACAAGGGGCAGAATGTCCAGCGCCGTATCGTAAATCTCAAACAAATTCATATCCGAAAGCTCCTGGATCAGATTTGTCATAATCAGACGCTGTCTTTCCGTTCTCTGGTAATCATAATTGCCCACGTAGCGGATACGGGCATAGGCTACCGCCCGCATACCGTCGCATTCTATGGTTCCGCCTTCCGGTATCAGATAATCCTCCGGATCCCGGTCCAGGCTGTCGCACATGGCCCGAATATAATCGTTTGCCACAATCACTTCATCATCTGTCATGCTGATCTGCATTTTTCCGATCCGGTCAATAATGTTGATCATGCCTTCAAAATCTACCCGGACATAGCGGTCCACATCAATTTCGAAATTCTGCGAAACCGTCTCCACCAGAAGCGGGCCTGCCCCATAGGCATGGGCGGCATTCAGCTTGTCCATACCGATTTCCGGAATTTCCACATAGGTATCGCGCATCAGTGAAATCAGGCTGAGCTGTTTTTTCTCTCTATTAATTGACAGCAGAATCATAGAATCCGAATTTCCGGCCCAGCTGTCGTCCCTCCGGTCTACCCCGATCAGGAGAACATTGTAGACATCGCCGTCAGTGGCAGCAGATTCCTCCGTCAGGTACTCGGTAAGCTCCTCCGGTACGACCGCTTCTTCGCCGGAAAATTTCTGAGAATCAGAGGTATCCTCGATGGAGGTCTCCGTCTCAGATTCTGTCTGATCCTCCATCGCTCCGCTTATAACCGCGTCCTGCTTCAACGCGCTTAATTCTTCGTTCTGAACCAGGCCTGTCTTTTCCGATTCCTCGTCCGCGTCCGCAAAAATTTTCTCTGCCGCAGTTGTCTCCTCCTCATCGGTATCGTTTTC
This sequence comes from Candidatus Limivivens intestinipullorum, assembly GCA_018711185.1. Classification (GTDB taxonomy): domain Bacteria; phylum Bacillota; class Clostridia; order Lachnospirales; family Lachnospiraceae; genus Limivivens; species Limivivens intestinipullorum. The sequence goes on along the minus strand of DVIQ01000063.1, from coordinate 4,136 downwards.
CTCTGCCGCGGTTGTCTCCTCCGAAGCAGCTTTATCTCTTTGCGCGGCGCTCACTTTTTCATTCGCCGCATCGCCCGCTATCTCCCCGGCATCCTCGTTTTCCTTTTGCGAGTTCCGCTCTTCCTTCCGGACTTCGTCGTCTTCCGCGTCCTCTTCTTCGCTCTCTTCCTCTGCCCCCGCATCATCCGAAGTCTCTGCGTCAGCTTCTTCTTGAGCGGTTCCGCCCGTTGATATCCGGCCCGAAGTTACAGAAGCCCCTTCCGTCCCCGCATCCAAAAGCTTTTCCCGCTGCTGTGCTTCCCATTCGGCCCGCTGCGCCTCCACCTCGCTGTTTGATACATAATTAGCAGCCGAGTAAAGTCTGTGAACCGAAAAATACGCCGCGAATCCTCCTGCAGTCAAGATGCACACGAAAGCAATGCACACCGCCAGGATGATCTTTGTTTTCCTTTTCATCGGTATACCTCATTCCATTTTGCTGAAAAATGCGCTTTTTACTTATTATATCCTAATTTTTTCCATGTGTAAACGGGGAATCCGCGGCCATGCAAGGATTCCGTAATCATTCAGCCCGGGTCTGCGCACAGGCCGCGCAGGCCGTTTAAACGTGATTCCGGAATGCAAAATTCCATCGCCAGAGGCGACTTTAAATGGATTTTGCACACTTAAAAAGCGCCGCGGTCCGAAATGCCGCGGCGCTTTTACGCCAGTCATTATTTTACTTTTACCTTGCAGGTCACCTTTTTCTTTCCGGACTGTATAGTAATCTTCGCGGTTCCCTTCTTTTTCGCGGTAATTCTGCCCTTGCTGTTCACTGTGGCAATCGTTTTATTCGAAGATTTGTAGGTTACCTTATCCTGGGAATATTCCGGCGATACCGTTACCTTCAAAGTATACGTTTTCCCTTTCTTCAGAGTCAGAGACTTTCTGTTTACCGTCAGTTTAGTGGTAGAAATTTTCTTTTTCACGGTAACTTTGATTTTCGCGGTTTTTCCGCTCTTCAGTTTCACGGTAATCGTAGCCGTTCCGGTTTTCTTTCCTGTGATTCTTCCCTTCTTGTCCACCGTTGCCACAGATTTTCTGCTGGATGTCCAGCTTCGGATACCGTCGCCGGATCGATAGGTCACCTTTGGCGCTGTCACCGTCTGCTTTACACCGATGGTCAGCTTCGTCTTTGCCACCTTAATCGTAGCCTTCAGTTTTGCGATGGATCTGGTCTCCTTTTTACCGCAGACCTTGCAGGTCCGGGTTTTCCTCCCCGACTTCAGCACAGTAGCCTTCCGGGTTACCTTAAAGGAGCCATACCGATGCTTCCCCGTAGCTTTTATGGACGTTGCCTTCTGCTTGGAACCGCACACAGTGCACTCCTGATGCTGGCTGCCCGCTTTGGCGCAGGTGGCTTTCTTATCCACAACATTTTTATAATTATGCTTTCCTGTGGCAGTTATGGCTGTGGCCGCTTCTTTTTTGCCGCAGACCGTGCATTCTCTGTGCTGACTGCCCGCTGCCCCGCAGGTGGCAGCTTTATCCACCACCGTCTTATAATTGTGCTTATTTGTCGCAGCGATCGCCGCCGGCGCCTCCTTCGCGCCGCATACGGTACACTCCCGATGCTGGCTGCCCGCTGCCCCGCAGGTGGCAGCTTTATCCACTACGTTCTTATACTTGTGTCCACCCGCGGAAGGAATGGACTCTTCCGCTGTTTTCCAGCCGCACACTGTACACTCTTTATGCCGGCTGCCCGCGTCCGTACAAGTGGCAGCTTTATCCACCACCGTCTTATAAGTATGACGATTGGTGGCAGCAATCGGCGTGGACGCCTCTTTCTTTCCGCATACAATACACTCCCGATGCTGACTGCCCGCTGCCCCGCAGGTAGCCGCTTTATCAATGACCGTCTTATAAACATGATTGCTCGTAACGCCAATCGGCGTGAACGCCTCTTTTCTGCCGCAGACCGTACACTCTTTATGCTGGCTGCCCGCGTCCGCGCAGGTGGGCGCTCTGTCCGTCACAATTTTATAAGTGTGAGCCCTCATCGGGATTGTCTCCGTTTTCCCGGTTCCATGACACACAACGCATTCTTCGTGTCTGCTGCCAGCCGAAGCACAGGTTGCAGCTTTGTCCTGCACCCAGGTATAGCTGTGCCGTCCTGTGGCAGGAATCGTCTCTGCTGCCCCTTTTGTATGGCATACGCTGCATTCCTTATGCTGTGTGCCGGCGGCGCCGCAGGTGGCATTCTTATCCGTCACAGTCGTCCAGGTATGCTCCGCGGTTTCGATTGTCAAATAGTCCACATAGGTACAATTTGTACAGCGGATTTCTTTTTCGCCCTTTTCCGTGCAGGTCGCCTGCTTTATGATTTTCTCGGTCAGGCTGTGCTTTCCTTCTCCGCAGTCTGTGAGTACCAGTACAAAATCGCTGAAAGATGTGGTGACGAAGGTAAGCTGCGTTCCGTCTGGACTCAAACGGTAATCCATCTGCAGCGCGGCTCCGTCCACGATATGATACAGCGCAAACTCCTTGCCCTGATAAGCCTGGGGAACCGCCACCGTAATCTGAACCGGAAGGGCAGGCTGTATATCCTCCTTCAGAGCCGCTCCCGTATTCCCGTCCACAATGCTCATGGAAATCGCCAAGACCTCATGGCTGTTGCAGGAGAGAATCTCCCCGCCGGAATAGTTTGTATCGCCATAGCCAATGGTTACCATGGCTTGATACGATGCTCCTTCCGGAAGAGAGGAATCCGCTGCCGCGGCAGCCGCCGCGCCGATAATGCCGGCTCCCTGGGAAGCGTCTCCGGTGACGGCTGTTTCTTTTATCACCATGCCCGCCTTTACCACAAGCTCATCCAAATCCGTCAGAAGAACGTCCGCATCCTCTGAATCCGCCAACGCCTGGGAATCCATCCGGGCTGTCTGCGCCACCAGGTCTTTTACAGCTTTCCGCTGTTCCTCCGTAATCTCCTGAGTCTGGGCAAGCTGGTTCTTCAGATCCTCGGCCCGGGAGGCCAGATCGAGGATTTCACTTTCTGAGTCGGATATTCTGCGGATAGCCACGCTGCCAGCGTCGTCTTCATTATAGGTATAGATTGTCGGTAAGTACAGTCCTGGGGATGCCTCTATAACAACTCCGCCATCGGATGTTTGAATACCCTCCACTCCTGCCAGCCCCGCGTTGGTTCCATCGAAATACCGCATATACGAAAGAATTTCAATCCATTCGTCATCTGATTCAATGGAATAGGTTCCCTCTTCCTCAATAGATAAAGCAAAGGTATAACACTCGTGATTGCTCTTTGTCATATCTGCCATTTCAGACAGAGAAAGCTGTCTGTCCGGCGAAAACACCGGAATCAGAATAAGTTCCAAAATGGTATTTTCCTGTTCTGCCCTGCATACGTAATAATAGGTTTCTCCCTGCGTCAGGAACGCGGCTTCACCAGGATCAGCAAGCAGCGTACCAGTGCCGTCATAAAGCTGAATATCCGCGTAACCGGAAATGGACATCAGATTATAAATGCCGCTTTTTTCCGGAATAAATGAATACTTCTCCACAAGACCATTTGAAAGCGTTACCGCACTATTTAAGTTTAGCGGATAAGACTCCAGCTCTCCCAATTCTGTGGTAAATACAATGGTTTCTTCTCCCAGAAGCCTGTTGTCAAACGTAAATTCCACGGTATACGTTCCCGCTTCAAAAGAATTTTCGTAGAATGAATATTCTGTAGCGTAATGACCATCTTCGCTGTCCCAGCAAATCTGAATTTCCAGGCCAGCAGGCGTATTGCCTCTGTTGTCTGTTTCGTAGAATCCAACTTCATTTTCTTTTCCATCCGCATATTTCAGAAGAAATCTCCAATCTGACAGAAAATCTCCATATACCGTATCCGCCAGAAAAATTTTTGTACCTGACAAAATTTCCAGCTCCTGTGGTTCTTCCGTTTGTTTCAATGTAAGGGTAAAAGCACTTCCGCTTTCTGCCGTTATCAGATAATGTTCCCCTGTGAACCACCCATTGTCTAAAGCCAATGGGCTTCCTGCTTCATCGACCTCGTAACCTACTATCTCCACAGGCGTGAATTCGGGCAGTCCCTGCCCTATACTTGTTTCGTTATGCTAGTTGTCTTAATCCTT
>DVIQ01000062.1 GCA_018711185.1 Candidatus Limivivens intestinipullorum | reverse complement strand
AAGGATTAAGACAACTAGCATAACGAAACAAGTATAGGGCAGGGACTGCCCGAATTCACGCCTGTGGAGATAGTAGGTTACGAGGTCGATGAAGCAGGAAGCCCATTGGCTTTAGACAATGGGTGGTTCACCTTGCGGAGCAAAATTTAAGACGGGGGGACTGTGTGGGAATTAAGGTTTATGCCGGCTATACGCACCGGTATGTGAGCGATCCGCTCTATCAGCCCTATTATGATCTGGCGGCCAGTTACCACAAACCGGTGGCAATCCATACCGGGGCGATGTCCGGTTCCTGGGGCAGGCTGAAATACAGCCATCCTCTGACCGTGGACGAGGCAGCCAGCCAGTGGCCCCAGGTACAGTTTGTGATCTGTCATCTGGGAAATCCCTGGCTTCCGGACGCAGCCGCGGTAATCGAAAAAAACGACAATGTGGCTGCCGATCTCTCCGGACTTCTGGAAGGGCCTTTTGACCCGGAGAAATATTTGGAAAGAACACGAAAGTTATATCGGCTATGTCAAAACCTGGCTCCAGTATCTGGATAACTACGACGCTTTGATGTATGGGACGGATTGGCCGCTGGTGAATCTGTATGATTACCTGAGTCTGATGGAGAAGATCATTCCGGAACGTTACTGGGAAAACGTTTTTTATGAGAACGCGAAGAGGATTTATCAAATATAAGGATGAAATACGCGTTTCTATGAACACGTATTTGCCGTGCCGCAGCCGGCGGTGCCGCGTGCCAGCGGCACGCGGCGGACTGTTGCTTATGAAGTCCCCTCTGTTTCCGGGGAAGAGGCTTCTTGAGAAGCGCTTTCCGCCTGGCCGGAGTCCGCGATGGAAATCAGAACGTCGGTGTTGCTCAGACGGTTTCCGTACATTACCTGAACAGTGTAGGCGTCCGGCGCCAGCTCGTCAAGCGGAATGGGAAGCCGGTAGGAATACATGCCTACGTTGTCAGAGATCAGCTTGATGTCGGATAAATCGTAGACATAGGTGTGTTCATCGCCGTTGAAAATGATCTGGTTGTAGGTGTGATCGCTTCCGTACAGGTACAGAATATTTTCCTGCAGAGTAAAGGAGATCACATCCTCGGTAAGGCTGACGGTTCCCGAAAGACGGACAGCATCCTTGGCCGCTGCCTCAACGGGCGTGCGCAGCTCTCCTTTTCGGTAATTATCGGAAAGCACGTAGCCGTCGCTTAAAGCGCTCATGGAAAGGGATATATTATAGCCCCGGTAGAACCGATGGGAGATCAGCCAGGTATTCAGCTCTCCGCCGCTGTTGTAGTCAATCTCGTATACCCTGCCCTCGTAGCTCTCGCCGGAAACATAGGCGTTTACTGAAAAGACGCGGTCTCCTTCCAGGAAAGCGCTGGAGGTAATGCTGGAGTAAACGGTGGGGTAGCTTTTCAGCAGAGTTACCGTCATGGCGCCGGGGTCTACGGAGTAGATTTTGACATAGGAATTTCCGGTGTCATAGTAATCGTCCAGCATTTGATAGCGGGCGTTGTGATTGTCAAAGAGCATGATTTCTACCGTGTCCGGATTTCCGTCCAGATCCTCGGAAAGCGGATAGGCGGTGTGCTGCTGGTAGTGCCACTGGAAATCCGCGGTGGGAGTAAGCACCTTGTCCTCGAAGGCGGTTCCCTCCCAGAGCAGAGGATCTCCGAGAATCCACATGATTTCGTCGGTGGACCAGTTAATCCGGATAACGGAATGGAGGTTTCTGGCACTTATAAGGATGCTGTCTGTGGATTCGTCATAGGAAATCGTGTTCAAATGGCACCAGTCGTCGGAATCAATGTATTCCAGTCCCGCGAATACATCATTCAGGTTCAGGGACTTCACGACTTCCCCGGTTTCACGGTCAATTTCCTGAATCATATTCTGCTCATAGCCGTCATTGGAGCTGGTGGCTGCCAGAAAGTTTCCGTCCGGCGTTTTCTCAATCAGCTCATGGTGTACTCCGTCAGGAAAGTAATAAATATTGTAGACTCTTCCGAGATAATCGATTTCCAGCATTTCCGGAGAATTGGGCATGCTGGCATTGGGGAAGAGCACATCTGTGGATTCCGCGAGAATATGGCCGTTGGCCAGGGGGAATCCTCCGTAGTACACGCCTTCCAGGGTGCAGTACCACCGGATATCGCCCACTTCGTCAAAGGCGTAGAGATACGGCGTTTCCAAACCGGAAATCATCATCAGATCCATTGCGGACTTGGTGGAATAGCTGCCTGTGGTGACGGCCGTGCGAAGATATTCCGGGAGTACGTCCGTCTGGATGGTCAGGGTATTGGTATCCAGAACATTTCCATTTTCATCCAGAAGCTCCAGAACCACCTGGTTTTCATAGTCCGCATACAGGCCAAGGATGGGAACCAGGAAAAGGTTTCCCTCGGTTTCAAGCTGTCCTGTGGAATCGGGGCTTATGGTATCTGTAATGTTCCGGGACTCGGTTTTGCCCTGCACGGTTACGCGTACCTGGGCTGCTTCATCCGACACAAAAGCGGCCAGAGCGGTCAGGGGAGCGATCTGATAGGGATTCTGAATGACCAGAGGCTCCTGGAAGGTATAGGTATTTTGCTCCAGTTCCTGGTAAATCTGATCCTGAATCTCCTGAGTCTGCACCGGAAGGGAAGTCTCCGTTTCAACGTTTGTTGTGATTTCCGGCGTATCGGAGGAAACCAGAGTGTTCGTGTCGCCCTCCACGTCGTAGAGGACATACTGAGGCCCTCGGGCAGAGAGTTCATTGGAAGTATCTACATAGTTATCAAAAAAGGTTCCCGTAGTATAGACGATTCCATTATTGTAAATATATATTTTGTACCGGTGACTGTAAGGAAGTGAGCTGGCGGTAAGCCAGAGAGAAAAATCCTCCGTACCGGCGCCGGTATCATAGGCCGGCTGGTCAATGGCAAAGGCATACTGGTCATCATTTTCGTCTACAAAAATCAGTGCGGCGTCTTCCCCTGTTTCCGTCCAGGAACCCTCCAGGACAATCCGGTCCGGATTCTGCTCAAAGGTGGTGATGGTAAAATCTACCGTCTTGGCAGAGGAGAGATCCACATTTTCCATTTCCGTCTGGGCTACGGTTCCCAGATCTCCCAGCCAGATTCCGCGGTCATAGACGCTGTAGGCATCCTCAGGGGCGTACATGGTCATACGTGTGCTCCGGTAGGAAAGAATGGGAAGCGAGAGCTCATAAACCAGCTCGCCGTCCTTTACCTGATCGATGTAAGTCTGATGTTCATACGAAGAAAGACCGGAAAGCGCCACATCGTAGGTGTCCGCCTCAGCGTCATAGCAAATGCCGCCGGAGGTGATCCAGTAGTTGTTCTCACCCAGATACTGCGCGCCGGAGATAAAGGAGGAATACCACTGGGCACCCCGCTCTTTTCCGTAGGTCCAAACCTGTTCGATGGTCATGGCCTCGGTGTCAAGGCGGTAAACTACGGCCCTGGAATATACCGCGTCTCCGGTTACGGCTTCCTCTTCCCTGCCGGTTTTTGTGCGGCTGGTGCCATTGTCAAACAACAGAATATCGCCGTCCGGCGTAAAGGTGGCATTGTGCTGCGCGTAGGACCATTCGAAGCCGTTTTCCGTGTTTATGGGCGTGAAGAATTTATCCTCGGGGACGTCCGTGAAGCCGGAAGGATCGCCGAGAACCCAGAGAAGCTCCTTCTCAGATTTATCAATGCCCAGAACCGCGTCCAGATGGCGGCAGGAGAGAATCAGGGTGTCCGTCTCCTCGTCGTAATCCATGGAATTGTTATGGCACCAGTCCTCGTCCGTGCGGTTCATGGAGCCGCCGTCGGAGGGATTGATCAGATCGCCGATGTTCAGCTCATAAACCACCTCTCCGGTTTCCCGGTCGATTTCAACAATGCGGTCCTCCACCGTGGAAAAATCGGTGGTATCGGAGGCCACCAGAAGATTTCCGTTGGAAAGCTCCAGGAAATCATGGTGCTGTCCGCCGGGAACCAGATATTCCGTGTAAATTTTGCCGCAAAGATCAAACTCGATCAAACCCGTAACATAATAAGTGGACTCGAGAAGTCTGGAGGAGGGCATCATCATATGTCCGTTTTCCAACCGTTTCAAGGGGAAAGCCTGTCCCTCGGAGCCTTCCAGAATCCAGCGGAGGTCGCCGGCGTTGTCATAGGCTGCCGCGCTGTAGGAACCGCCGTCGGCGGTGGATACGCATACAAAGGTCAGGGTTCCATCGTCAATGGCGTCTTCCTCGCTGACTGTAACCTCCGCCTCGGTCAGAATGGTATCGAGGGCTTCCGTGGTGATTTCCAGCTCTGTGGTCTCGCCGGTGTCCAGGGTGAGTTCCACGGAAGTGGTATCCCCCGCGTACAGGCCATAGACGGGAAGGATATGTGTGGTAGCAGAGGAAAAGACAGTGGAAATATCGTTTGCGGAATCTTTTCCGTGAACGGTAAGCTCTACGCTGGTTTCCTGGGAGGTGGTAAAGATAACCATAGCGGACAAGGGAGAATTTCCATAAGGATTTACCACCACGAAAGGATCCTCGAAGGTATAGCCGTTCTGTGCCTCGGAGTAGAGGTCTGAGTCGATGGCGCGCTGATCCGTGAAATAGTCGTAGGAATCCAGACGCTGCCAGGTGACTGTCTGGGCGGAGTCGGAAGAGCTCTCCGAGGAAGCTTCCGCTGTCTCAGAGGAAGCCTCGGAAGCGTTTTGTGTGTCGGCCTCTGAGCTGGAGCCGGAAGCGTTCTCTGAGGAAGATTCCGCTGTCTCTGAGGAGCTCTCGGAGGAAGCCTCGGAAGCGCCTTGCGTGTCGGCCTCTGAGCTGGAGTCGGAAGCGTTCTCTGAGGAGGCTTCCGCTGTCTCTGAGGAGCTCTCGGAGGAAGCCTCGGAAGCGCTCTGCGCGTCGGAATCCTCGCGGATGGCGTTTACCGGAATCACAAGGTCTTCTGATTCAAAGGAGTACACCAGGGAAAGATCCTCGGCGTCCTGGGGAATCTCAAAGGCAATCCAGCCCTCGTAGGTACCGAAATTCAGATCTGTTCCGGGAAGCCGGGCCATGCCGTAGTCGGTGATAAAATCGTCATCCATGCGGGAGTATTCATTTCCCTGGCCGTCGGTGAGGCGCAGGTTATCCCATTGAATGGCTTCAGAGCTTCCATCCTTTTCAAAGATGAGCCGGAGCAGACAGAATTCCATGCCGTCCGATGCCTGGGTGGCAAGATTGGTGGTCTCTACGCTGGCGTAGCCAAGGGCTACGCTGACGGTACTTAAAGAAGAGGTGCGGCTGGCCTGATCCAATGTGATTCGCCAGCCCTGCGTTTCATAGACAAGCTGGGCTTCTTCGCCAAAGACGGCTGCGTTAGGAAGCATCGCCATGCTTCCGGAAAAGAGCAAAAGCCCCGCGGCAGCCGCCAATCCAAACAAATGTTTTTTCATAATTACCTCCGTTACACGCGAAAATCGCAGTGTTCGCCATGCTGAACTCTTACTTGCAAAAAGCCCTGAAAACCGGTTCGCGAGGGGTTTTTACAACAGACTGCACAGTTCCGAAAAACAGGATATGGACGGAATATCCTCATCCACCTGGCCAAAGCCGTACGCGGCAAAAAGAAACGGAATCTTTGCTTCCCTGCACGCGTTCAGGTCACCCTGGGTATCCCCGATGTAGAGCGCGTCATCCAGACTGTGAAGTTCCATGAGACGCCGGATCGTCTGTCCTTTTGAGGTGTGTGTATCTCCATAACAGAGATGGCCTTTAAAGAGCGCGCCAAGGCCGGTCCCCTGAAGAAAAACCTCTATGTAGCCGCTTTGGCAGTTGCTTACAATATAAAGGGGATAAGAAAGAGACAGCTTTTTCAGGGTATCCGCGACACCCGGAAAAAGCTCGCCCGGGTGTGACGCGAGATATTCATTTTCATAGAGGAAACACTTTTGTCCCATTTCCAACTGCCGGTCGGGGGGAAGCTCCGGAAAAAGACAAGCGGAGATTTCATTCATAGGTTTTCCGAAAAGATAAGAGATGTTTTCCGCGGTAAAACCTCTGTGTTGTCCGGTTTCCCGAAAAAGCAGTTCTTCCCAGGATTCTGCCACGGCCTGGCGTGAATCCCACAGTGTGCCATCAACATCGAAGATCAGTGCTTTCATAACGATTCCTTTCATATTTCTGCTAAGCCGCAGTAACAGTTTGGCAAGGCTGAACTGTAACAAGCCGCGAAGCGAATTGTGAACATCCGATTAACCCGAATCAGGGAAATTCCCTGTCACAGTTAAAATTATAAACGATTTTCGCCGCGTTTTCCACCAATTCTCAACTTTTTCATATTTATATAGCTTTTTTCCTTGCAGATATGCTAAACTGATAATAAACCATCATACGCCCGCGGGGCAGACGTACCACTGCCCCGGAAAAGTCCGGCGGGCGTATTTGGCATCCCTGAATACATGCCGCCTATCCGGCGGCGGATTTTCAGAGCAAACCTGCATGCCGCCGGTTCGGCGGCAGACTTTCATGGTGAATGCCGCGGCGACGCGGTGTTTTACAGAACGGGCCGGCTGCAGGAAAAGGAAATACGGAGGGTTGGATATGAGACAGAAAATGATGGAAAAATTTGAGGAGCTTTTCGGCGGCGGAGGAGATATCCGCGCCTATTTCGCGCCGGGCAGAGTGAATCTTATCGGAGAGCATACGGATTACAATGGCGGCCATGTGTTTCCCTGCGCGCTGACCATCGGCACCTATATGCTGGCAAGAAAAAGGGAAGACCGGGTTCTTCGCTTTTATTCCATGAATTTTGAAAAAATCGGTGTAATTGTTTCGGATTTAGATGATTTGTCTTGTAAAAAAGAAGCATCCTGGACGAATTATCCAAAGGGTATGATGTGGACTTTTGAGCAGAGAAAGCATCCGATTACCAACGGGTTTGATATTTTAATTTATGGAAATATCCCCAATGGCTCCGGATTGTCCTCATCCGCTTCTGTGGAGGTGGTGACCGGGGTGATGCTGCGGGATATGTACGGCTATGACGATCTGACCATGGAGGATCTGGCTTTGCTTGGCCAGTATTCCGAAAATCATTTTAACGGAGTAAACTGCGGTATTATGGACCAGTTTGCCGTGGCTATGGGGAAAAAGGACTGCGCCATTTATCTGGACACCAGTGATCTTTCCTATGAGTACGCGCCGATCCGATTGGATGGCATGAAGATCGTCATTGCCTGCAGCAACAAAAAAAGAGGACTGGGGGATTCCAAATACAATGAGCGCCGCGCCGAGTGCGAGGAAGCCCTTGCGGAGCTGCAGAAAGTGACAGATATCCGGACGCTGGGCGAACTGGATGAGCGCGCCTTTGAAGAGGTGAAGGACGCCATCAAGGATGAGGTGCGGCAAAAGAGAGCCCGCCACGCGGTTTACGAAAACCAGCGTACGAAAAAAGCGGTGGAGGTACTGAAAGCAGGCGATATCCAGGAATTTGGCCGTTTGATGAACGCGTCCCACGTATCTCTCAGGGACGACTATGAGGTAACAGGGAAGGAACTGGATACTCTGGTAGAGGCGGCCTGGAACATCGACGGCGTGATCGGGTCCAGAATGACCGGCGCGGGCTTTGGCGGCTGTACGGTGAGCATTGTGCGGGACGACGCTGTGGACCGCTTTATTGAGGAAGTGGGCAGAACCTATCTGGAAACGATCGGCTATGCCGCGGACTTTTATCCTGTGGAGATCGGCGATGGAGCCGGCATCTGGAAAGAATGAAGAAAAGAAACGGAGGCAGTAAATATGGCGGTATTATCAAAGTTGCAGCCGGAACGGGTATTTCATTATTTTGAAGAATTATGTCAGATCCCCCACGGCTCTCACAATACAAAGCAGGTCAGCGACTGGCTGGCGAACTTCGCAAAGGAGCGAGGACTGTGGTACAGCCAGGATGAGGCGAACAATATTATTATAAAAAAGCCCGCGGCAAAGGGCTGTGAGGCAGCGCCTACAGTGATTCTCCAGGGTCACTGCGATATGGTATGCGAAAAAACGCCGGAATCCAACCATGATTTTACGAAAGATCCCCTTGAGCTGATGATTGAAGGAGACTTCGTAACGGCAAAGGATACCACTTTAGGAGGGGACGATGGAATCGCCGTGGCCTATATCCTGGCTTTGCTAGAGGATGACACGCTGCGCGCGCCGGCCATCGAGGCGGTCATTACCACAGATGAGGAGGTAGGCCTTTTGGGAGCGAAGGCGCTGGATACGTCCCAGCTTGAGGGACGGCGTCTGATCAACCTGGACTCCGAGGAGGAAGGATATCTTTGGGTAGGCTGCGCCGGAGGACTTAGGGCCCTTAGCACCCTGAATGTGGAACGCGTTTCCGCAAAGGGCGCGGTCATGGACGTTGTGATTGACGGTCTGAAGGGTGGCCATTCCGGAGCGGAGATCGATAAAAACCGGGCAAATTCCAATAAACTGATGGGAAGATTCCTGTGGGAGCTTGGAAAAACCGTTCCTTACCGTTTGGCCGGTCTGGAAGGCGGCCTGAAGGACAACGCGATTCCCAGAAGCACAACGGCAAAGATTGTGGTAGAGGCTTCCGCGCAAAAGGATGTGTTTACGGCGGCCATCAAATGCCAGCAGGATCTCCGCGGGGAGTACAGCGGCAGCGACGAGGGAATCACGATCCGCTGCAGGCAGTATGGAGAAGCGGAGTGCCGGGTTCTGAAGGATGGGGACAAAGAAAAAGCGCTGTTTCTTTTGAACTTCGCACCCTGGGGCGTCGTAAAGATGAGCGGCGATATCGAGGGCCTGGTGGAAACCTCGTCGAATCCGGGCGTGATGAAACTGGAAGAAGAGAAATTCCTGCTGGACTTCAGTATTCGAAGCTCAAAGGGGAGCGCGAAAAAGGCATTGGCAGAGAAGCTGACCGCGCTGACAGAATTCCTGGGAGGAAGCTGCGCGATGAGCGGCGATTACCCGGCCTGGGAATACCGGAAGGATTCGCCTCTGCGGGACCTGATGGCGGACACCTATGAGGAGATGTTTGGAGAGAAACCGCTGGTTCAGGCGATTCACGCCGGCCTGGAATGCGGCCTTTTCTATGAAAAGATGCCGGGGCTGGACTGCGTATCCTTTGGCCCCACGATGCACGATATTCATACTACAGAAGAAACGCTTTCCATCTCCTCGACAGAACGGATGTGGAACTATCTGATCAAGGTTCTGGAAAAGCTGGCCGGGTAAGGCTGAGGATCGCGGACATGCTTGCATGTCCATTTGGTGGTGCTGTGTGCCGGTGGCACACAGCACCGACCGAAACGGAGTGTAGAACGCCGCGAGGGGCACATGTTTAGCGCCGACCGAAGCGAAGCATAGACCAAATACCCCGCAGCTCTGCTGCGCTGCAAGTTTGATGCCCTGTAGCTTGCTACGGGGTTTTTGACTTTCAGGAAATATGGTCTGCGCGGCATGGGTTCGCAGACCTGGACTGAGCTGCTGCAAAAATCCATCTTTTTATACTGTGGTTTGTTTGGAGCATAAGCATTCCCTGTTAACTGATACAATAAGCTATTTACGGAAATTCCGCAAAAATTATGCTTTACTCATCTGTTGGCGGGTCATGCAATATTGAGTTCCTCACAAAGTTTTTTCAGATACTCCGGATCTTCAGAAGCCTTTTGCAGGTCGTGCAAACGTCCGTCCGCCAGGAGAAGACGGATTAGACAGGAAGTTTTTTCGAGACCACGGGCCTCGCCTTTGGAAAGTCCGATTGCTTCGCCCTTAGAAAGCCCAATCGCCTCGCCCTGGCTCAGTCCCTTGGCAAAACTGTCTTCACGTTCCTGGCGCATATGTCTTTCCATATCATACTCGTAAATACTCACATGAATCGCCTCCGCTCTGTTTTTTTCGAGAAAATCTTTGAGGATGTTTTCGCTGATACATTCGTTTACTGCCCGTTCTACCGCGCTTCTCAGCTCCATAAAGCGCGCATATTTTTGAACCCGGGCGGTGTAAATGGCGTAGTCTGCCAGGGGACGGCAGGCAGCCAGAAGTTTTTGGTTATGTCCGGGATTGATGTTTAAGACCCGGATGATGAGCTCCAGTCTTGGGGGGGCCTCTGAAACCTGGAAGGAGGCAGAAAGCTTTAACGTTTCCTGTTCCGGGCAGGGATCCTGGCCATTATAGAAAACCAGGAAACCGGGGGTGGGAAGGGATATTCGCTTTTCACCGTAGAGGTTATCGTCTTTTGTGATCAGAGAAAGAAGATCCGAAACGTAAAACAAAAAACGAAGAGGAAGGTTCGGGTTATAGGTGGACTGGTGTTCAAACAGGTTCAGCCGGAGGTCGATGAGAAAGGAAACGTCGTTGCGAAGTGACATATAAACGGCGTTTTTCAGCGTGTTAATGGTCAGATCCTCCGGATTTTGATGGCGGGTGCCGGCAAGGGCATTATAGAGCTTCAGCAGCTCGGTTTTGTCGCTGAAAAGCATTTTGAAAATGCTGTCGTCACTGTTCAGTACCTTCACAGTTACGATTCGCAAGCCCATGAAAATCAGCTTCGCTGATGGGGCTTGCTCACACCTGAATCACTTTCTTACGGCCTCATCAGCAAGTGATTCGGCCGGACTGAACATTTATATAGCTGTCTTTGTAAGTACGGCTGATGGCCGGAGAGGACGCGCGGGGTCTGTCAGGGTCATACGTTCTCCTTTCGGCGCGGGATACCGTGGCAGACCTCTTTGGAAAGAATGCCTGTCTGGGTTCCTGCGCAGTAATAAACAATGGGGATTCAGACAGATATTACTTTGCAAAAATAATAACAAATAAGATAAATACAAAATATAATTTCAGAATTGCTTTTCTTTCTGAAAGTTTAGCATAGAATGAGGGAAAAATCCAGAGGTTTTTATTGATGAAATGGGAAGTGAAAATTTGCAGATCAAAATATACATATAATATGAGATGTATAAAAAGAGGAGTATCTTGTTGACTTTCACGAAAGAAATGTGATAGGATGGATTGCGGCAGAAGATAAGTGGGAGTTTTTCACAATTTTTCTTTGAAGGAAAATTGGTAATAATACATAAAAAACGAGGCAATTCAGCTATAAAAATTCTACATGCGGAGATGCTGTGACAGAATTGTCGCATAAGAACGAGAAGAATGGAGGAGAAGAAATGGCAACGGCTGACAGTGAATTTAAGGAATTGAAGGTTACCTATATTTATCACAGCTCTTTTGTGGTGGAGACAGAGCGGGTACAGCTTTTGTTCGACTATTTTAAGGGGGATTTGGAGTGCCTGAATCCGAAAAAACCGCTG
Organism: Candidatus Limivivens intestinipullorum; assembly: GCA_018711185.1. GTDB lineage: Bacteria > Bacillota > Clostridia > Lachnospirales > Lachnospiraceae > Limivivens > Limivivens intestinipullorum. The sequence goes on along the minus strand of DVIQ01000062.1, from coordinate 4,513 downwards.
TATGTATTTGCCAGCCACCGGCATGGGGATCATTTTTCAGAGAAAATTTTCGAATTAAGCCGAAAGATTGATTGTGTATATTATGTTCTGTCGGCAGATATCTGGAAAAAGAGGGTTCCGGAGGAACTGAGGGAGCGCACGGTTTTTCTGAAACCTTATGAGGAGAGGCGCATCGGAGAAATTCATGTGAAAACGCTGCAGTCTACGGATATCGGAGTGGCCTTTTTGGTGGAGGCCGATGGTCACATGATTTATCACGCTGGGGATCTGAATGACTGGACCTGGGAAGGAGAGCCGGAGGAGGACAACCGGAAAATGCGCAAGCGTTATCGGAAGGAAATCGATTCGCTGGCGGGAACGGACCTGGACGCGGCTTTTGTAGTTCTGGATGGAAGACAGGAGGCGGAATATCGGGCCGGAATGGACTATTTTCTGGAAAAAGTGGGAGCAAAACGTGTTTATCCCATGCATTGCTGGGACAATTATGGAATCATACGGGAATATATGGAGCAGCGAAAACGGGAAGGGAAGGATGATGGGAATCTTTGTCTGATTCATTGAAAATTCGCTTCGCGAATGGAATTTGTTCACGCCCGAATCGGCGTTACAGCTTTGCGGAATCGTAATGAAAGAGTTCCTTCCTTATTATAATAGATAAATTTACAAAAGCGTCTGGCGGAAATATGTGCCGGGCGTTTTTGCGTTTTGTACAGGAGGGCTCCGAATGCAGGACGAGAGCTGCGATTGGGTTAAGATTTGCAAGGTTTTAAGAAAAAAATTATGAAAAATGAAAAAACTTTCCTCCGTGTGACTTTGATGTGACCGGCATGGTGTAAAATAATACCATAAACTGAATTTTATGCTTTTTGCAGCAGGGGAATTAAGAATTCAGGAGTATCATATGAAGGAGGAAATCAAATGAACGGGAAAAAGCGTAGAACGACCAAAAGACGGCCGCTGAGCTTACGAGTGCTGGCTATGGTACTGGCACTGGCGATGCTTTTTACATCGTCCAGTTTCCAGGTGTTCGCCGAGAGCGTGACCGCTGAGAGCGATGCCGCGGCAGCTGAAGCAGCAGCGCAGGCGGCGGCAGAGTCCGAGGCACAGCGCCTTGCGGAGGAGCAGGCAGCGCAGGCAGCAGCAGAGTCCGAGGCACAGCGCCTTGCGGAGGAGCAGGCAGCGGCTGAAGCAGCAGCGCAGGCGGCGGCAGAGTCCGAAGCGCAGCGCCTTGCGGAGGAACAGGCAGCGGCTGAAGCGGCGGCGCAGGCAGCGGCAGAGTCCGAGGCACAGCGCCTTGCGGAGGAACAGGCAGCGGCTGAAGCGGCAGCGCAGGCGGCGGCAGAGTCCGAGGCTCAGCGCCTTGCGGAGGAGCAGGCAGCATCTGAGGCAGCAGCGGCGCAGGCAGCGGCAGAGTCCGAGGCTCAGCGTCTTGCGGAGGAGCAGGCAGCATCTGAGGCAGCAGCAGCGCAGGCGGCAGCTGAATCCGAAGCAGCTCGGAAAGCAGCGGAACAGCAGGCGGCGGCAGAGTCCGAAGCGGCGGCTTTGGCAGCTTCTGAGGGAACTACAGAAATGATCACAGAAGCAGTATCCGAAGAGACAGATCCGGTGATCGGCGGAAAGCTTGTTCTGAAAACAGAGCCGGCTTCCACACAGAATGCGGGAGAGTACGCGAAGCTGAGAGTTGAGTATGGCCTTGGTGCAGAGTGCCAGCTTGCCTCGGTGGAAACCAGACTGTATGTCTGGAATGAGAACGCGGTATATCCCCAGTTCGCGAATGAGACAAACTCTTATACCGATCCTGCCAGCGGCAGAACCTTTACCCTGAAGGTTGATTCGGAAGGTGATACTTACATTGAATATATGCTGAAGCCGGGCGAGAGCTTTATTCAGGAATTCCTGTTTGGCGACAGCAGCGTTACTCCAGGAACAGAGATTACATTTGACGCAGTGATCAGCGCTATGGGAGAGATCCCGGCAGATCAGGAGATCCAGACCACGGCTGCGAAGATTACATACGCGGTACCAGCCGAGGAGACGGAAGCGGTTACGGAAGAGACCGTGGAGGAAACGACTGAGGAAAGTACCGAGGCGGTTACAGAAGAAGTAACCGAGGAAGTGACGGAGCCGGTCAGCGAAGAAGGCACGGAGGCTGCGACTGAGGAAGCAGCTGAAGAGATAACGGAAGCCGTTAGTGAAGAAACAACCGAAGCGGCTTCAGAGACAGCCGAAGAAACAGAAGTTTTGAATACCGTATCCTTTGAAGTGGCCGAAGGCGCGTCTGTGACAGTAAACGGCGCGGATGCGACGAATGCCACCGCGATGGCAACGAATGGAACGATTGTGTTCCAGGTGGCTGCGGCAGAAGGATATGAAGTAACCGAGATCCTGGTAGACGGAACGATCCCCGCCAGAACGACTGGAAATGATGGGGAATACATTATTGAGAATATTCAGACAGACGAGACGGTTGTGGTGGTGACCACACGGGTTGTCGAGACGGAAGAGGTTACCGAAGCGGTTACGGAGGAAGTGACTGAGGAGGTTGCAGAGGAAGCGACAGAGTCTGAGACAGAGCTGGCCACGGAGGCTGTTACGGAAGAGGTAACGGAGTCTGAGACAGAACTGGTTACTGAGGCAGTAACCGAGGAGGTAACGGAGTCTGAGACAGAACTGGTTACTGAGGCTGTTACGGAAGAAGTGACGGAGCCTGAGACAGAGCTGGTTACGGAGGCTGTTACGGAAGAGGTGGCCGAAGAGGCAACTGAGGGAGAAACGGAAGTTGAGTATGGAACCACCTTCAAATATTCTGATGAAAATGTAACAGTAACTGCTGAGGCAAGTCTTGAGGCAAAGATTCCAGCCGATGCAGAACTGAGAGCAGACTTGATGACTGGGAGCGTTTTACGAGAAGCTATAAATGCAGCGGAACGCGAACTTGGCTCGGAAGATGTAGAAGCGGAATATGTATTTTATGATATTTACTTTACGGCAGACGGAGTTCGCGTAGAGCCTGCAGACGGATTAGTTAGTGTATCCATGACGTTTGCAAAACCTGTATTTGAAGATGTAAGCGAGGAACAGGAAGTTACTAATTATTCTGTTATCCACATTACAGACGACGGACAGGTGCAGGATGTTACAGATGAAGTGCAGGCTACAGCTCAGGGAGCCGTTGAGTCAGTGGGGTTTACTACAGATAGTTTTTCGCCTTTTGGCATAAGAATGGGCATAGATAGCAGTACAATTCCCTCTGCAACTAATGGTATATTATTAAATAATGCCAATGAAAATGATGGCCTGAAAAGTTATAATATTGCTGACTCAAAAAATACTATTTCCTATACTTACTATGTTGATGGAAAACCTTATGATCCAGATAGTGAGGATAAGGTTACTATTAGCCGTGATTCGACTATAGAGATTAACATGCGTTATAGTTTCCACGCTGATAATAATCCGGTGGCAGAGGATTACGTGAAGGATGGAAATGGTAAATATTATTACGACTTGCCAAATATAAGTGATCTGCAGTTGGATGTATCTACTGCTAGTGGTGACATTTTGAATCCGGCTGGAGTAGTTGTTGGTGATTTTAAAATTGTGAGTGAAAATGGAACTAGCAGAGTTTATTTCAACTATAATCCGACTGCTTTGGTTGATCCGCAAGGAAATCCGCTTTCTAATTTTTCAGGAACCTTTACTATGTTTGCATCTGTGAATAAAGAGGCAACCGCCGATAAGGAAACTATTGAAATTGAGCTTCCTGGGATCGATAAGGTAATTATACCTCTTGAAACGGCAAAGGTTTCAGGAGAAAAATCTTATATAGTAGATAACGATGGGAATCTTGTATTTACAATTAAGCTGACTGCGGATGTGGCTGATGCCCAAAATGTTAAGGTTACTGACACATTGACTGGTGACTTTGTGTTTGTAGAAAATTCATTTACTGCTACCAATGTTAATGGAAAGATAGAGGTGGTGCTCAGCAATGGTAATAAAACAGCTGAGATTACGATTGGTACCGTAGAATATGGGAAAGATGTAATCCTTACTTATAAGGTAAGACCGACAGGAGAAGACATTAACCTACAGGGAAGCAATGTGGCTGAAATTGGGTTCGGAGAAGGTTCAGGTACCGGCACACAATGGACTAATACAGTATCTATTGACCTTGGTGATACGATACTTAGCAAAGAGGATGTTTTTACAGGGGAAAATAATACGTTCCAAAACAATCAGGTTAAGTATGTTATTAAGGTAAATGAACTAAAGGCGGATCTGGATGGAACGCCTGGAAGCGGTACTCTTACCTTGGAAGATACTTTGAATACAGAAGTGGTTTCCCTTGTGAATGGAAGTGTCGAAATTACCGATGGTAATGGAAATAGTCTAATAAATAATGGCGCAAGCTATTCGGTAGACGATGGGAAAATAACCTTTAGTGTTCCTGACGAAACTGCTGTGACTATTACTTATATAGTACGCGTAAAAGGTGAAGTGGGAGAGTCGG
>DVIQ01000006.1 GCA_018711185.1 Candidatus Limivivens intestinipullorum | reverse complement strand
CCACCCGCAGGCGCACCTGGAAGATCTCTTCCAGATCCGCAAGTGCCTCCAAAGCGTTCAGGGAATCCCCTCCGCATAGGAAATAATCCTCGTCTCCCGCCATGTCCGGCCGGTTCAGCACCTTTTGGAATACTTTCAGAACCTTACCTGTCGTCTCGCTGTGGAGATTTCCGCCGCTGCGCTTTCCCGTAACCGGAGCGGGGAGCAGACGGTCGTCCACCTTTCCGTTTGGCGTCAGACGAATTTCGTCCACCTCCACAAAAGCGGCCGGGATCATATATTCCGGAAGATACGTGGCGGAAAACTCCAAAAGCTCTGTCTCCGATACCGGATGTCTGGCCACATACCAGGCCGTCAGGACATTCTGTCCCTCTATGGGCAGAAGTCGCGCCACCGCCTGGCGCACGGCAGGATGCATCATCAGCATGGAAGAAATCTCCTCCAGCTCAATTCTCTGCCCCCGCAGCTTAACCTGGCTGTCCTCTCTTCCTTTCAGCAGAAGCTGTCCGTCCTCCGTCCAGGCAGCGATATCGCCGGTCCGGTACATGCGTTCATTCTGTTCAAAGGGATTGTCCACAAAGGCGGCAGCCGTTTTTTCCGGGTCTTTGCGATAGCCTCTCCCCACACAGTCTCCGCCGATGTACAAATCTCCGTAGGTTCCCGCCGGAAGGGGCCTTCTCCGTTTATCCAGCACATAAAAGCGGCAGTTGCGCATAGGCGGCCCCACGGTAATCCGGGTGGCTCCGTTCAGCAGCGCGGTCCCCACGCCGATGGTCGTCTCCGAAGGACCGTACTGATTGTAAATCCGCGCCCGCGTGCACCGGGATAAAGTACGAAGCAGGCTGCTTGGAAACGCCTCTCCGCCGCATACCACCGCTTCCAGTCTGCCGGCGGCCTTTAAAAACTCCGGATTTTTCAGAAAAGCCGTTAGTCTGGACGGCGTTACAGACAGGAAACCCACGGCATATCTGCGGATTAATTCTGCCAGCGCCTGTGGGTTTTCCGCGTCTCCTTCTTCGGGCAGCACAATGGTCTGTCCATTCAGCACAGAAACAATGCTCTCCAGCAAAAACGCGTCGAATCCGATGCTGCACAGAGAAAGCACCGCCCCCTGCCCATAGAGAGGCTGTACCGCTTCCGCGAAATTCAGCAGGGAATGCTGCTCGATCTCCACACCCTTTGGCTCGCCGGTGCTTCCGGAGGTATAGACCACATAGGCCAGGCTATGCGTATCCGACCCATTCTCCCGCTTCGGCTGTCTGTTTCCCCGCCCTAAAAAGTCCAAAGCATTGATTTCCGGTATTTCCAAAACATCTCCGCCCAGTATCTCTCTTAAATTTCCTTCCGTCAGAACCGCCGCTGCCCGGCTGTCCCGCAAAATTTTGCCGAGACGCTTCGCCGGAAGCTTCGGATCCGTGATTACCCAGGCGCATCCGCTGGCAATCACCGCCGCCATAGCACACAGAAGCGCATAGGATTTGGGCAGCATCAAAGCGATCACAGGTTCTTTTCCGACGGCATTGTCCGCGATTTCCGACGCAAGCTCCTGGCAGTCCGTCCACAGCCGACGATAAGAATAACGGCTGCCGTTCTCGATCACTGCCACCTTGTCTGCAAAATCTCGGCAGATCTCCTCAAGCTTCTGGCAAAGGGTCCCCTCAAAACCATACCGCCGGGTCCGGTTGAAGGTATAAAGCACACGGTTTTCCTCCTCCGCGTCCATAATCGGCAATTCCATCACCGGGCGATCCGGTTCCTCCAAGGCCTTGCTCAGCAGATTTGTCAGATGCCTGTGGAAATCCTCAATATCATATTTGGAAAACAGCTGAGTCAGGTAATCATAGTTTACCGTATACGCATTTTCATCTTCGATATTATTCAGATGTATGCAGATATGCTCTGCCTGGTATCCCGCGTAATGCCACTGGCCGCTGAAATAAACGGATGTGTTTTTATTCCGGTAGGCATGGCTGTTGTGGAAGGAAAGCACCAGATGAAACAGCTTTCCGCCAGCCTGGGGCTGTACCTCTCTGGCTGTCTCCAAAATCCGGGCGAAGGGAAATCTCTGGTGGCGCAGCAGCTCAAGCCACTGTTCTCCCAGCTTCTCTGTAAAATCCCGGAAGCTCCAGTCTTCCTCTACCCGGCAGAAAAAAGGAAGGGTACTCACGAACATCCCAGTAGTATTTCTGTCCTCAAGGCTGCCGCGGTTGTGGACCGGCGCGCCGATGCAGAGCCTTTCGGCATTTCGCACCCTGGTAAGGTAAATCGCCACAGCCATGTAATAGACCAGAAACGGAGCGATGCGGCCGGCGCTGCAGTACGCGTTGATGGCGTGATTCAGCTTGTCCGGAAGTTCAAAGGTCAGCCTCTGCCCTACCGGGCTTATCTCCGCGCCGCTTCCGTCCTTTAAAGTCACCGGAGCGCAGGGCTCCTGCAGAATCTTCTTCCAATACCGGCTATCCCGCTCGCAGGCCTTTGAAGCAAGGTATGCCTGCTCCGCTTCCACATGCCGCTGATAGCTGACGCGGTTGGACAAATCCGGCTCCTCTCCGTTCAGAAGCGACAGATAGGTGGTTGCGATCCGGTTGATCAGGTCAACTTCCGACCAGCCGTCGGATATCAGATGATGCGTTTTTACCAGAACACCGCCCTCATGCTCACCCCAGCGCAGAATCCAGAACGCGTACAGCGGGCAGTCCGCAAGGGGCATAGCCTCCCTGGTCTTCATACTCTCCCAGTAGGCAAGACCGTTTTGATTTGTGGAAGAAAAATCCAGCACTGGAAACTGGCATTCCTGATAGGCCGTCTCATACTGAACAGGCGTCCCGTCCTCCTTCAGGCGAATCTGCGTGCGAAGTCCCGGATCTGACGCTACAATCCGGTTCAGACATTCCTGGAGCAGCGGAATATCGAAATTTCCCCGAATCCGGACGGTCTCACAGATATTATTAATCGAAGTGCCCGGATACGCCTGTTCCAGACTCCATATATTTTGCTGGCTGTTAGAAAGGGGGTATTCATTACTGTGAAATGTGCTCATATTACCAGATGTTTCTCCTTTGATGGATAAGGCGAACGCGCGCCCCGCTTCACTGTTTGCCTTCGTCCAATCCGCTGCGCGGCTTGTACGAAAAGCATCTTACGTAAGTGTTATTATATTATTTTTTGCGTCCGATTTCAACTTTTTCTTACAATTTGCCCAAAAGAATGGGTACCGTTCTTACGGTCTGCACAGATCTGGGACGAACTGCCGAAAAAATATGCAACAAAAAAGGCCGTTTCCGGCCTTTTTTGTATGATGGCAAGTATTTTATTTCCAAAGATATCCGTAGATTCCTTTTATCTCGGATACCAGGGAAGGCGTAATTTTTTTCACGCACGAAGCGATATACTCGTACGTCTGAGGTCTCTCAGAGCGAAGCTTTGAGGGGTTCTCCTTATAGTTCTTATACGACTCGGCAAAATACTCAGCGCTGTCCGTAAGGACGTAAGCCTTATTCGAAGCCGTATATTTGCTTTTCTCCGACTGGAAAATCTCTTTGAACTCACTGGTGGAATCCGCTCCGTCAACAAGGAAGCTTACAAAATGTCCCAGTTCATGAAGCAGGTAATCGCCGTCCGCTTTCTTCAGCTCTATGTAGCCGCCTGTGGGATTAAAGGCTCCGCTGTAAGGAGCGTTTGTGTTATATCTCAGTTCAAATCCCAGAGTTTCGAATGCGTTCAGCACGCTGCTGTCCGCTTTGGATGCCAGTTGGCGCAAAGAAGTTCCCTGCCCGGAGGAACCGGAGCCGCTGGTTACGCTGCCGCCCAGACTTTTCGTCGTCGTTTTAATCGTCGTCTTGACCGTTGTGCGGATCGTTTTAATCTTTGAGTTTTTCTTTACTGTGGTGCGAGTCGTGGTCTTAACCGTGGTCTCTTTTGTCACAGACTTACTGGAACTATTTACCGTCTTTTTGGATTTCCTGGTCTTTGTTTTTGTAGTGGTCTTCGACTTCTTCGAAGCCGCTTTCATCTTCTGCTTTTTCGTTGTTGTCTTTGAGGATGTGGTCGTCTTAACCTTTGGAGCGCTTGCCAGAGGGACTTCTTCGTCGTCAATTACAACTTCAGAGCTGTCTGTCTCTTCCTCAAACACATCTACCTTCGCAGTTAAAATATCTTCGTTTACCTCTCTCGGCCGTGTTAAAATCACACCGCCCACCAGAACCACTGCTAACACGATGCCTGCAATCTGCGCAAATCTCTTTTTCATACTTATCCTACTCCTTTGTAAACAAGCCTGAAAGAAATACCTAAAAAAACCGCTTATGAAACACTATCAGTCCATAAACGGTCGCCGAAAGAGCGCAGTCATATCCTTTCTACACAAACCATACTTGCGGCAACCGGCTGTCATAGTCTCTCAAGACCTTAGACCCTGTGGCTTTGCGTCACTGCTTTTCAACAGTTTTGCCTTTATAGAATATTTCTTTTTATTGTTATCTATCATTTTAAATTTACACGATTTCTCATGAATTGTCAACCCCTATTTCGCAAAAAAAAGAATGTCTTTCCTTGTTTTTTTTCGAATGTGCGTTACAATAAAGATGTGCACTCCGTTTCGGTCGGTGCTAAACGTGTGCCGCCGGCACACAGCACCGACAAATGGACATGCAAGCATGTCCGCTTAGCTCGTTGCTCGCGGGAATAAATCAACAGGAGGAGCTGCCTTGCAAAATCCCGACGAACTTTTTCTCACCACAAAACAGGAAGCGAAAAAGCTGACCATCGCCCTGAACCGCCTGTTTGGAGGGGAACCTCTGCCGGATGTCCTTACCGAGCGCTATCAGTCCTATATCCGGCGCCGTATCCGTCCTGCCGTTCTCTTGGCGGTAAAGGAAAATAAACCACGCCTGTTATCCGCCCTTCTTCGCACCGGATGGGGAACTTCCGCCCTTCTGTCCGAAGCCGCCGATTTGGCGGCCTCCCTTGGACGGACGGAGCTTACCGCTCTGATCGTGCGCGGGAACTGTCCGCGGCCGGATCCCGCGGACAGTTCCCGCGTCCAAAATCTGACGCCGGATGCTCTGGCTGATGAGATTTTCCGCGTGGAAAAGCTGCGGATCTGCAGCCGCTTTCCCTTTCTAGGGCTGGCTGTCTCGGATCTGCGCCCAAAGGCGGTTCCGGGCGGAAAACCGGCTACGGACGGGGAATTTCTTTTCTTTGACCCCGGACAGCTGACTGCTCTCTATCTGGATGGCCGGCTGAGCCGGTTCTTATTGCATCTGACTATGCACTGCCTGTATCTCCATATTTTCCCGCCAAAGAACTGCCGCAGGAAACTCTGGGATACTGCCTGCGACCTTGCCGTCTGGTGGCTTCTCGACCGCCTCCCCTGGGAGCCGTCTGAAGGAAAAGAGGAACAGGAAAGACGCAGAAAGCTTTACACCCCCATATTTTCACGAACTTCCGCGGTTTCCGCGGAAAATCTGTATCAATTGTTTTTAAAGGAGCCTGCCCTTATGCCCCGGGAAAAGCCAGGCTGCGATGACCATGATCCCTGGTATGAAGGGCAAATTTCCAGAAGCCGCGTCAGGGAAGGCCCCTGTGAGGACAGCGCAGTTCTTCCGTTTGGAATGGAAAATGGTTCTCATTCCGATGGGGCAGGCGGCTTTGACATATCCGACCATGAGGAAGAGGAAAAACGGCTGCTGCGTATGGAGCAGATTCTGAAAAAGTGGCAGCATTTTGCGGCCTCCTCCCCGGCTGTCCGCACTGCGTCCCGGTCCAGAGGCGCGCTTCCCGGAAGCCGGGTGGAGAAAATCATTCTGCGTCAAAAGAACCGCTATGATTTCCGCCGCTATCTCAGACGCTTTTCCGTAAAAAAAGAAGAGATGGGGCAGGATCCGGGAAGCTTTGACTATATTCCCTACTGCTATGGGCTGCAGCGCTACGGGAATCTTCCTCTGATCGAACCGCTGGAAACCAGAGAAACGGCAAAGGTGGAGGAATTGGTCATTGCCATTGACACCTCCGGCTCCTGCTCCGAAGAAACCGTGCGCCGTTTTCTGGAAGAATGTCAGGGCATCCTCCTGGATCCCGACAGCTTCTTTCCCCGGATGAACGTACACTTGATCCAGTGCGACTCCATGATTCAGCAGCACACGGTGATCACCTGCGCGAAGGACTGGAAACGCTGCAGCCAGAATCTCACCGTCTCCGGCCGGGGCGGAACGGACTTTACGCCGGTATTCACCTATGTGGACAAGCTCTGCCGGGAGGGCCGGCTCAAGCACCTTGGGGGGCTTTTGTATTTTACAGACGGCGACGGCATCTATCCGTCAAAGCAGCCGGCTTATGAAACCGCCTTTGTTTTTACAGACTACCGGTTTCTCGAATATAAGATTCCTCCCTGGATTATCCGTCTGTGCCTGGATCTTGGGAAGGAAGGAAATGAGGTATGGAACTATGAACATTAAAGAAGCTAAGGAAGAAATCAAGCGCACCTTTCGGGCTTACCAGGAGCTGCCCCAGGACAGCCCCTGCCGGATTCCCAGAAACAAGCAGCGTCCCATTCTCCTGATGGGGCCACCCGGAATCGGAAAGACAGCCATTATGGAGCAGATCGCTACCGAATGCGGAATCGGCCTGGTATCCTATGCCATGACGCACCACACCCGTCAAAGCGCCATCGGTCTTCCCTTCATCCGTCAGACAACCTTTGAAGGCCGCAAGTTCTCTGTCACTGAATACACCATGAGCGAAATCATCGCCTCTGTCTACCAGTATATGCAGCGGACAAAGAAAACAAAGGGGATTCTCTTTATCGATGAAATCAACTGCGTCTCCGAAACCCTCTCCCCTGTCATTCTGCAGTTTCTCCAGGAAAAGACCTTCGGTACCCATCCGGTACCCGAGGGCTGGATCATTGCCGCCGCTGGAAACCCTCCGGAGTATAACCGCTCTGTCCGGGAATTTGACACCGCCACCCTGGACCGGGTCAAATACATAGAAGTGGAGGCCGACTTTCCGGTCTGGAAAGAATACGCCGTCCGCAAAGGGATTCATCCGTCCATACTCTCCTATCTCTCCATCCACCCCGACCGGTTCTGCCGCTACCGTCTGGACGCGGAGGATCCCTCTTTCGTCACCGCCAGGGGCTGGGAAGATCTCTCCTGTATGCTTCTGGCTCTGGAATGCCTTGGGGAGCCCGTAAACGGTGAGCTGTTTTCCCAGTACCTGCGCCACGAGGAAACGGCAAGAGAGTTCGCCCTCTATTACCGCCTCTTCTGCAAATACCAGCGAACCCTTTCCCTGGAAGACTATTTATCCGGCAGCATGGAGGAAGCCGACGCCAAAGAGCTGAACGAACGGCTCAGGGACGCGCCCTTTGACGAGCGCCTTGCGATAGCCTCCCTGATTAATGAACGCCTCAGGACTTTGTTCGCCGAGTACCGTGAAAAGCAAAACCGCGGCAGCGCCCTGGATGCCCTCTTTCTCCCGGTGAAGGAACAGGCCATGGACCGGGACGCCTTTGCCCGGTATCTTGACAGAAAAAAAGAGGCTCTGGACATCCGGCGCAAAAACGGACTTCTGTCCATCCCGGACGCTGAGGAAGAGAAAGCCCTTCTCTTCTCTTTAGAAGAAATGCTCTGTGAAATGAAAGCCGGCGGATACACCCACGCCGCAGAGGCAGAAGCCATATACACACAAACGCAAAAACCCCGGAAAGAAGCGCTTGGGGCCCTGGGGAACCGCATTTCCCGGGAGACAGAAAAAGGATACCGGCTTCTGGAAGTCTTCCTTCCCGACGAAACCGCTATCCTTTATCTGACGGCCGATCTGTCCAAAAATCCCGATGCCGTCGCTTTTTTCCTTCGTTTTCCGAGCAAAGCTTACAGCAGATGGAGTGAAAAGCTCCTGCTTACGGATCGGGAAGATGCCCTTCGCCGATCCATAGAAAAGCTGCAGTAACCGTTCCTTTATACGATCAGAACTTACATCTGATCAGAACTTACCACTCAAGAAGCGCCGCGCCCCAGGTCAGTCCGGCTCCAAATCCGGAAAGGACCACCAGGTCTCCTTCCCGGATACGTCCCTCACGCCGAACCTCATCCAGCAGCAGCGGAATACTGGCCGCCGATGTGTTTCCGTAGCGGTCCAGGTTCATCGGAAACCGTTCCCGGGAAACGCCAAGGTGCTTCGCCACGGAATCGATGATCCGGCTGTTGGCCTGGTGCAGCAGGAACCAGTCGATTTGAGAGACCGAAATTCCCGCCTGCCGCGCTACCTCATGGATACATTCCGGTACCTTCCGGACGGCGAATTTGAATACCTCCTGCCCGTCCATACAAAGCATCCGGGGATCCTCCGCAGGCTCTGCCCAGGGATTTTTCAGAGCCTTCTCTGAACAGGTCAGCACCTCTCCCTTTGTCCCATCGGAATACTGAACAAAAGCCATGGGGGTTCCTTCCCGGGCCTGCACCACCGCGGCTCCCGCCCCGTCTCCAAAGAGCACGCAGGTGGAGCGATCCTTCCAGTCCACTGTCTTTGAAATCTCTTCCGCTCCCACCAAAAGGGCGGTCCGGTAAATCCCGGCGGCCATATATGCCTGAGCCGTGTTCAGAGCGAACAAAAAACCGGAACAGGCCGCGTTCAGATCAAAGGCCACGGCATTTTTGCACCCCAGAGCCGCCTGGACGGTGCAGGCTGTATTTGGCATACAGCGATCCGGCGAAAAGGTGGCTACAATAATCAGGTCAATCTCTTCAGGGCTGCACCCGGAATCCTCAAGGGCCTTCCTGGCAGCCTGGGAAGCCAGCCCGGAAGTCGTCTCCGTCACCGCGATTCTTCTCTGGCGAATGCCGGTTCTGGTAGTAATCCACTCGTCGCTGGTATCCATGATCTCGGAAAGCATCTGATTTGTTACAATATTCTCCGGAACGGCACTTCCGGTCCCAATAATTTTTATTCTCATAGGTTCGGCTCCATATACTTTGATTATCAAACTATTCTTCTGAAAGTATATGCCCTTTGCCTCTGTTTGTCAATTCTTTTTTCGTTACAGTTCATTTGTTGTGCTGCCAAGGCCTCCGTTCCGGATTCCCTGAGCGTCGTCGTCCGTTGTAATTCCATACTCCACAAAAATCCCCTGCATAAAGCCCGTGCCGGCCTTTACCTCCACTGTGCGGCCTTCATTACTGTCGTTGGTAATCCGCGCGAAAATATGCCCCTCGTTGTCCGAATAAAAATAATCGCTGTCAATAATCCCCACAGTGTTGTTCAGCTGCAGCCGGTACTTGAAGCCCAGCCCGCTTCTCGGATAGCACTGAAGCACCCAGTTTTCTTCCATTTCCACCCGGATTCCCGTAGGAATCTTTATGGTCTCTCCGGGCTTTAGGGTAAAATCCACCGGGCTGAAAAAGTCATAGCCGGCAGAACCTCGGGTAGCCCTCCGTGGAAGGCGGATTTCCTCGTAAATCCCGCGGATCGCCTCTATTGGAAACCCGGGAAACTCTCCCTGCCATCCCTCGCAGAACTGTTCAAAGCTCACTTTATGAAATTTCGCAATTCGTTTCATGTACTCCTCCTGTTTATCTATTCTGAAAATTTGTAACGGTTCAGCAGGGCTGAACTGTTACATGCAAAATCCATTTAAAATCGCCTGCGGCGATGGGATTTTGCACTCCTGAATCATTTTCTTACGGTCCGCGCAGCATGTGCGCAGACCTGGGCCCGCGAGCAACGAACCAAGCGGACATGCCTGCATGTCCATACTTTGGTCAGAAGCGGCTCTCCACAATATTCTTCAGTCTCCGTATCAGGCTGTAATCCCCGAACTCCGCGACCTGGGTCATGGTCACCAGCACAAGTCCCGTTTTCAAATCCACGGAAAAATACGGGCCGGTCCAGCCGTCCCAGCCAAATTCTCCTGTTGAGGAGAAAACGCCGGAATTGCCAGGCTGGGTGTGTACGCGCATGAGATTTCCATAGCCATAGCCCCTCATCTGTCCGAAGAAACCGCTTGTGTCCACGCCCCAGGCCATCTGATCCCTCGTAAAGAATTCCACGGTCCCCGGGGACAGAATCCGCCTGCCTTCAAAGGTTCCCCTGCCGCCCAGCATCCGGGCGAAGCGGGAATAATCGGAAAGCGTAGAGAAAAGCCCGGCTCCTCCCGACTGAAAGGCCGGCACGCGGCTGCCGTAGGAAAGTCCCAAATGCCGTTTGGTCTCAACTTCAAGACCCTTTTCGCCGATCCGGTAAAGCTCGCTTAAACGTCCCCTCTTCTCCTGCGGCACATAAAAGTCCGTGTCCTCCATGCCCAGGGGTTCAAAAATCGTCCTTTGATAATACTCCCTCAGAGACATCCCCGTCACTTCCTCGATCACGGCTCCCAGGACGTCCGCGGAGAGGCCGTAGCCCCATTTCGTCCCCGGTTCAAAAGCAAGGGGAACCCTGGCCGCCATACGCACCACCTCCCGGGTGGTATAGGCCTTAGGCGTCTCCACCTTTCCCTGAATCTCGTCAAAAAGAAGCTGCATCTGTGCCGCGCACCCCTCCGTCCCCGGATAGCAGATTCCCGAGGTCATATTCAGAAGATCCCGGATCAGGATAGGCCTTTCGCAGGGAACCGCCCCATCCTCTTCCCAGCGGTTCATGTGGGCATATTCCGGCAGGATCTCCGAAAGGGGCGTTAAAAGATCAATCCCGCCCTTTTCCACC
>DVIQ01000061.1 GCA_018711185.1 Candidatus Limivivens intestinipullorum | reverse complement strand
AAGGATTAAGGCAACTAGCATAACGAAACAAGTATAGGGCAGGGACTGCCCGAATTCACGCCTGTGGAGATAGTAGGTTACGAGGTCGATGAAGCAGGAAGCCCATTGGCTTTAGACAATGGGTAGTTCACATACGGTATTGCCTGCTGGAAAAAGCAGTGCAGGATTCTGCTGGCTCAGGAGCCGGAAGCGTTCAGGTAAATGACGGAAAAAGAGGGGAAAAATGAAAAGAAAGGCATCGACGGAATTTGTTTTAAAACGCGCCGGATGGAAACGGATTTTCGCGGTATATCCGGCGCTCTTAGCCGCGTGTCTGTGTTTTCTGGGGGGAGGGCTTGGCGTCAGCGCCGCCCCGCGTTCACGGGCAGAGAATACGGTCTATTCGGACAACCAGGGAATCAATTCCTGGTGGGTCTATCCGCTGTCGGTCCGGTATAAGGGAAAATCCGATAAAACGTATACCTCCTATGTGGATTCGGACGGCAGCTGCGGCCTGATTTCCTACGACAATACCAACGGCAATCAAAGAAAGGTGAAGATTGCCCGGGAAAAGGCGGACGATCACAACGCAGGGGCTGTGGAGGTTTTGCGGGACGGGCGGCTGATCTACATTACGTCGGGCCACAATTCCCGGAGCTACCTGAAGCTGTACGTCTCCAAGGAGCCGGAAAGCATCCGGGACTGGGAGGAACCGGTGATGCTGAAGACCCCGGCCAAGTGTACTTACATCCAGCTTGTAAAAAACGATAAGGGCTACTTTCTGTTTACCAGGCTGCGGTATTCCTGGAAGCAGCTTTCCAACGGCCAGTCCAGACGCTTTACCTGGGCGGTTTCCTACAGCCGGGACGGGCTTCGCTGGTCTGATTTCCGAAATGTCATAGACGGCGGAACAGTCCAGTACTATGTAAAAGCCATGCCCTGTACGGACAGCGACGACATCCGTCTCGTGATGAGCTCTTATCCCCGAAACAGCAATACGGATCTTCGGGTGGCGTTTTATAATCCCAACCGGAAGACGGTGACGGATCAGCAGAATAAGAACCTCTACCGGCTGAAAAGCAAGGGATGGGGCCTGTCCTTTAAAAAGGCGGACGTGGCCGTGAAAAAGGAAAAGGGAAGCCGCAACCGTCTCCTGGATGTGGGATTTACGGAGAGAAAACGGACCGTCATCGCCTACGCCAGCGGAAGCGACGCTTCGGACGCGGACTACCGGGTGACGGAAGTGAAAGGAAAGAAAAAGCAGACCGCGACCCTGACCAACAGCGGCAGCGCCTTTTACCGGCCGTCCTGGTATTTCGGGGGCATGGCGTTCAGCTCCAAAAAAGCGAATGTGCTGTATCTGAGCCGGAAGGTGGGAAGATACTGGCAGATCGAACAGTGGAAGAAGAAAAAGACGGGCTGGAAGCGCGCAAAAGTGGTGATGAAATCCCGAAACAGGGTGCTGATCCGCCCCTTCACCACAAAGAACGGGCCGGGGTACGTGAGCTTTTCATACGGAGTTTATAATGACCGGAAATTTAATGATTTCGATACCTGGATTTTCCGAAAACGCCTGCCGGAGAGCGCGGAGGGAGAAACCTGGGTATTTTATCCTGTGGTTTCCGGGACGGCAGCGGTTCAGCAGAGCTGAACCGCTGCATTGTCGTTGCTGATGGCATTTTTGAGCGGTTGCCATTTCAAAAAATATCTGCTATACTAAGTAAATCGTGTAACCGTTCAGTATAGATGAACGGTTACGAAGCGGCAGTCGCCAAATGAAATGGACATGCAGGCATGTCCGCTTGGCTCGTTGCTCGTGGGAATAAATCAATAAAAGGCGCGCAAGGCCCGGACATAGAGAAAGAGGAATGTCCGGGCCCTGTGCTGACACGCGGCAGGGCCTGGTACAGGCTTTCCGCGGCATGGCGAGGGGAGGAATCACCATTGAAGAAAAGAAACGGGCTTGCTCTTTTTGGAGTGCTGGCGGTCCTTCTGACGGGCTGCGGGGCGGACGAAGAGCTGCAGGCAAGACTCGACGCGGGTATGACGAACATTGAAAACGGCGCCTATGAGGAGGCGCTGACGGATTTTTCAGAGGTTATCCAGGGAGGCGAGCTTCTGGTTGAGGCGTACCGGGGAACCGGCATGGCTTATATGGCCATGGGTGAGTATGGCCAGGCGGTGGACGCCTTTGACCAGGCGCTGGCCCTTACGGACGACCGGATGCGGGAAACGGAAAAGGATATTTTGTATTACAAGGCGGCGGCGCAGTATCAGGGGGAGGACTACGCGGGCGCTTCGGAAACCTGCGACCAGATCCTGGTTCTGGCAAATGAGGGAAACGCCCATTATATAAAGGGCGCGAGCTGCATGAAGCTGGGAGATACCAGCACGGCGAAGACGGAGTTTGACACGGCGGCCAGCTTAAACGCGGATGATTACGATATGCTGCTGGATATCTATGAGTGCTACCGGGAGCAGAATCTTTCGGCGGAGGGGGACACGTATCTGCAGCAGGCTTTGAATATTCAGGGGTCCGATGGAAATACTGCTTATCAGAAGGCCAGAATTTATTATTATCTGGAAGAATATGACAAGGCCCAGGCGCTGCTGTCCGCCTCCGCTGACAGTCTGGATCTGGAGGGACGGCTGCTTCTGGGAGAGATTTATCTGGCCATGGACGACACGGATCACGCCAGGATGACTTACCAGAGCTGCATCGAGGAATACGGAGAGACGCCCCAGTGCGTAAACGGCCTGGTGCTGTGCGATATTGCGGACGGAGACTATGCCTCTGCTCTGGAAAACGCCGACCGGGGGCTTGCCCTGGACGGGGAGGAGGGAAAGCAGGATCTGGCCTACAACGCCATTGTGGCCCTGGAGTACCAGGGAGATTTCGACGGAGCCTTAGAGCGTGCCGCGTCCTATGTGGAGCAGTATCCGGAGGATGAAAAGGGTCAGAAGGAGTACGCCTTCCTTCTGAGCCGCTGAGTGAGAAAAGGGCATACGCGGGCGCCGCTGAGCGAAAAGGGAAGGTCATACGCGGACGCGCGGAGTGCCGCTGCAGGGCGGAAACGCGGATGCGGCAAAGATACGGAAGCTGCCGGGTAAAAAGGCAAGGCTGACAGGAGACGATGCGCATGTATGAATTTGGAGAGAAAACAGAGAGCTACCTTTTGGTAGGTGTACAGATGGGAAGCCAGGAGGAGGCTCTGGATTCCCTGGCGGAGCTTCGGGAGCTGGCCAGAACGGCCGGAGCGAAGGTGCTTGGGACGGTGCTTCAGGCCAGGGAGGAGCCCCATCCAGCTACGTATGTGGGAAAGGGAAAGCTGGAAGAGCTTTTGGATCTTTTGAACGAGACAGAGGCTGACGGGATTATCTGTGATGACGAGCTGACGCCTGCGCAGCTGAATAATCTGGAACGGGAGCTTTCCTGCAAGGTCATCGACCGGACGCTGTTGATTCTGGATATTTTTGCCGGCAGGGCCGTCAGCAGCGAAGGAAAGCTGCAGGTGGAGCTGGCCCAGCTGAAGTACCGGGCGGCGAGGCTTGTGGGACTGCGCAATTCTCTGTCCCGCCTTGGCGGCGGGATCGGCACCAGAGGACCGGGAGAAAAAAAGCTGGAGATGGACCGGCGTCTGATCCATGAGCGGATCGGCCGCCTGAAGCGGGAGCTTGCGGAGGTGGAGCGCCACCGGGACGTCATCCGGGCCGGCAGGAAAAAGGGCAGCCTGAAGGTGGCGGCCCTTGTGGGCTATTCCTGCGCGGGGAAGAGTTCCCTGGAAAACGCTTTGACCAGATCGGATATCTATGAGGACGATCTGCTGTTCTCCACCCTGGACACTACCACCAGAGTGCTTGATCTGCCCGGAAAGCAGGAGCTGCTTTTGACGGATACCGTGGGTTTTATCCGGAAGCTGCCCCATCATCTGATTGAAGCCTTTAAAGGCACCCTGGAGGAGGCAAAGTACGCGGATATCCTGATTCATGTGGTGGACGCCGCGGCTCCGGGGATGGACGAGCGGATGCAGGTGGTGTACGACACCCTCCGGGAGCTGGAGGTAAAGAACAAAACCGTGGTGACGGTGTTCAACAAAGCGGATAAGCTGGAAGCGCCCCGCACCTTCCGGGATTTCCGGGCGGATTACAGCGTGACCCTTTCGGCGAAGACCGGGGAGGGGCTTTCCGGGCTTACGGACATTCTGGAAGACATCCTGAGCAGAGACCAGATCTATGTGGAACGCCTGATTCCATACGGCCGGGCAGGGGTGCTGCAGCTGATCCGCAGCAAGGGACGTCTTTTGGAAGAAGAATATCTTCCGGAGGGAATTTCCATCCGCGCCCAGGTCCCTCGTGAAATTTACCATATGGTCTGAAAACCGCTTTCCACGTAGGTTTTCGTGACTCCCGAGTCTTTAAAAAACACCATATCTTGTGTCTGATCTTAAAATAGGATGCAAGATATGGTGTTTTTGCCTAATTGACTTCAAATCAAAGTTTTGCTACAATGGTTCCATGCCGCGGCGGAAAGGACAGCCGCGGGACCGGAAAAGCTTCCCGGAAGGAGCGCGGCGCGCGGATCATGCTACGCGGCGAAGGGCGTTTTCCCGGGTTTCGGATGACAGCACAGGAAGGAGATAATCATGTTTAAAGTAGTAAAACGCGACGGTGAAGTGGCAGAATTTGATATAGCGAAAATCGGGGGTGCGATTTCAAAAGCATTTGACGCTACGAAGAAGCACTATAATCAGGATATGACGGAGCTTTTGAGCCTGCGTGTGACTTCGGACTTTCAGTCCAAAATCAAGGACGGCCGGATCGACGTGGAGAGCATACAGGACAGCGTGGAGAATACGCTGGTGCAGGCCGGCTATGGGGATGTGGCCAAGGCCTATATTCTCTACCGGAAGCAGCGGGAGAAGATTCGGAATATGAAGTCCACCATCCTGGACTATAAGGAGATCGTGAACAGCTACGTGAAGGTGGAAGACTGGCGGGTGAAGGAAAACGCCACGGTAACCTACTCTGTGGGCGGCCTGATTTTGTCCAACTCCGGAGCGGTTACGGCTAACTACTGGCTGTCGGAGATTTATGACCAGGAGATTGCCGACGCGCACCGGAACGCGGACATCCACCTCCATGATCTGTCCATGCTCACCGGCTACTGCGCAGGCTGGTCCTTAAAGCAGCTGATTACCGAAGGCCTTGGGGGCATCGAGGGCAAGATTACCTCCGCTCCGGCAAAGCATCTGTCGGTTCTGTGCAATCAGATGGTGAATTTTCTGGGAATCATGCAGAACGAGTGGGCCGGAGCCCAGGCATTTTCCTCCTTTGACACCTACCTTTCCGCGTTTGTGAAGGCGGATCGTTTAAGCTACCGTGAAGTGAAGAAGTGCATCGAGTCCTTCGTATACGGCGTAAACACTCCCAGCCGCTGGGGAACCCAGGCGCCCTTTTCCAATATTACGCTGGACTGGACCGTTCCGGACGACCTGGCGGACCTGCCGGCCATCGTGGGCGGAAAGGAGATGGATTTCTGCTATAAGGACTGCAAAAAAGAGATGGATATGGTGAACAAGGCGTTTATTGAAACCATGATCGAGGGTGACGCCCACGGCAGAGGCTTCCAGTATCCGATTCCAACCTATTCCATCACAAAAGACTTTGACTGGTCCGACACGGAAAACAACCGCCTTCTTTTTGAAATGACGGCGAAGTACGGCACTCCGTATTTTTCCAACTACATAAACAGTGATATGCAGCCCAGCGATGTGCGCAGCATGTGCTGCCGCCTGCGCCTGGATCTGAGGGAACTGCGCAAAAAGACCGGCGGTTTCTTCGGCTCCGGGGAGAGCACAGGAAGCGTGGGGGTTGTCACCATCAATATGCCCCGGATCGCCTACCTCTCCGCCACAGAGGAGGAGTTCTACAGCCGCCTGGATCACATGATGGACATTTCCGCTCGCTCGCTGAAGAGAAAGAGAGAGGTACTCACAAAGCTTCTGAACGAGGGCCTGTATCCCTACACGAAGCGCTACCTGGGAAGCTTTGACAATCATTTCTCCACCATCGGCCTGGTGGGAATGAATGAAGCCGGCTTAAACGCCCGCTGGCTGCGGAAGGATCTGACGCATAGGGAAACCCAGGAGTTTACCAGAAACGTCCTGAACCATATGCGTGAGCGCCTGGTGAAGTATCAGGAGGAGTACGGCGACCTGTATAACCTGGAAGCCACGCCCGCCGAGTCCACGGCCTACCGTCTGGCAAAGCACGACAGAAAGCGCTGGCCGGATATTATCACTGCCGGAAAGCCCGGGGATACGCCCTATTACACGAACAGCTCGCACCTGCCGGTGGACTACAGCAGCGATATTTTCGACGCTCTGGATATCCAGGATGAGCTGCAGACTCTGTACACTTCCGGAACTGTGTTCCACGCGTTCCTGGGAGAAAAGCTGCCAAGCTGGAAATCCGCCGCGAAGCTGGTGAGCCGGATCGCGGAAAACTACCGGCTGCCGTATTATACGATTTCGCCCACCTATTCCGTGTGCAGCACCCACGGCTACATCGCCGGAGAGCATTTTACCTGCCCGAAATGCGGAGAAAAGGCGGAGGTATACAGCCGTATCACCGGCTACTACCGCCCGGTGCAGAATTTCAACGACGGAAAGGCCCAGGAATACAAAAACCGGAAGGTTTACGATATTCAGACTTCTTCCATGAAAAAGGTTCCGGGAAGCATTGTGACGGTGAGCAAAGACCGGGTGGAGATCAAGCCGGCCAGGGGAATCCGCTATCTGTTCACCACGAAGACCTGTCCCAACTGTAAAATTGCCAAAGAGATTCTGAAGGATGAGAAGTATAAGCTCATCGACGCGGAGGAGAATCCGGAGCTTGCGAGAAAGTACGGAATTATGCAGGCGCCGACACTGGTGATTGTGGACGACGACCGGGTACAGAAATACGCCGGCGCGGCGAATATCAAAAAATATGCGGATGCCGGAAAGGTTCTGCAGTAAGGGAATAAAAAGGGTCCTGCTTTCGCGGGACCCTTTTTTGGTTCATGGAATCTATGCGTAATTACAGCTTTACAACGTTGGCAGCCTGCATGCCGCGGGCGCCCTCGGTTAAGTCGTAAGTAACAGCCTGTCCCTCATCAAGAGACTTGAAGCCTTCTCCCTGAATCGCGGAGAAGTGTACGAATACATCGGCACCATCCTCGCCAGTGATGAAACCATAGCCTTTTTCTGCGTTGAACCATTTAACTGTACCCTTATTCATTTTGGTACCTCCATAAAAAATAAATAATAGCGGCAGTTTCCCAAACCTGCGGCCGTTGGGCCGGATGTACGGAAAACTGGGAACTTTGCCAAGATTTGAAGAAAGAAAAATTCACTAGTCATTACAGATTATATAGAAAGCATAATCTCTAATAACTAGTGAATTATAACATCCAACAAATCCATGCTGCGATTACATTATAGTTGCTTTTTATAGAAAAGTCAAGGCTCTTTTCCATTCTTGCTTTTGTCTTTGCGGTATGCTACAGTAATTACGATTGTAACGGTTTGGCGAGGCGATGGCAGCGGCCGAGGTCAGGAGGGATGAGGATGGAACAGGGATTTCCGGTGGAATTTCTTTTGCTTTTTACGGTGCTGATCTGGATTATGTACTTTCTGGTGTATGTTTCCAGTCCGAAAAATAAGGTAAATCAGTGGTGCTGTATCTGCGGCCTTCTGCTCAGCATCGGTGTGCTGAAGGAATATATTTATATGAGCGGTATGCTGGCGGATATCCGGATCGAGCTGTTTGGCATGACGTACTGGATGGACGAGTTTTTAAATTCGGTACTGACGGCAGTCCTCTACTATCTGTCCATGCCCTGCGTGGTGATTCTGAGCATGTATTTCTGTCATGTGGATAAAAAAGCGCCGCGCTGTTTCTGCGTTCTGCGGATTCTGGTGTTTCTTCCAGCTGTGATTTTTGCCCTGGTATATCCCATAAACCGTACCAGAGAAATACCGGTGGCGGACCCCAGGGCTTTTCAGATCGTGGCGGTCTATAATCTTGTCTACGGGGTTCTTGCCACAGCGCCGATTCTGATTACCCTTGTGCGGGAGCGGCAGAGCTATCTGTTCCGTCAGCGGCGGCTGGTGTCCGTGATCGGTCTGCTGCCGCTGTGGTATTGGCTGATTACGCTGTTTTTATTCCATCTGCTGGAGCTGGAGCATTTGTATAAGCTCTGGCAGGGGAACGCGTTTATTCTGCTCTTTCTCTTTCTGTATTATGTGCGGCACCTGTTCCGGGAAGGAATCTGGGGGCTGCGGCTGAACCGGGAATATTTCGAGTGGTCGGAGGAACCGGCGGCCCTTACGAACAACACCATGTATATGGTCCACATGCTGAAGGGAGAAACGGCGAAGATTTCCTGGTGCATTCAGTCACTGCGGGAAATGGGCGTACCGGAGACAGAGGAAATGCTGGACATTATCCAGAGATCGGTAGGTCATGTGGAAGAGTTTGCCAGGCGAAGCGGGCTTTATGCCAAAGATTTGAAGCTGAATCTGTCACGGGTGGATATGAAAAGCCTGTTTCAGGAGATCGCCCAGGAATGCTGCCAGGAGTGGAAGGGAAAGGTGACGGTGGAGGTAGATGAGAAGAACGGATTTTTATACTGTGACTATCACCATATGAAGGAGGCTCTCAGGAATCTGGCGGAGAACGCCGTGGAAGCCATGGGCGATGAGGGGACGCTGACCCTTTCCTTTCATGTGCCGGGAAAGCATGTGGCGCTGATCCGCGTAGCCGATACGGGGCCGGGCATCGCCCCGGAGGACGCGGCCCGGATATTCGAACCCTACTACACAAAGAACCCGGACTCCCGCCATATGGGTCTGGGCCTTTCCTACTGCCGCAAGGTGGCGGCGGCCCATCGGGGCTATATCCAGACGGCGCCCGCGAAGAAGGGGACGGGCACGGAGTTTACCCTCTGCCTGCCCCTGGGGCACCGGATGAAAAAGCCCGGTCCGCGCGGCGCGTCAGGCCACTGACGCGATCACTTCCACTTCGCAGAGAACGCCCTTGGGAAGTTCTTTTACCGCTACGCAGGAGCGGGCCGGCTTGCCGGTGAAATACTTTTCATATACGCCGTTGAAGGCGGCAAAATCCTTCATATCCGCCAGAAAGCAGGTGGTCTTGACCACATCGGTGAAGGCGGCGTTCTGGCTTTCCAGAAGAGCCTGGATATTTTTCATGACCTGCTCTGCCTGCTCTTCGATGGTGGAGCCCACCACCTCTCCGGTAACGGGAGAAAGGGGGATCTGGCCGGAAAACCAGGCGATGCCGCCGCAGACGATTCCCTGGGAGTAGGGGCCGATGGCCGCCGGCGCGTTTGGCGTATTTACATAGTTCAACATAACGATTACCTCCTCAAGTTTGCTTTTTCTTGTCTATGATAACACGTTCCCGGTGAAAATCAATAGAGGATATCCGCGGGTTGCAAATTCCCGGCCCGGATGGTATCCTGATAGCAGAGATTACCGGCTTCGTGCCTTTGGCGCGGACCTTTGAAACGGAGGAAGAACTTATGAAACAATGCATGGACGCAGAAAATCTGCACAGGCGACTGAAAAAAATCATCGGGCAGGTCCAGGCCATCGACCGTATGGTGGACGAGGATGTGCCCTGCGAGGATATTCTGTCTCAGATCAACGCAGCCAAGTCCGCCCTGCACCGGGTGGGGCAGGTGGTTTTGGAGGGACATATCCGTCACTGTGTCCGGGACGGGATTGAGCACGGGGACGCGGATAAGACCATTGAGAGCTTTACAAAAGCGGTGGAGCGGTTCGCGAATATGAAGTAAGCCGGGAACGGGCAGAATGCGGCGGTTCCGAAAGACCGAACCGTAACGCGGCAAAGGCTACGCCGGGAAAGAGGAGGACAGGATATGAGCGGTGAGGAGATTGTTTTCTGCAAAGGCGGCGGCTGCACCGCTAAGCTGGGACCGGGGGTGCTGGCCCGTGTGCTGGATAAACTCCCGAAAATGCGGGATGAAAACCTGCTGGTGGGGTATGAAAGCTCCGACGACGCGGCGGTTTACCGCTTGAGCGAGGATCTGGCGGTAGTCCAGACTCTGGATTTTTTTCCGCCCATGGTGGAGGATCCCTATGTGTTCGGGCAGATCGCGGCGGCAAACGCCCTGAGTGATGTCTACGCCATGGGGGGCGATGTGAAAACGGCTCTGAACATTGTCTGCTTTCCGGAAAACTGGGATCTGAATATTCTGGGGAAGATTCTCCAGGGAGGAAGCGAGAAAGTCCGGGAGGCCGGCGGGATTCTGGCCGGAGGCCATTCCATAGCGGACGCGGACGTGAAATACGGGCTGTCTGTCATGGGAGTGGTTCATCCGGACCGGATTTTTACGAATAACGGCTGTCAGGAGGGGGACTGGCTGCTTTTGACCAAGCCCTTAGGCGTGGGAATCGTCTGCACGGCGGGCCGGATCGGGGAGGCATCCCCCCAGGCTATGGAGGAGGCGGTGCGCTCCATGACCGCACTGAACAAATACGCCTCGGAGATTGTGCGGAAATACCGGGTACACGGCTGTACGGATGTGACCGGTTTCGGCTTTCTGGGGCATTTAAAGGAAATGCTGGGAGGAAAGTTTTCCGCCGTGGTTTATCCTGGGCAGATACCATATATCCGGGAAGCCTGGGACTACGCGGGAGAATTTCTGCTGACCGCCGCCGGACAGCGGAACCGGAACCATGTGGGAGAAAGCGTCCGTTTCCAAAAGACGGCTTTTGAGATGGAGGAGCTTTTGTTTGATCCCCAGACTTCCGGCGGCCTGCTGGTGAGCATGGAGGCGGAGGACGCGAAGCGCTGCATCGGAGAGATCCGGGCGCTGGGGCTTTCCTGCGGAATTGTGGGGGAGATCCGGAAAAAACAGGAGCCGGAGATTCTGGTGGCCGGGTAAGGCAAAAAACGAAAGGATCTGCCGCAAACAGCAATGAGAGGAGAAAAAAATATGATTTATCAGATAGACGCGAAGGGCAGACAGTGCCCGATTCCGGTGGTGGAGACAAAGAAGGCCCTGGCGGGCGCGGCAGAGGGGGACGTGGTGGAGACCCTGGTGGATAATGAGATTGCCGTGCAGAATCTGGAGAAAATGGCGGCCCAAAAGGGGCTCGTTTATTCTCATACCCAGGAAGGCCCTGGCTGCTGGCGGGTACGGATTAAGGCGGGCGGAGCCGCCGGCGCAAACGGGGCGGTTTTGCCGGCCGGAAATGGCGGCGCAAACGGACCGGATTCGTCGGCCGGGCTTAGCAATGCCGGGAGCGTTGACGCGGCCGCGGCTGCCGGGAATGGGAGCGCTGCGGGGACCGGCGCTGCCGGGACCGTCACCGGGGGCGCTGTGGACGGCAACGCAGGCGCGCCCGGAGGCAAAGGAACCGTTGTGGTGATTTCCGCAGATCATATGGGCGAGGGGGACGAGGGTCTGGGCCGCCTTTTAGTGAAAAGCTTCCTGTATGCCCTCACAAGCCGCGATGAGCTGCCGGAGACGCTTATCCTGTACAATGGAGGCGCGAAACTGTCTGTGGAAGGTGCGGAAACCCTGGAGGATTTAAAGGTCCTGGAGGCTGGAGGCGTGGAAATTCTCACCTGCGGCACCTGTCTGAACCATTACGGCCTGACAGAGAAGCTTCGGGTGGGTTCGGTCAGCAATATGTACGCAATCTGTGAAAAGCTGATGACCGCGGCGAAGGTGGTAAAAATCTGACGGAACCGGGAACGGCTGCGAGGAGCACCCTCTTGCTTTCCTGCGGTCCGCGCGGCATGCGCGGGAACCCGGACGGAACGGTGTGTATAAATTTATTATAAAACATAGAAAAGGGGGTTTTTTCAATTCCTCAAAATGTGTATAATAAAAGTGTATGCAATTTCCTGGGTACGTGGAAATTTAACTGAATCAGGAAAACCCCTGCTTCCATTGTGCAGAGCAATCGATACCGCCTGCCGCCGGGCAGGCGGTATAAACGCAGGTTTACGGTGAAAAGAGGAGCAGGTACTTATGACAATCAGATCAGAAAAAACGGTAATCGGGATATTGGCCCATGTGGACGCAGGAAAGACGACGCTGGCGGAGGCCATGCTTTACGGGAGCGGCGGGATCCGCTCTATGGGGCGGGTGGACCACGGGGACGCGTTTCTGGATACAGACCGGATGGAGCGGGCCAGGGGGATCACGATTTTCTCCAAGCAGGCGCAGCTTGTAATGGGGAAACGGCAGGTAACTCTTCTGGACACGCCGGGACACGTTGATTTTTCGGCGGAAATGGAACGCACCCTTCAGGTCCTGGACTACGCCGTGCTGGTGATCAGCGGCGCCGACGGGGTGCAGGGCCATGTGGAGACCTTATGGAAGCTTTTGGAGCGCTATCATGTGCCGGTTTTTCTGTTCGTGAATAAGATGGATCAGCCGGGAACGGACCGGAAGGCTCTGATGGAGGAGCTGAAAAAGCGTCTGGACAGCCGCTGTGTGGATTTTGGAAGGGATGTGGACAGAGCGGCCTTTTACGAGGACGCGGCCGTCTGTTCCGAGAGCGCCCTGGAAGAATATCTGAACGGAGGCACCCTTTCCCAGGAGACCCTTCGCCGGATGATACGCCAAAGAGAGCTTTATCCCTGCTTTTTCGGCTCGGCTTTGCGCTGCTGGGGCGTCCGGGAGTTTATGGAGGACGCGGACCGCTATATGGAAATGCGGGAGTATCCGGAGGAGTTTGGAGCCAGGGTCTATAAGATTGCCAGGGACGCCCAGGGAAACCGTCTGACGTATCTGAAGGTGACCGGAGGCATTCTCAAGGTGAAGATGCCGCTTTCCGGGACCGGACAGGACGGGGCTGCCTGGGAAGAAAAGGCGGATCAGATCAGGCTGTATTCCGGCACTTCTTTTCATACGGTAAAAGAGGCGCCTGCGGGCACCGTATGCGCGGTCACGGGGCTGAAATCCACCTTCTGCGGGGAAGGGCTGGGCAGCGAGGCGGGACAGGTGCTTCCGTTTCTGGAGCCGGTGCTGAACTACCGCATTCTGCCTCCGGCGGACTGTGATGTGCACGGACTGTTCCTGAAGCTTCGGCAGCTTGAGGAGGAGGAGCCTCAGCTCCATATTGTCTGGGACGACCGCTCCGGTGAAATCCGCGCCCAGGTCATGGGAGAGGTGCAGACGGAGATCCTGAAGGAGGTGATCCGCGACCGCTTTGGCCTGACAGTGGAATTTGACGAGGGAAGCATAGTATACAAAGAAACAATCTGTACGGCCGCGGAGGGTGTGGGTCATTTTGAGCCCCTTCGCCACTACGCGGAAGTGCATCTTTTGCTTGAGCCGGGCGAGAGGGGCAGCGGCCTGGTGTTTGATACGGTATGCAGCGAGGACATTCTGGACAGGAACTGGCAGCGGCTGATTTTAACACATCTTGAGGAGAAGCATCACAAAGGCGTGCTGACCGGATCGGAACTTACGGACGTGAAGATCACGCTCCTGACCGGGCGGGCGCATATCAAGCACACAGAGGGCGGCGACTTCCGCCAGGCCACTTACCGGGCGGTGCGCCAGGGACTGATGAACGCGAAGAGTGTGCTTTTGGAGCCGGTGTACCGGTTCCGGCTTGAACTTCCTACGGACTGTGTGGGCAGAGCCATGGCGGATGTCCAGAAAATGCAGGGAACCTTCGAGCCGCCGGTGACGGAGGGAGAGACCTCCATTTTGGAGGGACGGGCTCCGGTGGCGGCCATGGGAGGCTACCAGAGAGAGGTAAACGCCTACTCTAGGGGTCGAGGCCGGCTTTTCTGCGTTCTGGACGGCTATGAGCCATGCAGGGACGCGGAAACCGTGATTCAGGAAATCGGCTACGATCCGGAGGCGGATACGGAGAATCCTTCCGCTTCCGTATTCTGCGCCCATGGAGCGGGGTTTGTGGTGCCCTGGGATCAGGTCAGCGATTATATGCATCTGGAAAGCGCCTTTGAGCAGGACCAGGAACCGGAAGAGCAGGAGGGGCTTTCCCCCAGAACGCCGCGGCGGCAGGAAGCAGAAGAGGAATTTATCAGCCAGGAAGAGATCGACGAGATCTTTCAGCGCACCTTTGGAAGCACGGGACGGGAACGGCCGGGCAGAGGAAACCGTCCGGGACGGAGAATTTATGAGGCCCCATCCCAGAGGCGCCTAAGCCGCGGGGAGGCCGGGAAGGCGCTTCCGGAATGCCTTCTGGTGGACGGATACAACATCGTCTTTGCCTGGGAGGATTTAAAAGCCCTTGCCGAGACAAACATCGAGGGCGCCAGGACAAAGCTGATGGACATTCTCTGCGATTATCAGGGCTATAAGAAATGCACCGAGATTCTGGTGTTCGACGCCTACCGGGTAAGCCCGAATCCCGGTTCTGTACAGAAATACCACAATATCCATGTGGTTTATACCAAAGAAGCGGAGACGGCGGATCAGTACATTGAGAAAACCGTCCACGGCATGAGCGGCAAATATCGGGTGACCGTGGCCACCTCGGACGCCACGGAACAGGTGATCATCCTGGGACAGGGAGCTGCCAGGCTTTCGGCGAAAGGGCTTTTGGAAGAAATCCGCGCCGCGAAGACCGAGCTTTCCAGGGAGTACCTGAACAAAGGAGAAAGCGGAAAGCAGAAGCTTTTTGAAAACCTGCCTAAGGAGATGGCAGATCTTATGGAGGATGTGAGACTGGGAAGAAAAAAGATGTAGAGAAAGGAGATGGGATTTTATTGACGATACTGAAAGAAAAACTGGAAGAAAAATTAAAGGAGGCCCTTAAGGCCGTCCTTCCCATTATCGGGATCGTGATGGTGCTTTGCTTCACGGCAGCGCCCATAACGGCAAGCATACTTCTGTGCTTCCTGCTGGGCGCGGTGCTCCTGATCGTGGGAATGATGTTTTTTACCTTAGGAGCTGAGCTTGCCATGACCCCCATGGGAGAACGCCTGGGAGTCAGTATGACAAAGAGTAAGAATATCTGGCTGATCGCCGGACTCTCCTTTATTCTCGGGTTTATTATTACAATATCGGAGCCGGATCTTCAGGTTCTGGCAGAGCAGGTGCCCTCAGTGCCGAATATGACCCTTATCGTAGCAGTGGCGGTGGGCGTCGGTATTTTTCTGGTAATTGCCCTGCTCCGTATGCTGTTTGGGATTCCCCTGCCGCATCTGCTGGTGTTTTTTTATCTGCTTGTGTTCGGCCTTGTTTTTCTGGTGCCGGACAGCTTCAAGGCAGTGGCCTTTGACTCCGGCGGCGTGACCACCGGACCTATGACCGTGCCTTTTATTATGGCCCTTGGCGTCGGTGTGTCCAGCATCCGAAACGACAGCCACGCGGCGGACGACAGCTTCGGTCTGGTGGCTCTTTGCTCCATCGGCCCGATTCTGGCGGTGCTGGTGCTGGCGCTGATCTACAACCCCCAGAACAATGTCTACGAGGCGGCGGCTATCCCGGAGATTACGGATTCTGTCCAGCTCTTAAGGCTGTTTGTGGATGAACTGCCGAAATATATGAAGGAGATTGCCATAGCCCTTCTGCCGATTGCCGTGTTTTTCGCGGTTTTCCAGGCGGTTTCCCTGAAAATGTCCAAAAGGGCCCTGGCGAAGATTGCCGTGGGTCTGGTCTACACGTATATCGGCCTGGTCCTGTTCCTGACCGGCGCGAATGTGGGATTTATGCCGGCCGGAACGTATCTCGGACAGGTGCTGGCCCAGGCATCCTACCGCTGGGTGCTGATACCCATCGGAGCTTTGATGGGTTACTTCATCGTAAAAGCCGAGCCGGCCGTTTACGTGCTGAATCACCAGGTGGAGGAGATCACCGACGGAAATATTTCGGCGGGTGCCATGGGGATCAGCCTTTCCATGGGCGTGGCGGCTTCGGTTGCCCTTTCCATGCTCCGTGTGCTTTTTCGGATACCGGTTTTGTACTTTTTGATTCCGGGCTACGTAATTGCCCTGGGTCTGTCCTTTGTTGTGCCCAGGATCTTTACTGCCATAGCCTTTGACTCCGGCGGCGTGGCCTCCGGGCCTATGACGGCCACCTTCCTGCTGCCCCTGGCCCAGGGAGCCTGTCTGGCCGTGGGCGGCGACCTGGAGACGGATGCTTTTGGCGTCGTAGCCATGGTGGCCATGACGCCGCTTATTACCATTCAGATCATGGGGCTGATCTATCAGCTCAAGCAGAAGAGAACAAGGCTGACTGGCGCGGAATACGCTTATCAGCAGCTTGAGGAAGACGCGATTATTGATCTTTAAGGCAGCGGCCGCGGGCCTGCGCCGATGAAAGGATACAGGGGTATGAGTGAGCTTTATATGATGGTCACGATCATTGACCGGAAGATGACGAAAAAATTTATTCATTTTTACAAAGAACAGGGACTGGAGGTTTCCTTTGTTACCCTGGGAATGGGGACGGCAGCCAGCGATATCCTGGATTATTTCGGCCTGGACGGGGCGGAAAGGAGCGTTTTGTTCCATGTGGTTTCAGGGGAGACCTGGAAGCTGGTGAAGCAGGAGCTCCAGAAAAAAATGAAGATTGATATACCGGGAATCGGAATTGCTTTTACGATCCCTTTAAGCAGCATGGGCGGGAAAAAGGCGCTGAATTTTCTGAACAACGGAATGAATTTTGTGAAAGGAGAGGAATCCGTATTGAAGGACACGAACTATGAGCTGATTATCGCCATTGCCAACCAGGGATATACGGAAATGGTGATGGACGCGGCCAGAGAGGTAAACGCGGCGGGAGGCACCACCATCCACGCCAGAGGGACCGGTACGGAAAAGGCGGAGAAGTTCCTGGGCGTGACGCTGGCGGAAGAAAAAGAGATGGTTTTTATTGTGGCCAAGAGCCGCTTAAAAAGCGAGATTATGCGGGCCATTATCGATAAGGCGGGCCTTGGCACAAAGGCCGGCGCCGTGGTGTTTTCCCTTCCTGTGACGGAGACGGCGGGAATGCGTCTGATGGAGGAGGCTGTTACGGTTCCGTAAGGCTGAACCATAACTGCGAAAATCCATTAGGAATCGCCTTCGGCGATGGAATTTTCGCATACCTGGGCTGAACAGCGGCAAGAGGTTTCCGAGGCTGCGGCGTGCCGCACGGCGCTACAGGACGCGGCTCAGCGCCATGTAGAGAATGGTTCCGGCGGCGATGCTTAACAGGGTGTTCCGCTTCCAAAGATGGAGGAGCACTACCACGGCCAGGGAAAGAAACGTGGCGGCAAGTTCCCCGGGCGCAGCGGGGGAGACGCTGCGGACACAGTACACCACCAGGACGGCGATGATGGCCGGCGGAATTTTGTCGGCCAGCCGTTCCAGCCAGGCCGGCATACGGCGTTTTCCGCTAAAGAGCAAAAAGGGCAGCGCCCGGGTAAGCAGCGTGATCAGCGCGGAGACGGCGATCAGCAGAATCGAGTGGGTTGCGGAAATCATCGATGGGTTTCCTCCTTTTCTTCGAGTGCGTTCTTTTTTGCCGGTACGACAGACGTTTTTGAGACCGGGGCGCCCACGCGGCTGATCGCGCCGGTACAGCAGACGGCCAGCAAAAGGGCCGGAAGCAGAAAACGGTCCGGACCAAAGAGCAGCAGGCAGACAACGCCTGAGAGCAGCCCGCCCAGAGCGCACAGGCGCGTATCCCGTTTCGCGTCCAGAATCTGATTCAGGAGAATGACGGCAAACAGGGCGGTCATGGAAAAGTCAATGCCGGTAAAATCAAAGGGAATCAGCTGTCCCGCCACCGCGCCGATGACGGAGCCCGCGATCCAGTAGCAGTGGTTGAAAAGCGCGATAAGAAACCATTCCCCGGTGTTCTCCTCTTCCCGGCAGGAGCAGAGAACAGAGTAGGTCTCGTCCGTCAGGGAAAATACCATGTATGGGAATCGTTTCCCCATGGCGCGAAAAAATTTCAAAAAGGACAGCCCGTAAAATATGTGGCGGCTGTTTACGAACAGGGCGGTGACGGCGGCGGTTACCAGGGACGCCCCGGACGCCAGCAGAGGAACCAGTACAAACTGGAAAGAACCGGCGTAGACAAAAAGACTGATAAAAAATGCCCACAGGGCGTTGTAGCCCGCCTGTTCCAGGAGTATGCCAAAGGCAATGCCAAGAAACACATATCCGCACAGAACGGGCAGAGATTTAAAAAATGCGGATTTCATAGCGCACCTCTTTTTAACAATTCGAATTTCCTATCCCCGGCAGTGAACAGCAGATGGCTGCGGCTGCCGTGAACAGTAACCCAGTATAGCATATTTTTGCAATTATTTCCACAATTAGACTTGCCTTTCCCATTGGTACGCCCTATAATGGGGATAGTTCAGAGCGCGCAGATTCTATGACTCCATTCGCCAAGCGAAGGTTCAATGAATCTGCGCCTCGTTGCTGTCCGCCCCGCAGAGGGCGGCAGAGACTGTATGGACAGGAAAGGCCGCAGCCGCGCCGCGCAGGCGGCCCGGGGCGGGAGCGTACAAAAAAGCGAGGACGGTAAAGGATCATGGAACAGCAGCATCTTTTCAGTAACCGAGATTTGCGCAAACTTTTGGTTCCGATTATTGTGGAACAGCTCTTAAACTCTCTGATGGGTACGGCGGATACGGTGATGGTCAGCAACGTGGGGCCGGAGGCCATATCGGCGGTATCCCTGGTGGACTCAATCAATGTGCTGATTATCCAGGCATTTTCCGCCCTGGCGGCTGGAGGCACAATTCTCTGTTCGCATTATATGGGAACGAAGGACAGGAAGGGGGCGAATCACTGCGCGGGACAGGTGACAATGGTCATTACCTGCATCGCGGTGGTGATGACGGTACTGGGACTGTGCTTCAAGACGCCGCTTCTGCGGGGAATTTTCGGGGCTGTGGAGCCGGCGGTCATGGAGGCGTCTCAGACGTATTTTTTCTATACATTGCTGTCTTTCCCTTTTATCGCTTTGTATGACGCGGGTTCCTCCATTTTCCGAGCCCAGGAAAATACCAGGACCCCTATGGTGATCTCGATCCTCTCGAATCTGATGAATATAGGCGGAAACGCCCTGCTGATCTGGGGTTTTCATATGGGCGTGGCCGGCGCGGCCATCGCCACTTTGGTATCCCGTATTTTCTGCGCGGCCGCGGTAATGTGGAAGCTGAAAAATCCAAAGCTTCTGATCTCAGTACGGGATTACCGGAAGCTCAGGCCGGACTTCTCGGTGATCCGGCGTGTATTGGCTCTGGGAATTCCGTCGGGAATTGAAAACGGTATGTTCCAGTTCGGAAAGCTGGCGATCCAATCCACGGTATCGTCCATGGGAACCACGGCCATCGCGGCCCAGGCCATGACGAATATCATGGAGAGTGTCAACGGAGTGGGCGGAATCGGCGTGGGAATCGGTCTGATGACGATTGTGGGCGAATGTATGGGGGCCGGACGCAAGGACGAGGCGGCCTATTACATAAAAAAACTGACCGTTATCGGCGAGGCGGTGATCATCGCCAGCTGCCTGGCGGTTTACGCCATAGCGCGGCCTGTGACGGTTCTGGGCGGTATGGAGGCGGAGAGCGCCCGCCTGTGCGTTCAGCTGGTGGGCCTTATTACGATTGTTAAGCCTCTGGTATGGGCTCTGTCGTTTATCCCGGCTTACGGGCTTCGAGCGGCGGGGGACGTGAAGTTTTCCATGATTACATCCTGCGTCACCATGTGGATGTTTCGCGTTACTCTGTGCGTTTTCCTGGTCAGAGCCTTCGGCCTAGGACCCATAGCCGTCTGGATCGGCATGTTCGCGGACTGGACCATAAGGGGCATTGTTTTTACGCTGCGTTTCCTCAGTGGGAAATGGTCGCGGCATAAGGTTTTGAGCGAATAAAACGCCTACTGATGGTCTGTGGACATTTTGTAAAAAGCAGTGTAAAATATCCTCTAAAACCCTGTCTTGAGGGAGACCGTATAACAAAGGAGCGCATAGCTATGGGTATGTCCTGGAAAAATCGGTTTGTCATTGGACTTACGCTGTTTTCTATGTTTTTTGGAGTCGGAAATCTGATTGTTCCCGCCTTTTTAGGAGCTACGGCGGGAGAACAGGTATGGATGGCCTTCGCGGGCTTCGCGGTGACGGCGGTGCTTTTGCCGGTGGCCGGGATGGCTGCAGTGGCCCGCTGCGGGAGTCTGGAGCGCCTGACGGGAAGAGTGCATCCGGTGTTTGCCCTGGTGTTTTCTGTTCTGACTTATCTGGCCGCGGGCCCGCTTCTGGCGATTCCCCGGGCGGCCGGCATGTCCTTCGAGATGGCGATGGCGCCGTTCCTGGACAGCCGGCTGCTGGATTGGTTCCGGCCGGGGTATTCCCTGGTATTTTACGGAATCGCCATGCTTTTGGCATGGAAGCCGGAGCGTCTGTCGGATAAGCTCGGACGAATTACAGGGCCTTGCGTTTTGACGATCCTGACGCTGTTCGTGATCGGGGTGATTTTTTACGGCGCGTCATCTGTCAGCGGGGAGCCGCACATTTTTTATGGAAACGATCCGTTGGGTACAGGGCTTGCAAAAGGCAGTCAGACACAGGACGCCATGGCGGCTCTTTGCTTTGGGATTGTCCTTGGAATGAATATCTGCCGGAAGGGCGTAAGCGACCGCAGGAACCTTACCCGGGAGACCATTCTTGCGGCGTGCTTTACCGGGCTTTTGCTGACGGCAGTCTACGCGGTTCTGACCTGCGCCGGAGCCATGGAGGGGAGCCAAAACCCTGAGGCGGCCGACGGAATCGCGATTTTATCAGGACTGTTCGGGAGAATTTTCGGCGTACCCGGATCGGCGCTTCTGGCGGCGCTGTTTGTGCTGGTCTGCCTGAATACCTGCGCGGGTCTTTTGAGCTGCTGCAGCGCCTATTTCCACAATCTGGTACCCGGCGTTTCCTATCGGCGCTGGATTCTCCTTTTTTCTGCCATCGGATTTCTGGCGGTAAATACGGGGCTGGACCGGCTGCCGGATCTTGCGGATCCGATTCTTGGTATCCTCTATCCGCCGGCCATTGTGCTGATTGTCCTGTCGTTTTTGCCAGGCCCCTGCCAGCGCCTTAAAGGGCTCTATCCTCTGACGGTGGGATTGACGGCGCTATTGAGCCTGCTGGGAAACATGACTCTGGCGGGAGTTTGGCTGCCGGGTATTTCGGAGGGCATCGCGCGTCTGCCCCTTTACCGGCAGGGGTATGCCTGGATCAATGGGGCGGTCACTGGCATTCTGCTTTCCCTGACTTTTTCGCTGCTGCCCCAGAAGCGGGGGAATACCCGAAAAGAAAATGTGGAATAACCGTTATAAAAAGATGCGGGGCGTACAAGACGCGCCGCGGAAAGGAATGAAAGAACCATGCGAGAGCAGCTTACAGAAAGCGACATCAAAAAGATACAGGAGGAGATTGACTACAGAAAGCTGGTGGTTCGCAAGGATGCCATCGAGGCCGTCAAGGAGGCCAGGGCCCAGGGCGATCTCAGCGAGAACTTCGAATATTACGCCGCCAAGCGGGATAAAAATAAAAATGAGAGCAGGATACGTTACCTGGAACGCATGCTGAAAACGGCGGAAGTGATCTCAGACAAATCCAAAGAGGACGAGGTGGGCCTGAACAATACCGTGGATCTTTACTTCGAAGAAGATGATTTGACGGAGGAGTACCGCCTGGTGACCTCTATCCGCGGAAATTCCCTGAAAGGCCTGATCAGTACGGAATCGCCCATCGGGAAGGCTATACTGGGCCGCAAAGAGGGGGACCGGGTTTACATAAAGGTGAACGATTCCTACGGATATTACGTGGTGATCAAAAGAATTATCAAGACCTCGGATGATTCCCAGGATGAGATCCGGAAATTCTGAGAAGGGCGTTTGGCGGGCAGCGGACAGCAATGCTGTGAGCTTGCCGCGGATGCGGCAAAGAGAAAAGGAGATAGTATGTTAGACGCGATAGCAAATTTTATCAAAACGTCCAATGAATGGATCTGGGGCTGGCCTATGATTCTTCTGCTTTTGGGCACCCACCTGTTTATGACAGTACGCACCGGCTTTATTCAGAGAAAGATCGGCACAGGCATCCGGCTTTCCGTGGAGAAGGATCCGGACGCGGAGGGAGACGTAAGCCAGTTCGGCGCTCTGACCACAGCTTTGGCATCAACCATCGGGACCGGAAATATTATCGGCGTGGGGACCGCCATTGCCTTGGGCGGACCGGGAGCCGTGTTCTGGTGCTGGATCACCGGCGTTTTCGGTATTGCCACAAAGTACGCGGAGTCTCTGATTGCCGTGAAATACAGGGTAAAGACGAAGGACGGCAGAATGCAGGGAGGGGCGATGTACGCTTTGGACCGGGGCCTGCACATGAAGTGGCTGGCGGTTCTGTTCGCCGCCTTTGGCGGGCTGGCGTCATTCGGCATCGGGTGCGCTACCCAGGTAAACGCCATTGCCACCGTATGCCGGGCGAATCTGAAAATCCAGCCCTGGATTGTGGGGGTTGTGGTGGGAGCTCTGACGGCCATGGTTATTTTCGGCGGAATCAAGAGCATTGCCAATGTCTGCGAAAAGCTGGTTCCCTTTATGGCGGCCTTCTATGTGCTGGGCTGTGTGATTATCCTGGTGATTAACGGGGATTTTCTGCTCCCTGCAATCGGGACGATCCTGACCCTGGCCTTTAAACCCGGCGCGGCGGCCGGCGGCCTTGTGGGAAGCGGAATTATGATGGCCATGCGCTATGGAATCGCCAGAGGCTTGTTTTCCAATGAATCCGGTATGGGATCCGCGCCCATTGCGGCGGCGGCCGCTCAGACGAGAAATCCGGTGCGTCAGGCTCTGGTATCTTCCACAGGAACTTTTTGGGATACCGTGGTGGTCTGCGCCATGACGGGTTTGGTGCTGGTTTCCAGTATTATGAAAAATTCGGCCATCGATATGGGGAGCATCACCAACGGCGGAGAGCTTACCACGCTGGCCTTTGATCAGATCCCTGTGATCGGACCGGTGATTCTGGTGGTGGGAATGATCTCCTTTGCCTACTCCACCGTACTTGGCTGGTCCTATTACGGAGAGCGCTGTATAGAATACTTCGCGGGGAAAAAGGGGCTGATTCCCTACCGTGT
Source organism: Candidatus Limivivens intestinipullorum (assembly GCA_018711185.1). Classification (GTDB taxonomy): domain Bacteria; phylum Bacillota; class Clostridia; order Lachnospirales; family Lachnospiraceae; genus Limivivens; species Limivivens intestinipullorum. The sequence continues at coordinate 7,046 of DVIQ01000061.1, read as the reverse complement.
TCTGTATATCGCGGTGGCGGTGATCGCCCCGGTGGTCTCCCTGGATCTTGTGTGGACTGCAGCGGATACCCTGAACGCCCTGATGGCCATTCCAAACCTGGTGGCGGTACTGCTTTTGTCGGGCGTGGTGGTAAAAGAGACGAAAAAGTACATCAACGATCTGGATGCTAAAGATACGGATGAGGTTCCGCTTTTGGATAAAGACACGTAATCTTAAGAAATATTACAAGAATTTCAAGGATGGATATGCTAAAATCAGACTGGAGGTAATGTAACGGAACGGTTACTTGTTTTTTCGAAGGGAGGATTCTGTATGAACAGAAAAAGGCTTTGGACTGCGGTTGTCTGCGCCGCCAGCATGGCGTTCGCGCTGTGCGTGCCGGCTTCGGCGGACAGCAGCAAGGTAGTGACCCTGGGGGCGAATCTGACCCAGGAACAGCAGGATATGATGATGCGTTATTTTAACGCGTCCTATGATGAGGTTCAGATCATAACGGTAAACAACGATGACGAGAGGGAGAGGCTCAGCGCCTATGTGCCTCTGGAGCAGATCGGTACCCGCACGTACAGCTGCGCGTATGTGCAGCCTACGGAGTCCGGCGGCATCCGGGTAAAGACGGCGAATCTCTCTTGGGTAACGTGCAATATGATTGCCACCACCCTTTCCACTTCCGGCGTGACGAACTGCGACGTGGTCGCGGCGTCCCCCTTCCTGGTATCCGGTACCGGAGCGCTCACCGGCATTATCATGGCCTATGAGACGGCCACCGGCGAGGAGCTTCCCCAGGAGAAAAAGGATCTTGCCACGGAGGAACTGGTGGTAACCGGAGACCTGGGAGACCGGATCGGCCAGAAGGACGCCACGGCCATTGTAAACGAGGCGAAGATGGATGTCCTTGAGGAAGACCTGCAGGACCAGGATCTGATCAGCGGGGTCGTCGAACAGGCTGCTGAGGATAATGGCTATGAGCTCACCGACGAGGAGGTGGAGGTGATCTCCGGTCTTATGGAAAAGATCGCTCAGCAGGACTACGACTATGAGTCCATGAGAGATACACTGGAAATGGTGGCGGATAATGTATCCGATACCGATCTTGGCCTGGAAGTGGTGGAAGAAGAGACAGAGGCTTCCGAGGAGACCACAGAAACTGCGCCGGTTGAAGAAGTGACTGAGGGCGAGACGGAAGCCCTGGAAGAGGTTCAGGACAGCATTCTGGATCTGGTGGACGACAGCGCTCTTGGCGAGGACGTGATTTCCGGCTCCACGGATGAGAAGGAGACAGAGGCTCCGATAGAAGAGGTTCCCCAGGAGACGGAAGCGCTCCTTGAAGAGATACCTGTAGAATCTGAAGTATATACGGAAGCGCCCGCCACAGAGGCGCCTGCGACGGAAGCGCCTGTAACAGAAGCGCCTGCCACAGAGGCACCTGCGACGGAAGCGCCTGTAACGGAAGCGCCTGCCACAGAGGCGCCTGCGACGGAAGCGCCTGTAACAGAAGCGCCCGCCACAGAGGCGCCTGCGACGGAAGCGCCTGTAACAGAAGCGCCCGCCACAGAGGCGCCTGCGACGGAAGCGCCTGTAACAGAAGCGCCCGCCACAGAGGCGCCTGTAACAGAAGCGCCTGCTACGGAGCTGGCGACGGAGGCACCCGCTACAGAGCTTCCCGCGGAAACAGAAACCGAGGGCCTGAATCCGGATCAGCTTTCTGCGGAGGATCGGGAAGATTACGATGCACTGGTGAAATACTGTGATGATGTCTTTAACGAATCTGAGACGAAAGAGGACGGAACGGCAAAGACGGCTATGGATACCGACACGGCGGAGAAGGTAAAAGCCTATGTGGAGAACTTGTACCTTTCCGTTAAGCTGGAAGGCATTGGGGACTACGTTCCCGAGGGCGGAGCTCTTTATGTGAGCGATGAGCTGAATTACATGGACAGCGATCTTCAGGACTATTTCCTGAAGGATACGGAGAACCTTTTCGGCCAGTACAGCGAGGAAGAGCGCCAGGCTGTGTACGATGATGTGATGCTGTTCCTGGCGGAGCTGTACGGGGAGCTTCCTGAGGAGGAAACCGAGACCGTAGAAACCGCGCAGACAGAAGCTTTGGAAGCCCTTGAGATGCCGGAGGCAGAGTCGGAGCTTTTGGTTCCAGAGACGAGCGGACTTGAGGAAGCCGCCCCTTTGGAAACACTGGAATAACATAACAGTTCAGGAGGGCCGAACTGTTAAGAAATAGCGGACGAAAGAGAAGCAGGCTGTGAAGACGCCGAAAGGGTTTTCACAGCCCGCTTCTGCTATAAGTTAAAAATCTATAAACTTACCGGGAATGGCTTGTAAAGACGCGGGCTGTGAGTATACAATAGAGGGAAGCTGAATGGGAGGATGACAGGATGAAGAAAGTGTTGCTGATTATTAATCCCAGGGCAGGAAAGGGCCTGATTAAAGGAAGTGTCCTGAGCGTTGTGGATATACTCATAAAAAACGATATGGATGTGACGATCTATACTACCCAGCGGCGTCTGGACGCCTATGAGGTCGCCAGAGAGCGCGCCGGAGAGTTTGAGATGGTGATATGCAGCGGAGGGGACGGCACTCTGGACGAGGTAGTCACGGGCCTTCTGGACGGGAAGCATACCTGCCCTGTGGGCTATATTCCGGCGGGCAGTACCAATGACTTCGCGCACAGCCTGCGGATTCCGTCGAAGATGACGGAGGCGGCCAGGATCGTGGCGAATGGAAAGCCCTTTGCCTGCGATATAGGCTCCTTTGGGAAGAACTATTTTGTTTATATCGCTGCATTCGGCGTATTCACGGAAGTTTCTTACAAGACAAACCAGGATATGAAAAACCTGATCGGCCATCTGGCCTATGTCCTGGAAGGGGCGAAGAGCATTTTTAATATCAAGACCTACCGCCTGCGGATTGAGACCAGAGACGTAACCCTGGTGGGGGATTTTATCTACGGCATGGTGGCGAACTCCGAGTCTGTGGGCGGCTTCCGAAATATTACAGGAAAAAACATACGCCTGGACGATGGTTTGTTTGAGGTGGTGCTGATCCGAAAACCGGCTACGCCTCTGGACTGGGAGCCGATTTTAAGCGGCCTGCTCACCAGGGATGTGGACAATGAGCACGTCTACTTTTTCAAGGCTGACTGGGTGAAGATCACCACAGAGGAGGAAATCCCCTGGACCCTGGACGGAGAGGACGGCGGAAAGCATAAAAATGTGGAAATCCGCAACCTCAAGCAGGCAGTGCAGATCATGGTAAAAAAAGAGTAATTAAAAGACGAAGAAAGGTTCCATTTTCCGGAACTTTGCGGTATAATAGGGACTAAGCAAAAAAAGCTAAATAACGAAACGGAGGTATTACGAATGTTAGTATCAGCAAAAGAGATGCTGCAGAAAGCTGTGGCAGGTCATTATGCGGTAGGTCAGTTCAATATCAATAACCTGGAATGGACAAAGGCGATTCTCCAGACTGCTCAGGAAAACAACTCTCCGGTTATCCTTGGCGTATCTGAGGGAGCCGGAAAATATATGACCGGTTATAAGACGGTAGTTGGTATGGTAAACGGCATGCTGGAAGAGCTGAACATTACCGTTCCGGTAGCGCTTCATCTGGACCACGGCAGCTATGACGCCTGCATCAAGTGCGTGGAGGCAGGCTTCTCCTCGATTATGTACGATGGTTCTCACAGCCCCATCGATGAGAACGTGGCAAATACCAGAAAGCTGGTAGAGATCTGCAAGGAGCACAATATGTCCCTTGAGGCTGAGGTTGGTTCCATCGGCGGCGAGGAAGACGGCGTTGTGGGTATGGGTGAGTGCGCGGATCCCCAGGAGTGCAAGAGAATTGCCGATCTGGGTATTGATTTCCTGGCCGCGGGCATCGGAAATATCCACGGCAAATATCCGGCAAACTGGAAGGGACTGAGCTTTGAGACCCTGGCGGCTGTAAAAGAGCTCACCGGCGATCTGCCCCTGGTTCTTCATGGCGGTACGGGTATCCCCACGGATATGATTAAGAAAGCCATCGACCTGGGCGTTGCGAAGATCAACGTAAATACCGAGTGCCAGCTCGCTTTTGCGGATGCTACCCGTAAGTATATTGAGGCAGGCAAGGATCTTGAGGGCAAGGGCTTCGATCCCCGGAAACTTCTGGCGCCGGGCGCAGAGGCGATCAAGGCTACCGTTAAGGAAAAGATGGAGATCTTCGGTTCCGTAGGAAAGGCCTGAGAAGTTTTTTGAAAAATTTTTAAAATTTTACTTGCTTTTTTTGCGAAAGTAGGGTATTTTAGAAGCAGATTTCATACATGAGCACTGAACGAAGGCGTTCCGCTTTAGAGGCGGAGCGCCTTTTTTTACTTCAAAAGTCCGGCGGGAAAATTCTGGTATTTTCCGCCGGGAGCGTCCGTCCGGTGTAAAAACCAGGAAGACAGGAGCAAGGGCGAAGCCGCGCGGTCAGACGGGAAAGCGGCGGCAGGTGCCGGGTATGAAAGCGGCGTAATGAGAAGCTGCGGGCGGCAAAAGGGACGGAATCTTTCCGATGACGCGGGCAGCGGGCGGTTACGGGATTTCAGCAGAAAGGATGAGGAGTTTTTATGAGTGAAAAAATGAATGTAGCCGAGATTTTCGGTGAAAATGTGTTTAATGATAAGGTGATGCAGGAACGCCTTCCGAAAAAGGTTTACAAGGAGTTGAAGAAAACCATTGAAGAAGGCAAGGAGCTCTCTTCCACAGTGGCGGATGTGGTGGCTGAGGCCATGAAGAATTGGGCTGTAGAGAAGGGCGCCACACATTACACCCATATTTTCCAGCCGCTGACGGGAATGACGGCAGAAAAGCACGACTCGTTTATCACAGCGCCCAGAGAGGACGGAAGCGTTCTGATGGAGTTTTCCGGAAAAGAGCTGATCAAGGGCGAGCCGGATGCCTCATCCTTCCCCTCCGGCGGTCTGCGTGCTACCTTTGAGGCCAGAGGCTATACGGCCTGGGACTGCACCTCTCCCGCCTATGTGCGCGAGGACGCGGGCGGAGCCATCCTGTGCATTCCCACGGCCTTCTGTTCCTACAAAGGCGAGGCCCTGGATCAGAAGACGCCGCTGCTTCGTTCCATGGAAGCCATCAACACCCAGGCGCTGCGGCTTCTGCGGCTTTTTGGAAATACGACATCCAAAAAGGTAACGCCTTCGGTGGGACCGGAGCAGGAGTATTTCCTGGTTGACAAAAAGAAATACCTTGAGAGAAAGGATTTGATTTATACCGGCCGGACGCTGTTCGGGGCCATGCCGCCAAAGGGACAGGAATTGGACGATCACTACTTCGGAACCATACGTCAGAGAATCGCATCCTTTATGAAGGATGTAAACGAAGAACTCTGGAAGCTGGGCGTAAGCGCAAAGACCCAGCACAATGAGGTTGCCCCGGCTCAGCATGAGATCGCGGCGATCTACTCTGAGGCAAACATTGCCGTAGATCACAACCAGCTTGTGATGAAGGTGCTCAAAAAGGTGGCCTGCCAGCACGGCCTGCAGTGTCTCCTTCATGAAAAACCCTTTGCTGGCGTGAACGGTTCTGGAAAGCACAACAACTGGTCCATTACCACGGACGACGGAATCAATCTCCTGGATCCGGGCAAGACGCCTCATGAGAATGTGCAGTTCCTGCTGGTGCTGACCTGTATCCTGAAGGCAGTGGATGACCATGCGGATCTTTTACGAGAATCCGCGGCGGATCCGGGCAATGATCACCGTCTGGGAGCCAACGAGGCGCCGCCTGCCATTATTTCCGTATTCCTGGGCGAACAGCTTGAGGACGTGATGCAGCAGCTGATTCACACGGGAATGGCTACCCACAGCAAAACCGGCGGCGTGCTGCAGACAGGCGTAAAGACCCTGCCTGATCTGGCAAAGGACGCCACGGACCGGAACCGTACCTCACCCTTTGCCTTTACCGGAAACAAGTTCGAGTTCCGCATGGTGGGATCCAGAGATTCCATCGCGCCGCCGAATATTGTGCTGAATACCATTGTGGCCGAGGCGTTCTCCGATGCCTGCGATATTCTGGAAAAGGCGGAGGATTTCGACCTGGCGGTTCACGACCTCATTAAGAAATACGCCACCGAGCACCAGAGAATCGTGTTCAACGGAAACGGCTATTCCCAGGAATGGGTAGAGGAGGCTGCGAGAAGAGGGCTGCCGAACATCCGCTCCATGGTTGAGGCGATTCCGGCGCTGCTGACATCCAAGTCCGTGGATATGTTCCAGAAGTTTGGCGTATTCACCAAAACCGAGCTGGAATCCCGCGTGGAAATCAAGTTCGAGAATTACGCAAAGGCTTTGAACATCGAGGCTAAAACCATGATCGATATGGCTGGCAAGCAGATTATCCCCGCGGTGATCCGCTATACGAAGAGTCTGGCGGATACCATTAACTCCGTGACGGCGGCGGGCGCTTCCGCTAAGGTGCAGGCAGATCTGCTGACGGAAACTTCCGCGCTTCTTGAGGAGACAAAGGACGCTTTGAAGAAGCTGGTGGCCGCGGATGCCCAGGCGGCGGATATCGAATCCGTAGAGGAACAGGCAAAATTTTTCCACGGTACAGTGGTACCCGCGATGGATGCTCTCCGAGCTCCGGTAGATAAGCTGGAAATGATGGTAGACAAGGAAATCTGGCCGATGCCGTCCTACGGCGATCTGCTGTTCGAGGTATAACGACGATTCAGCCCAGGTCCGCGCATGTACTGCGCGGATCTGGGCTGTTCCATCTTTGCTGTTCACAGCCCTCCGGTCCGTGAACAGCAATATCGCGGATTCATTGAAAATTCGCTTCGCGAATGGAATCCGCTCACGCCTGAATCATCTTCTTACGCCGCAAACAGCAGGTGTTTGCGGCTGCTGCGAATCGTTCTATCTTTACAATTCACGCCCTCCGGTCCGTGAACAGCAACATCGCGGATTCATTGAAAATTCGCTTCGCGAATGGAATCCGCTCACGCCTGAATCATCTTCTTACGCCGCAAACAGCAGGTGTTTGCGGCT
>DVIQ01000060.1 GCA_018711185.1 Candidatus Limivivens intestinipullorum | reverse complement strand
TCCGGTGGCCAACGCATCCTTTCAGGAACTGGCCGCCTACAATGCCTGCTACGCGGAGGACACCGAAGAAAAACGGCTCTACCTCACCTTTGACGCCGGCTACGAAAACGGAAACACGCCAGCGATTCTCGATGCTCTGAAAGAGCATCAGGCGCCCGCAGCCTTTTTTGTGGTAGGAAATTTTCTGGAAACCAGCCCGGATCTGGTCAGGCGCATGGTGGAAGAAGGCCACATCGTAGGAAATCATACCTATCACCATCCGGATATGTCCCAGATTTCCTCACTGGAGTCCTTTAAAGAGGAACTGGCCTCTCTGGAAGAGCAGTTCTATTCCATCACCGGCGAAGAAATGGCGAAATATTACCGCCCGCCCCAGGGAAAGTACAGCACGGCCAACCTGCAGATGGCCAAAGATCTTGGCTACCGGACCTTTTTCTGGAGTCTGGCCTATGTGGACTGGTATCAGGACGACCAGCCCACCCACGAGGAGGCCTTTGAAAAGCTTTTGGGACGCATCCATCCCGGCGCGGTGGTGCTCCTTCACAGCACCTCAAAGACAAACGCGGAAATACTGGATGAGCTTCTCACAAAATGGGAAGAAATGGGATACACCTTCTGTTCCCTGGATGACCTTCCCCAACTTTCCGCGGCATAACCGCTCTCCGCTCCGGGCTTATCGCACAAAAAAGAGGCCGGTTTCCTCTCTTTATTCCCGCGAGCAACGAGCCAAGCAGACATGCCTGCATGTCCATTTGGCGGTGCTGTGTGCCGGTGGCACACGTTTCGCGCCGACCGAAACGGAGTGTAGAACGCTTCGAGGGTCAAAAGCCCGCAGCTTGCCGCTGGGTTTTTGTCTGAGGAAACCAGCCTCCTATATCAAGGGGATATTCGCAATCCGCCGCCCTGCCATGTTGCTGTTCACAGACCAAAAAACTGTGAACAGCAACATGGCGGATTTACTTCACCAGTCCGTTCAGCTTCCGGACCGCCTGCTCCGGTATCATACACTTTTTATGCTCCTTCAGAAAAGCTTCCGAAGCACCTTCTCCGGAGATGTCACCGCCGAACTCGCCAGCGAGATTCAGAAATCCCGCGGCTTTTTTCTCCCGGGCATCTCCTTCAAAATCCGTATACAGGTAGTACCATCCACCGTGCTTATACAGCCGGCTGTGAGCCACCGACTCCGGATTCACCGCCTGACAGAAATGGATCGTCTCATCCAGGGATGGAAAAAGGATACGACAGGTGGAGGAACCCGGCATATCCAGCCGACGGACCTGGGTCTGCTCCTCCTCTTCCTGAGACGGGTCCTGCAAAAGATTTTCAATATCCTCCATCAGCTCGTTGTACGCCTCCGCTTTTTCCTGGCCTTCCAGGCTGCGGACGCGGTCAAGCCTTCCGGACTTTTCCATCTCATTCATGGCCTGGATACGGCGCTCTAACAAATCCATGTTGTCATTGATCTCCTTCTCTATATCAACGCAGGAAATCGTAATCAGCACGCTGGCATCCGGCAGCATCTGCGCGGAAAAACTCTGTATGCCGTCTGGCAAATCTCCCTGCAGCGAAGTCCTTGCCTTTTCCATAAGGGTGCTCAGAAATTCAGTCGTTTTCTGGCGGTCCTGAGTCAGCTCCTGGAAATCGAAACCCATCTCGTGGATTTCATCCATCGTAATGCGGCAGCTTATTTTTGTATCATTAATTCTCCAAAATGTCATGCTTCCACCTCCCGACTCTTTTGTTATATATGTTATATAACATTTTACCCTGTTTGTCAAGTACCACTCTGCGCGGACCTGGGCTGAATCATCTTCTTACGCCGCGGACACGAATCTTTCCAAAAGCAGCCTGCCGTCAGCCGTAGAATCTCGTGCCGGTATAGCCTTCCAGTCCTGAGGAGGTCCGCACATGGTACCAGCCTGAACCGTCAAGATATTCCACTACCTGACCGGGTTCCAGTGTCGTAATAATATCATACTCATAACCCGGGCCGCTTCTCAGATAGCAGGCCTCGATAACCGTCAGATAAGTAGGCGTATAGACCGGTTCTGTCTGCGCCGGCGCCTCCGTCTGAATCGGCGCTTCCGTCACAGGCTCCGAAACCGCTCCGGTCTCCGATTGCCCTGTCTGGCTATCGTCTGTCTGTCCGCCGGTGCCGCTGGGATCACTGCTCCCCTGGCTTTCGCCCGTCTGCGCGTCCGTTCCGTTTGGATCGCCGCTTCCCTGGCTTTCGCCCGTCTGCGCGTCCGTTCCGTTTGGACCGCTTTCCTCGCTTTCGCCTGCCTGCGCGCCGCTCTCCCTCTGCGTCTCGCTTTCTGACTCGCTTTCGTCTTCACTCTCTGTCTCGGTCTCCGAATCCGTTTCGGTCTCGCTCTCCGTCGCTGATTCTGACTGGGTCTCCGGCTCCGTTTCCGATTCTGTCTCGGAATCCGTCTCCGATCCGCCCTCCGTCTCGCTGATCACCGGAACCCCCGTATTGCCCGTCAAATGTCTGTGAATACCGACACCGGCAGCAATAATCGCAAAAATTGCCAGGATACCGCCCCCTATGATAATGTACCTTAAATTGTCAGACAGCCATTCTTTAAAATTGTGCATATCACTTTTCCTTTCTCTTGGGAAGTCGCCTCTTCAAGCCTGAGAACGCTGATGAAATCAGCGCGTCCTTAAAAGAACTGGGAGCCCATATAACCCTCGACGCCGTCAATGATCACATGGTACCAGCCTCCCACGTCCTCAAGAAACTGTACAGTTGTGCCAGCCTCCCTGGTGCCGTAAATCTCCGCGTCCATGCTCGGACCCGCCCGGAAGTTGCAGGTTACCTGCAGAACCATGTAAACCGACTCTGACTCCGTCTGGCCGGCAGCCGCCTCTGACTGGCCCGCGCTTCCGTCTGCCGTTGGATTCTCCGTCTGAACGGCACTATCCTCCGCCGATGGAGTCTCTGTTTGAGGGGCATTTTCCTCCCCGGGATTCTCCGTACCGGTATTTCCATCCGAAACCGGCGTCTCCGTCTGCGCGCCAGCCCCGTCCGCCTGCGGATCCTCTGTCTGGCCGGCATTACCGCCCGCCGAAGTCTCCCCGGTCTGGCCGCTGCTTCCATCCGCCGAAGTCTCCCCGGTCTGGCCGCTGCTTCCATCCGCCGGAGACTCACCCGTCTGAGCCATCGCCTCCCCGGATACGGAGGCGGCCGTCTCTCCTGACACATCCGCCCAGCCGCCGCTCTCTGTTCTCAGATAACTGCCGCCCAGCATATATATGACGGCGATTGCGGCGATGATTACCGCAATCACCAGAAGAACCAGCAGCAGCGGCTGGAAATCTCCCGGCGAATGCCTCTTTTTCTCCATAGTTTCCTCACTCTCTGCCGCTTTCCTTCAGCATATACAGCAGCGCGTTGCAGATGCAGGCCGCAATATTGCTGCCTCCCTTTCTGCCTCTGGCCACAATGTACGGTGTCTGCGTCTCCATGATCAGCTCCTTGGAAGCCACCACATTCACAAAGCCCACCGGAACGCCGATGACGAGCCGCGGATCTATCCGCCCCTCCTCAATCAGCTCATACAGCCTTACCAGCGCCGTGGGGGCGTTTCCTATGGCAAAAATCAGCGGACAGTCCAGCTTCGCCGCCTTGTCCATGCTGGCTTTCGCCCTGGTGCAGCCCTCCTCCTTTGCCTGGGCCGCCACATCGGGGTCAGACATAAAGCAGTAAACGCTGCCTCCAAAGCGCTCCAGCGCTTTTTTATTAATCCCCGCCTTTGCCATCTGGGTGTCCGTCACAATGGAGGCCCCGTCTTTGATCGCTGCCAGGGCCTTCTCCACTGCCCCCTCCGAGAAGCAAAGGTTCTTCGCGTAGTCAAAATCCGCGCTGGTATGAATACACCGTTTGACTATGGGTTCCGTTCCCGGAACCAGGGGCGTATCCCCCAGCTCCTTTGTAATGATTTCAAAGCTCCTGGCCTCGATCTCTCCAGGAAGCACTTTTTCCAGTTCCACTTTCATTCTGCCATTTCCTTTCCGGTTGCTGACGGACCTTCGATTCCTGTATTCAGTATCTCATAAATTTTCTCCATATTCAAGTGTTCTCTTAACGTTGCCGCAAGAATATCGTACTGCTGCTCCTTAAACGCCGCGAAATCCACACTCGTGATACCGCTTACGTCGATTCCCTTGCGCCGTCCCAGAGCCGTGACCACAGCCTTGGCCACCTGCTCCCGGTCAAAGACGCCATGGACATAGGTTCCGAACACATTCTCCCGGAAAGCCCCGTCCGGCTTTCGCGCGGCGTCCCCGCCTGCCGCCGCAGTCCCGGCGCTGTGGGCATAATTGGAAATTTCTGTCAGGGAACGGCAGCCGTCCTTTCTGGTGCTCACGCCCATGTGGATCTCGTATCCCTCAAGCTCTGTGCCGGAAAGCTCCGCCAGGCAGCCGTCCATCTGCGTGAACACGCCTGTCACCCGGGTTCTGGTCTTCTGCCCCGCGAATACCGTGTCCACAGGCAGAAGCCCCATACCGCGAATTTCACCGCCGGCCTCGGCGCCCAGGGGATCCTTCAGAGTCTCCCCCAGCATCTGATAACCTCCGCACACGCCGAAAATCACCGTCCCGGCAGCGGCTGCCTTCAAAATGGCGGCTTCCAGGCCGTTCTGGCGCATCCAGAGCAGGTCCTCCATGGTGTTTTTCGTTCCCGGAAGGATAATCATATCCGGATTTTTCAGCTCTGCCGCGCTGCGCACATAGCGCAGGGATACCCCGTCCATACTTTCAAAGGGGTTGAAATCCGTGAAATTCGAAATCCTGGGCAGGCGGATCACCGCGATGTCGATGACGCCCACCGTCTGCGGCCGCTCAAAGCGCTCCGTCAGGCTGTCCTCATCCTCCACCTGGATCTGCATGTAAGGGGCCACGCCGACCACAGGGATTCCGGCCCGCTCCTCTAACATGACGATTCCTGGGTCTAAAATCGTCTTGTCCCCTCGAAATTTATTGATCACCAGGCCTTTAATCAGCGCCCGTTCCTCTTCCTCCAAAAGCATCACCGTGCCCACAAGCTGGGCGAACACGCCGCCCCGGTCGATATCCCCCACCAGAAGAACCGGCGCCTTCACCATTTTCGCCAGGCCCATGTTCACCAGATCGTCCTGCTTCAGGTTAATTTCCGCTGGACTCCCAGCGCCTTCGATAACGATAATATCGTATTTCTTTGAAAGCCGCTCAAAAGCCTCCAGCACTGCCGGAACCAGTTTTTTCTTATAAGCGAAATAATCCCTGGCGCTCATGTTTCCAAGAACCTCGCCGTTTACGATGACCTGAGAGCCCGTGTCGTTTGTGGGTTTTAAAAGAATCGGGTTCATATCCACCGAAGGCTGGATGCCGGCGGCCTCCGCCTGCATCACCTGGGCTCTGCCCATTTCCAATCCCTCTCGGGTGATAAACGAATTGAGCGCCATGTTCTGGGACTTAAAGGGGGCCACCCGGTATCCGTCCTGCTTAAAAATGCGGCAAAGTCCCGCGGCCAGCAGGCTCTTTCCCGCATTCGACATGGTTCCCTGTATCATAATGGTTTTCGCCATTTTCTCACATCCTTTCCTGTACGCCGGAATTTCTCCCGGCCGCCTCTGCCATCACATCCAAAAGCGCCGTGTTTTCCTCATGCCGCCGCACCGCGATCCGGTAATAGCCTTCTGAAAGCCCCCGGTAGTTTTTGCAGTCCCGGATCAGATACCCGCGCGCTTTGCAGAAATCCGCAAGGCCCACAGGCCCTTTAAAGAAAATAAAATTCGCCGAGGGTTCAAACACCGTAAAGCCGAGCTTTCCCAGTCCCTCCGTCAGATAAACCCTCTCTTTTTTAATCAGGTTCCTGGCCTCCTCCACGTAAGCCTTCTCCCCAAGAGCCGCCGTCCCGGCCTCCTGAGCGGGAAGCGAAACGTTCCAGGGTTGAAGCATTCTTTCCATTTCTCCCAGAAGCTCCCGGTCCGCGCTCATGGCGTACCCAAGCCGCAGTCCGGGCATGGCGTAGAGCTTCGTAAAGGCCTTGAGGATCAAAAGATTCGGATACGCCGCAAGCTTTCTTTTCATGCTGCAGGCCTCCGGGTCGTCCAGAAAGCCGTTAAAGCATTCATCCAGAACCAGCAGAACGTCCTTTTCCCGGCAGCGCTCTGCCGCCCGCAGAAGAAACTCCGGACGAAGGCAGACGCCGGTGGGGTTGTTCGGGCTGCACAGAAACGCCATGTCCAGATCCTCCGTGATCCGGTCAAAGTAATCCTCCCCTGGGTAAAAGCCCGCCTCCTCCCGCAGGTCGTAAAAGCGGACGGCACAGCCTGCGGCCTCCAAGGCCTGCTCATACTCCGCAAAGCCCGGAGCGAGAAGAAGGGCCTGTTTTGGCTTTTTCGCGAAGGCCGCGGCAAAAATCAGCTCCGCCGCCCCGTTCCCGAAAATCAGGTTCTCCCCCGGCACCTTCTCAAACTCCGCTACCGCCCGGCGAAGCTTTCTGCAGGCGGGATCCGGGTAATTGGCCAGATCTCCGATACAGTCCGCCACTGCCTGCCGTACCCTGTCCGGTACCCCCAGGGGATTGATGTTCGCGGAGAAATCCGCCTTCGGGCGGCAGGTATAAATATCTCCGCCATGTATCTGTTTTTTCATTGCTGCTCTCCTTCAAAACCGGATCAGCGCCCACACCGCCACCTTCGCCAGGGCAAACACACAGATCGCCAGAAATGCCGTGGCATACAGCAGGCGGTTTGCCCGCCGGATATCCTCGTATTCCACCGGGCGGTGTGGGTCCCCGATGGTGGGCTTTTTATGAAGCTCGCCGAAATACCAGGCGTCCCCCGCAAGCTGAACCTCCAAGGCTCCCGCCATCACCGCCTCTGTCTGGGCGGAATTGGGGCTTTCGTGGTTTCTGCGGTCCCTTTTGTAAATCCGCGCCGCTTCCTTCCGGTTCAGCCGGCCAAAGCCCGCCGCCGCGATCATCAGCAGGGCGGACAGCCGGGAAGGAATATAATTCACCACATCATCCAGTTTTGCCGCGAACCGGCCGAAATACAAATATTTTTCATTTTTATAGCCCAGCATGGAGTCCATGGTATTAATGGACTTATAGAAAAAGCCCAGGACCGCGCCGCCCACCGCCATAAACAGCATGGGCGCGATAATGCCGTCCGAAGTGTTTTCCGCCACGGTCTCCACCGCTGCCTTGGTAACCCCCGCTTCATCCAGATTCTGGGTATCCCGTCCCACAATCATGGAAACGGCCTTTCGTCCACCGGGAAGATCTCCCGCCGCCAGCCGGTCGTAGACCTTCATGCTCTCATCTTTCAGGGAGCGAAGGGCCAGAAGCTGATAGCACCAGAAAGTTTCCAGCGCAAGCCGAAGTATCCAGTGAATCCGGGAAACGCCGTATAAGATCAGCGCCGGAACGGCAGTGCTCACCGCGATCACAAGGACCGCCGTACAGACACCGCCCCAGAATTTTCCCCTGTCCGTTTCCGGAAACAGCCGCCGGAAGCCCTTTTCCAGAAAGGAAATCAGCTTTCCGATCAGGCGGACCGGATGATAGAGAAACGCCGGGTCTCCGAAAACCAGATCCAGCAAAAACCCGAAAACCAGGGCCGTCAAAGAAATCATCATGGCTCCTTCCTCCCAAACTCCGCGCATTTTTCCAGAAATTCCGCCGCGAATTCCGGCCGGGAATAATAATACAGATGGGGGAAGCCTTCCAGAAAGGCCTCTCCGGCGTGGATACATTTCCAGCTTCTGCCTCCCAGAGGCTTCCTGGCCGTAAAATCCTCCCCGCAGGAGGTGCTGTCAAAATAGTGGAACTCATGGCCCTTTATGGGGCCGTTTCCTCCCAGCACGCCTTCCCTTTCGGCTTCCAGGGTGACATAGCCAAACCGGGAAAGCTTCGGCGTCCGAAACCCCTTTCCGGCCACATTTGCGCATCCCGGAAAGCCCTGGCCATTCATGTCCTCCAGCTCTTCGTGAAGGTAGAGAAAGCCGCCGCACTCGGCCAGGTGGGGAAGCCCGCCGGCAATCCCCTCCCGGACGCTCTCCCGCATGGACGCGTTCTCCGCCAGTTCTCTGGCGTAGAGCTCCGGGTAGCCGCCGTAAAGGAGCAGCCCTTCTGCGTCCGCGGGAATCCTTTCATCGTGAATGGGCGAGAAAAAGCAAAGCCGGGCTCCCAGATCCTTAAGAAGCTGCAGATTATCCTCATAAAGAAAGCAGAACGCTTCATCCTTTGCCACCGCGATTTTCGGAGCCGCCTCCCGGATTTTCCTCGCCCGTTCGGACTTCAGAAGGGCTTCCAGCTCCTCCGGCATCTGTTCCGGAATCTCCGGCGCCGTATCCGCCAGAGCCAGAAGCCCGTCCAAATCCAGGGTTTTCTCAAGGGTTTCCCCAAGCTGTGCGAACTTTTCCTCCAGGTTCGCGATCTCTCCCGGCAGCACCAGCCCCAGATGGCGGCTGTCCAGGGAAAAATCCGTAAGCTTTGGCACATAGCCGTAAACCCGCACCCCCAGTTCCTCCTGAATCCTATCCCGCAGCTTTGGGTAAAGCATGGGAGAAATCTGATTCAGAATCACGCCACGGATGCGGCTGTCCTCCCGGTACGTCAGAAATCCCTTTATATAAGCCAGCAGGGAAAGGCTCATCCCCTTGGCGTTCACGATCAAAACCGCCGGGGTATCCGTGGTCCTGGCCAGATCCCAGGCCCCGGCCTTTTCCGTGGTGCCTCCCAGGCCGTCATAATACCCCATAACCCCTTCCATCACCGACACATCCGTCCCCTTCGCGGAGCGGGCGAACAGGTAGCGGGTCATTGCAGGGTTCGTAAAAAAGGTGTCCAGATTCCGGCTTTTTGCCTTCAGTATCCGGGCATGGAACATGGGATCAATGTAGTCCGGGCCGCACTTGAAGGACGAAACCTTCAGGCCGCGCCTGCCAAGGGCCGCTAAAATCCCGCAGGTAATCAGGGTTTTTCCGCTCCCGCTGGCGCCCGCCGCCAGCATAAACCTTGGATTTCCCATCAGGCCGCACCTCCCGTCCCGTCTCCCGTACAGGAGATAATATACACCGGATTCTGGCCCATCATCATGTGATAGTTTCCCACTTCCCTGGCCTTTCCCACGGTGACGCAGCAGATGTCCGCGTCCTTCACCGGAAGGGTTTTCACGCATTCCAGAGCCTCCGCCGCCGTCTCCAGGGCAATGGCGTTTAAGACGATGCGCGCGCCGGGATTTTTCGCCAGCGCCAGTTCCATAATCTGCCGCAGGTTTCCGGAAGATCCCCCGATGAATACGTGGGTCGGGGCGGGCAATTCCTCCAAGGCCTCCGGCGCCAGCCCCGGAACCACGAAAAGGTTGTCCGCGGCGAATTTCTGCCGGTTCTCTTTTAAGAGGGCCACCGCCTCCTCCTTCTTTTCCACGGCGTAAACCGCTCCCTCCGGCGCCAGCAGGGCCGCCTCCACCGAGACGGAGCCGGTCCCGGCCCCCACGTCGTACACCACCGCGTCCCTGGTAAGCCCAAGCTTTGCCAGGGAAACGCTGCGAACCTCGCTTTTTGTCATGGGAACCTTCCCCCGGATAAACGCCTCGTCCTCAAGGCCGCACACGCTGCGCTTTTCGGGATTGGGGTTTTCAATCAGCACCGAGCAGAGGGGATCGAAGGACTGCCCCAGAAGTTCCTCCGGAGTTCCCCTGCGGATACGCTCCTCCGGATAGGAGAGGCGCTCGCCCACATACACCGTAACGTTGGAAAACCCGTAATACAAGAGCTTCTCGCAAAGGGCGTTCACCCCGTCCCCGCCTCCGGCCAGGGCAAAGACCTTCGCGTTGGTCCGAACGGCCCCGATCAGGTTTTCCGCCCTGCCGTGAAGGCTTAAAAGCTTCACATCCTCCCAGGGCATCGAAAGCCTGCCGCACAGATACACGGGAGAAGCGATGCCGCAGCAGATCCGGATCTTCTGATCCGCGAAAACCTGGCCAAGCTTCCTAGCTCCGCTGTAAAAGCCCACGTCCCCGGAAAGAAGAATCACCACCCGCTCATACTCCGGGTGATTCTCCACATATTCCCGGATTTCCTCCGCCTTATAGGAGTCAAAGCAGGGCTTTCCAAGGCTGTGAGCCTCTGCAAGCATGCGGCCGGAGCCGATGACCAGCTCCGCCTCGTTAAGGGCCTGCCGCGCCTCCTCGGTCATGGCGCCCTCTCCACCCATGCCGATGCCTGCCAGGGTAATCTCCCGCTTTGTCCGGATCTTCAAAAGGCCGCACAGCAAACGCCGCACGGCAAAGCCGTCCGCTCCCTCCTCGGCAGGGTCCGGCCTTCCGATCAATACCACTCTGGCCCCGGCCTTTTTCGCCGCGCGGATTTTCTCCCCGAAGCCGCCCTCTTTTCCGGATTCCTTCGTCACCAGCCACCTGGCCCCGATCTGTCTTAAAAGAGCCGTGTTTAATTCCTCTGAGAACGGACCCTGCATACAGATCAGATTTTTTCCGCGAAAGCCCAGCTTTTCACAGGCAGCCACCGCCTCCGCCGTGGAAAGGACTCTGGCCGTCACCCGTTCCCGGTAACCGGGAATCGCCGTATACTTTGCCAGCTCCTTGCTTCCGGTAGCCGCCAGAATCTTCCCCTCCGTGCCGGCAAGAAACACCGCCGCCTCTTCCACGGAATCCACGCAGACGCAATCCTCCTCCGAAACAGCCTCCTCCGCCCGCAAAAGACGGATATAGCGTATCCCGGCCGCCTGTGCCGCCCGGCGGATATTTCCGGAAACCACCGCCGCGTAAGGATGAGTGGCGTCCACCGCCGCCTCCGGCTTTAATTCCCGCAGGGTCTCTTCCATCTGCTTTTCGTCCAGACGCCCCTGGTGAACTGTCAGGCTGCCTCCCCCGCGCAGCAGGGTCTCCCCGTATTCCGTGGCCACGAAGGCATGGGCGCGGACCTCCTGGCGGGCCAGAAACTCCGCGAGTTCCCGTCCTTCCGTGGTCCCGGCAAAGATCACCACACTACTCATAGCGGTATCCTCTGGGCGTCACCATTTTCCCGTCAATGTTTTTCGTCTGGGAATTTCCGATAAAGACCGTGGTAAACATATCCACTTCTTTTTCCGCCAGCTCGGCAAGGGTTAAAACCTCCATCTCCTGGCCCTCCCGGCCGATGCTTCTCACCGTGCCGCACACCGTCTCCGGTCTTTTGTACCGCAGCATCAGGTCACAGGCCCGCTTCAGGTAATCATGGCGCTTTTTGCTGGAGGGGTTGTAAAGGCACACCACAAAATCCGCCTCCGAGGCCGCCAGAAGCCGCTTTTCAATCTTCTCCCAGGGAGTCAGAAGGTCGCTTAAGCTGATCAGGGCGAAATCATGAATCAGGGGCGCGCCCAGGACAGCGGCTCCTCCGGTGGCTGCCGTCACGCCTGGAATCACTTCCACCGGAATCTCCGGGTAGTTGACGCCGATTTCCAGCATCAATCCTGCCATGCCGTACACGCCCGCGTCCCCGCTGCAGATCATGGCCACGGTCTTTCCTTTCCTGGCCTCTTCAAAAGCCAGCTCGCACCGCTGGGTCTCCTTGCGCATGGGCGTCGTCAGAAATTCCTTATCGGAAAAATGCTCTTTTACCAGATCCACATAGACCGTATAGCCCACGATCACGTCGCAGCTCTTCAGGATGTTCGCCGCCTTAATGGTCATCTGCTCATATTCTCCGGGGCCGATGCCCACCACATAAATTTTATTCAAAGTCCACACTCCATTCCTCTATGGCCAGGGCTGCCGTCACGCCGTCCCCCGCCGTTTTTTTCTGTATCAGTTTTCCGTTCCCCGCAGCCAGAACGGCGCTGCGCTCGCAGACATTGTCCGTCCCGGTGATCCCCTGTACAAAACCGGAGGCGGAAAACGTCCCCGGCGCCGCGTTCAGCTCCTCCGGAGAGAACGTAAGAAATTCCAGGCCGTATTTTTCGCAGAAGGCCAGGATACCCGGCTCCTCCTTTTTCAGATCCACGCTGGCCGCCCGCGCAAGGCAGCGGATGGACAGATGGTTTTTCCGAAGCAGCGGCAGCACCAGAGCCTCGATCTCCTCCGCGGTCTTTCCCTTTCTGCAGCCCAGCCCCAGGGACACAATCCTGGGAATCAGATGCAGGGTATTGGAAAAGGGCTTCTGTTCCTCGTTTAAAGAAATCACAATCCCGCACTCCCCCTCAAAGGGCTCAGTCCCCGTCATCCGGGTAAGCTCCTCCGGGACCTCTCCCACCACAGGAAACGCGCTCACAAGCCCCACCGGCTTTTCGTCCAGCACATCCGCCGACACGGCCTTGGCCGCCTTCAGATCGCTGATCCAGAGATTCTGCTTTTTCGCGAACACGTCCACGGCAAACCGGCCGTTGATGTCCGTAGCCGTGGTAATCACCGGTATGGCCCCCGTAAGCTCCGAGAGGGTTCCTGCCAGCTCATTCGCCCCGCCCAGATGGCCGGAAAGCAGAGAAATGGCGAAACGGCCGGCTTCGTCCATCACAGCCACCGCCGGATCCTTGTCCTTTCCCTGCACAAAGGGCGCGATGCCGCGCACCGCGATTCCCGCCGCGCCGATGAAAAGCAGGGCGTCCATCCGGGAAAACATCCGTCCGGTCCACTCCCGCAGGGACTCTTTCAGGGGCGTAAGCCCGTACTGGCCGGCGTATTTCTCCCCGGCCCAGGCCTCCACCCACATCCCCCGCAGCTCCAGAGCCGTTTTCAGGGACGCGTTCAGCCGGCTCCCCCGGTCCGTAAAGCTGATGATGGCAAGCTTCACTTTACCGCCTCCCGAAACTCTGTGGTAAAGGCGGGATTGTAAAGCTCCGAACGGTTATAGTGGCTGTGGGTCACCACATCCCCGATGATCATTAACGCCGTCTTTGTGATCTGGTTCTTCCTGGCCGTCTCCGCCAGAGTCCCCACGGTGCAGACAAAGGCCTTTTCGTCCTCCCAGGTAGCCTTGTATACAATGGCCGCCGGCGTGTCCGCCGTGTAGCCTCCGGCAATCAGACGCTCCGAGAGCTTTTCCAGCATCCCGGTGCTCAGGAAAATCACCATGGTGGCGTGATGGGCCGCCAGAGAAGCGATCTCCTCCTTCTCCGGCACCGGCGTGCGCCCGGCCATGCGGGTGATGATCACCGTCTGGGACACGTCGGGAAGGGTGTATTCCAGGTTCAGGGCGCTGGCCGCCCCGCAGAAGGAGCTGACGCCGGGACAGTAGTCGTAGGCGATGCCCTTCTCATCCAGCACGTCCATCTGCTCCCGGATCGCGCCGTAAATACAGGGGTCCCCGGTGTGCAGGCGCACGGTGGTTTTCCCCTCCGCTTCCGCGGCAAACATCACGTCCAGAACCTCCTCCAGCGTCATCTTCGCGCTGTTGTAAACCGCGCAGCCCTCTTTTTTATAATCCAGAAGCTCCGGATTTACCAAAGACCCGGCGTAAATAATCACGTCCGCTTCCTCCAGAAGTTTTTTTCCTCTCACAGTAATGAGATCCGCCGCTCCGGACCCCGCTCCCACAAAATGAATCATTCCGCTTCCTCCTTTACGATAATCAGAGAATAATATCCGGCATCCTCCGGAATCTCTTCGGCCGTCCGGTAAATCCGCTCTCCCGGCATCCCGCAGTTTTCAATCATCACCGCGCTGCAGCCCGGCTTCTGGAGTTTTTCTTTTACCGCGCCCATCTTCTTTCCGGCCTTCATAAGCACCTTCGTGCCCGGCAGCTTCAGGGCGTCCTCGATCTGATAGGAGGCGGGAATCACATGCAGCGGCTCCGCTTTTTCCACAAGCCCCATGCCAAGCCTTGCGGCCACAGCGCAGAACGACGGCACGCCGCTTACGATCTGCGCCTCATATCCCCTCTCCAAAATTTTCTTATGCACATACAGATAGGTCGAGTACACGGTGGGGTCTCCAAGTGTCAGAAAGACCACGTTTTCCCCTTTTTTCAGATATGCTTCCACCTTGTCCGCGCAGCGGTTATGGTTTTCCTCCAGAACCGCCGGATCTTTCGTCATGGGCATATGCAAAGCCAAAAGCTCCTTTTGGGCCAGCTCCGGCACCGCCTGCACCGCGATTTTATAGGCCACCGTCTCACGGGGCTCCTCTCCGGGCACGCCGATCACCGCGTTCTCCCGAATCAGCCGGACAGCCTTCAAGGTTAAAAGCTCCGGATCTCCCGGCCCGATTCCCACGCCATAAAGTATTCCTGTCATATTTCCTCCTTCCGGCGCGTCCGCCGCGCCGTTTCAGTCTCTTTCTTCCTTCATAAAATGCTCCAGCATTTTTCGGGCTCCCGGAGTCTCCCCCAGCCATCCGTGGACGCTGGAGTAGAGAATCGCCTCGGTCCGAATGGCCCCCGCGCACCGGTGCTGCAGATAGCCGTGAACCCGCTTTGTCACCTCCGCCATCACCGGCTCCAAAAGGCCCTCCGCCAGCAGGATATCCACGGCTTCCTCCGTGGTCTGCGTCTCCAGAAGGGCTCTGGCCGTTTCCAGGGAACCGCCCGCCCGGACCGCGTGGGCCGCGAACAGCTCCGCCCTGGCGTCCGAGCACCGGGAATGGGTGTTCATAATTCCCCCGGACACCTTGATAAACTTCCCGATGTGGGCGGCGAAGAGAATCCCCTCCATTCCCAGATTCACCGCCATGTCCACCGTCTCCCCCACGTAGTTGCTGCACTTTACGCTGACCTCCAGATCGATTCCCCGGCCAAGGCCGGCCAGAAAGTCCTGGCCGTAATTGCCCGGCGTCACCAGCAGATACCGGGCGCCGTTCTCCTTTCGCATCCGCATCTCCGTACGGATGCTGGCGATCAGGGCGTCCTCGCTCATGGGAATGACAATCCCCTTGGTGCCGAGTATGGAGATCCCTCCTTCGATGCCAAGCCTGGGATTAAAGGTCTTTTTCGCCGTCTCCTCTCCCCCCGGCACGGAGATCTCCACGTACATTCCCTTCTCGTAGTCCGCGTCCTCACAGGCGTCCCGCACCTCTTTGGCGATCATCTCCCTGGGAACCCGGTTTATGGCCGCCGCGCCCACGGGCTGCTCCAGCCCCTTTCTGGTCACGCGTCCCACCCCCGGACCGCCTTCGATGACAATGCCGGGGGTATCCAGCCTTCGCACTCTGGCGTACACCAAAAGCCCGTGGGTGGCGTCCGGGTCGTCCCCTCCGTCCTTCTTCACCGCGCAGGAGGCCTCCACCCCGTCAAAGGCAGCGTCCCGTATTTCAAGGCAGAGGGGAATCCCCGCCGGCGTCATAAGCCGGTACCGGGAAATCTCCTTCCCCAAGAGCAGCATCCGGGCGGCAGCTCCCGCCGCGGCCGCGGCACAGGAGCCTGTGGTATAGCCGTAGCGCAGCTTTTTGTTATTCTGAATAATGTAATAATTTTCCAGTCCTGTCTCCATCTTCGTCCTTTCCCCGAAACAGCCGCGGCCGCCGCACTTGTCGGCTTCGGTCAAACGGATATTCGCAATAAAAGCAGGGGAATTCCCTGATTCGTTTAAAACGCAGAAGAGCGTGTCTGAAAATCCGCGGTACAACGCGGCGCTTTCATACACGCTCTGGCAGGTCTCCCTTTCGCCGGTCGCCGCAGCAAAAGCGCTTCGGCCCAGGTGAGTATCTGGCTTTCACAGTAACGGACTTGCGCAGGATTTTCACCTGTCTTCCTCATCTTCACACAAAATGCGCCCGGGGCCGGTTTTTCTATGAGTATTATATTCATTTCGACCGGTTGTGTCAACGAAAAGGGAAGATTCTTTTCCCCTATCGGTGATTCCCTTTGAAGTGAAACTGGAACAGCCCAACAAAGAAACGATCGCTTCCATGCTGGAAGCGGAAAGTTTTTCACTTCCTTTTTTTCGTAAAATCCCCTATAATATTCCATAATAGGAAACCGGCCCGCCTGCATCGGCTGTTTTTCGCGGCAAATGCAGCCTTCGCGCCGGAAAAGGGAAAGAGAGTGATGCAACAGATGGTGCAAAAAGCAGAGAGAAAAGTCCTGCATGCGGCTGTATGCGACGATGAGGCAGCCGCCTGCGGGGAGCTTGAGAAGCTCATCGCCGCCTGCGGGCGCGCCCATGGGATCGCCATCGAGACAGAAATTTTTTTTAACGGGGAGTCCCTGCTGCATTCCTTCGCCAAAAACGGAATGCCGGATCTGCTGTTTCTGGACATCCGGCTTCCGGACGCGGACGGCATCGCCGTGGGGGAAACCATCCGCCAGCGGCTCGGAAACTACCAGATACCCCTGGTCTACATATCCTCCATGCAGCAGTACGCCATGGGGCTTTTCAAAAACAGTCCCTTCGATTTTCTCATAAAGCCCCTGACCATGGACAAGGTGGCCCCAGTTATGGAACGATTTTTTCAGAGTATCGGAGTGGAGGGGAGCTTTTCCTTTCAGACCGGCAAGGCCCTCTGCCGTGTTCCCTACCGGGATATCCTGTATTTTCAAAGCCAGGGGCGGCAGGTGCTACTTATCACCCGGCAGGGCAGGCAAACGTTTTACGGAAAGCTCTCCCAGGCTGAGGAAGCCCTGCCGGAGAGCCTGTTTCTGCGGATTCACAAATCCTGCCTGGTGAATTTCCGCTATGTCAGAGAGTTCTCCTATATACAGGTAACCATGGCAAACGGGGATGTGCTGAGCATCAGCAGACCGTACCGGAAAGAGGTGCGCGCACGCCTGCTGCGCCCGAAGGAGGGATGAGAATGGAGCTTGCAAACATCATCCTGGGCCTGTCGTCCAACGCCGTGCGATTTTATTCCATTTCTATTCTGGTGAAAACCTTTTTCGCCAGGGAAGAATGCCGCCGGAAGCACATGTGGATTCTGTATGCGGCAGGCTGTCTTGGAACCCGCCTGCTGTACGAGCTTTTCCACTCCCCGCCGGTCAATATTTTTTCGAACCTGACCGCCCTCCTCGTGATTCTCGCGCCGTATCGGGCGCGGGTATCGAAGAAGCTTCTCATTGCTTCCTTGATTTATTTCATACATGCTTCCGTTGATCTTCTTGTTACTTTTGCCCTTGTCAAATATACTTTCGGGCAGTATTTAAGTCCGATTTATGACTGTATGATTGGAATTGTCCTGCTGTTCCTCTGCCAGATTATCAAAAGGACGCTCATACGGCAGCAGGAGAAAGATTTGCCTGTCTTTTATTCCTTGGTCTTAAATCTGGTTCCCATAATCAGCCTTGGCTGCCTCCTTTTTCTGCTGTACACCGCGTTTCACTTAAATTCCGCAGTACTGACGGTTTCGTGCAGCCTCCTGGCCATCAATGTCATAGTGATCTATCTGTACGACGCCCTGGCGTCCTTTTATACCAGCCGTCAGGAAAAAGAGATGCTGGCCCAGATGGTGGATGCCTATACCCGCCAGCTTGACCTGATCAACGAATCCCAGCGCCAGGTCCGTTCCCTTCAGCATGACCTGAAGCATCACCTGATCGAGCTTGCCGCCATGGCAAGGCAAGGCCAAACGGAGAAGCTTCTCGCCTACATTCCCCAGATGGAGGCTTTTATGCTGAACCCAAAAGAACACGCAGCCACGGGAAATCAGGAGCTGGACGGCATCCTGAACTATTATCTCGGACGGGCAAAGGCGCTTCTGTCACAGGTAGATACCCGCTTTCAAATCCCGGAGAATCTCCTGCGCGGCGATTTCACGGCCTGCGTCGTTCTCGGGAATCTGCTGGAAAACGCCATCCGGGCCTCCGCCGCCTCCCCGGAAAAGTATCTGGAGGTCTCCCTTTCCTTTCAGCAGGGCGTACTCCGGATGCGGATCGTCAACAGCTGTACGGAGGATTCCCAAAAGGCGGTAAAACGTCCGCGCTTTCCGGAAAGCGTCTCCCAAACCCACGGCTTTGGCCTGGAAAACGTCAGAAAGGCAGTCCGGGCAAAAAACGGGGAGTTTCAGACGAGCACCTCAGAAAACCGCTTCCGCGTGGATGTGATCCTGTATTTTCCGGATCGTTCCAGCTAGAAGCGCAAAACGCATTCTTTGATGGAGAGGCACAGCGAAAAGCTTCGCTGCGCCTCTCCATTTTGTGTATTTTATTCTAAAAAAGGTTATTTTTATCAAAAATATAGGCTATTTTTGACATGTGCAGTTTTTCGGTTATTTTTGTGGTATAGTGATTTTATCAAGAGCGATCGCCCGGTTTTCTGTACCCGACGGGGCGCGAGCTTGCTAAACCATCCATTTTCTGCTTATTGAACGGAATAGCCGCTTCGCGGTTATTCCGTTCGAAGCAAACAAAGAAGCGGACATATACCCTGTAAGTATTGCCGCCTGAGGAGGAGGTGAAAAACGTGACAGGCAAACGAAAAGATCTTTCTGAGCTCTGCTTGAAAGCTCTTGGCAGAGTGGCAAGAAAAGCGGCACAGCGGGACGCGAATACCTGCTGCCCACTTGTATGCTACCAGCCACCGCTGCCTGAAGCAGTCCAGAAGCTGAAAAAGAAATGACGATTGACAGGAAGGAGAGATTTATATGAAAAAAACAAGAAGGTTATTGTGCGTATTGATCTTGTCACTGTGCCTGATGGGCTTTGCCGCGACGGCTTACGCAATCTCATTCAACGTGACCTACCCGGAGAATCCAAATTCCGCTGCAGCGGTTAAGACAAATTTGAATCAGTATTTTACCGTGCACGGCTCCACTTTCAGCAGTACAAACGGAACTTTATACTGTCGTTCAGAGTGTACTTCCGACTCATCGATCGTATCCTATACGACCAGTATTTCAAGCGGCAACCCTTATTCCACTGCGTCTTATCAGAAATATGCCCCAAGAGAAAAGAGCTACCGATTAATTACCAGCTCAAATGTCTATCATTTTCAGGTGATCGGTACCTATACACCGTAAAGTGAATTAACAGGTTCGGCGGGGATGGCTTTCGCCATCCCCGCCTCCAGGAGGTGTATGATTATGCGTAAACGCTGTATTTTTTTCTTTTTAATCCTCACCCTGGTTTTCTCCGCTTCAGGCTGTGCTCCCGAAAGTTCCGAGGAAGGTCTGGACGCAAAGCTGGTGATCGAATCTATGCCTGTCAGGGATGGCGCTTTCTTTCCGGATTCCTTCACCGGAGGAACGGAAACCGTCCGCTTTGACTGTGAATTAGAGGTTTCCGAAAATTTTGACGCGGAAAATTTTTTTCTCCCCGCAATACCCGGCCTCCGGCCTGTTGATGAGGAAGCTGTCTACGAAGCGTATGTGGAAGGACGGGACGTAGGCGAAACGCATGAATTTTCGCCAACGGATTATGATCCGAAGGGATCGACCGTCTATGTTTTTAAGACCGACGGCGAAACCACAGGAGAGGTTTCCATCTCAAGCGGCTTTGCTTATTTCGATAGCTTTAATAACGCCTTCCATGGCGGCGACATCTACCCGGAAAGCGCAAAAGGCGCTTCCCAGGAAAACGAGGTAGCCTTTGGCTCTGGCGAAGAATGCGTCGCCCAGGTAAAGGAAACTCTTGCCGGATTCTCCTTTCCTGTGGAGGAATACGAGTTCTCCTGGTTCTCCCTTGACGCCTCCGACCTGGACGCGCTGACGCAGGAAGCGCTTCTTGGCGCGTCCCAGGAAGCAGGGGAGTTCTTTGCGGATGCCTGGGATTTACCGGAAGAAGGCTGGACCGAAGCCGACAACCGCTATATGATTTACGCGTGGCAATACTACAGCGGTATTCCGGTTTTTCTGCCATGGATGTCCATGGACCGAGCCTCCGCAAAGGAATCCTACCTGAGCGCACCGGTAAGCAGCACATTCACCGGGCTTGGCATGATCGATTTGGCTGTTGAAGCTCCCTATGCTTTCGAATCCACCGGACAAAAAGCTGACTTTCTTCCTTTTCCCGAAATTGCTTCCGCTCTGGTCAGAAAGTATACCTATCTGCTTGATTTATCAGGAACGGAAACGGAAGAAAAGGAGACGGAAGAGCCTGTTACTTATACCGTCAGCAGGGCCATGCTTGCTCTGCGGGTTTACCTGGACGAAGAAAAGACGTACGCCGCGGAACCCGTCTGGTATTTTGAAGTGCAGAACAGCAGCACCGGCTATCTGGATGTCCTGTATTTCAACGCTCTGACAGGACAGGAAATCTACCTCGCATAAGTCAGTTCTTGACGGAAAGGAACACGTATGAAACAGACATTAGAACATGCTTTATGGCGAATCGCTTCGAATCCGGAAGACTATCAGATTCTTTGTTACGGGCTGGAGCAGTGCTTCTTTTACGCTGTCTATTTTCTGTCTGCCATTGTGTGCGGTCTGCTCTGGGGCGAGGTTCCGTTTGTCCTTCTGCTCTACTGCGGCCTTTTTCTTCTGCGCCCTTATGGGGGCGGATATCACGCAGACACCAAGGCAGGATGCTTTTGTATCTCCACGGCTGTCCTGCATTTTGCTGCCGCGGGAAAATCTTTTCTTTTTCTGCCATCTCCCGCGGTTTTCTTTCTCTGCGCGTGCAGTCTGCTGATACTCTGGTTTTGGGGCCCGGTTGAAAATCCGATACATCCTTTGAAATCGGAAGAGCGGCGAAAATACGCAAAGAAAGGCAGACTCCTGGCCTGTACTTATGCTCTGCTGGCCGTGGCAGGCGTTTTTTTCCAGGGCCGCGTCCTATGCGAGGCTGCCGCGTCTGCGTTAATCCTCACTGCCATTTCCATGGCTGCCGGAAAAAAGAAATACGCGAAAGGAGGCAGGTCAGATTGAAACTTTTTTGGGGCTACTTTTTTACGGATTTGCGCCGGTGCTTTCTGAGTCGGCTCTGGTGCGCCGGAATTGTCGGCGTTGCATTTTTTCTTTTTTTCTCTCTGGAAAATATGGGAATTGTGAATAAAAACATTGTATCGGCTTATATATTTTCCACAAATATGTCAGGCGCTGTTATTTCCTTCGTTTTCTGCGCCCTTCCTTATGCCACGTCATTCAGCGAAGATCAGGAGTACAGGTACGTCCTCTACAGCGCGGCGAGAGGCAGCCTGAAAATCTACGTTTTCGCGAAAGCAGCCGTGATCTATCTCTCCTCCGTGCTGGCAATGATGGGCGGCACACTTCTTTTTCTCCTGCTGTGCCGCACCCAGGTTCCATGGATGGATTGGGAGCAAGACAGCTACGGCGTAGCCCTGGCGGGTGGTTACGGCCATCTTCTTTCAGAGGGCAGACCCCTTCTCTACTGCATGGTATCCGCGCTGCACATGGGGCTTTTAGCGGGAGTTCTCTCTCTCATGTCCGCGTTCTGCTCCATTTATCTGTCCAATAAAGTCCTGGTTTTGCTTATGCCCTTTTTGCTTGTTACGTTTCTTGCCAGTGTAGATACAGGGGTCTTCAGCGTCCGTATGTATTTTGCTATATCCGGCGTATTTTCCAGTGACTGGCAGAATCTGCTGTATGTTCTTATTATATCGCTTGTGCCCTCCCTGCTGATCGCCGCGGGGATCTATCGGGCCCTGTCAAAAAAGCTTTGAGGGAGGAATGCTATGAAACTGATTCGCTACATTGGAAAAAACACTGCCGCAAAGCTGATCAACAGCAAGGCAGGAACCTTTCTTCTGGTTTTCCTGGCCATTTCCTGGAGCTACGACCGCCCCTATCTGGCTCTGATTCAGGAACAGAATCAGCCTATTACCTGGTGTATCTTCCCCTTCTTTCTGGCTTCGGTGCGGTTTGTGGCTCTCTACTTTGCGGGAATCATATACACAAATTCGGATGTGCCTTTTATGCAGCACAATAATATGTACCAGGTAATCCGTACCGGGCGAAGACGCTGGGCCCTGGGACAAATCGGCGGAATCTTTCTGCGCTGCCTCGCTCTCACCGTGCTGTCCGCCCTGCTTTCCGTTCTTCCGTTTTTCGGACGTCTGGAACCCGTCAACGTTTGGGGGCGCGTGGCATATACCATTGCCTCCGGCCGGTCAGATGCCTCTGGTTTCGTTTCCCAGTCCATGGCCGAGTTTCGCTTCCACTATGATGCGCTGACAACCTTCACTCCTTTGGAGCTTCTGGCTCTGACTTTGCTTTTATGTACCCTGATCAGCACCTTTTTAGGCTTGCTTATGTTTCTGCTCAGTCTTTATGCCGGAAAAGCGATAGCGGTAGCCGTCTCTCTGGGCTATGTGCTGCTTGTGTATCTGGTGCAGAATACCAGCTCCGATCTCCGGCAGGCCGTGTCCTACTTCGTTCCTCCATACTGGGCGGAAATCGCCTTATACCGAACCCTGGACTATGGCTACTACCGTCTTCCGCCCATCAGCTACATGCTGATTTTTCTTCTGACCGCCATCGCCGTCATGACGCTGCTGATCTGTCTGCGTGTAAAAAGAGTGGAGTTTCATTGGGAGCACGAAGACGCTTAAAAAGGAAGGAGAAATGCTTATGTTGGAGCAGACGCCGGTCATTGAGATCGACCACGTATACAAAACATTCAAAAAGAACCAGGTACTGACGGACATTGTCCTGCGTTTCCAGGGCGGACACATCTACGGAATTATCGGCCACAACGGTTCCGGAAAGACGGTGCTGTTCAAATGTATCTGCGGGTTCTACGCCTGCACAAAGGGAGCCATCCGCATAAACGGCAAACAGATGGGAAAGGATCTGGATATGCTGACCAACGCGGGCATTATCATCGAGGAGCCCGGTTTTTTAAGGCGCTGGAGCGCCTACCGGAACCTGGAATTTCTCTACACCATCCGTAATAAAAAGGATAAAGAGTATCTGTATTCCGTCCTGGAACGGGTAGGACTTGACCCGAAGCTTCGCCGCCCCATGGGAAAATACTCTCTGGGAATGCGCCAGCGCTTCGCCATCGCGCAGGCCATCATGGAAAAGCCGGACATCCTGATCCTGGACGAACCCATGAACGGCCTGGACCGGAAAGGCGTTCTGGAAATGAGAGAGCTTTTTATTCAGCTAAAAGAAGAAGGAAAGCTGATCGTCCTGGCAAGCCATAACCGGGAGGATATCGAGATTCTCTGCGATGAGGTTTATGAGCTGGAAAACGGGGTATTAAAATAAGATTCCTTATATTTTGTTCTCTTTTTGGGAAGTTGTAGATTTGTCCCCACGACTATGATAAAATAGGAATATCGGAAAAGAAAGGATGTGATAGGATGGCACTGCCGCAGGAAAACACCTATACCATTGAGGACATCTACAGCCTTCCGGAAGGAACCAGGGCGGAGCTTATTGACGGCCAGATTTATTATATGGCGCCGCCAAACAGAATACACCAGGAAATCGTACATTTTTTAGATAGAACGATAGGAAATTATATTGTTCAAAAAGAGGGGAGCTGCAAGATATACCCAGCGCCCTTTGCAGTACTTCTTAATAAAGACGACAGAAACTATGTGGAGCCTGACCTGTCCGTGATCTGTGACCTGTCGAAGCTGAACGACAAAGGCTGTCAGGGCGCGCCGGACTGGATTATCGAGATTGTATCACCTGGAAATCCGGAGCATGATTACATCACAAAACTTGAAAAATACAAAACAGCAGGAGTCCGGGAATACTGGATCGTTGACCCGAAAGCGAAGTCTGTCACGGTCTATTTCTTTGAGGGAGATATTTGGGCAAAATCATACACTTTTTCCAATACTGTTCCGGTAAATATTTACGATGATCTGACGATTGATTTTACGCAGCTTAAACTGTAAAATCATTTAATCAACTATCTTCCTGTTCGAATCAAACGCCCCTGCCATTCCTGTTCGAAGCGGCAGGGGCGTTGTTTTTATTGATGTCTACCTAAGTTTTGTTCGTGAACTACCCATTGTCTAAAGCCAATGGGCTTCCTGCTTCATCGACCTCGTAACCTACTATCTCCACAGGCGTGAATTCGGGCAGTCCCTGCCCTATACTTGTTTCGTTATGCTAGTTGCCTTAATCCTT
>DVIQ01000005.1 GCA_018711185.1 Candidatus Limivivens intestinipullorum | reverse complement strand
CAAAGGGGTTAAGGTAACGCCGTTTGTGTGCGTATTCAGTTTTTAACACATTCCCTGTCTATCCGCTGTCCGCAAAACCATTGATTTTATTAGCTTTTTGCCGCTATCGCTATCACACCTCATTATTTATCGTACCAGTCTTTGTCGATACTTTGACTGATGGAGAGAAAGCCTTCCTCAGTGGAAAAAAAGTCGTCAAAGCCGTCCAGATAGAGGTAAATGGAAGCGATAAAGTCATGGGCCTGGGCAACGCTGCCAAGCATAACGTCAATGCTGTTTAAAAGCACCACATCAGAGTAAGAAAAGGTTTCGTGCTGGAAAAATTTTTTAAGGGAAAGAACCAACCTTGGATTGTACGTGAGCAGTTCGTATTGATAGGCGGAAGTGCTGACGGCATTGGAAAGGCTGTCGTTGACGCGGGTCAGGCTGTTGGAGGCCTCTCCGATGAGAAAGCGGCAGGAGCTGCGGGATTGAAAACCAAGTACAAGCATGGAGAGAATCAAAAGCGGCAGCAGCATAATCAGAAAAAAAGATTTAAAACGCTTCAGAAAAAATTTTCGCATCATCATCGCGGCAGCCTCCTCAGGTCAGATTTTTTTCCCGGAATTCTCTTGGAGAAATACCGTAGTATTGTTTAAAAGCCCTGGAAAAGTTTTTCGGATTATCGTATCCGATCCGGTCCGCGATTTCATAGTGACGGTAAGTGATATCGCAGAGGAGTTCTGCGGCTTTTTTCATGCGGACGGTGTTTAAGTATTCGGCAAATCCGGTTCCGGATTTCTCTTTAAAAATCTTGGAGAGGTAATTCGGGCTTAAGTTTACCTGGGCGGCCGCATCCTCTAAAGTGGCGGTGCGATAGCAGGTATCCAGATATTTGCAGACACGGCTGATAATTTTACCGTAGTAGCTGCTGTTTTGAACCGATGAATTCTCGGATTCCCGGTGATTTTTTTCATCCAGGCGGCAGCGGATGCGTTCGAAACAAGCGCAGAGTTCTTCGTATTTTACGGGTTTCAAAAGATAGTCCCAAGCCCGGTTCTGGATCGCGGCGCGCATATAGGAAAAGTCCTGGTATCCGGTCAGAAAAACATGCAGAATCTGCGGATATTCCGCTGCGAGTCTGGCGCTGAGCTCCAGACCGTCCATAATCGGCATGCGAATGTCCGTCAGTACCACATCCACAGGATGCGCTTGAATATAAGAAAGGGCTGCCTGTCCGTTTGGAAAAAGACCGGCGATGGAAAAGCCATTCTGATCCCAGGGGAAAAGATGGGCAATGCCTTCCCGGATTTTCAGTTCATCGTCTACAATAATCAGCGTATACATGCTCAGGACTTCCTTTCAAAATCGCCATGCCGTATGCCGGCAGTTTTATTGTAACAGTTCAGCCCAGGTCTGCGCATATGCTGCGCAGACCGTAAGACTGTGACTGAACCGTTACGTTTTATTATAATAAATTGCCCGCTTCCTTGCAAACAAAATACATCCGGGCGGGAAAAGAGGATAAGAAAAGAAGAAAATTTGTAAGTTTTGAATCCTTTTGGAAAAAAAGGATAAAAAAAGAAGAAAAATCGTTTCTCAAAGGATTGGAAAAAAAGGAGAATTTTTTTAAAATGAACGCATCACTTACCGAATAGGGTGGTCGGGGCGGCCAGCCTAAACGATCCAGAAGAGGAGGAAATCGAATGAAAAAGAGAGTCTTGGCACTGATGATGACCGGTATTTTAGCGGTAGGAGCTCTGGGAGCGTCTGCGGCTGCGGAAGAAGAGCATGACCCGGTGACGCTGCGTTTTATGTGGTGGGGCGGAGACGACCGGAACGAGGCTACTGTGGAAGTCATCAATATGTTTGAGGAAAAATATCCCTGGATTACCATTGAACCGGAATTTTCCGGAAGCGACGGATATCAGGAGAAGCTTTCAACAGCCCTGGCGGGTGGTCAGGCGGCGGATATTATCCAGAATGGTCCGGGCTGGATGCCGGAATTTGTCGGTAAAGGGGACTTCTTTGTAGACTTCAATGAATATACGGACATCATTGACCTGAGCGGATTTGACGCGGAATATCTGGCGAACACGGGAACTTACGACAGAAAACTTTTGGGATTGCCCAGCGGTGTATCTATCCAGACACTTCTGGTAAACAAGACCCTGGCGGATGAAATCGGCCTGGAATTTCCAGAAGATCTGACCTGGGACGACTTGATTGAGATGGGAAAGAAAGTACAAGAGTACAACAGCGATATGTATCTGCTGAATATCGATTCCAGTATTATGCTGACCCATGTGTTCCGGCCCTATTATATGCAGCTCAGCGGCAAGCCCTTTATTGACGATGAGACAAAGGCCGTGAGCGGCGATGAGAGCATGCTGACTACGGTTCTTGGTTATATTCAGTCTCTTTATGATGAAAAGGTAGTACAGCCGGCCGGGGACAGCGCGACCTTTAAGGATGCTACACAGACGAATCCCAAGTGGATTAACGGAGAGTTTGTCTGCGCCTTTACCAATTCTTCTCAGATCGATATTATGACCAGCGCAAACCCGGACGCGGAGTACATGGTGGTTTCACTGCCGCATGCGGAAGATGCCAAGGATGATGGATTTTACCCAAATCCGCCCCAGCTTATGAACGTAAATAAAAGTAGTGAGCATATTGAAGAAGCCGTGATGTTTTTGGATTATTTCTTTAATGATCCTGAGGCAGCCGCGGTGCTGAAGGATCTGCGGTCTATCCCGCCCACTACTTATGCCCGGGAAGTATGCGAGGAACAGGGCTTGATCAGCGATCTGGTAAAGGCCGCTGTCGATTACGGAATGACTCAGAACGGTACCAATGAAATGGGACTTACCACGGACTCCGAGGTGGAAGCCAGCATTGTCAGCATGATTGAAAGCGTTATGTATCAGGAGAGTACAGTGGAAGAAGCGGCGGCAGACGGTATGGCGACTCTGGAATTTGTACTCTCTGAGAAATAGAACGATATGTCTGTATGCCTTGAAGACGGGCTTTGCGGGAAAAAAGGTTACAGTCCAGCCCTGCTGAACCGTAACTGCGAAAATCCATTTGAAATCGCCTTCGGCGATGGGATTTTCGCACTCCTGAATCACGTTCTTACGGTCTGCGCAGCATATGCGCAGACCTGGGCTGAACTGTTTACGAAAAAAGAACTGTGAGAAAGGGCTGCCGCCCGGCGCGGCGGCTCTTTCTTGCTCTAAGAAAGCGCTGATTTACCGAAGCAGGAAAAATATCTGCTTTTTATTGCGGCAGATAAGGGGGGGTCGCTTCAGGGAGGCATGCGTTTTCGATCAGGAAAGGCAGGTTGTTATGCAGAAAAAAAGAATCCGAAAATATACGAGGAGGGATTACATGGGGCTGGTCTACATTGCTCCGTGGCTGGCAGGCTTTCTTCTGCTGCAGCTCTATCCTTTTGTAAGTTCCTTCCTCTATTCCTTTACCGACTATAAATTTTTTAATGAGCCGTCCTTTACCGGCCTGAATAACTACATACGGCTTTTTACTCTGGACCCGGATTTCTGGGATTCTGTGAAAGTTACGGTGCTTTATACGCTGATTACGGTTCCCGGAAAGCTGATTATGGCGCTTTTTATCGCCTGCCTGCTGAACCGGGATATAAAGGGAATCGGCGTAATCCGTACTGTTTATTATCTGCCGTCTTTGTTCGGCGGCAGTGTGGCAGTGGCGATTCTATGGAAGATCCTGTTTATGAGCGATGGAGCCATAAACAGCATCCTGGGGCTTTTCCACCTGCCCTCTGTGCAGTGGCTGGGAGATCCGGATATGTCGCTGATTACGATCTGCATGCTGGAAATCTGGCAGTTTGGATCTTCTATGGTAATGTTTTTGGCGGCCTTAAAGCAGGTCCCCGCGGCATTGTATGAGGCGGCGGCCATCGACGGGGCGGGAGCGGTTCGAAAGTTCTTTTCTATAACGCTTCCGCAGATCGCGCCGATCATTTTCTTTAACCTGATCATGCAGACCATAACTGCGCTCCAGAATTTTACCTCAGCCTTTGTGGTAACGGGAGGAGGACCAAATAAGTCCACCTATGTGCTGGGAATGAAGCTTTATGACGATGCCTTCGGCTACTACAAAATGGGATACGCCTGCGCGACATCCTGGGTAATTTTTGCCATGGTTATGGTGGTAACGCTTCTGCTGTTCCGTTTTTCATCGGGAAAAATTTATTATGAAGACGGCGGGGATTTTTAGTAAGTACCCGGCCAGGCCTGCGCGTGTGCCGCGCAGACTGCAGAGAATGATTCGGGCTGTGATTTTAGGAGGTTTTCGATGAGAAGAAAGAAAAGAGGAGGGATGGCCCTCCTGTATGTGCTGATTATTCTGGTGGGAATTGTGATGCTCTACCCTCTAGTATGGATGTTTTTCGCCACCTTCAAGAGCAATAATGAAATCTTCGGAACGCTGAAGCTTCTGCCGGAACGCTTTGGACTGGACGCCTATATCGAAGGCTGGAAGGGAACCGGAGGTTACACCTACGGACAATACTTTCTGAATACCTTTGCCATTGTGGTGCCGGTGACGTTGTTTACTCTGATTTCCTGTTCCCTTGTTGCTTATGGCTTTTCGAGATTTCGGTTTC
The DNA here is from genome assembly GCA_018711185.1 of Candidatus Limivivens intestinipullorum. Taxonomy (GTDB): domain Bacteria; phylum Bacillota; class Clostridia; order Lachnospirales; family Lachnospiraceae; genus Limivivens; species Limivivens intestinipullorum. The sequence continues at coordinate 12,512 of DVIQ01000005.1, read as the reverse complement.
CATTTAAAAAACCGCTGTTCGCTCTGCTGATCGGAACGCTGATGCTGCCCAACACCGTGATTATTATACCGCGGTATATGATGTTCAGCGAGGTGGGCTGGCTGAATACCTATCTGCCCTTTTATGTGCCCGCGATTCTGGCATGTTACCCGTTTTTCATATACATGCTGATGCAGTTCATACGCGGGCTTCCCAGAGACCTGGATGAGTCGGCTTATATTGACGGCTGTTCCACTTTTAAATGCTTTACTTCTATTTTGCTTCCGCTGCTGAAGCCGGCGCTGTTTTCCGCGGGACTGTTTCAGTTTATGTGGACGTATAATGATTTTATGAACTCGCTGATTTTTATTAACAGTGTGGAAAAGTATCCGCTGTCTCTGGCCTTGCGGACGGCCATTGATTCGGAGGCGAATATCCAGTGGAATGAGCTGATGGCAATGGCGTTTCTGTCGGTGCTTCCTCTGATGCTGCTGTTTTTCTTTGGACAGAAGTATTTTGTGGAGGGCATTGCCACCAGCGGAATGAAGGGGTGAGGAGGAGTAACATGCTTCGTCAGATGATTGTACAGGAAGGCGGACGCTACCGTCTGCCATATCCGGCGGCAGCCTGGGAAGAGGGCCTTTTGCTGGGAAATGGAACGCTGGGAGCCGTCGCCTTTGGCGCGGTCCGGGACGAGCGTATTCTTTTTACTCATGAGCGGCTGTTTGCGCCGGTGGGAGAAAACCCCCAGCCGATTCCCATGGCAGGCCGTCTGGAAAAAATCCGCGGGCTCATCGCGGAAGGAAAGTGTACAGAGGCGGCACAGATTGCCTTTGACTTATTCCGACAAAAGGAGGGGAAGGAAGAAAAAATATGGACCCGACCTTTTTTTCCGGCCGGGGAGCTGCACATTTTTACGGAAGGCTGCAGTGTTTATGAGGATTATGAGAGAAGCCTGGATTTCGCCAAAGGAGAGGCGAGCGTGGAGTTTTCCGTTCCAGGTGAGCAAAGGGAAGCCCCGCGCACACGGTGCGTACGGCGGTATATGACGGCACGGGGGGCGGATGTGTGCGCGATTCTGCTGACGGCAGATATGCCGGTTTCCTATGAAATCGCCTTGATTCAAACGCCTTATGTAAAGAATGGGATGCACGTAAACCGCCCTCTTTTCGCCGCGGCGGGAGGAGAGAACTTTCTGCAGGTACGGACGGAGGCTTCGAAAGGAGGACTGCGGTATCTCTGCCATTACCGCGGAAGAAAAGACGGATACGCGCTTCTCGCCAGGGTATCCCAGGCCGACGGCGCCAGGAAGCTTTTGCGGGAGCGCCTGCGGATATCCGAATGCAGAGAGGCCCTGATTCTGGTTTCCGTAGTGCTTTTGACAGAGGAAGACAACTGGGAGGAAACGCTGCGCCGGGAGGAGGAGCGGCTGGATTCTCTGACGGCTTTGAAACCTGAGGAGGCCTGGGACAGGCTGCGACGTCTGCAGGAACAGCTCCATAAAAGCAGGTATGACCGGATTTCCCTGACGCTTCCTGACAAGCATCTGGAGACGATGTTTCACGCGGGAAGATACGAGATTCTTTCCTCCTGCGGAGAATTTCCTCCAAATCTTCAGGGAGTCTGGACGGGTACCTATGATACGCCATGGAGCAGCGATTATACGCAGAACGGGAACCTGCAGACCGCGATCCTGGGACTGCTTCCCTGCGGAGACTTTGAAGGGATGGAAAGCTATTTCCGCTATCAGGAGGCCATGCTGGAGGACTACCGGACGAACAGCCGGATTTTGTACGGATGCCGGGGAATCCATATCCCGAGCCGAACCTCGGACTGTGGGCTGGATTTCCACTTTGACATGACCTGGCCTATGGTATTTTGGACGGCAGGAGCGGGATGGGCGGCGCATTTTTATTATGATTACTGGCTGTATACCTGCGACGACGCGTTCTTTATGAGCCGTGCGCTGCCGTTTATGAAAGAAGCCGCGCTGTTTTACGAGGACTTCCTTACAGAAGATGAGAATGGTTACTGGCGTTTTTCGCCATCATATTCACCGGAAAATACACCCTTGGGAAGGGATAACGCCGCCTGCGCCAATGCCGCGATGGACCTGGCCGTGGCAAAGGAGCTTTTCCGGAATCTGATTACCGGATGCAGAACGCTGGACTGCGAGGAGGCGTCTGTAAAAAGGTGGGAAGCTTTTCTGAAGAAAATGCCGCCGTATCTGATTAATGAGGAGGGCGCTTTGAAGGAATGGGCGGATCCTGCCTTCGCGGACCGGTATGATCACAGGCATTCTTCTCACCTCTATATGCTGTATTACGGCCTGCCCGATGAACCGGAAGAGGTGCTGGCAGCTGCCCGGAGAGCCTATGAGCTGAAAATGGAACGAAAAAAAGAAGAGAAGGGAACCATGGCTTTCGGACTGGTACAGGCCGGAATGGCTGCCGCTCACCTGGGAGATGGCGAAATGGCGGGAATGATGCTGGCCTCCATGGCAGAAAACAATTATTACCGTACTTACGCCTCTTCCCATGACTACGGTCCCAGCATTTTTAACGCCGATATCAGCGGGGGCGTGCCGGCTCTGATGCTGGAATGCCTGGCTCAGTGTATGCCGGTGACGGATGAAACACGCCGGATTACCGGTTATGAGGTCCGTCTGCTTCCGGCTCTCCCGGCCTCTATGCAGTCCGGAAGGGTACAGGGAATGCGGCTGCGGGGCGGCTTGTCCCTGGATATGGAGTGGGAAAACGGGAAAGTCAAAGACTGGAAGATCATAAGCTTATGCGGGAAGACGTATTTTGTGAAGACATAGGGCAGTCATTTGGCCCAGGTCGGCGTATGTGCTGCGCAAGCCGTAAAAATTGATTCAAGAGTGCAGAGGAGAATCCAGGTTCTCCTCTTTTTTTTGCTTACCGGTTATGGTATACTGACGTAAAGATTTTACCAGCCAGTACCCGGAAAGGAGCGTGAGAATGCATGACAAACGCAAGGATTAACCTGCCATATGGGATTGATGATTTCGAGAAAGTCCGAGAGAGCGGCTGCTATTATATCGACAAAACAGGGTTTCTGAGGGAACTGCTGAGCGAGACATTTTCGGTAAACCTGATTACCAGACCGCGGCGTTTCGGAAAGACGCTGATTATGAGCATGCTGGCGGCGTTTTTTGATATACGGAAGGACAGCAAAAGGCTGTTTGACGGGCTCGAAATCGCCGGCGAAAAGGAACTGTGCGCGGTATGGATGAACCAGTGGCCGGTGCTTTTTCTGACGCTGAAGGATATTGAGGGAGAGACGTTTGAGGACGCGTATGATATGCTTCAGTTTCTTGTATCGTCCCTGTGTGATGAACACCGGTATCTTCTGGATGGAGAACAGGTTTCCGAAACGGATAAAGAACGTTTTTTGCGGCTGCTTGCCCAGGAGGGAGATAAAACGGAGATCAAAACGGCTTTGTTTGTTCTGATGCGGATGATGAAGGCCTATTATGGGAAAGAAGTCATTCTTCTGATCGATGAATACGATGTTCCACTGGCGAAGGCCAGTGACAACGGATATTATCAGGAAATGCTGGATGTTATCCGCAAGTTTCTCGGGATGGTCTGGAAAACGAATCCGTCTCTGAAATTTGCGCTTGTGACAGGCTGCCTGCGCATTGCGAAAGAAAGTATTTTTACCGGAGCGAATAATTTTCTTTCCAACTCCATTTTGGACGTCAGTTATCAGGATTATTTCGGTTTTACCGAGGCGGAGGTAAGCATGCTTCTTAAAGACGCCGGGGCGGCGGATGCGCTTCCCGGAATGAAAAAATGGTATGACGGGTATCTTTTTGGGGAACGGGAGGTCTATTGTCCATGGGATGTGATTAACCACGCGCGCGCTTTGATGAAGAAGCGGGATGCGAAACCCGGAAATTACTGGCTTGATACGAGTCATAACAATATTATCCGCAGGTTTATCGATCTGCCGGAAGTGAATGTGAACCATAAATTCGAAATCCTTTTGGCAGGAGGCGTGATACAGGAACCGATTCGTGAAGACCTGACTTACGATCTTGCGCATTCTTCAGAAGCGAATCTGTGGAGTATTCTGTATCTGACCGGTTATCTGACGGCTGTGCAGCCAGACCGCCTGCCGGATGGCATGGAAGCGGAGGAAGGAAAAACAGCCCTTCGGATTCCAAATGAGGAAATCAAATCGGTCTTTGGGGACACGGTAAAAAAATGGTTTGCGGATCGGATGGAAACTACAGATCGGAAAGCGTTTTTCGAGGAGTGGTGGAACGGAGAGGACGCAAAGCTGACAAAGGATGTGACGGATATTCTTTTTGATACGATCAGCTATTTTGATTACAGAGAAGATTTTTATCATGCCTTCGTAGCCGGATTGTTCTCCGGGGCGGGGTATGATGTGAGATCGAACTCGGAGCAAGGCACAGGAAGGGCTGATGTGATTGTGCGGGACCGCAGGCACAGACGGGTGCTTGTAATTGAAGTGAAATGGTCGAAGGAGAACGGCATTCTTGAAAAGGAATGCGAGGAGGCATTGGAGCAGATCCGGGAAAGACAGTATACCAGGAGATTCCAGAGTGAAGGCTATGAGAGCATTCTCTGTTACGGAACAGCGTTTCAGGGGAAAAATTGTCTGGTAAAGTCTGCTGCGGATGGCAGGAAAGGGGTATGAGATGAAAAAACAGAACTTTCGAATTACAGCGGTGCTATGCGCGTTCGGGCTTATTTCCGGCGTACAGGGACTGCCCGCGCTGGCATCAGAGGATTTTTCGTTTGGGCAGCTGAGCAATCTGACGTTTGCGTTCAGCAGCGGTGTGGGAGCCTGGGGGACGACGCTGACAATCAGCAGCGACGGGTCTTTTGAGGGAACTTACAGTGACTCTGATATGGGCGACAGCGGGGAAGGATACCCCAACGGAACCGTTTATCTGTCTGAGTTCCAGGGACGGTTTTCAGAGCCGTCGAAGGTGAACGATTACACGTACTCGGTGGAAATCCAGGAAATGACCCTGGCAGAGGATGTGGGAACTTCCGAGATCATCGATGGGACGCGCTATGTCTACAGTGAGCCCTATGGTCTGGACGGGGCGGAGGAGATTTTGTTCTATCTGCCCGGCGCGCCCCTGGAAGAGCTTCCGGAGGCTTACCGGAGCTGGGTGGGATACAACGATTTGTCGGCTGTGGAGGACACAGAGCTGCCATTTACCGGGCTGTATAACGTAGCTGCCGAATCCGGTTTTTCCAGCTATGAGCAGATTGCGCAGGATTCCGGAATAGAGGGCGAACTGGCAGCCATCGAAGCCCAGGCGGCGGAGCTGGAAACCAGGATCAATGAAGGGTCGCTTTCCCAGTCGGAGCTTACCCAGGCCGCGGGGGAGCTTTACAGCCTCTGGGACGCGGAGCTGAATTCCATCTGGGAGCGCATCGGGGCTTTACTGCCGAAGGAGGAGATGGCGCAGCTTACCTCCGAGGAACTGGCATGGATTCAGGAAAAGGAAACGGCGGTGGCCCAGGCGGGAGCGGAATTTGAAGGCGGAAGCATGCAGCCGTTCATAGAGAACAGTACCGCGGCGCGGCTTACCAGAGAGCGGGTGTATGAGCTCGCCGTTTATCTGGGTTACACAGGCGAATCGGATGGAGGGCAGACAGACAGCAGGACCGCGTACGGGCTGGAGCCGGATACGGATTACATGCTGGACTTTGACGGCGATGGAACGCAGGAGCGCTTCTCTTTCTCCACCTATACCCAGGAGAACGACGGAATGTCCAGAGCGGTCCTGGAACTTTCCGTGGACGGGCAGACTGTGTGGTCTGTGACGGATGAGGCCTGGAGCTATCAATGGCGTGTCAGCCACTGGACGGCGGAAGACGGTTCTGTTTATCTGGCAGCCTGCAGCAGTTCGGATAATGACTGGACAAGCCAGGCGCTGCTTCTGGAATATACCGGGGATTCCTTCGCGCCTCTGGCCGATCTCTGCGCGCTTACCAGAAAATCAGAGGATACACCGGACAATCTGCTGAGCGCCTGGGCAAGGGTGAGCGGCGTGACCGCTGCGGAGGGAAATACGGTTACGCTCACCTGGACGGAAACGCTGATGAGCGCCGGAATTGTGTCTGTTCCGGTCACTTATGAAATCACGGGTGGACAGGTGACGCAGAATGCCGATCCGATTCCATTGGATGCACAGAAGGTATGGACGTCCGGAAGGACTTTTGAGGTAATGACAGAACCCGGAAGCGATACGGCGCTGTTTCAGGTGTCGCCGGGAGAAACGGTGTCCCTCACCGGCCTGACCGGCGTTTCCGGACAAAGCTGGATCCGCTGCCGCAACAGCCAGGGACAGGAAGGGTGGTTTCCGGACCCTGAGGAGCCTATCAGCGAAACCGCCGCGGACGGCACCTGGGTTTACGGATATTTCCAGGAATCGATGTTCGCCGGATAAAGGGCGGTCTTGCCGGAGAATAAGAACTCTGGTAACTGCCGGACAAGTTCCGCAATCTGATAACCGTACCCCGTCCCCTTGGCATCAAAGAGGCCCCGTGGTAGAATAAGGATATTCCTTTCAGAAGGTCTGCGCGAAGCTTCTGAAAAAGAACAGGAGGAACGTATTTCAATGAATGCACTTTGGAAAGCAAAGACAGCGGACGGCAGATACCAGAATCCCATCCTTTTCGCCGATTACAGCGATCCGGATGTGATCCGGGTTGGGTCGGATTATTTTATGGTGGCGTCCAGCTTTACCTATCTGCCCGGTGTCCCGGTTCTTCATTCAACGAATCTGGTGGACTGGGAGCGGATTGGCTACTGTGTGAAAGAGCTTCCCTTTGAGCGGTATAACCGGCCGGCCCATGGGGCGGGGACCTGGGCACCTTCGATCCGCTGGCATGACGGCACTTTTTATGTATTTATTCCCATGCCGGACGAGGGAATTTTTGTCACCACCGCAAAAGATCCCTGGGGTGAATGGACGCCTCTGCACTGCATCAAGGAGGCGAAGGGCTGGATCGATCCCTGCCCGCTGTGGGATGAGGACGGAAAGGCCTATATGGTTTTCGCCTACGCGAAGAGCCGCTGCGGGATCAAGCATAAACTCAGCGTCTGCGAGATCTCTTTGGACGCCCGGAGAATCCTTTCAGAGCCGCGGCTGGTATATGACGGCACGCAGACAAATCCGACCCTGGAAGGGCCGAAATTTTATAAGCGGAATGGCTGGTATTATCTCTTTGCGCCTGCCGGAGGCGTGGAGACGGGATGGCAGACCGTGCTGCGCTCCCGGGACGTCTACGGACCGTATGAGTACCGGATTGTGCTCCATGAGGGCGGCAGCGGGATCAACGGCCCTCACCAGGGCGGCTGGGTAGAAGATACCGAGGGAAAGGACTGGTTTGTGCATTTCCAGGACGCGGGAGCCTATGGACGGGTGCTGCATTTACAGCCCATGTGCTGGAACCGGGACTGGCCGTTTATGGGGACAGAGCAGAACGGAGACGGCATCGGGGAACCGGTGGAGGAATGGGAGCTTCCCCCTGTGGCGAACGAGAAGGAAAAAACGCCAAAGCCGCGAACCTTGCGGGAGGGAAATGTCCTGGGTGGAGACGACGAATTTGCTTCGGAAGAGCTGTCCCTTGCCTGGCAGTGGCAGGCGAATCCCAGGGAAGAATGGTACAGCACCGCGAAGCGGCCGGGCTGGCTGCGGCTGTATACGTTAAATAATCCGGCCAGAGAGCAGAACCTGCTCTGGTACATGGGAAATGTGTGTACGCAGCTTCTCCAGGCTCCGGAGTTTACTGCCACGGCGCTGTTGGAGGGCGGCTTTGCGGAAAATGGAGATATGGCGGGAATGGGAATCCTGGGCCATCTCTATACCTGGCTGGCTCTGGAAAAGACGCCGGCGGGACAGAGGCTTGCCCTGTACCGGGGAGATGTGCGCGTGATTCAGGCAGAGGGAGAGGCAGAGGAGTCTCTTCTCTGGGAGACGCCTGTGGAGAACAAAAGGGTCTGGCTGCGGCTTTCTTTGGAGACCAGGGCGGAAGTACAGGGAGAACAAAAGGAGCCGGCTGCCAGCGCGGTGCTGGGACAACCCATGGATCTTCAGCTTTCACGCCAAAAGGAAGCAAAATCCGCGGCAATAGGTCTTTCCAGACGGGAGATACTGACCGGCGGAATTGGTGAGCATGCCTTTTATCACTATTCTTATTCCCTGGACGGGGAGACGTATCTGGAAATTCCAGGGAGCTTTCCGCTGAAAAAAGCCACCTGGACAGGCGGCAAATTTTTCCTGGCGGCCAGAAACCGGGAAAATGTTTCCTCACAGGGATACGGGGAATTTGATTATGTAAGATTTGACGCGGGACGCCGGTGAAAAGGCTATTTGGGCGCAGTTGCGCATCGGTATTCGCGGAACAGGAGGAAGAAATGGAAGAATTTCGTTTTGCTGTGATGGGAGCAGGGAATATCGCGGGAAAATTCTGCCGGGCGGTCAGGATCGCGGGAAACTGCCGGGTATCCGCTGTGGCCAGCAAGTCTTTGGAGCGGGCGCAGGCATTTGCCGGGGAAAACGGAATCGAGCGGGCTTACGGAGATTATCGGGCCATGCTGGAGGAAGAAAAGCCGGATTGTGTATATATCGCGGTTACCACGGATGCCCATTACAAGCTTGCCAGCCTGTGCCTGGACTATAGAGTCCCGGTATTGTGTGAAAAGGCGATGTTTACCAACAGCGGACACGCGGAAGAGATCTTTGCCCGGTCTTACAGGGAAGGAATCTTTGTCATGGAGGCCATGTGGAGCCGTTTTTTACCGGCTATTCGAAAAGCGGGGGAGTGGCTGCGCCAGGGAAGGATTGGGAAAGCCTCTCTTTTGGAGGCGGATATCGGGTTCGCTGCTCCAAGGGACGCGAAGAACCGGTATTTTAACCCTGCCCTTGGAGGCGGAGCGGCCTTTGATATTACGGTATATGCCTGGGAGCTTGCCATGTATTTCTTTGGGCCGGATTTGCCGGAGCGCACCAGAGCGGAGGCTCTTTGGGGAGAGACCGGCGTGGATGTCTCGGATCATGTAACGCTGCTGTGGAAGGACCGGGCGGCGTCTTTGAATACCAGTTTCCTGGCTCCGGTGGAGGAGCGCCTGGTGATTTATGGGGACAAAGGAAAAATCCATATCCCAAAGCCCCATGTGGCAGGCGAGGCCATCTTGTACTCTGTGGACGGACAGATTGCGGAGCATTTCCGGGATACGAAAACTCAGAATGGGTTTGAGTATGAGATCCGGGAAGTGATGGAGTGTATCGCGAACGGCGCGGTAGAGAGCCTGGCGGTTCCCCACAGTCTGACTCTGGGCTGTGCGCGGCTTTTTGATTCCATTCGTGAAACGAAGGTTCAATGAGCCGTTACATGCAAAATCCATTTAAAATCGCCTGAGGCGATGGGATTTTGCACTCCTGAATCACGTTCTTACGGTCCGCGCAGTATGTACGCAGACCTGGGCTGAGCCGTTATGAATCATTTTCTTACGCCGCAAACAGCAGGTGTTTGCGGCTGCTGTGAATAGTAACGCAATTATTTCTCAATTAAGAAAAAGTGCTTGACCTTCTTTGCATATCTATGTTATTCTCTGAACGCAACATAAAAAGTTTGAGTAACCTAACTTGCGTGCGCGATGATAATAGCCAGAAAACATGTAAGACCAACGCAAGATCTTGCATGTTTTCTTTTTTATCGTAAGTTAGTGCAAACTAACTAAAAAGGAGGAGTGGATATCAAGAAATATCGTATGACCATAATTCTGGCGGTGATCCTGGTGCTTTTGTCCGGTATCTCTCTGTTTGTGGGGGTATTGGATGTGAATTTAACCGGACTGCTGTCGGGAGATGTGGAACAGCTGGAAATTTTTCTGATTTCAAGACTTCCGCGGCTTCTGGCGATTCTCTGTACCGGGGTGGGCATGAGCGTGGCGGGACTGATTATGCAGCAGCTTTGCATGAATAAGTTTGTCTCGCCCACCACAGGCGCCACGATTTCTTCCGCCCAGTTCGGGATTCTGCTGGCCCTGCTGTTTATGCCGTCGTCCACTTTGTGGAGCCGGGCTGTTTTCGCCTTTATCACGGCAACGCTGGGCACCTGGATTTTTGTGTGGTTTATCCAGCGGATTCAGTTTAAGGATGTGGTGATGGTTCCTCTGGTGGGCATTATGTTCGGCAATGTAGTCGGAGGCATCACAAACTACCTGGCCTATAAGTACGAGATGACCCAGGCGCTCTCTACCTGGGCGGTGGGCCACTTTTCCCTGGTGCTCAGAGGAAGATACGAGATCGTTTATCTGACGGTTCCCCTGGTAATCCTTGCCTTCGTGTTCGCAAACCATTTCAACATCGTGGGCATGGGAAAGGATTTCTCGAAAAATCTGGGGGTTCCCTATAATCTGGTGCTGTTTCTGGGGCTTACCATCGCGGCCATGATCACGGCCTCCGTGGTGGTGGTAGTGGGGGCGATTTCCTATATCGGACTGATTGTTCCCAACATCGTGGCAATGTTCAAAGGAGATAAAATCCGGGGGACCTTGGTGGATACCGCCTTATTCGGAGCGATTTTCGTGTTGGTATGCGACATGCTGGGAAGAATCGTGATCGCGCCCTATGAGCTTCCCATCGAGCTGATCGTGGGAATCCTGGGAAGCATTCTTTTCATCGGCCTGCTTTTGTACCGGCTGAAAAACGGCAGGAAAGCCATCCGCCTTGGGGGCGCGCAAACGGGCTGCGCCGCCGCGGTGACGCCAGTGGATCCCAAAGGAGGAAAGAAAGCATGAAAACAGCCGCTCATCGCTTAAATAGGCGAAAACTTGTGATTATGGCGCTCCTGGTGCTGGCGGTCTCCATCGCCTATATGCTGGTGGATGTGAATTTTCAAAATCAGAGACTGTTCCAGTATTCCATGAAAATCCGCGCGCCGAAGCTGGCGGTCATGCTGATCACCGCTTTTGCCATCGGAGGCGCCTCCATTGTGTTTCAGTCCATCATCAACAACACCATTGTCACTCCCTGTCTGCTGGGGATGAACTCTCTGTACACTTTGATTCATACGGCGGTGGTGTTCTTTGTGGGCTCCGGCAGCATCATTGCCGTGAACGCAAACCTGTCATTTGCGGTGGATCTGGTGATTTTGGGCGTCACGGCAACCGTGATTTACAGTTACTTTTTTAAGATGACAAAGCATAACATCCTGTATGTGCTGCTGATCGGAACCGTGCTCACTTCCTTTTTTGGCAGCATCCAGACAACCCTCACCAGGGTTATGGACCCTAATGAGTACGATAGCCTGCTGGCTACTCTGGTGGCCAGCTTCAGCAACATTAACTCGGAGATTATCGTGATGTCTCTGATTCTGCTGGCCGCGATCATTTTTGTACTGCGAAAGGAGATCGTCCTGCTGGATGTGCTGACCCTTGGAAAAGACCAGGCCATTAACCTGGGGGTGGACTATGACCGCTGCATCCGCCGGCTGCTGCTGGGCGTTACCCTCTGCATCGCCGTGGCCACGGCCATGGTGGGCCCCATCTCTTTCCTGGGACTGATTATCGCGAACCTGTCCCGGCAGCTTTTAAAAACTTACCGGCACAGCCAGCTTATTCTGGGTTCCGCCCTGTTTGGTATGATTGTCCTGGTGGGTGGACAGGTGATTGTAGAACATGTATATACATACTCCATACCGATCAGTGTGTTTATCACTGTGGGCGGAGGAATTTATTTCCTGTATCTGCTGCTTGCGAGCAAGCGGGTGTGAGGTTTTGAAAGGAATTTTGCAGCGGTTTGGCATGACAAAACTGCTGCGGCGTGCCAGGAGGAGGAAGACATGGACGTACAGGCATTAACGAAACAGTATGACGGAAAAACCGTAGTGGACGCCGTCAGCTTTGAGATACCAAAGGGAAAGGTTCTTTCCCTGATCGGCCCCAATGGAGCCGGAAAATCTACGGTGATGGGAATGCTCTCCAGGCTGATTGCCAGGGACAGCGGCCTGGTGAATTTCGGGGGAAAGGATATTTCCAAGTGGAAGAGCAAGGAGCTGTCCAAAAAGCTGGCAATCCTGACCCAGTCAAACAACATTCAAATGAAGCTTACCGTGCGGGAGCTGGTGACTTTTGGCCGTTTTCCCTACTCCGGCGGGCGCAATACCCGGGAGGATGAGGAGATCGTGGACCGCGCCATTTCTTATATGGAGCTGGATGAATTTCAGGACCGGTTTATTGATGAGCTTTCCGGCGGACAGCGCCAGAGAGCGTATATCGCCATGGTAATCGCCCAGGACACGGAATATGTGCTTTTGGATGAGCCAACGAATAATCTGGATATTTATCATGCCACGAACATGATGAAGATCGTGCGGCGGCTCTGCGATGAGCTTGGAAAAACCGTGATTCTGGTACTCCATGAGATTAATTACGCGGCTTTTTACTCGGATTATGTCTGCGCCTTTGTGGACGGGAAAATCGCGAAATTCGGGACCGTGGAGGAAGTG
>DVIQ01000059.1 GCA_018711185.1 Candidatus Limivivens intestinipullorum | reverse complement strand
TCCATGGACGGCGTCCATTACAATGATTATTCCGCCGTGCTGACGGTCTTTACGGCTGAAAATCAGGAGCTGTTCTGGATGAGGAAGATTTCCGGGAACGCGCCGCAGGACCAGGCGCAGACCGGGCAGAGAGGCCGGAAAAAGAGCGGGAAAATAAACGGGAAAACGGAAGAGGCGCTTGAACTGCGGGCGGAGGAGGTTCGTCCGGGGAGCGTTTCCCTGTCCTGGAGCGCGCCCTTGGAGGCTGTGCGCTATAACATTTACCGGGCGGAAGAGTCCGGCGAATACCGCTTTTTAAAAACCACCGGCCGGACCGACTGGACGGACGAGTCCGCAGAAGGAAAGCGGACGTATTTTTACAAAGTCAAGTATACCTGCGATGGGACCCGCTACCGGGATTTTCCGGCGCCTTTGGAGGTAAAGACCCCGGCAGGGCCGTTTTTTATCAGAAACTGCGGAAGGCTTTATGAGAAAGGGGCGGAGTCCCAGGCGGAAAACCGTCCTCTTCCCATCCACTTCGCAAAAGGGCTTCTGCCCTTTTCCGTCATATCCTTTGACGTTTTTGACACCTTGCTTCTTCGCCCCTTTTCTTCCCCGTCGGACATCTTTATCCTGGTGGGAGAACGGCTGGACATTATGGACTTCTGCGAGATACGCAAAAAGGCGGAGGAGGACGCCAGACGGGAGAATGCCCTTCTGCGGGGAAACCGGGAGGTTACCCTTTCGGATATCTATCGGTTTGTGGCCGAGGAGACGGGCATTGATCCACAGAAGGGCGCCGAAACCGAACTTTTGACGGAGCTGTCCCTCTGCCGGGCGAACCCCTACATGCTGGAGGTTTTCCGTCTCCTTAGGGAGAAAGGGAAAACCCTTGTGGCCCTCTCGGATATGTATCTTCCAAAGGAGGATATGGAGCGGCTTCTGGCCTCCTGCGGCTACCGTGGGTTTTCGGATATTCTGGTGTCCTGTGATTACAACTGCTCCAAGCGAAACGGAGGGCTGTATGAGCTGCTTCTCGGCCGGTACGGCGATCCGGGCGGCATTGTGCATGTGGGCGACAACCGGGTTTCGGACATGGAGGAGGCACAGAAGAAGGGCATTGCCGTCCGCTGGTACAAAAGCGTACATGAGGCAGGAGAGGAATTCCGGGCAAAAAATATGTCCCATCTGGCGGGCTCCGCCTACCGGGGCATTGTCAACGAAAAGCTCCACAACGGAATCGCCCGGTACAGCCCTTATTACGAGGTGGGCTATGTCTACACAGGGCTTTACGTCATGGGCTTTTGCCAGTGGCTTTACCGGAGGGCGAAAGAGGAAGGGATCACGAAAATCCTGTTTCTTGCAAGGGAAGGAGATCTCTATAAAAAAGTCTTTGACCAGATGCACCCGGATATGGACACGGAGTATGTTCTGTGGTCCAGGATTCCGGTGGTAAAGACCATTGTGAAGAAGAACCGTCACCCCTATCTCCTCCAGCTTGTGCATCATAAGGCCAATGCCCTGTACAAATCCAGGGTGGGAACCTTGTTTGAGCGGATCGGGATCGCGCCTTTAAAGGAGTACCTTTCCCAGTACCGCATTCGTCCGGAGGAATATCTGACGCCGGAGAATGAAAACGCCGTGCGGAAACTGCTCATTGACCATTGGGACCTGGTCTGCGCCTGCTATGAGGCGGACCAGGCGGCAGTAAAGGCGTATCTGACCCGGAAGATCGGGGCCGCCGGACGGGCCGCCGTGGTGGATGTGGGATGGTCCGGAAACAATGTGCTCCAGGTAAAGTATCTGGCGGAGCAGGTTTATCAGATGGACTGCCGGATTTCCTGCTTCCTGGCGGCGGCCAGAAACGTCAATGACACGTACATGGCGGCCATGATGCAGAAGCGGGAGGTGGAGGTGTACCTGTTTTCCAATCTGTACAACAAAGGGCTTCACGACGAGCACCAGGCGGGAAACCGGAAGCTCAATTCCTTTTTCTTCGAGATCCTGACCCAGTCCTGCACGCCTACTTTTCTGGGCTTTGACGGAGAGGGCGGGTTTCTCTACGATATCCCGGAAGTGGAAAACTATGAGCACAACCGGGAAATCCACCGGGGAACCCTGGATTTTGTGCGGGACTATACGGAGCGTTTCCGGGATTTTCCCTATATGATGGATATTTCGGGGCATGACGCGTATATGCCATTTCAGTATTTCGCCAATAACCTGAGCTGGATTTCCAAATATTTCGGCGGGTATCTGTTTGGCAGGGATTTGTTCGCCACCCAGGAGAAGGCTGTTATGGAATCCGTTTCCCAGGTGATGAAAAAGGCGGGAATATGGGAGGAAGGATCATGATACTGTACCAGGCGCTGTCGTCTTATCAAATATTGGAGTGCATGCTGCACCGCTATTTCTTCTATCCGAATGAACACGCCGTGCTGCTTCTGGGAACCTACATCACGGAGCGGATGCCGGATTATCTGTCCCTTCATACCCAGGGCTTTTTCGATGAGATCTGCCTGTTCCAGTTTGGCGGCGCGGGCGGGAAGGAGGAGCAGATCCTGGAAAAGATGGAGAAGGAGCTGAAAAAGGCGCTGCCCTGGAAGCTTACGGATTTCGACCGCATTTTCATCGCGGGAATCCATACCTATCTCCAGGTGTACATGCTCCATTCGGGAATTTCCTTCGAAATGTTTGAGGACGGAAGCGGGGCGCTGAGTCGGCCGCGGATTTTAGCGGACATCCACCGGGCCAGCGCTCCGGGAAGATATGAAATCATTGAGAAATACGGGCTTTATGACCACACAAGCCCTTTGATTACGAAAAAATACTGTGATATGAAATCCCAGGTTCCGGGGTTCTTTGACGAGCGCGCGGTGGATTTCTCGATTTTAGAATATTTTCGCCGCCTTCCCATTGACCGGCAGGAGGCGGTGCGTCGGATTTTCCAGGTTCCGGCTCTGGGAGAGGCCCCCAAGGAAGCCGTGCTTTTGCTGACCCAGCAGTTCGCGAGCCTTGGCCAGCTCACCTTTGATGAGCAGATTTTAATTTACGAAAATCTTATGGATTATTACCTGCGGGGGGCCTGTCTGATCATCAAGCCTCATCCCGACGACATTCTGTACTACCGGCTGCTCTTTCCGGAAGCACAGATTATCCGGGGACAGTTCCCATCGGAGCTGCTGCCTCTGGCCTTTGAAAAGCTGCCGGAGCGGGCGGCAACCATCAGCTCCACGGGGCTGAACCTTTTGAAGGGAGAGTTTTCGGATATTCTGGCCTTTAACGCGGAGTATGAGAAAACCTTTCATTTTAATCACATTTACTATACGGCCCTTGCCATGGCCTGTTTTCTCGGGATGAGCCGGGCGGGCATCATCGGTGCGAACCGGGTGCAGCTTGAAAACCTGGCAGAGCGGGGGCCTGCCGCCGGGAGAGGGCTGGTGATCGGGGACTGGGAAGACCCGGGGAACCGGGAAGAAGAACAGGGGTCGGCGGTTACAGGATATTCCGATGGAATACAGGGACCGGCGGGTGGAGAAATGATTCTGTTCTGCGATATTGCCGAAGAGAAGGGACCTTCCTGGAAAGACCTGAAGGAGCTGGCGGACCGCAAGGCGGTCCGGGGTATCCTGTTCTTCAACACGGATAAGGAATACCGGATGTATGAACCGGACCGGGAGATCGAGCCGGAGGAAGCTCTGGCAGAGGCCAAGGCGTGGTTTCTGCGTCTGATTCCCATACGGGTGGTAAAAAAACGGCTGGGCCGCAGGAATACTGCGGGAAAAGGAATGCCGGAAACTGCCGACCGGATGGAAACGTCGGAGTATGCGGACCGGGAAGGCGAGGATATGCTTTATTTTTATGCTGCGGAGGAGGAATTGCGAACCATGGCGAGGCAGTTTGAGACGGAATTGGAGCTGCCCTTTACGGGTACGAAGCTGACGGCGGGAGGATTTTCGCCGGAGCAGGAGAAAATCAAAATGCTGGAAGGGATTCTGGCCGCCACGGAGCGGCGGCTTCTGGAATACATCCGGGAGGAGCGGGTCCTCAGACAGCGGCTGGAAGAACGGGAGGCGAAGACATGAGAACGGTGGGTATCATACCGGCGAGGTATGGGTCAGAGCGCCTTCCGGGCAAGCCTTTGCTGGACATCGGCGGCAAGCCCATGCTCTGGCGGGTTTACCAGCGGGTGCGGGATGTGCCGGGGCTGGACGCGGTCTTCGCGGCCACGGATGACCAGCGGATTTTCCGGGTATGCCAGGAGCTTGGGATTCCGGCGCGCATGACGGACCCGGGGCACCGGACGGCAGCCGGAAGGCTTTGGGAGGCCTCGGAGATGATTCCGGCAGATTTCTATATTCAGATCAACGGGGACGAGCCCCTGATAAACCCCAGGGCCGTGGAAGCGGCTATCCCAAAAGAAGCGCCCCTGGGCCGGGAATTTGGCACAAACGTGATTACTCCCATCACGGACCCGGCCCAGGTCATGGATGCCTCAAACATTAAGGTTGTGTTTGACAGCGGCTTCCGGGCTTTGTACATGTCCAGGACGCCGGTTCCCTATCCCTTTAAAAACATGGAATTCTGTTATTATAAACATGTGGGAATCATTGGATACAATAAAAAAATGCTGGATTTTTACCACAAATCGGAACCGGGATTCCTGGAGCGGACGGAAGGAATCGATACGCTGCGTTTTCTTGATTATGGAAAAGAACTGCGACTGATTCCCGTGGAAGGGCTGAGCAGTCTCTCCGTGGACACGCCTCAGGATCTGGAGTTCGTCCGGGCGCATTTTGCAGCCGTTTTTCCCTGCTGAACGGCTGCGGGGCTTGTCTCTAAGACCCGGCACACTTGACATTTCCGGGAAAAAAGTGTAAAAAATACTGTGGAAAGAGAGTGGGAGGAGGAACCATAAGGAGGCAAGTATGTTAGAGAAGATCGAAGAAAAAGGTATGGTTCAGTTTTTAAGGCAGTTTGATGCAAACCCGTTCTTAATCCGCTTTGACGGAAGGGAGTACCCGGTAGGAGAAGGAGAGCCCACTTTTGTGGTGAATTTTAAAAAAGCGATTCCTGTTTCCAGTCTGTTAAACAGCACATCCCTGGCCCTGGGCGAGGCTTACATGGACGGGGATATTGAAATAGAGGGAAATCTTTACAATGCCCTGGACCATTTTCTGGGACAAATGGGAAAGTTTTCCACAGATACCAAGGCGCTCAAGAAGTTGATTCTGACCTCAACGTCAAAGAAAAACCAGGAAAAAGAGGTTACCAGTCATTATGACATTGGGAACGATTTCTATAAACTCTGGCTGGATGAAACCATGAGCTATTCCTGCGCGTATTTCCGCCATGAGGACGACACCCTTTACCAGGCACAGGTAAATAAGGTGGATTACATCTTGCAGAAGCTGTATTTGAAGGAAGGAATGACGCTTCTGGATATCGGCTGCGGCTGGGGATTTTTGCTGATGGAGGCAGCCAAAAAATATAAGGTGAAGGGGACGGGCATTACCCTGAGCCATGAGCAGTATAAGGAATTTAACCGCCGGATTCAGGAAGAGGGCCTTCAGGATTATCTGAACGTGGAGCTGATGGATTACCGGGATCTGCCCAAAAGCGGAAAGACATTCGACCGGGTGGTCAGCGTAGGCATGGTGGAGCATGTGGGCCGGGACAACTACCAGCTCTTTATCGACTGCGTAAGCCAGGTACTTAAGCAGGGAGGCCTTTTTCTGCTTCACTTTATCAGCGCCTTAAAGGAACACCCCGGAGACGCGTGGATTAAGAAATATATTTTTCCAGGCGGAATGGTTCCGAGCCTCAGAGAGATGCTCTCCTGCATGGCGGAGGATAATTTCCATACCATGGATGTGGAGAACCTGCGGCTGCATTATAACAAGACGCTTCTGTGCTGGGAGAAGAATTTTAAAGACCACATTGAGGAGGAAAGAAAGATGTTTGACGAACGGTTCCTCCGCATGTGGGATCTGTACCTTTCCGCCTGCGCGGCGACTTTCCACAACGGGATCATTGACCTGCACCAGATTCTGGCTTCCAAGGGTGTAAACAATGATCTGCCCATGGTTCGCTGGTATTAAGAAGAAAAAGGACGCGCGAAGGGGCGGCAGGGAACCTGTAAGGCGTTGAATTATCAGGAAACATTGCACCCGCGGGTGCGGAACGGAGATAAAAAATGGAAAAAATGTTGTATTTTGAGTGCCGAAGCGGCATCAGCGGGGACATGACCGTTGCCGCCCTCCTGGATTTAGGGGCGGACCGGGAGGTTCTGAAAAGGGCTTTAGACAGCCTGCCGGTGAAGGGATTCCGCTATGAGATTACACGGGTGAAAAAGGCGGGGCTGGATGCCTGCGATTTCTCCGTGATTCTGGACGCGGAGCATGAAAATCACGACCATGACATGGCGTTTCTTCACGGGCATGAACACGCACATGGCGGCTGCGGCGGGGAACAGGGCGGGCACGAGCATGTACACGGCGGTTATGTCGAGGAGCACGGTGATCCTGAGCATAAACACGGCGGGCAGGGACATGGCCATAAACAGGATGAGATTAGGACGGCCGCAGCATGTGTCCATGGCGGCTACAGCGCGAATGCCTGGGAGCATGTTCGTGACAGCTTTGATCACGGAGAGGAAGGCCATGACCATAGGGGCCATGAGCACGACCGCGGACATCACGGTTACAGCACCCATGTGCATCCCCATGAGCACCGGAGCCTGAGCGATATTCTGGAAATTATTCAGAAAGCGGAAATGACTGCTGGCGCAAAGGTGCTGGCGGAGAAGATTTTCCGGATTCTCGGAAGCGCTGAGGCGAAGGCCCACGGCGTTCCGATGGAAGAGGTGCATTTCCATGAGGTTGGGGCTGTGGATTCCATTGTGGACATCGTGGCCGCCGCGGTCTGCGCGGATAACCTGGGAATCACCAGAGCTGTGATTCCAGTGCTCTGTGAGGGAACCGGCACTGTCCGGTGTCAGCACGGAATTCTTCCGGTTCCGGTTCCCGCGGTGTCAAACATTGTTCAGGAGAACGGTCTTGTCCTGGAAATCACCGGCGTAGCCGGGGAGCTGGTAACGCCAACCGGCGCGGCCATCGCGGCGGCGCTGAAAACGGATGAACAGCTTCCGAAAACCTTCCGGATACATAAGATTGGATTGGGGGCCGGGAAAAGAACCTATGAAAGGCCGAGCTTTCTCCGGGTGATGGTGATTGAGGAGACCGGACAGGAAGGGGAGGCCGACCGGATTTATAAGCTGGAGACGGACATCGACGACTGTACTGGCGAGATGCTGGGCTGTACTCTGGACCGGCTTATGAAGGCGGGAGCCAGAGAGGCCCACTATACCCCGGTTTTCATGAAGAAAAACCGTCCGGCTTACGAGCTTCAGGTGATCTGCACCAGAGAGCAGATCGAAAAAATGGAGGAAATTATTTTTGAGGAGACGACCTCCATCGGAATCCGCAGAGTCCCCATGGACCGCACGATTCTGGAAAGAAGTGAGGAGGAGCGTGCGACGCCCTGGGGCATGGTAAGAGTGAAGGTCTGCACCAGAAACGGACATGTCTGGTGTTATCCGGAATACGACAGCGTGCTGGCGCTGTCCCAGGAGCGAGGCTGCTCGTTTCGGGAGATGTACCGGCTGATTGAGCGTCATTTAGACTAATATAGAATAAGCTCGCCACTTGGCGGGCTTATTCTGTTATATATTCAGCGGAGTTCAGGTATCCGCAGGGCTGCCTTTGGTCCATCGAGGACGAATGAAATTTATAACCATAGCCAATTACTGTTTTTATATATTCGCGCTCTTTACAATATGGTTTCAGCCTTTTGCGTATTTGAAAAATGGTGTTTTCTACCGCGTGCAAATGGTTATTGGCAGGTTCATGCCATATCCTTTCATAGATTTGCTCCTTTGTGAATGTGGTTTGGGGAGATGAGTACAGCATGGAAAAGACCTCAAATTCATTTGCCGATAAATACACTTCCTGCCCGCATATCATTACACAATGTCTTTTGCTATCAACGTACAAGGTACAATTTGTTTGCTTCAATCCCCAGAATTTTTGAACGGCTAATCGATCCTTTGCTATTTGCTCAATCAGCAAGGATAATTCATCAAATTTTTTTACTTCTCTCAGTTTTTTATACAGGCGGATCGTTACTGTACACCCGTATATATCGCTGGCGAAATCAAAGATATGAGTTTCGATCGAAATGGCTTTATCGTTATCAAGCGTAGGCCGCATTCCAACATGGGTAACACCGTAATATGTCTGCCTGTCCAATCGAATTTTTGCCGCATATATGCCTGTTTCCGGCAAAGCCGCGAGTTCGCCAGGTTCTATATTTGCGGTGGGTGTCCCGACGTGCTTTCCAATTCCCCGGCCATGCACAACGATTCCCGTTATCGTGTAAAGAGGTTTCATATTGTTCCTTTCTGGTAACGGTTCAGCAGGACTGAACGGTTACCTTTTCTTTCATAGCTATCCTTATATAATTCCATTCATTGATAAGATGATTAGCACACAAGTAATGATAATCATAACAGCAGGCAAAAGGAAGCTGTTTCGTTTTGGTTTCTTGTATTCTTTCTCCGACATTGCGACATAACCGCTTTTTCTTAAAGCTGTAATTACAGGTTTATATAGCAAAAATGTTATCGCAGCATTCAGCATACTTTTTAACAAATTGAACGGAAAGAATGCCGGGAGCAGTAATTCGGCAACCGTTTCTCTTGGATAGCCCATATAAAGTGGTGTAATCAGGTAATTCCACAACATCATAACCGCAACCATGGCTGCGCATCCGGCGAACAGGCTGATTACCGCACCGGACATGGTTCGCTTTTTCTTGTAAATCGCGGAAGCAGTACACGCAAAGGAAATCGTTTGCACAATATTCATGATACAGCCTAAAATTCCTGTGTCGCTGACCGTTATCATTTCAATAGTCGCTACAATGATCGCTACAACGCAAGAAGTCATCGGCCCCCAGATCAATCCGCCTAAGGTGACGATAACATCGGACGGGTCATATTTCAAAAATAGCACGACAGGTATTCTTCCAACAGCCATGATGACATAAGTAATTGCGCATAGCGTACCGATTGTTATGATTTTTTTCGTTTTGCTGTTCATATGAATTTCCTCCATTATGTAAAAACAGCACCTGAAAGGAAATACCTTTTGGATGCAAAAAATATTTATGGAACGCAAAATAAGAATACCTCTTATATCGAATGCCTGCAATAGTCCGCGCAGATTTCGGAAGTATTTCGGAAGTGTGTATACGCTCCATGTTTTTAGCTAAAAATAACTTGACACCATTGTACTTATATGTAACAATAGTTATGCAACATTAGTTGTATATAAAGAGAGGAAAGTTTATGCCGCCAAAACCCAAAATCACAAAAACAATGATTTTGAATACTGTTTTAGAAATTACAAGGGAGACTGGATTTGAGGCCGTTAATGCGAGGAGTATTGCGGGAAAGCTGAAATGTTCGACGCGTCCTATTTTTACTTGCTATGCAAATATGGAAGAATTGAAAGAGGAGTTCCTGGATTTTGCGTTTGAATACTACAGCCGGTATGCTGCCGATTACAGCAAAACGGTACATGTTAAGCCTTATTTATTGTTCCCAATGTCCTATATTGATTTTGCGAAGAAGGAGACGAATCTGTTTCGGCTGCTGTTCATCAGCGATATGGATCTGGATATGTCAGAAGCAAAGGACTTTTACAAGGAGCTTGGCAATGAAGAAAAAGCAAACGCGTTTTCACAGATGATCGGGGTACCGCCAAAACGGGGCAAAGAAATCTTTTTAGACTTGTTTCTTTATACCCATGGCATTGCCGTCCTGACCGCTACGGGAAAGCTGTCGTTTGACAACCGAAATTCGGAAAGAATGCTGCAAAACTTCCTGGATCTAAATGTAACCGAATCGGGGAAGGCCCCTGCTTCGATTGCGCAGAGCGATAAGCAGTGAAGGGATGAATGTCTGCCTGACAAACGGAAAGGGAGGATTCAAACATGGAAAGCAACCAGTATTTAATCAATTTTTATGGGTCTTACGATGAAGACAGCCGGCTTGCGTCAAGACACGGCTCAGTAGAATTTCTTACAACTATGCGTTACGTGGAAAAATATTTAAAACCCGGATGCCGTATACTGGAAATCGGCGCGGGAACAGGGCGTTATTCCCATGCTCTCGCACGGCGGGGCTATGAAGTTGAGGCTGTGGAGCTTGTGGAACATAATATAGAGATTTTTCGGAAGCATACGCTTGAAAATGAAAAGGTTTCCGTAGTTCAGGGCAACGCTTTAAACCTGTCCGCCTTTTCCGATAATCAGTTTGACATTACGCTTTTGCTCGGTCCCCTTTATCATCTGTACAGCAAGGGAGACAAAAGCCAGGCAATTCGGGAAGCCATCCGCGTTACGAAGCGGGACGGCATTCTTTTTGCCGCTTATGTAATTTCTGACGGATGCCTGCTGGATGAAGGATTTAAGAGAAGCAATATTGACGTCGCGGAATATGTAAAAAAAGGTCTGCTGGATCAGGAAACTTTTGCCGCGAAATCAGAGCCAGAGGATTTGTTTGAGCTTGTGCGGAAAGAGGATATCGACGATCTCATGTCGGAATTTCCGGTAAAAAGGCTGCACTATGTGGCGTCTGACGGCTGTGCCTTATTGCTTCGTGAGGAGATTGAGGGGATGGATGAGGAAACCTTTCGGATGTATTTAAAATATCATTTCGCTACCTGCGAGAGAGAAGATCTGGCGGGTGTTACAAGCCATGCGCTTGATATTTTTAAAAAGCTTTAATGTCCTTTGGCCGGTATGGAAGATTTTCTCGTTCCGGTAATAGCAGAGGCACAAGCGCGGCATTAAAATATGCTTCATGTAAAAGGTCAGATGTCCGCCTGGTTTGTGATGACTGCTCTGGGATTTCATTCCACGACGGCTGCCAGCGGGCGGTTTGATTTGAATACGCCTTATTTTCGGAAACAGACGGTGAAATTAAATTCTAAATACCATAGCTGCGCCGTTTCAGACGCACTGATAATTGAAACAGATTGTGATCCGTCTGATAACTGGTATATTTATTCCGTTACGCTTAACGGCAAACGCATTGATCGCCCTTACCTCACTTGCGAGGAACTGACAATAGGCGGAACTCTTCGTTACTGTCTGGGAAAAGAACCCTGTATGGGAGCTTTCAGCCGTTGCGTATAAAAGCTTTAACCTCTTAATTTCAGCGCGGAAAATGAGAGGATTTCACCTTTGACGAATGTTAAAATGAAATGGTGAAAGGGGAGAGGAGAATGGAGTGGATTGATAGGCTCAATGAGGCCATACGCTATATAGAAGAAAACCTGACAGGCAAAATAGAATACGAAAAGCTTGGACGGATTGTAACGGAATGGCTTCCGACTTCCGGGTATGAGTTTATGGAAGGACCAGACATAGAAGTTTACTTTAATCCTGACCCGCGAGATACTGCATATGAGGTTTGGATACCTGTAAAGAAAAAACACGAGAGTGTCTAAAACGGTTCATTAAAAGTCCTGCCGGAAACCCTCAAGGAAGTGGAAAACATGGAGCGGCTGGTAAAGGAGATTCATATCTTTTACAAACAGCAAGAAATATGTTATACTGAACAACAAATTTTAGAGAAAGACGGTGAGCATGAGCAGATGGCCGGAAAAGGAAAATACACTTTTGAAAGTAAAATCCATGTGTATAGGGCAACCAAGCGAATGACCCAGCAGGAGCTTGCGGATCTGGTTGGGGTATCCCGCCAAACCATCATGCAGCTTGAAAGGAATCGATACAATCCTTCTATGCTTTTGGCATATAGTATTGCGAGGGTGTTTGATGCTGCGATTGAAGATTTGTTTGAATTTCGGGAGGCGTAGAAAATGGAAAGGCTATTCTATTTCTTGCTGTCTAACAGACAGGTGACTTTTGCTAATATGATTATTGGCGCACTGCTGTTTATCGTTCTTTTATTTTTGTTTTTCTGTAAAAGTAACCGGGATGAACGTGGCAGGAAGATTATTGGTAAAGCAAGCATTGCTGCATTGATCTGTTTTGCCGCTTGCGCTACATTTTTCAGCCACTATATGCAGTATATTGCTATTTCGCAAACGCCTGATGGAGAAATTCTTGTACTGGATGCCTTTTTAGCTGTAAATGCCGTCCAGTTGCTTTTCAATATTACGTCTATTGTTGAGATATTGGGAATTTTTATTCTAAAACACAGAGAATAATCGCTGGAATCTTCGGATGACTTTTGAATCTATTTACTGAAGCTGTCTGTGACGATTTGCCATAGCTGTCAGAGACAGCTATTTATTTTTGCTAATATGAAAGAAATAATTGACATTAAGAATGAAATAATATATACTATATGCGTAAAAGAGGTCAATAGCAAGCCGGGAATACATAAAAGTAAACGTTCAAAGCAGGGGGTGTCTATATGAAAGCAAAAAAAGAAGATACGGATTTTAACAGTATACAAGCTGAATTAAAAGCAAGTGGATATGAAGAAAAAGATGTTACAATCCGTTCCGGGAAAGCAATGATTTTAGGAGTGGTTTATGCGCTTCCATTCATAATCATTTTCGGTTTCCTGTATCGCGTTCGCTTAATTGAAAGAGCGCATTTATCAGAAATCGGTGGACCTTCTTTTTACATTCTGTTTTTGATAATTATTGTTATTTCTGTTGTGATACATGAGTTATTGCATGGTATCGGATGGGCGATTTCCAGTGGAATGGGATGGCGAGCTGTTCGTTTCAATATCAATGCAATGATGCCAAGCTGTGCCTGCAAGGTGGTTTTAAAAAAGAAACAGTATTTAACTGGAGCATTGACCCCTTTTGCAGTATTGGGTTTGGGCAGTATACTGTTTGTTTTTATATGCCCTGGTACGGTATCCTTACTTACTATGATGGTCAATTTTATTGCTGCGGGAGCGGATTTGCTTATTGCTTCTCATGTATTAAGGGAAGGCGCCTGTTTGATTGCTGACCATCCGACAGAAGCTGGCTATATTGCTTTTTATAAGTGATATCTAAATTCTAAATCAAAATAAAATCAATTTTGAGCGAAAGAGAAACCGTCCTTTTGTATGATGGAATCATATCAAACGAAAGGACGGTGTTTTTATGGAGCATTACGGCTATGTCAGGAGCGGGCAGATTCATTTTCTGCCGGGAGCAGGTGACAATGAGGCCAGCTATTGCGTGTACTCGACCAAAATCAAAAAAATGACTTTAGACTGTGTTGCTCTTTGTCCTTGGATGACATATAATAAGGCCGTACAAAGAATTCATCTGCTTCAATAAATTTCGTTGTTGCGCTTGGATGCTACGACAAAGAAACGGAGAGATGCCTGTGATAAAGATCGCGATATGCGACGACGAAGAAAAGGCGGTCAGCCTGCATGAAAAAATGGTCAAAGGGTGTCTGCAAAAGCAGGGGATCGGCTGTGAGATAACGACGTATATCCAGAGCCGGAACCTGCTTTATGACATTACGGATGACGGCTTTTTTTATGATCTGATCCTGCTGGATATTGAGATGCCGGGGGTTAGCGGCATGGAGATCCCGAAGCGGATCGGCGAATATCTGCCGAATGTCCGGATTATTTTCGTGACCTCTCACACGGAGTATGCCATTGACGCTTTTGAACTGTCTATTTTCCGGTATGTGCCGAAAAGCAATCTGGAAGAGAAGCTGGCTGCGGCTGTGACCGATGCCGCCAGGCTGATCGAGCTGGAGGCCGGCCAGGAGTACACGATCCGGACGGCAAACCGCATGGAGAAGATTCCCTATAAGGATATTTTGTATATTCAGCGGGACGGGAAGAACGCGAGTATTGTGTCAAACGGCGGGGTCTCAAAAGTTAGAAAGAGCCTGCAGCAGGTATTTCAGGAGCTGGACACCCCGGAATTTCTTTTTATTGACCGGGGCTGTATTGTCAATATCATTCAGATCATGAAAATAAGTGACAGCATGGCGGTCCTGAAGAACGGCGAATGTCTGCCGGTCAGCCGTTCTCACCTGCCGGAAGTGAAACGGCAAATCAATCAGTTCTGGGGGGCGCATATATGACGGAAGGTTTTCTGATCATTTCCGATTTTCTTACGAATGAACTGCGCCTGATTCTGGGGCTTTGTTTTCTCGCGAAACTGACGGATTTTTCTGTGGAGAAAAAACGTTTGCTGTTTTCGGCCGCCGGCGGATTTTTTGTCACCGTTCTGCAAAGAGTTTCCGGGATCGGGAGTATGGGCGCTGAGGTGCTGCTCCTGGCCGGGACGGCTTGGTATTCCCTGAGAGGAAAGAGAAACCTTTGTCTGTTTTTGGCCTTTTCCTATGAAATCGGCGTCGGACTGTGGGATTTCCTGCTGCAGGGCGCCTTTGGCATTCTGTTTCGCTCCGGGGACTTTTTGAATCCGGCGGTTCCGCAGCATCTTGCCGGTATCTGGCTGGCGCGGCTGGTAATGCTTGGCATTGCCGCGGCCTGGGCAAAACAAAAGGAGAAGTCGCCGGTATCCATGCGCCTGGCTTCTTCTCTGGCTTTGTTTGGTCTGCTGGGGGCAGTGACGCTCTCGGAACAAAGGATTCTGCCCCTGAATGAAGACCAGACGGGCGCATGGATTATCCTTTCCATGGTACTGATGTTTTCCGTGCTTTTTTACCGCCTGAGCCGGCAGCGGGAGATGGAGCTGGAAATCGCGCGGCTGAAACAGGACCAGGCGGAAATCGTAGAGAGAGATTATCAGGCCCTGCGCCGTACCTACGAGGAGAATGCCAAGCTGTATCACGACCTGCACAATCACATCGAGACGATTTATCAATGCCTTGTCCAGGGCGATACCCGGGAGGCAGTGAGGTACTGTGAGGATCTGCGGACTCCGGCCAGGGAGATTTCCCAGACGGTCTGGACCGGAGATAAGGCCCTTGACTGTCTGATCAGCAGTAAAATGACCATGGCAAAGCAGGAACAGATCAAAACAAAGGTGAATATCGAATATCCCCATAATACGAATATCCGCAGCGTCGATCTGGCGGCGATTTTAGGAAATCTGCTGGACAATGGGCTGGAGGCCGCAAAAACAGCGCCAAAACATCTGCGCATCCTGAACCTGACTATCCGGCGCATCCACGCCATGCTCATTATTAAAGTGGAAAACGGATACGGCAGCGCGCCGATTCAGAAAGACGGAAGCCTCCTTACTTCGAAAGAGGACAAGGCTTTCCATGGCTGGGGACTGAAAAGTGTACAGACAGCGGCAGACCGCTATGACGGAATAGTTCAAACAGATTATAAAGACGGCATGTTCCGGGCGGTTGTCACCCTGTCCTTTCAGCCGGTAAAAACGGAATAATACCCTTTTCGCGGTCAAAATCCTGCCGTTTGCGGACATTTACGCAGACGGCTTTGTTTTGCGGTATGATTGCGTCAACAACAAAACAAACGAATGGAGGATTTGTTATGCGTCACTTTTATTTTCGTATCGTTCTTGGCATCGTTTTTGCCGTCTGCATGATTTTCAGCTTTTTTACCATGAACATTCCATTTGCGCTGCTGTATGTTTTTCTCAGCGCCGCGTTTCTGCTTTCGGCCTATTCCATCTGGAAGAACGACAAAGAGAATCGGGGGGAATGACACATGGGCAGCGCGCCGCTTTTATCTCTGAACAATTTAAGCGTCTGGTACACCCAGGGACATCCGGTACTCTCCGGTTTATCGCTGGATTTCGGGACAAAGGAAGCGGTTGGCCTGATCGGGCTCAACGGTGCCGGGAAAACCACCTTTATCAAAACGCTGGCAGGACTGCTGAAGGGATACCGTCTGGACGGCGCAAAATGGGAGGGCCGCCCCTTTGGCTTTCGCGACAGGGCCTTTCAGCGGGACCGCTTCATTGTGTTTGCCGAAGACCGGTCTTTTCCATATTTTACATTCCGGGAGTATCTGGCGTACGCGGCTGCGTCCTATGGAGTGCCGCAGCCGGATGTCTCCGGTTTGGTCAAAGGGTTTCACTTCGAGGCGTACACAGATGTTTTGTTAAAGGAGCTGTCTACCGGCAACCGGAAAAAGGCGTACCTGATCACAGCCTTCGCGCTGCGGCCGAAGCTGCTGCTTCTGGATGAACCGGTGAACGGATTGGATTTTCAAAGCACGGAGTTTTTGTATCAGCTTATGGGGGAATATAAAAAGTACGGGGCCCTGCTGTTTTCGTCCCATATCCTGGAAAGCATCTGCCTGACTGCCGACCGCGTGCTTGTTTTGGAGCACGGGAAGATCGGCCGGACTTTTTCGGGTCCCCAGATTGCGGCGGGAAACATTCGGGAGGTGCTGTGGGATGAGGAGAAATACTAAGGCGTTCGCGAAACAACTGTTCGGAGCAAAATATGAAAGCATTCGGAAGAGTCTGGTGGCTGCGGCGATTCTGTTCCTGGCGGTCTATGGGGCCGGATTTCATCTGTCCGTCGCGCCGCGTATTTTGTATTTCACATCCGCCTTTTTTTTCTGCGGGCGTTATGTGGCAGACCCTTACCGGACAGCGCCAGATGGAGACGATCCGGGGGATGCTCGCGCTTCCCTTTGAAAATCGGAGCTTTGTCTTTTCTTATGTGCTGGTACTGGGCGCGCATACCCTGATAACGAAAACTCTGCTCCTTTGGGCGCTGTTTTTCGCGGCGGCGCCATGGAGCGGGGCGGAAGCCGCGGCGGCCCTCGCCTGCGGCTGCATGGCCTGCGCGGTGACGGCCGCCTGCCGCGGGATGTGCCGGAAGGGCCGCACCGTGCTGGCTATCTTGTGGAGCGCCGGCATTCTTGCCGTGCTTTTGCTGGCGCGTCAGACGACGGCCGTTCTGGCCGCGGCGGCAGTCAGCCTTTTTGCTGCTGGGCTTTACCTGGCTTTCGCGGATGCCTATGATTTTTATGATGCCAAAGCAAAAAAGAAGAAAATTCGCCATTTTAGCCGTACCGGGAGCGTGTTTGTGTATCTTGCCCGGTATATGACGTCTAATAAAAGCTATCTTGTCAACACGGCGGGCCTGTGCGGGATCGCCTGGTTTCTGCCGCTGCTGTTCGGAGAACTTCAAGGGCCGGATATGTTCCCACTGGGCCTTGCCATACTTACGTTAAATACGCCTGTCTGTACGCTGCTTTCGGCGGATCCGGACCTGGAGCAGGCGCTCCGGGCGCTGCCTGGACAGGCGGGCCGGTTTTGCAGAAGATACGGGCTGTTTATTTTCGCGGTGAATTTGATGCCGGCCATGATTTATCTGTGCAGCTGGCAGCTTGGCCGGGGCGGGACGGGCTTCGGCCATGTGGGAGCCGCTGTGCTGTTTCCTCTGCAAAGCGCCGTTTTGTCGGCCGCTTTGGAGTGGAAGCACCCCATTCGGGGATGGAAAACGGAAAGTGACCTGTGGCATCATCCCAGGAAATACCTTGTGCCTTTGATTATGCTGGTGATTGCCGCGGGTATCGGTATATGTCCATGGCTTCATTGAGAAGAAACGAAGAGATTTTGAGGGCTGAAGATGGGCTGTCAGATCCAGTCCTCTAGTTTAAGGTTTGGTACGCGGCTGAACTCGTCTGTATTATGTGTGATTACAGTGACACCTCTTGACAATCCCTGCGCTGCGATCTGGACATCATATGGACCGATTGGCGTACCTTGCCTTTCAAGATAACCTCGAAGCTTTCCGGCAACAACAGCGTCTTCCGAGGTGAACGGAATGATATCAAAGGGGGAAAGGAACAAGTCATAAAAAACCTCCTTTTCTGTGTGTACGTTATGTGTGTACGCAACTGTATTATGTGATGCAGATGGTGAAAAGTCAAGAAGCCTTTCTTACTGCTGCGCCTTCGCCTTTACCGGCAAAGTCAGAAAGAAGGTCGCTCCCCCTCCCGGCGTATCCTCAAAGCCGATTTTCCCGGACAGCATGCGGGCCAGTTCCCTGGCGACGCTGAGACCCAGGCCAAAGTGGGACTTGTCTGTGCGGGACGGATCAGCGCGGTAGAAGCGGTCGAAGAGAAAGGGTTTATCCTTCCCGGCGATCCCCGGTCCGTGATCGATCACAAGAAAGGTCAGTTCCTTGGCGGTCTGTCTGGTTTCCAGTTCGATGGCGCTGCCTTTGGGGGAGTAGGCTGCCGCGTTGTCCAGAAAGACGCTCAGAATCTGAAAAAGCCGCTCTGAATCCGTCTGAAGCGGCGGGTAGCTCTCATCCCTAAGCCGCAGCTGCAAACGGATGGATTTTTTCCTGCACACGGGCTCATAGGCCTCGTACAGGGTAATCAGGAGGGTGTCGATGTTCACTTCTTCTGTCTGAATTGTCCATTTATCCGCGTCCGAGGCAGCCAGGAACAGCATATCCCGGACAAGCTTTGCCATTCGGACGCATTCCGTGTCGATGACGCTTAGAGACTTCTGCGTCCGGGAATCCGCCTGGCCCGCGTTCTGGATGGTTTCCACATTGGCCATGATGACGGCCAGGGGAGATTTTAATTCGTGGGAAGCGGCGGCCACAAAGTCTTTCTGGCTTTGGAGCATTCGTTCGGTGGGCTCGAATGCCCGGCGCAGAAGAACGCGGCTGACAAAGAGGATTGCGCCAAGGGCAAGAAGCCAGATGGCGCAGCAGGGGGGAAGGTGTTTCAGAAGCAGGGACTGCATGGACGGCTGTCTGTAAAACAACGTGAGAAAATACCGGTCTCCTGCCTGTGTGCGGATATCTGCCGGAACCGCAAGGTAACGTTCCCGGTTATCTCCGGTGATTTCCACGCATCCGCCCTGCTGCGTGACACCCTGGCCGTCAGCGGAAGCCGCCGCGGTTTCCGCCGACATGGCTCCGACTTTCTCTGCCAGCGCTTCCAGGTTTTCGGAAGTCTCCGGAGAGCTCTGAAACAGGACGCTGCCGGAGGAATCCTTTAGTATACTGTAAACTTGCGTCTCCCTTTCATAGTAGGACAAAAGCGCGGTCGGGCTTTCCGGGTCCGCTTCCAGCTCATAGATGAGCAGGGAGGCCATGCGCTGGATATAGGTAATATCCGCCGTCTTGCGGGCCTGCAAGGTATTTTGGAAGGAGAAAGCAAGGATCAGGGTGACGATTGCCATAAACACAGCGATGAGAACCGCGCGCAGCCGGTTTTGCAGTTTCCTAAGCATGGGCTTTCTCCAGGCGGTATCCCGCGCCGTAAATGGTTTTGATCTCACAGCCGCTTTTCACTTCCCTGAGCCGCTTTCGGAGAAACGAAATATAGTTGTCCACATTTCCCGGTTCCACCTCGGAACTGCTTCCCCATACTTTTAAAACAAGCTGCTCCCTGGAAAATACCGTTTCCGGCTGCTGCAGAAACGTACTCAGAAGTTCGGCTTCCTTTGCGGTGAGCGTCAGATCCCGGCCGCCGCAGGAGAGCTTGCGCGCTGCGAAGTCGAAGGAAAGATCCCCATAGGAAAGCCGTTTATCATCCTGGAGCTGTGGAGGCCTTCTTGTGAGAGCCCGCACTCTGGCCAGCAGCTCCCGGATGTGAAAGGGCTTTACAAGGTAGTCGTCCGCCCCGCCGTCCAGTCCGTCCACCCGGTCGTCCAAAGCAGACATCCCCGTAATGATAATTACAGGAATCGGAATCCCTTTCTGCCGCATTGCTTTAATAATTGTCAGCCCGTCGATAACTGGAAGCATCCGGTCCGCGATGACGAGATCGTAACCGTAATCCATATTTAAGGCATAGTACATCGCCGTTTCCCCGTCCTGGCAGCAGTCCACCCCGTAGCCGTTTCGCAGCAGCTCCTGCCGGATGGAATCGCACAAGTCGGCGTCATCTTCTATGAGCAATATTTTTACCATATCAGTCAGATCCCCTTTTTGTATACCAGTATAGCAGAGAAATCCTCTAAAAATCCTCTAAAAAAAAGAAATCTTTTTGAATTTTCTTTGAGGATTTTTAGACGGATTTTTTTGTATGATGGGGCCGTAAACGGAACTCACCAGGGGAATCCGAAAGGCCGTAAAAGAATACGGCAGCCAGAAAGGAGATTATTATGATGAGACATACGAAAACAGCAAAAACAATGATTCTGCTGCTTTGCGCGGCACTGTTGACCGGCTGCGGCACAAACGGAAAGGAACGGGAGACCACGAGCCAGGAAAACGCCGCGGACACGTCCCCGGACGGGAAGGAAGAAACAACGGGCTCTGACAGTGAAAACGCTGCCCCTTTGGCAGATACATCTTCCACAGAGCAGTCCGTAAACCTGGATGATTTGCTGAACACCGCTGTTTTACGGGGCAGCGTATCTGATTTCCAGGACGGAAGCTTTCAGGTTGTTCCGGATCAGGATGACGGACAGCTGCTTATGAGCGCGGCGCCAGGCATGGAGGACGATATGGAGAGTACAAAGGTTTCTTATGGAGAAGACTGTGTATTTCAGACCGCGCATATTGAAAGCGCCACCGGCACAGTAACCCTGGAAGCGGCTTCCGCTTCGGATGTAAAAAAATCGACAAATGTTTATGTCTATGGGACTGTGCAGGAGAATGGAGAAATTCACGCCACGAAAGTGCTGATTTTGCGGTTTCAGTATTAGAGAATGGGAGGAAGCGAACATGCCTTTTTATCGGAGAAGCTTTCTTTATCTGATCAGGAAACGGGCAAAATCGGTTTTGCTGCTGCTGATTTTCCTTTTGGTCAACAGCATGATCCTTGGCACGAACATGATTCTGCGGGCTGCGGAAAATACGGAAACCGCCATGGAGGAAAAGGCAGGGGTGCAAGTGGTCTGTGAGGTCCTGGATACCGCCCACCCGATTACGGAGGAGGAAGCAGAAGCAATACAAAACACAGCGGAAGTAACGCGCGTCAACCGAATGGGGCAGCAGACCGCTCGTTTGACAGACCTGGCGCCGGTGACTGCCAGCGATTCCACGGAATTGGAGAATCAGCAGGTAATTCTTATGTCCTATGATGACATGGAAACGGACGGTCCCTTCGCGGACCAGTCCTATCGGCTTACGGAAGGAGAGCTGATCGGGCCGGATACCAGATACGGCGCGGTGATCAATGCCGGCCTGGCTGACGCCAACGGCCTGGAGCTTGGGGATACCTTTTCCCTTGAAACAGAAAAGGGAGGAAGCGTTGCGGTGACCGTGATCGGAAAATATTTTGCCGGAAACGAAAGCCGCCAGGAAGATGCCGCACTTGCGGTTTACCGGGTGGAAAATCAGATTTATGTAGACAACGCGGCTTATCAGGAGCTCTTTGGCGGCAGCGGTTTTTACAAGATAGCGGCTTATACCGGACAGCCCGGACAGCTAAGCGCGCTGGCTGAGAAAATCCGGGGAATTTTGAAGGAAAAGGCGGATATTACAACGTCAGATGCCTTGTATCAGCAGATGAAAGCCCCTCTGACCCAGATTACAAGGGCGGTGGCCTTGATGCGGCTCCTTGCCTTTGTTACCGGCACGGCGTTGGTTTCCCTGCTGCTCTGTATGTGGATGCGGAGCCGACAAAAAGAGATGGCCATATTTATCAGCCTTGGGGAACCCAGATACGTCCTTTTTCTGCAAGCGCTGATGGAAGCGGCAGCCGTATTTTTTCTGGCCCTGCTTGGGGCCGGTGTTCTTGGGAGGCTGGCAGCCGGAAGGCTTCAGGGACTTTTGACAGCTGCGTCGGAAACGGGGCTTTCCCTGCAGGTGTCTTTAGAGCCTGTCGATCTTGCGTTGCTGCTTTGTATCGGCGGGGGCGTCGCGGTGATCGCTGTCCTGGTTTCTCTGCTGCCGGTGCTTCTGGAAAACCCGAAGGATCTTTTGTCACGAATGGAGGGATGAAACGATGAATTTATTTGGACGGGCAGGGCGGTCCTGCCTCAGAAAAACGGTCAGAAGCATCCTGCTTCTGCTGGTAGTCTGCATCATCAGCCTGCTGTTTTTGTCCGGAATGGCAAGCCGCACGGCCAATATCGCGGTAAAGGACAGCACGCGGCAGGCCATTGGAGCGGGCTTTCTGCTGGAATACAATCCGGAAAACCGAAGCCAGAGACTGGCCAAGATCTGCGAAAAAATTTCGGAGATGTACCCGGACGGCCAGGGAAGCTACGGAGGCGTACACCAGGAAAAGTGGAACAGCAACGGCTATGAGGTATGGTCCGTTACCACGGATAATTCCTTTGAATCTCTGAAAATCGAGGATATTGAAAAAATCGCGGCTGTGGAAGGAATTTCCGACTATAACATTACAACGGTTCCAACCGCGGTCAAACAGGCAAACTTTGAGCGGATCGAGGATCCCGACGTGGATCAGACCAATGATTTCCAGGGGGTGGCGCTGATTGGAAACCGGGATATGTCCCTGGACGCCAATGTTCTTAGCGGAAATGTCACCATAAAAGAGGGGAGAATGACCACAAAGGAGGATACGGACGTCTGCGTGATCTCCCAGGAGCTGGCGGAGAAAAATCAGCTGAAGGTGGGCGATGTGCTGCAGTTCCACTCGGTAAAAGAAGAAGAGCCTGTGCAGGAGGCAGAGATTGTGGGAATCTATCAGGTGAAGGAACGGATGCAGCCTTATATGTCCGGCGATACCTACCGCTCGGAAAACGTCATCTTCACGGATCTGCATTTTCCCGAGAAAGTGGAGCAGGACGATCCGCTGTATGAAAAAGCGTATTTTAAAGTGGCGGACGTGGACGATTACGACGCCGTAAAGGAGGCGATCAAGGAAACAGAGATCAACTGGCAGTGGTATGATCTGATTGACAACAACGGAAATCTTGACACCATGGCTTCTAACTTCAATGATTTGGAAAAAATCAGCAACACGCTGCTTCTGGTTGTTGCCGGAGCCGCCTTTCTTATCCTGTTTTTGATTTTTCTTTTCTGGATTCGGAACCGGACCAATGAAATCGGCATCCTGCTGTCCATTGGAATCTCGAAGAGTAAGATCCTCCTGCAGATTTTAACGGAGGCGGTTTGCATCGGCATTCTGGCCCTGGGGCTCTCTTTTCTGATTGCTCCGGCAGTTTCCAATGCCGCTGCCGGTTATCTGGCAGGACGGCAGGAGGAGCAGGCCAGGCTGCAGGAGGAAATGGACGCGGGGAAGGTTGCCACGGATTATCAGGCGCCGGAGCTTACGGTCACGAAGGTGGAGACTGCGCTTACGCCGGCTATGCTTCTTACGGACGGCATCGGCGTGGGCGGCTTGCTTGTCTTATCCACCTGCGCTGCCGGCGTTCTGATTTTCCGAAAAAGCCCGAAAGATATTTTAAGCGAAATGAGTTAGGAGAAATGAAAAATGATTATAGAAGCGAAAAACATCTCATATTTCTATAAATCAAAGCGGGACAGAGTCATACTGAATCAGGTATCCGCTGCTTTTGAGGAAGCCGCCTTCTACGCCATTGTCGGTTCCAGCGGTTCCGGCAAAACCACCTTCCTCTCCCTTTTGGCCGGCTTGGATAATCCGGTGTCGGGAAGCATCTTTTACGGCGGCGAGGATATCCGCAAAAAAGGACTGAATTATCACCGCCGGCATAATGTTTCTCTGGTATTCCAGAACTACAATCTGATCGATTACCTTACCACGGAGGAAAATGTAAAGCTTGGCGGGAAAAAGGACGCGGAAGAATTGCTGCGAAGGGTCAGTATCCCACAGGAGGACTGGAAGCGGAATGTACTGCAGCTTTCCGGGGGGCAGCAGCAGCGCGTGGCGATTGCCCGGGCTCTTGCCAGCGAGGCAAAGGTGCTCCTGGCAGACGAGCCCACCGGAAATCTGGATGAGGATACGGCCGGCGAGATCATTGAACTGATCAAGAAAACGGCCCATGAGCTGGGAAAATGCGTTATCGTCGTAACCCACAGCAGGCAGCTGGCCCGGGAAGCTGATGAAGTGCTGGAGCTTGATCACGGAACGCTGCGCAGGCAGGAGGAGTAAGTCATGCCAGGGACTGGCGGCGAAACTTTCCGTTGAAAAAAATAATTTTTGTAGTATGATAGTAATCAGTTCCCCGCGGTATGCGCATATGCCGCGCAGACCGCGGGAAAGCGACGCGGAAACGCGAAAACAGCGCGGACGCCGCGGCCGGAGAGCGGACGTATGCGCGTGAAAGGAGAGGAAAGGTTTGCTGCCTGAGTATGAGCATGTGGTTCAGTATTACGAGACGGATCAGATGAAAATTGTTCACCATTCCAATTATATCCGGTGGTTTGAGGAGGCGCGCCTGTGGTTTATGGCCCAGGCGGGGATTTCTTATGAGAAAATTGAAGAGGACGGCGTCGTTATTCCGGTGGTAGAGGCCCAGGCATCCTATCGTTCCATGGTACGCTTTGGGGATACGGTTCTGATCAGGCCCCGGATTGAGAAGTTTAACGGAGCGGTACTGGAATTGTCCTATGAGGTGAAGGATAAGAAAACCGGGGTTCTTCGCTGCCAGGGACGGACAAGGCATTGCTTTTTGAACCCGGATGGAAAGTTAATGCTTTTAAAACATGACAAACCGGAATACCACGCGTTTTTCGAAAAAATGAAGAACGAACAGGATTCCTGATTTGCGGCCCCGCTTGTGCGGGGCTGTTTTTCTTTGCTACGCAGGGGCTTCACCGGTCAGATAGAGCCTTTCATACAGCGTCTCCAGATCTGTGTGCAGGGATACAGCCTCATAATCACCTGCAATTCTTCCGGATTTCAGGAAAAGAAAACGAGTACATGTCTTTTCCGCCCAGTCAAGAACATGGCTTGTGACAAGAACAATACCGCCGTTTTCGCGAAAGGCGAGAAGATCCTGTTTTAAGCGGATAATGTCGGCGGTGTCGATGCCATTGGTAGGTTCGTCCAGAATCAAAAGGCGAGGAGTTCCAAGCAGGGCCATGATAAGGGACATTTTCCGTTTCATGCCAAGAGATAGCCTGCTGATTTTCTGGTTCCGGTGGTCGTAAAGATGATATTTTTTTAAATACGGGCTGATTTCGCCGGTGTATTCGCCGTGAAATTTTACCGCGCATAAAAAATCAAGCGTTTCATATACCGTCATCTTTTCATAGAAATCCAGATTATCCTGCATGTAACCGATTCGCTCCCGGCATCGAAACGTGGGAACCGAGTCCAGCAGAACACTGCCCTCTGTGATACGGCTCAGCCCGCAGACGGCTCTGGAAAGGGTCGTTTTTCCAGCGCCGTTTGGGCCTATGACGGCAGCGGCTTCCCCTGATTTTAGAGCAAAGGAAATGCCTGTGATTCCGGCTTTTCCTCCGTATTGTTTTGTGAGGTTACAAATCTTCAAAATACTGTTTTTTTCCATTTCGCAAATCGCTCCAGTTCGCTTTTCCCCTGGAATAGCAGGAGACAAGCTTGATGATATTCAGCACCGGAAGATGCATTTCCAAAATGATTTTAAGAAAGTGGCCCTTTGAGACAGGCCTGGGATACTCTGCGTAAAGCGCGGTGTTCAGGTATACGGACAGGAACGCCATCATTCCGAAAAGGAGAAGAAGCATTGGGAATGCGGTTCCCGTAAGCAGCAGCAGAACAAGGAGGTTGTCGCCGATAAGCAGGATGCCTCCAAATATCTGTGCTTTCAGCAGACGATTGAATGAGCAGGGTGACATACAGTACAGGAATTGACAGTCCCTTTCCAAGGAATAGCTTGCTGGCAGGTAGGTGCATGCGGGAATGCAGAGCAGATTCTTCCCAGTGTGATGAAGAAAATCTCCGAGCAAATTTCCGGCTTTCCCGGCGGGCGATTCCCGGAACGGTTCCAGGACGCCCCGGCGGCACAAAGAACCAAGCCCGCAAAAAGAACGCCAATGCACAGAAGAAGTTTCCGGTGGGAAAAGAGCGGGCTCTGAATAAAAAGAATCGCCGCAAGGGACAGAAGTAGCCCGTTAACCATGCCGGAGAGTACAGCCTCCGCCCAGAAAACAGATCCTGCATCCGTCAAAAGAAGGACAAAAGCGGCCTGAATGAAGAAAAAAGAAAGATTCGTGAACAGAAACCAGCTCAGGACACAGCTGTCAGGCATACCAAGAAGCAGCAAACTTTCGTAATCGGTTCTGCGGAACCGGAAAAAACGGCGTCCGATAAAATAAACGCTTCCGATGAGAAAAAGAAGCGCTATAAGCCGCAGGATATACTCCGTGTTCCGCCAGCCGTAGCGGTATGTCAGACTGTCTGAGAGAATACCGCCGAGCGGCCGGCTGCAAAGGAGAAACAGCCCGGCCGCCAGTATTTTAAAGCATTCCCATCTGCGGTTCTGGAATAGGTACTTGCCTGAACCGTTACGCTTCATCTGGCCAGGGCTTTCAGATCCCGGTAAAAGCCGGGATAGCTGATGTTTACGCAGTCCGCTCCCCGGATGACAGTGGTTCCTTCGCTGGCCAGGGCCGCCACGGTAAAGGCCATGGCGATCCGGTGGTCCTGGTGGCTGTCAATAACCGCGCCCTGAAGGGGACGTCCGCCATGGATGATCATGCCGTCCGGCGCAGCCTCTGCCGAAACGCCCATTGCCTGTAAATTTTCCACAACGGTATCGATGCGGTTGGACTCCTTGACCTTCAGCTCCTGGGCGTCTCGGATGACGGTGGTTCCTTGTGCGAAAGCCGCCAGAACCGCGATGACCGGAAGGTCGTCAATGAGAGCGGGAATCAGGCTTCCGCCGATGGAGACCGCATTCAGGGATGAGGACTTTACGAGAATGTCACAGGAGGGCTCCCCTCTGTCCTGGCGGATATTTTCCAGGGAGAGATCAGCGCCCATCTGCTTCAGAACCCGGAGAATGCCGTCCCGGGTGGGATTGATCCCCACGTTTTTAATCAAAAGCTCGGAACCTGGCACGAGAAGGCCGGCGGCGAGAAAATAGGCGGCGGAGGAAATGTCTCCCGGCACCTCCACTTTTTGGCCTTCCAGACTGGGACGCGGCTCTATGGACACGGTGGTTCCCTGAACGTGAACCCTGGCGCCGAAGTAGTCCAGCATGATTTCCGAGTGATTTCGGGAAAGGCAGGGCTCCGTAACGCTGGTGACGCCATCGGCGTACAGCCCGGCGAAAAGAACCGCGGACTTTACCTGGGCAGAGGCCACAGGGGACGGATAGCATATGGCGGAAAGCTGTTTTCCGTGAATTTGCAAGGGCGCGCAGCCATTTCCCGGGACGCTTGCGATGTCCGCACCCATTCGGGACAGGGGCGTGATGACGCGGCCCATTGGGCGCGTCCGGATGGAGGTATCTCCGTCCAGGGTGCTGGAAAAAGTCTGGCCTGCCAGAATGCCGGATAAAAGACGCATGGTGGTTCCGCTGTTTCCAACGTCCAGAACCTGGCCGGGAGGGGTGAGTCCGTCAAGTCCTCTTCCGTTCACAAGAACATGATCTCCTTCCATGGAGATTTCGATTCCCATCTGGCGGAAACAGCGGATGGTGGAGAGGCAGTCCGCCCCTTCCAGGAAATTTGTGATTTCTGTGGTGCCCCGGGCCAGAGCTCCGAGCATAACGGCTCTGTGGGAGATAGACTTGTCGCCGGGTATGGAAAGCTCTCCCCGAAGGGGAGCGGATTTTTGAAACTTCATAATCTATGCGCTCCTTTTCCTGCTTTTCCGACGGCGCCGTAAAGAGAACGGAGCCGTCGGAGCGTTTTATCGTTCGTAAACTACGTAGCGGTATTTCCGAAGCAGTTCAACGGCTTTTTTCAGGGCCGCCTCTTCATAAAATTCCACGTAGAGAACCGCCTCCTCGAATTGGCGGTTATGGACGATGCCGATATTTTTGATGCTGATGCCGTTGGTTGCCAGGATCGTGGCCAGGGCGGCGATCCCGCCGGCCTCGTCCACCAGATCGCAGTATAGTCCCCAGATCTTCGGAAGGGGGCCGCCGGCGCCGTCGGGAATGGACTGCCGGTACTCCTTGGAGCGTGCGAACAGTTCATGAATGGCTTTCTGATCGTGTTCCGCCAGGGCGATTTTTGTCTCAATAAGGCTGTTGATGTAAGCGTCCAGCACCTCGATGATGTTTTCACGATTGGTGCTTAAAACCTGTTCCCACATTTCCGGGGAGGAGGAGGCGATTCTGGTAATATCCTTAAAGCCGCCGGCTGCCAGGGTTTTCATGGTCTGATGCTCTGTGTCGGAATCCTGAACCAGGTTTACCAGGGCGGAGGCCACGATGTGGGGAAGGTGGCTGACTCCGGCTACGGCAAAATCGTGCTCCTGACAGGAGAGGATCAAAGGAATGGCCTTCAGGGTCTCCACAAGCTTTCGGTAACGTTCTGTCTTTTCCGGGGCAATGTCTTTCGAAGGGGTCAGAATATAGTAGGCATTTTCCAGGAGAATCCGCTTGGAGCTGCGGATACCGCTCTTTTCCGAGCCGGCCATGGGGTGCCCGCCGATAAACCAGGCGCCCAGGCCAAGCTTTTCGGCCGCCTTATGGATGTCCGTTTTTGTGCTGCCAACGTCCGTGAGGATGCAGTCCTCCTTCAGCCAGGGTTTCAGAAGGGGGAGACAGGAGATGTTTGTCTCCACGGGAGCGCACAGAAAGATGTAGTCGCAATCCTGAAAGGCTTCGCCGACGGGGCAGGCCTCGTCGATGATTCCCTCCTGAAGAGCGTAGTCTAAGGTGTCCCGGCTCCTGGCGTTTGCAAGAATGCGGCAGTCCGGATAATAGTATTTCAGCGCGCGGGCTATGGAGCCTCCGATGAGGCCAAGTCCCACAAAGCCCGCGGTCAGGCCCGTCATCGGAAAGCCCTTCCCGCCAGGTCCGCGTAGGGCTTCAGCTCCTGGCACAGATCCTCAAACTGAGGGCAGGTCAGAGACTGGGGGCCGTCGGAGAGGGCGCAGGCCGGATTGTTGTGGACTTCGATCATCAGGCCGTCCGCCCCTACCGCCACGGCGGCTTTGGAAAGAGGCGCCACGTAAGCCCGCACACCGGTGGCGTGGCTGGGGTCGATGATTACCGGAAGATGGCTCTTTGCCCTTAATACCGGCACAGCGCTGATATCCAGCGTGTTTCTGGTGGAGGTTTCATAGGTCCGAATACCCCGTTCGCACAGGACAATATTCCGGTTTCCTTCCGCCATAATATACTCCGCCGCGTTCAGCCATTCCTCGATGGTGGCGGCCATGCCCCTTTTTAACAGGACGGGCAGGCCGGAGCGGCCGACTTCCCTCAGAAGCTGGAAATTCTGCATATTCCGGGCGCCGATCTGAACCATGTCCACGTATTTGACAGCGGCGTTTAAGGATTCCTCGCTGATAATTTCGCAGATGGTGGCCAGGCCCGTTTCGCTGCTGGCCTCTTTCATGTAGCGCAGTCCTTCCTCCTCAAGACCCTGGAAGGAATAGGGGGAGGTGCGGGGCTTGTACGCGCCGCCCCGCAGAATTGTAGCGCCGGCCGCCTTTACGGCATGGGCGATGGTAAGAAGCTGCTCCTCGGATTCGATGGCGCAGGGACCGGCCATGATGGAAAGGGTATCCGGCCCGATTTCCGTGTTTCCCACTTTTACGACGGAGGGTGTGGGATGAAATTTTTTATTCGTCAGCTTATAGCTCTCCGTTACCTGTACAAGCTTGTCCACCTCTGGGGCGATTTCCAGGTTGCGGTTGGAAATTTTGGATTTATCTCCGACAATGCCGATGATGGTGACTTCCTCGCCTTTGGACAGATGGGCCGAAAGCCCGCTGTCCTGGATCATTTTTACCACGTTTTCAATGGACTTTTCGGAAGCGTGCGGCTTCATTACGATAATCATATTCTGCGGTTTCCTTTCTGTATGCCTTTGTTATATAAGGTTGATGTGACTTTTTCAATGACTCGGAATCATTTTACTATCGCGGTATGGAAAAGTCAACACTTTGTCGCTTTAAATCTTAAAAGCGAAGAGAAGGAGTAGGGCGATTCTCGGCATCTGCAAACACCTCCGGCATTCGGCCTGGCGGGCAGAATGGGTCTTACGGTTTCACACAAAATGAGCAGAATAAAGCAACACGAGACTATCCAGATTCCGTGTAATTTACAGAAAATTTCAGCGCCCAAAATATATTACACATGCATAAATGGAAAAGACAAAATATTCGTGAAAATGTCCGGGAAAATTGGATAATTTGATGAGGTATTCCAGGAAAAAGAAAGGCAGTTTGGAAGGTGTGATTGAGAGAAACATTTTAATTAATACAATTATACAAGAAAATATACAAAAAAGAGTTGAATTTTGAAAGAATTTTTAGTAAAATGTATCCATAGCCAAAATATAATAACTAGTATTGGAGGACGATCCTATGAAAGTTTACACTACAGACCGCATTCGTAATGTCGTTATCCTCGGACACGGCGGAGCAGGAAAAACAAGCCTGGTGGAAGGTATGGCTTATCTTGGAGGCATTACCAGCAGACTTGGAAATATCGCCGACGGGACGACGATCAGTGATTATGATAAAGAGGAGATAAAGAGAAAGTTTTCCATTAATACCACTATGGTTCCGGTGATCTGGGATGACGTGAAGGTAAATGTCCTTGATACGCCGGGGTATTTTGATTTCGTAGGCGAGGCCCAGGAGGCTGCGGCTGCCGCGGATGCCGCCGTGATCGTGGTATCCGGCAAAAACGGCGTGGAGGTCGGGACCCAGAAGGCCTGGGAGCTGTGTGAAAAGTACAACCTGCCCAGGATGATCTACGTTTCCGATATGGACGTGGATAACGCCAGCTTCCGTAAGGTAGTGGAAGAGCTGACCGAGCTGTACGGAAAGAAAATCGCTCCGATCCATCTTCCCATCCGCGAGAACGAGGAGTTTGTGGGATATGTAAATATCGTAAAACAGGAGGGCCGCCGCTGGGTAGAAAAAGGAAAGAAGGAAGAGTGCCCGATTCCGGACTACTGCATGGAGTATCTGGAAAAATACCGCGAAATCCTTCTGGAGTCTGTGGCAGAGACCAGCGAAGAGTTCATGGACCGCTATTTCAGCGGGGATGAGTTCTCCGTTCCTGAGATTCTCATGGCTCTGACGGCAAACGTGGACGACTGCAGCATGGTTCCGGTTACCTTAGGTTCCAGCACCCAGCTGAAAGGCGTGGCGAATCTTCTGGATGACATTGTGCTGTATTTCCCAAGCCCGGACAAGAGAAAGAAAGCCGGCATCGACACAAAGACAAACGATGTGTTCGCCGCGGACTACGATTTCTCCAAGACAAAGTCCGCCCAGATCTTTAAGACCATTGTGGATCCGTTTATCGGAAAGTATTCGATGATTAAGGTTTGCTCCGGCGTAATCAAAAACGACGACAGCCTTTACAATATCAACAAAAACGTGGAGGAGCGCATTTCGAAGCTCTACGTGTTTGAGGGAAGCAAGCCGGTGGAGGTACCGGAGCTTCACGCAGGCGACATCGGCGCCATCGGAAAGCTGGGCCACGCCCGCACGGGAGACACCCTTTCCTTAAAGAGCCACCCCATTCAGTACGCGAAGATCGATGTATCCGTTCCGTATACATACAAACGCTACCGCGCGAAGAACAAAGGAGACGAGGACAAGGTAGCCCAGGCTCTTCAGAAGATGAGCCATGAAGATCTGACCATGAAGGTGGTGAACGACGCCGAGAACCGCCAGACTCTGCTTTACGGCATGGGCGATCAGCATCTGGACATCATTCAGAGCAAGCTGCTGACGAAATACAAGATTGAGATTGAGCTGGAGAAACCCCAGGTAGCGTTCCGGGAGACGATCCGCAAGAAATCTGACGTAGAGGCAAAGTATAAGAAGCAGTCCGG
This sequence comes from Candidatus Limivivens intestinipullorum, assembly GCA_018711185.1. Lineage (GTDB taxonomy): Bacteria > Bacillota > Clostridia > Lachnospirales > Lachnospiraceae > Limivivens > Limivivens intestinipullorum. The sequence continues at coordinate 16,022 of DVIQ01000059.1, read as the reverse complement.
CGGACACGGACAGTACGGCCACGTAAAGATGCGTTTTGAGCCTTCAGGGGATCTGGAGACACCGTATGTATTCGAACAGGAAGTTGTGGGCGGCGCGGTTCCCAAGAACTACTTCCCGGCAGTTGAGAAGGGTATCCAGGAATCCGTTCAGAAGGGTCCCTTGGCCGCTTATCCGGTGGTTGGCGTAAAGGCCGTTCTCTACGACGGATCCTATCATCCGGTGGATTCCTCCGAAATGGCATTTAAGACGGCGGCGATCCAGGCATTTAAGAAGGGCTTTATGGAGGCCTCCCCTGTGCTTCTTGAGCCGATTTCCTCTTTGAAGGTGACTGTGGCTGACAAGTATACCGGCGACGTTATGGGCGATCTGAATAAGCGCCGCGGCCGTGTGCTGGGCATGAACCCGGATCACAAGGGCAACCAGATCATCGAGGCGGACGTTCCCACCATGGAATTGTACGGTTATTCCACGACCCTGCGTTCCATGACCGGCGGAAGCGGAGATTTCTCCTATGAGTTCGCAAGATATGAGCAGGCGCCTGCGGATATCCAGGAGAAGCAGGTACAGGAGCGTGCCGGAAAGCTTGGTTCTGAGGAGTAAACCCGAGTGAGCAGATAATTCTGTGAAACTGCCGCGAACGGCAGCAAGACAAAAATTCAGCGGGACAGCATGGCGGATGCCTGTGCTGTCCCGCTATTTTGGATCGTAATGTCAGGATTCCTCTGTGAGATTTTCCTCCGCGGCGCCGGTCTCTGTGTCCGCGGCATTCCCTTCTGTGCCTGCGGCGTCTGTTTCGGTCTCGGCGGGCAGTTCTTCTGTGGAGTCATCGGGAACTTCCTCGATCAGATCCGTCTCATCCCTGGGATCCAGGCTGCCGGTCTCATCTTCCAGATCAATGATGCCGTCCGTCTCATCGATGAGCTCTTCCTCCATCAGTTCATCCGTCTCTTCTTCCTCATAGATATCTCCGTAGTATTCATCCTCAGATACTTCTGTGATCTCTGCGTTTTCCAGAAGGAAATTCATGACATTGGTGAGCAGAAGCTCGTCCCGGATGCTCTCCTCAGAGTAGTCGGCCAGGAAATCCTCGGCGCTTTCGTAGCCGTAGTCCTCATACAGCGTATCAACGTAAGCGTTGAAATCCTCGTCGGAGGGTTCCAGATCTTCTCGTTCCGCAATGGTTCTCACGACCATTTCCTCATAGACCATCTCCTCAATGGCGGCCTGGGTATCCTCGTCGCTCATCTCGAAGTCCTCTACGTCCATACCGAACATCTCCGCGTACATGGCGTTCATGTCGTCGTACTCCTGCTCGCACTCATCGTAGAGCTCCTGGGGGTAGCCGCTGAAGGTGGAGGCGTCGATGACGGAATACAGGGCGTCGTAGCCCGCGGTGTAGTCGTTGCTTTCATCCGCCTGTTCCAGAAGGGTCTGGCGAAGGTCTTCTTCATATTCTTCGGTTGTGGAGAAATCGGAAATGCTGGACACAAACGCGTCGTTGTACTCCGGACGCACGATCTCGTAGATGGTGTTTACGGTAACGGAAAAGACCGCTTCCTGTCCGCCAAGCTCCTCGTCATAATCCTCCGGGAAAGTGATCGTGATTTCCTTCGTTTCGCCGGTGGTCATTCCAACGATCTCGGCTTCCAGATCTTCAAGGAAATAGCCCTCCCCAAGAACAATCTCATAATCCTCTCCAGAGCCGCCGTCGAACTCCTCGCCGTCGATGGTGCCGGTAAAATCAATGTTTACAAGATCCCCTTCCTGGCAGCCCCGGTCGGTGATCTCATTGTACTCCGCGTTGTCGTCGATGACATAATCGATTTCTTCCTGAACGGCCTCATCTGTGACCTCAGACTTGATGCGGGTAACGGGGATGCCTTTATACTCGGCCAGGGTAAGATATTCGTCGTAGGCTCCGCCGCTTGACTGTGAACCGCAGGAGGTGGCAAGACTGGCGGCCGCCGCGCCGACAGCCAGAAGCTTCATACACTTTTTCATAAATAGTTTTCCTTTCTTTTCGCGTTCCTTATTTTTCATCTATAAACCAACGTTATTATATCACAGAAATGTGAAGATGGTGTGTAAAAAAAGAGCTTTAAAAATAAAAATACCTGTGATATAATAATTTGAACGAATTTTGGAAGGAGGCTAAGATGATGAAACATATTAAGACCCTGAATGCTCAGACCCTTCAGAATACTCTGAAGAAGGGCGGCTGCGGCGAGTGCCAGACCTCTTGCCAGTCTGCATGCAAGACTTCCTGTACCGTAGGAAATCAGAGCTGCGAACAGAACAAATAGTATGTAACGGTTCAGGAGAGCTGAACTGTTACACCAAATAAGGAAAACACACGGGCAGCGGACACGGGTCCGCTGCTCCTTGATTGAAAGGGGATTAATCGTGATCCATCAGTATAAAAACAACGGATACAATATTGTCCTTGACGTAAACAGCGGAGCGATCCACGTGGTGGATGATGTGGTGTACGATGTGCTTCCCTTCCTGGAAAAAGGGGAGACGGAAGAACAGGTCGTTGAAAAGCTGAAAGACCGGTATAAAGAGGAGGACGTCCGGGAGGCAGTCCGGGAATGTCAGGAGCTAGCCAAAGAGGGCGTGCTGTTTACCGAGGATACCTACCGCCCGGCGATTGTGGATTTCAAGAAGCGGCCGGTGGTAGTGAAGGCCCTCTGCCTTCATATTGCCCACGATTGTAACCTGGCCTGCCGCTACTGCTTCGCGGAAGAGGGAGAGTATCATGGCCGTAGGGCGCTTATGAGCTATGAGACAGGCAAACAGGCCCTGGATTTTCTGATCGCTTCCTCCGGAAACCGCAGAAATCTGGAAGTGGACTTTTTTGGCGGGGAGCCTTTGATGAACTGGCAGGTGGTAAAGGATCTGGTCCGCTACGGCAGGGAACAGGAAAAGATTCACGACAAAAAGTTCCGTTTTACCCTGACCACCAACGGCGTGCTGCTCAATGACGAGGTCATGGAGTTCTGCAATAAAGAGATGGCCAATGTGGTTCTCAGCATCGACGGCAGAAAGGAAGTCAACGACAAGATGCGCCCGTTCCGGAACGGAGCCGGCAGCTACGACCTGATTGTGCCCAAGTTCCAAAAATTCGCGGACAGCCGGAATCAGGAAAAGTATTATGTGAGAGGAACCTTTACGAGAAACAACCTGGACTTTTCTGAAGATGTTCTTCATCTGGCGGATCTGGGTTTTAAGCAGATTTCCGTGGAGCCGGTGGTGGCGAAGCCGGACGAGCCCTATGCCCTCAGGGAAGAAGATCTCCCGAAAATCTGTGAGGAATACGATAAGCTGGCGAAAATCATGGTGGAAAGAGAGAAAAAGCATGAGGGATTTACCTTCTTCCATTTTATGATCGACTTGTCCGGAGGCCCCTGCGTTTACAAAAGGCTTTCCGGCTGCGGTTCCGGCACGGAATACCTTGCCGTGACACCCTGGGGCGACTTGTATCCCTGCCATCAGTTTGTGGGTGAAGAAAAGTTCCTGATGGGAAATGTCTGGGAGGGCATTACAGCCACGGACATCCAGGACGAGTTTAAGGGCTGCAATGTCTACGCCAAAGAAAAATGCCGGGACTGCTTCGCGCGGTTTTACTGCAGCGGCGGCTGCGCGGCAAACTCTTACAATTTCCACGGGCGAATCGACGACGCCTACGACCTGGGCTGCGAGCTCCAGAGAAAGCGCGTGGAGTGCGCGATTATGATTAAGGCGGCTCTTGCGGATCAGGAAGGGTAAAATTGACCATTCACGGGTAACAGTTCAGCCCAGGTCTACGCGCATGCTGCGCGGACCGTAAGAACGTGATTCAGGAGTGCAAAATCCCATCGCCGCAGGCGATTTTAAATGGATTTTGCATGTAACGGTTCAGCAGGGCTGAACGGTTACATTCACGGCAGCTGCGGACGCCGTGAGAAGCAATCAGAAGGAGATGGTAATATGAAAAAGAACAGGGCGGTTGCCGTCATTGTATGCATGGTTCTGTTTCTGGGCCTCTTGACCTTCACATCGGTGGTGGGCTTTGGCCCTACCGGAACGGGAGCGGCCAGAAACATCATTACCGGTCTGGACCTGGCGGGCGGCGTCAGCATTACCTACCGGGCAGTCGGCGAAGAGACGCCTTCCGCGGAGGATATGGCGGATACGGTGTACAAGCTTCAGCAGAGAGTGGAGAATTACAGCACCGAGGCTCTGGTTTACCAGGAGGGAAGCGACCGGATTAATATCGAAATTCCCGGTGTCAGCGACGCGAATCAGATCCTGGAGGAGCTTGGACAGCCGGGATCTTTGGAGTTCCAGCTCTCCGACGGCACGGTGGTACTGACAGGTTCCGATGTTGACACAGCCAGCGCCAGAAGCGCGGCGGACAGCATGCAGAACCGTTCCTACATGGTGGAGCTGGTTCTGACGGACGAAGGAGCGGAGAAATTCGCGGAAGCCACCGCGGAGAATGTGGGCGAGCAGATCAGCATTGTCTATGACGGAGAGGTGATCAGCGCTCCGGTGGTGGAAGAGGAGATCGACGGAGGAACCGCCTACATATCCGGTATGGAAAACGCTCAGGAAGCGGAAAATCTGGCTTCGTCCATCCGCATCGGCTCCTTGTCCGTCCAGCTTGAGGAAATGCGCTCTCAGGTGGTGGGAGCCCAGCTTGGAGAGGAAGCCATCAGCACCAGCCTTATGGCGGGGGCCATCGGCCTGATCCTGGTGATCCTGTTTATGATCTTCGTATACCGGGTGCCGGGAGCTGTGGCAGGCTTCGCGCTTCTGATCTATACCGGCATGATGCTTGTGGCTTTAAACGCCTTTGACATCACCCTTACCCTGCCGGGTATCGCGGGAATCATCCTGTCCATCGGCATGGCCGTGGACGCGAACGTCATCATTTACGCCCGTATCCGGGAAGAGATCACGGAGGGCATGAGCGTGGGAGGCGCCATTAAAGAAGGCTTTCACAAAGCCCTCTCCGCGATTGTGGATGGAAACGTGACGACCCTGATCGCGGCTTTTGTGCTTGGCCTTATGGGAACGGGAAGCGTCAAAGGCTTTGCCTATACCCTGGCTATGGGTATTATTCTGTCCATGTTTACGGCCCTTGTGATTTCCAGGCTTCTGATGAACGCGGTGTATGCCCTGGGCGTAAAGGATAAGAAATTTTACGGGGAAACGAAGCAGCGCAAGCCCATTCCGTTCCTGAAATACCGGAAGGTATTTCTGACAATTTCCATTCTGCTGATTCTGTCTGGACCGGTGAGCATGGGGATTTTCCAGGCGACTACCGGAAAGGCCTTAAACTATAGCCTTGAGTTTATGGGCGGCACCTCTACCAACGTTACCTTCAACGAGGATCTGACCATCGCGCAGATTGACCAGGAGGTAAAGCCGGTGGTTCAGAGCGTGACCGGAGACGCGGATATCCAGACGCAGAAGGTTACGGGAACGAACCAGGTGATTATCAAGACCAGAGAACTCTCCTTGGAGGAGCGTACCCAATTAAACGAAGCCCTAGCGGAAAACTTCGGCGTAGATGAAAATGCCATCGAGGCGGAAAGCATCTCCTCCACCGTAAGCGGAGAAATGCGTATGGACGCGCTGATTTCCGTGACGATTGCCACAGTCTGCATGCTGATCTACATCTGGTTCCGGTTCAGCGATATCCGGTTCGCCGCCAGCGCGGTTCTGGCCCTGGTTCACGATGTGCTGGTGGTGTTTGCCTTTTATTCCATCTCCAGAACATCCATCGGAAGCACGTTTATCGCCTGCATGCTTACCATTGTGGGATATTCCATTAACGCGACCATCGTTATTTTCGACCGTATTCGGGAGAATCTGCGGACCATGACGGCAAAGGATACCGTGGAGGGGATCGTGGACGCCAGCATCACCCAGACGCTGACGAGAAGCATTTATACGTCCCTTACGACGTTTATCACCATTGCGGCGCTGTATGTGTTTGGGGTGCCATCTATCCGGGAATTTGCCATGCCCCTGATGGTCGGCATCGTCTGCGGCGGCTATTCTTCCGTCTGCCTGACGGGCGCGATGTGGTACATGATGCGTTCCATCGGAGGGGAGAAGGAAGAAACGGCTAAACCGGCGAAGGCAGGAAAAGCGTGAGCAGAACAGGAAAAACTATGGAGAGATGGGTTGTATCCGCGAAAAGAGCGGATTTTCAGAGGATCGCGTCGGACTTTCAGATCGACCAGGTGACGGCCAGGCTGATCCGAAACCGGGGCATCGAAGGGGACGCGGCGATCCGTGAATATTTATACGGGGATCTGTCAGACTTGGCAGATCCTCATCTTTTGAAGGACTGCGATAAGGCGGTGGAAATTCTCAGGGAAAAGATCCGGGGACAGCGGCGCATCCGGATTATCGGCGATTATGATATCGACGGGGTAAACGCCACCTACATTCTATACCGGGGCATTTCCCGCTGCGGCGGAAACGTGGATTTTGAGATTCCGGACCGGATGAAGGACGGATACGGCATCAATGAGAACCTGATTCAGATCGCCCGAGAAGAAGGAATCGATACCATTATCACTTGCGACAACGGAATTGCCGCGGTGGGACAGATCCGGCTGGCGAAAAGCTATGGGATGACGGTGATTGTCACGGACCATCATGAGCTCCAGGAAGAGCTGCCCCCGGCGGACGCGCTTGTGAATCCAAAGCAGCCGGATTGCGCTTATCCCTTTAAGGGACTTTGCGGCGCGGTTGTTGCCCTGAAGGTTGTTCTCTGCCTCTATGAGCGTATGGGCATTCCCCCGGAAGAAGCGGATTCCTTTCTTGAAGAGGCCGCCATTGCCACGGTGGGAGACGTCATGGATCTGATGGGAGAAAACCGGATTCTGGTAAAAGAGGGCTTAAAGCGGCTGAATAAGACGGCAAATCCCGGTCTGCGGGCGCTGATCCGGGAATGCGGCCTGGAGGGCAGGAAAATTTCTTCCTATCATATCGGTTTTGTAATCGGCCCCTGCATCAATGCCAGCGGCCGGCTGGACACGGCAAAACGGGCGCTGGCCCTATTGCTTGAGGAGGATGAGGTAAAGGCGGCTGCCCTTGCGGCCGAACTGAAGGAGCTCAACGATGAGCGGAAGGACATGACGGCCAGGGGCGTGGAGCAGGCGGTGGAGATGATCGAGAACGGACCTCTGAAGGAAGATAAGGTTCTTGTGGTGTATCTTCCGGCGTGCCATGAAAGCCTGGCCGGCATCATCGCCGGACGCGTACGGGAGCGCTACAGCCGGCCCGCCATCGTGCTTACCGACAGCGCCGAAGGCATTAAGGGATCGGGCCGTTCCATTGAGGCCTACAATATGTTTCAGGAGCTGTGCGCCTGCAGCGAGCTGTTTACGAAATTCGGGGGGCATCCCATGGCGGCCGGAATGTCTTTGGAGCGGGGAATGGCCGAGACGCTCCGCAAACGGCTGAATGAACAGACCGCCCTTACCTGGGAGGATCTGGTGCCGAAAATTGTCATCGACGTGCCGATGCCGGTGAGCTACCTAACGGAAAAGCTCATCCGGGAGCTGTCCGTGCTGGAACCTTACGGAAAGGGGAATACAAAACCCCTGTTCGCGGAAAAGAACCTGGCGGTATTTGGAGCGCGTATTTTAGGACAGAACCGGAACGTGCTGAAAATGCATGTAAAAAGCCAGACAGGGACCGTCATGGAAGCTCTGTATTTCGGGGATATTGAAGGAATGCGGAAGTATCTGGAAGAAAAGTTCGGCCCCGCGGAGACGGAAAAGCTCTTCCAGGGCCGGGAAAATGCCATAAGACTGGCGTTTACCTATTATCCCGGAATCAACGAATTCCGGGATCGGAAAACGCTTCAGATTGTCATTCAGAATTACCAGTGAGGCTCCTTTCGCGCCGGGAAAATGTCCCAAGGACGGGGATCAGGCCGGATTCCGCCTGGGGCGGAGACGGCGGTACAGAAGACCGCAGCCCTGGACGAAAAGAAGCATCAGTACGATAATGACAACCAGACATTTAAGAAAATAGGTGTCCGGCAAAAGGAGGATGATGGGATCCGTGGAGGCGTCGAAGATCCAGTAGTTGTTACGGAACATCACATGGTGGAATGCGGTAAAAAACCAGTCCCAGTTTACAGCTGCCAGCAGGGCGGCCAGGGCGGGGATGACGGTTCCAAACAGCCAGGCATAAAACAAAAACCTGGGATCTTTTTTCTTTTTTAAAAGCCAGACGGCGCCGGCCGCGAACAGAAGGCCGGAGACGATGCAGGCGTACTCCAGGCCCACAAACAGCACCTTGACCTCCTCAAAATGAACGCGTCCCGTTTCCGACATGGGAAGAGTGGGAAACGTTAAGATTTCCGGCCCTGTGATGGAGTTGTAGTCGATGAGGGCACCGTAGTTTTCCCGGATCTCGGCGGCTTTCATGCCGGTATCGGCGGCAAGCGCGTCAATGTCCATATAATACAGGAAACGGGCGTTCAAGGTCAGGGTTACCGAGAGTGACAAAAAGAAAACCATGCCGCACAGGCCGAAAAAGACGGCCGGCAGAGAAAAACGTTTCGATATGGTCGGTTTCATAGAAAAAATTCCTTTCGTGAGTATTGTTTGCGGCTGCTGTGAATGGTAACGAACCGTTACCCACGCTGGTTTTTAGTATACTCCATCTATTGACAAATGCAAGCGGTATGAGTAAAATTGAGAATAGTCGAGAACGTTCATTAGAAAGATGCTAGGAGGAGAAAAACAATGGCAGTCCCTTATAACCATAAGGCCATTGAGAAAAAATGGCGCAATATCTGGGAAGAACACCCGGTAAACGTAAATGACGGCAAAAAGCCGAAATACTACTGTCTGGACATGTTCCCGTATCCGTCCGGAAACGGTCTTCACGTGGGGCATTGGAGAGGCTACGTGATTTCGGACGTATGGAGCCGTTATAAGATGCTTCAGGGGTATTATCTGATTCATCCCATGGGATGGGATGCTTTCGGGCTTCCGGCTGAGAACTACGCCATTAAAACTGGCCAGCATCCGGCGATTTCCACGGCGGAAAATATCGCGAATATCAAACGCCAGATCAATGAGATCGCTTCGATTTATGACTGGGATATGGAAGTAAATACCACGGATCCGAATTTCTACAAGTGGACCCAGTGGATTTTTGTAAAGATGTTTAAAGAAGGGCTTGCCTATGAGAAGGAGTTCCCGATTAACTGGTGTCCTTCCTGTAAAACAGGTCTTGCCAATGAGGAAGTGGTAAACGGAATCTGCGAGCGCTGCGGCACGCCGGTGACGAAGAAAAATCTGCGCCAGTGGATGCTCCGTATCACCAAGTACGCGGACCGTCTGTTAAACGACCTGGACAAGCTTGACTGGCCGGAAAAGGTAAAGAAGATGCAGACGGACTGGATCGGCAAGTCCTACGGCGCGGAGGTGGATTTCCCCATCGACGGAAGAGAAGAGAAGATTACGGTTTACACCACCAGGCCGGATACGCTTCACGGAGCTACCTTTATGGTGCTGGCTCCCGAACACGCCATGGCGGCTTCGCTGGCAACTCCCGAGACAAAGGAGGCAGTGGAGAAGTACATTTATGACGCGTCCATGAAGTCAAATGTGGACCGTCTCCAGGATAAGGAAAAAACCGGTGTCTTCACGGGAAGCTACGCGATTAATCCCTTAAACGGAGCGAAGGTACCCATCTGGCTGTCCGATTACGTGCTGGCGGACTACGGCACAGGCGCCATCATGTGCGTTCCCGCTCATGACGACCGTGACTTTGAGTTCGCGAAGAAGTTCGGCCTTCCCATCGTCCAGGTTATTTCTAAGGACGGAAAAGAAATCGAAAACATGACGGAAGCCTACACGGCTCCCTCCGGAATCCTGATCAACTCCGGCGAGTGGAACGGAAAGCCTTCGGACTATATGAAAAAAGAGGGACCGGCCATCATTGAAAAGATGGGCATTGGCCGGAAGACAGTGAACTATAAGCTGAGAGACTGGGTATTTTCCCGTCAGCGCTACTGGGGCGAGCCGATTCCCATTGTACACTGCCCAAAGTGTGGAAATGTGCCGGTTCCGGAGGAGGAGCTGCCCTTACGTCTGCCGGATGTGGAGTCTTACGAGCCCACTGGAACGGGAGAATCCCCCCTGGCGGCCATTACGGACTGGGTAAACTGCAAGTGTCCGGTCTGCGGCGGCGATGCCAAGAGAGAGACGAACACCATGCCTCAATGGGCAGGTTCTTCCTGGTATTTCCTCCGCTATGTGGACGCCCACAATGACAAAGAGCTGGTATCCAGAGAGAAGGCGGACAAGTATCTTCCCGTTGATATGTATATCGGCGGTGTTGAGCACGCGGTTCTGCATCTGCTGTACTCCAGGTTCTATACGAAGTTCCTGTATGATATCGGCGTGATCGATTTTGACGAGCCGTTCCAGAAGCTTTTCAATCAGGGAATGATTACCGGAAAGAACGGCATTAAGATGAGCAAGTCCAAGGGCAATGTCATTTCCCCGGACGATTTGGTGAGAGACTATGGCTGCGATTCTCTGAGAATGTATGAGCTGTTCGTTGGCCCGCCCGAGCTGGACGCTGAGTGGGACGACCGTGGAATTGACGGCGTTTACCGTTTCCTGAATAAATTCTGGAACCTGGTGATGGACAACAAGGACAAAGACGTGGAGCCTACGAAGGAAATGGTGAAGCTGCGCCATAAGATGGTTCATCTGATTACCCAGCGTCTGGAGAGCTTCAGCCTGAACACGGTAATCTCCGGCTTCATGGAATACAACAACAAAATGATTGATATGGCCAAAAACGGCGGTATCGACAAGGAAACCCTGAAAACAGCCGTGGTACTTCTGGCGCCTTTCGCTCCGCATCTGGCGGAGGAGCTGTGGCAGCAGCTTGGCGGTACGGAGAGCGTCTTTAACTGCCGCTGGCCGGAGCACGATGAGGAAGCCATGAAGGATGACGAGCTGGAAATTCCGGTGCAGGTAAACGGAAAGACCCGCGCGGTAATCCGGATTCCCGCGGAAGCTTCCAAGGAAGAGGCCATTGCCAAAGGAAAAGAGGCCCTTGGAGACCGTCTCACAGGAAATATTGTGAAAGAAATTTACGTGCCGAAGAAGATCATTAACATCGTAGCGAAGTAAGGAAGGGTTTGAGGAATTCTGCGCGCCGGATTGCATGCGCGTCCGGTGCGCGGGATCTGAAAAAGCAAAACGGCTGCGAAAACGGAAATTTTCTGTTTTCGCAGCCGTTTTGGCGTAGGAGAACGATTACGGCTCGTCCGTATATTGAAAGCTTCCCTTTCCGTGTTTCTTCACAGCGTACAGCCGGTCATCCGCCTGTTTGAATAGAAAATCAAAGCTGCAGCTTTCCTGGCACACGGTAATGCCGATGCTGACGGAGAGCGCTACCGGCTTATAAACAGAACCGGCGCTCCAAAAGGCGTCGCAGATGCTTTTGGCTTTTGCCGAAAGAACGCGTTTTGCGGTGCATCCTGGGAGAAAAAGCAGGAATTCGTCGCCTCCGATGCGGGCTGCCACATCCTCCTCCCGGGAGTTTTGCTTTATGATATCAGCCAGAAGCTGGAGTACCCTGTCGCCTGCCTGGTGGCCGAAGGTATCGTTTAATTGTTTGAAATTATCGATGTCCAGCAGAAACATGGCGCCGGACTGCCGGTCAGACAGATACTTTTCAATGCGGACAATCGCTCCCTTGCGATTGAGAATGCCGGTGAGCGGATCTTCCATGGCTTCCTTGCGGAGCCGCTCCTGGAGCCGTATGTTTTCGTTGACATCCAGCATAACGCTGACCATGGCCCGTCTGCCGTCTTCCGTGACGATTTCGTGGCCTTTGTCGTCAACCCAGAGCCTTGTTCCGTCCTTGCGGATGACACGGTACTGAACATCGTATTCGCCGGTCTTTTCCAGGCTTTCGTAAATCGTTTTTTCCACCCGGTCCCAATCCTCCGGGGCAATGATTTTCTGCATTTCCTCGCCGGTCTCTTCCACAAGCTCCTCATAGGTATATCCAAGATAGCTCAGCATCGTGTTGTTGATAATATAGAGCGGAAATCCCTTTTCCAGATAACCGCCCATAATGCCTCCGGGCAGCATGGACAGCATGAGCTCAATGAGCTTCTTCCCGGCTGACGCGTCCAGCTTTCCGATGGCCTGTCTGCCATATTTGACAGGGAAAAATTCTTCACCTTCCTGCTGGTCAGAGGGAGTGGACATGTGGAGATTGATGATTTTCCAGGAATCCGCAAGCTTTGCCGCAGTCATGGTCAGCCTTGTCTGCAAGGATAATTCTCCTCCGCTTTCGTCCGCCAGGGAAGTCAGAACCGTACAGAAGACCCCGTACAGATCCTCGCGGTATTTTCTTTCCCGGTATTGGCTGATTTCGTAATGAAAGCCTCCGGGCAGACTTTTAAATTCATCTGACATCAGTGAACGGAGTTCTTCTTTTGATAGGGCTATTTCCTGGGCCCCGGTTCCGAGACTCATAACGTCGTCGGACAGTAAAGAGAGGGCAGTTTCCAAATCTCTTTGGACCAGGTAGGCATCAAAAAAACGGGTAAGCAAGTCTTTTACCACGGTACCATCCTCCTTGCGCTGTAGTGGAACCGCGAAGCGCGGCATAATTATCATGAATGTCATTATAGCATATTTTTTACATACATAAAGAAAATTTTCTGGAAAAATATGGAAAAAACCGACCAGGCCTTCCGATATTGACAAAGAGTGTGGATTCTTCTATACTTCTAGACAGAAAACGGGAGGCGCTGCTATGAATATCAACGAAATCGCAAGGCTGGCGGGAGTTTCCAGAGCCACGGTATCCCGCTATATGAACAACGGCTATGTCAGCGAGGAAAAGAAGGAAAGAATCCGTCAGGTTATCGAGGAAACGGGCTACCGTCCATCCTCCCAGGCAAAAATGCTGCGGACAAAGAAGACAAGCCTCATCGGCGTGGTGATTCCTAAAATCAATTCGGACAGCATCAGCCATATGGTGGCCGGTATCAGCGAGGTAATAAACCGGGAGGACTTTCGGATGATACTGGCAAATACGGCCAATGATATCCGGGAAGAACTGAAGTATCTGGAGCTGTTCCAGAGCCGGGAGGTGGACGGCGTAATCCTGATAGCCACGTTCCTAACCCCCCGGCACAAGGAGGCTTTAAGGGCCTGCAAGGTTCCGGTGGTGCTGCTGGGACAGCGCCTGGACGGCTATTCCTGCGTTTATCAGGACGATTTTCAGGCGGCCAGAGCCATTGCCGGTCTGCTTCTGAAAAAGGGATCCAGGCTCGGGTATATCGGTGTAACGGAGAAAGATGAAGCGGTGGGGAGGCAACGCCGGGAGGGCGTGGAGGCCGCTCTTGTGGAGGCCGGGCGGCCGTCGGGGGATTATGCGCGGATCGAAGCGGAGTTTAACATGGAATCCGGCTGTGCCCAGGTCCAGAAGCTTTTGGAAGATCACCCGGAGGTGGATTCCGTCTTATGCGCCACAGACAGCATTGCCGTGGGCGCTTTGATGGGACTGAACCGTATTGGGAAAAAGGTTCCCTCTGAGATTCAGCTTGCCGGGATGGGATGCATTGCCGTTGGAGAGGCGTTAAGTCCAAGACTTTCCACGATCCGTTTTTTTTATCAGGAAAGCGGGGCGGAGGCAGCGAGAATGCTTCTGGATCTCCTGGCGGGCCGGCAGCATACAAATAAAGAGATAAAAATGGGGTTTGAAGTCGTTCAAAGAGAGTCTGTCCGTTAGGACAGGCTCTTCTTTTTCCAGAAAAAGCCGCGTTTCTTTTGGAAAAAAAGGCCTTCGGGCAGGGGCGTGCCGCTGACAATATGCACAATTTTCCTGCCGGAATTTTGGCGGAAAAATCAATTTACAAATCAAGAGGCATTTCCTATAATAAAATCATAAAAGTGAGATCGATCTCTTATAAAATCACAATTAAATAAAAAGAAAATATGTGAAAAAAGAAGTATTAAATGAAAACGATACCACAATGAAAAGGAGATAACTATGGATTACCAGAAATCGGCCAGGCAGGTTTATGACCTGATCGGAGGCTCTTCGAATATCGTATCCGCCGCGCACTGTGCCACACGGCTTCGTCTGGTGGTGGGAGATGAGAGCAAGTGCGACAAAAAGGCCATTGAAAATGTGGACGGCGTCAAAGGCGTTTTTATCGCCTCCGGGCAGCTCCAAATTATTTTCGGAACCGGCACGGTCAATAAAGTTTATGATGAATTTATTAAAATAGCAGGAATTACCGCCGCATCCAAAGAGGATGTGAAACAGGCGGCAAACGCGAAGCAGAACGTGTTTAAACGGCTGATAAAGACTCTGGGAGATGTGTTTGTGCCGATTATTCCCGCCATCGTGGCAAGCGGCCTTCTCATGGGCCTTCTGGAGGGCTTGAGCCAGGTTTTCCCTGACATGGCTCAGTCCGGTACGTACACGATTATCCATCTGTTCAGCAACGCGGCTTTTACCTTTCTGCCTGTGCTGATCGCGGTCAGCGCGGCAAAGGTATTCGGCGGGAACATGTTTTTAGGCGCGGTGATCGGCATGATTATGATTCATCCCGATCTGATGAACGCCTGGTCCGTGGCCGGAGCGGATTCCGTACCCACGGCTTCCGTCTGGTTCGGACTCTATGACATTAACCTTGTGGGTTATCAGGGCCATGTGATTCCCGTGGTGATCGCCGTGTGGTTTATGTCCGCCCTGGAAAAGCGGCTGCACAAGGTGGTTCCGGAGATCATCGACTTGTTTGTGACGCCTTTGGTGACGGTTTTGGTGACCGGGTATCTGACCCTTACGGTTTTCGGCCCGGTATTCTCCTGGATTGAAAACGGCGTGCTGGACGCGGTGCAGTTCTTGATTACCCTGCCCTTTGGAATCGGCGCGGCCCTTGCGGGGGCGGCCTATCCCTTCACCGTAGTGGCTGGCGTCCACCATATGTACAATGCCCTGGAAGCGGGACTTCTAAGTACCAACGGGCTGAATACCTGGATGCCCATTGCCACGGCGGCAAATGTAGCCCAGGGCGGCGCTGCTTTGGCCATCGCCCTGAAGACCAGAAACAAAAAGCTGAAATCCATGGCTCTGCCGTCCTCCCTGTCCGCGTTTCTGGGTATTACAGAGCCGGTTATTTTTGGTGTAAACCTCAGGTATACAAAAGCCTTCGCGGCCGCGGTGATCGGCGGCGCGGCAGGCGGCCTCGTGGCGGGCATCACCGGGATCGGCGCCTCCGCCTACGGCATTACCGGACTGTTCGGATACCTGATTACCACAAATTATGTACTGCAGTATACGCTCCTCCTGGCGGTTTCCGTGGGTGTTTCCTTCGCGGTTTCCTGGGTGCTTTTTAAAGATGAGAAAGAGGAGACGGCCAAGGTCCATACATCGGAAGAACCTGCGAAGACGTCGGATTTTCTGCCGGAGAAGAACACTGCGTACGCGCCTTTAAGCGGCCGGGCAATCCCGATGGGAGAAGTAAAAGATGAAACCTTCGCGGCGGAGGTTCTGGGAAAGGGAGCAGCCATTGTCCCGGACGCCGGACGGGTTACATCGCCCTGCGACGGCACGGTGACCACGCTGTTTGACACAAAGCACGCGGTGGGCGTTACGTCACCGGACGGAATGGAGCTTCTGATTCATGTGGGAATCAACACGGTAAATTTAAACGGCCAGTATTATACGGCTCATGTATCGGAAGGAGACACGGTAAAAACGGGAGATCTTCTGCTGACTTTTGATATGGAGAAGATCCGGCAGGCCGGCTATGATCTGACGACTCCGGTGATTGTCACCAATACGGACGATTATCAGGAGGTGACTGCTTTAAAGAACGGTCCGGTGCAGGCCATGGAGCCGTTCATCCGTGTGAACTAAGACTATGTCCCGCGGCGGCTGATGCGCGTGCGGATTCCATTCACGAAGCAAAGCTTCCTTGCGTCCGCGGCGGCGCCGCGGCCGG
>DVIQ01000058.1 GCA_018711185.1 Candidatus Limivivens intestinipullorum | reverse complement strand
ACCGGAAACTGTCACATTTATGTGGACGAATCCGCGGATCTGGAGATGGCTGTAAATATTATTTTTAACGCGAAAACACAGCGCATCGGCGTATGCAACGCCTGCGAGTCCCTGGTGGTCCACAGCGGCATTCTGGAACGTCTGCTTCCGGTTTTGAAAAAGCGTTTGGACGAAAAAAATGTGGAGCTTCGGGGCGACGAACGGGCCAGAGATGCTGCAGAAGGCGTTCATGCAGCCACAGAGGAGGATTGGGGAACCGAGTATCTGGACTATATCCTCTCCATTAAGACCGTAGACAGCCTGGATGAGGCCATCGCCCACATCAACCGCTACAACAGCGGTCATTCTGAGGCGATCATCACAGAAAGCTACACGAATGCCCAGCGCTTTCTTGAGGAAATCGACGCGGCTGCCGTATACGTCAACGCTTCCACCCGCTTTACAGACGGATTTGAGTTCGGCTTTGGCGCGGAAATCGGCATCAGCACCCAGAAGCTTCACGCCAGAGGTCCCATGGGACTTACGGCGCTGACCACTACGAAATTTATTATTTACGGAAACGGGCAGGTGCGGCCGTAAAGCGCTCCCGCACCACGTTCCTTCGGTTTGCGCGGCATGCCGCGCAGACCAAAGGAACGGTTACAACATTGTATCAAAAAAGATTTGACAAAAGCACCCGTTACATGATCTAAATATCGAGTGAAAAATTGACAAAGAGGGTTGGTCGGAACGAAAGATTTAGGAGAGAAAGTCATGTATGCATACTGTCTGGCCGTCTGTGAGGATGACCAGGTGGTGAGAGAGGAAATCTGCCGGTTCTGTCATGAGGTCCTGGATGAGAACGAGATTTCGCATCAGATCACGGCGTTTTCCAGCGCGGAAGAGCTGGAGGAAGCCATGGAGACGCGGGCTCAAAGCTTTCATCTTTTGATCCTGGATATCAAAATGAAGGGAAAGTCCGGCATGGAACTGGCGATGGAGTTGCGAAACCGGGATGAGGAAACAAGCATTCTTTTCATCACCGGATATGACGAATATATTGAGCAGGGCTATGAAGTGCAGGCGGTCCAGTTCTTGGTAAAACCGCTGATCTGGGAAAAACTGCGGACCGCCCTTCTGAAGGACTGGCGCAGGAAGCATCTGCCGAAAACCCTGATCCTGCAAAAGGGCCGCCAAAGTCTTCAGCTGCCTATAGATAAAATCCTGTACGCGGAAACGGACGGAAGGCATGGCGTCCGTATTTTTCTTGAGGATGGGGAGGAGCGCTTTTCCGCGAGTCTGACGGAGATGGAAAACGCGGCCTCCGGACAAATGGTACGCTGCCACAACAGCTATCTCGTAAATGTACAGCATGCAAGAAGAATTGACAGGCAGACTTTTATCCTGGATGACGGGCAGAGGCTGCCCATCAGCCGGAAATACCTAGTGCAATGCCAGGAAAAGCTCGTATCATTGGTAAACCGCTGAAAGAATTTAAGCCGGAGCGTTTTATGTACTCTGAGATTCGGGAAGAAGCAGCGCGGTTTCCGCCAGGAACACACCGTCCCGGGGAATCTGGTACAGCATCACGCTCTGGTATTTTTTTGCGATTTCCTCCATTTGGCGGCAGCCGAATCCATGGGAGAGCGTATCTTCTTTTACAGTCAGAAGTTCCCCTTTCGGGCCTTTTTTAAGATAGCCGTCAAAGGAATTTTCACATTTTATGGCGAGGTAGCAATCCACAAGCTTTATGTGGATTGAAAGAAAACGGTTCCCAGACACCGGGGTTCTGTCCGCGCCCTCCAGGGCGTTATCCAGCAGATTCAGCAGGAGCGTACACAGATCCGCTTCCGGGACGGACAGCTCCTCCGGAATCCGGGCGGAGGCCCGGAAACGGATTCCCTTTTGCCGGGCTTTTTCAGCAGCGCTCTGGAGAATAGTGTTCACTGTCAGATTTGGCGTGAAAGTAAGGGGAGACTTGGCCGCATAGTCCTGAATCAGCTTTTCAAGAAGCGCCTCTGCGGCCTGGTAATCCTTTTTCTGGCACAGGCAGCTCAGGGCGGTGAGCTGATGGCGTATTTCATGACGCTCCCGGGCGCTTTTCGCACTTCTTTCCTTCAACTGGCGGTAGCTTTCTGTGACCATATGGTTTTTCAGCAGAAGCCGCTGGGTCCGCGTCTCCTGGTGAATATAAGCGCTGAGAACGGAATACGCGGAGATGACAGCGCAGACAAAGGACAGCCAGAGGGTGAGCCAGTAGAAGAGGCCGCTGTACAGTCCGGACTGCAGCTCCCGGGGCAGCTCATTGAGATAGGCGGCCAGCCGGCCGCCCAGGAGGCAGGATACCCCGTAGGAGATCAGAAGTGCCGCCGCACTCCACGAGGCGGAAATCCCCAGATATTTCCAGAACCGGCGCTTCCGATTCATGACCAGGTAGAGGAGAAGGAGGGTAAAGACGCACACGCCGACCTCCTGCCGGCTCAGAAGGGCGGCCAGTCCCGGCGCGAGGAAATACGAGCCTTCCAGCTGGGCGAGCTGGAATATGATCAGCCCGAACATAGCCAGCATCAGAGGAATCAGGCTCCAGTCCGGCTGCTTTCGGGCAATCCCCAGAAGAAAAATGCCAAAGACCAAGATCAGGGCCAGGGCAGCGGCGCCGGCGGGAAACGCGCCGCGATTCGCGAAGGCGGTGGTTTCTATGGTGTCCAGATCGGCCGGCATAAAGCGGACGAGAGGCGGAAGGATCGCCATGGAGCTGTCCAGAATCTCGCAGGTCAGGGATAACTCCCCGGAAGCATCCCCGGGGAGCGGAATCAGGGCCTGGGCCATTTGAACGGCGCCGTCCGGCATATCCGCCCGGGACTGCCAGATGTCCTTCCCGTCAAGGGTGAGAGAAAGGGAAACACCGGTTGTCTCAAACAGAAGGCTTCCTCTCCCAAGCCCTTCCGGAAGTGTGCCGGTAAAGCGGTAGGTACCGGAGAGATCCGTGGTATTGCTGCTGCTGTCAAAGAATACGGGCTCCTCCGCGCCGTCCGGCAAAACGCGAACAGCGGAGGTCCAGTCAATCAGGGACATGGAGCGGTCAACCTTTACAAAGAGATGGAGAAACCAGATCATGGCGGCAGCGGCCAGAAGAAAAAGCGCCGGAAAAAGCCAGCGGAAGCATCGTTTCATGAAGTACCTTTCCTTTCCTGAAAGTTTTTCTTATACAGTGTAAAAAGAAGCCCGCCGAAGTCAGCCATTTCTTTACCTCGTCCACGCTGACCTTTGCGGCCTTCCCAATATTTTCTATGGAAATTCCCATTCTATCGGCCTTTCTGCAGGCCTTCTTCCCGGCCTTTCTGTCCGAATCTGTCTAAAACGTCACACATATTACGGATACCTCCGTATCATCCGTTCACCGCCTTTTCCTGTGTATGATGCGGGATAAATTATGATTGTATGTTACCACAGGGCGTGCGGCAAGTCAACGGCACAGAACCGTCCCGAAAAGCTTCCGCGACATTAAACTTTGCCTACTTAACCATAATAGTGCCTAACTAACACAACAAAAAGGGAAAAAATATGATATAATGATATATATTCACGGGAAGAAAGGTTGATATTTATGGACTTCGTTCGGTATCATGGTTTGACAGACAGTAGGTCTGCCCTTTTTACATTATCTGAATAAAGAGGAAACCAAAAGGCATACCATGCATGCAGTCAGGAAAGACTGCGGACATGATATGCTTCTTTTCGTACATCCGGAGCGAAGACCAGCGTATGCTGTGAGCTGGACGTGTCCGGTGCAAGCAGCACAGTATGACACAAGTTTAAAAATAAGGAGGAGAAGAACGTGAAAAAAAGAAGCTACAGACAGGCACTTGCATCTATCCTATCAGCAGCGCTCATACTGTCTGTCGTTTTCGGCTCAGGAAATATCGTCGCGGAGGAAACCGATCCGGCCTCAGAAGCCCAGACGGAGCTCTCAACAGAGACTGTAACGGAAACAGGAACGGAGGCCGCCATAACGGAGACGATAACGGAACCGGAAGCGGAGCCTGCGGCGAAACCAGAAACGGAAACGGAAGCCGAGCCGGTAACGGAAACGGAAGCACTTACCGAGCCTGCGGCGGAGAATGTGACGGAAATAATATCCGAAACAACAGCGGAGCCGGTAACGGAAACGGAAACGGAACTGGAAGCCGAGCAGCCAGTAACGGAACCGGAAACGGAAGCCGAGCAGCCAGTAACGGAAACGGAGCCGGAAGCGCTTACTGAGCCTGCGGCGGAGCCGGAGAGCCCTATAGAGACCGAATCGGTTACTGAAGGCGAAACCTCCGGGGAAAGAGAACCGGAAACCGAGTCGGTCACAGAACCGGAAACAGAGACGGAAACAGAGACGGAAGCCCGGAAAATCCCCCAGGCGCAGATACAGTCCGTCCCTCCGGCAGAGAACCTGATCCTGACAGTACCGTCGAATGCGATAGATGAGACGGTGCAGAACATACAGACAAAGATCAATGACCTGCCGGATGTGTCAGAGGTACAGGGAATGGAGCAGAGCGCAAGGGATGAAGTATATCTCCGGGCGCAGCATGTATGGGACGCCTATGATGCCCTGACAGATGCGCAGAAGGAGCAGGTGGATACAGGGAGACTGACGGTACTGCTGAACTACTTTAATGGACAGGCAGAAGCAGAGATTGCTGATAATACGGTGGCAACGGTAACAATAGATGGTACAACAACAGAATATTCGAATATTACGAGTGCATTTGCCGCTGCTGATGGGCATGTTGCAACAATTACGCTTCTGAGGGATGCATCAGCGGGCAATATAAGTATAAATTCAGGGACCATCCTGTTGACAAGTAAAAGTACTGAGATTGAATTGTCAGCCGATATAAACGTAGGTGGAGGCATTTTTACAGTAGAATCTTGCATTTGGAAGGGTTATTTACATGCGTATGGTGGAAGTGCCGTTATTTCGGGTGGTGAAATTGAGTTTTTAGATGTGCGGGATGGCGGAAGTGTCGTTATTTCCGACGGACAGATTTCGAACTTAGATGTGTTGAAGGACGGAAGTGTCACTATTTCCAATGGATACATTGAGAATCTGAATAATCCCGATGGAAGAGTCGATATATCCGGTGGAACAATAGTCAATTTAGGCATAATGGATTCCGGTACTTTAAATTATATCGCAAACAGCCTCAGCCTCACCCCTGAAACACTTTTGCTGAATGCGGGTGCTTCGGGTATATTGACAGCGGAAGTGAATCAGAACACTATAAATATTAAGAATACTGATTTTAAAATTCCGGTAACATGGTCCAGCAGTGATGAAAACGTAGCCACAGTCAAAGGAAGTGGGACGGGCAATACTACAGGCACAGTTACCGCAACCGGCCCAGGCAAGGCCACGATCACGGCCAGCGCAGGCGGAAAGACGGAAACCTGTACGGTGACAGTGAAAAAGAAGCAGCCAACGCCGAAAAGTGTTTCTGCAGGATTCGATCTATATGGTAATATAACGGCCTCTTCTTATTTTGACGATAATGATCCGGACATTCCAAAAGACCATGGAGCAATCGAATTTGCTATTGCTGAAGGAAAAGATGAAAAGGAGCCAACAAGTGATTGGAAAGAAAGCACCTGGATTGTAGGTTACGGTTGT
The DNA here is from genome assembly GCA_018711185.1 of Candidatus Limivivens intestinipullorum. GTDB lineage: Bacteria > Bacillota > Clostridia > Lachnospirales > Lachnospiraceae > Limivivens > Limivivens intestinipullorum. The sequence continues at coordinate 33,765 of DVIQ01000058.1, read as the reverse complement.
ACTTTTGACAGATTAAAGGCAGGAACCTACTACACCGTTTTTGCGCGCTTTGCTGAGACAGATGTTTATTCTGCAAGCGATGCCGTGACGGATAGTCGTATGACATATTATGAGAAGCCCCAGGCAATCATTGACTTTATAAACGAAGCATTGGACGGACTTGTCGCGAATGTAGAATACAATATAGAATCGTCAACCGAGCCTCTTACTGCCGATGCAAATGGGAAAATAGGTATCAAAGAGGAATGGTTTGGAAAGACAATTTCTGTATACCGAAGCTTGAACGGTGCAAATTATAGTATTCCTCAATCTGTGACCATTCCTTCCCGGTCAAGCGCGCCGGAGCTTCAGATCAATACCGGGGCTGAAGGAGTAGCCATACCGGATGACTGTTATTATAATACCACAAGCGGGGAATATGCGGCTGAAGGCTGGACAAAGGGTACAGGCGCTCTTATACAGGTGGGGCCGGAAGACAGTATTTATATTTACAAAGCCGCAGCCTCAAATACATTTAGGAGCGCTGTCCAGACGCTGACGGCCCCCCGGCGGCTGGAAGCGCCGGCTCCGAGCATTGATTATCAAAAGGAAACCTTGCAGAACCTCGACACGGGAATGCAGTACAGCCTGGATGGCGGGAAAAGCTGGACACCGGTGACAGGCAGTGAAATGGCCCTGAGCAGTTTCGGCTGGAATGGAAGCCGGGCCGTGACGGTCAGCTTTCAAAGCCCTGCAACGAACACAGCCTATGCCAGCACGGTCAGCAGCGTTACTCTGCCCGCAAGGCCGGCAATCACACTAGAAAGTACCGATGCAACGGCCAGCAGCCTTACAATTATGGCCAAAGGAATTTCCGCAGAGGCGGATGTTCAGTACCAACTTATCGGAAGTGAAGGCAGCCTGAGTGAAGATGGCTGGAAAGATGCGGATTTGAATGGCGGCTGCACTTTTTCTAAGTTGTCATCCAATACGTCTTACACGATATATGTCAGATGCGGCGCTGTCCAGGAAACCGACACTGTCCAAGGAAGCTTTTCAGCGCAGGCAAGCAAAGCTTTCCGAACGTCCGCTGCCGCGTTTACACTTTCCATACCGGCATCGCCAGTGACCGCCGGGGACGCGCAGAGTACGGCGGTAATCTCCATAGACAGTACCAGGCCTTTTGACCTTGGATACAATGGGAAGATCACGATCACCGCGCCTGTAGACGTAACCCTTAACAGGGAAAATGATCCGGAGAACACGATTCTTCTTGCTTCCCTTCTTGTAGGGGGAGTTGAACATACGGACGCGCAGAGCCCTGTCGCCGTGTTCGACAGGAAAGACAGCTATGTGACCGTCAGCTTTGGGCAGCCAAGGCTCAAGGAAGGGCAGGGTACGATACCCGCCGGAAGCTATAAGGGTACGATTACATTTACGTTTACATATGACGATTGATCGTTGAAAGGAGATACAAGTGAACAAGACAGCAAAAACCTTTCTGCTCCTCCTGCTGGCGGTGATCCTGGCGGGCAGCGGCGTGCTGGTCGGCCTGAACTGGAACCGTTGGTTCGGGCCGGAGGCCGCCCCGGCATCCTCCGGTGAGGACATCCAGGCCCAGGTTGACACCTCGGCGGAAGAATACACCGGGGACCGGGAGGTCTATCAGGGACAGAAGAATACGGATACCATCGACATACCGGGGTATGACGCCATCAACCTGAAAGCGGAGGAAACCGAGCAGGCGGTAAATTTCTATAACCCGGAGCAGAATACCTGTTATTTCCGGATATCGCTGCTCTTATCCGATGGAACGGAGCTGTGGAGGAGTGATCTGGTAAAACCGGGGATGGCGGTTTATGAGATTACTCTGAACCGGACTTTGGAAGCAGGACAATATGAGGACGCAACACTCAAATATGAGTGCTTCGCTATGGATGACGCGCAGACGCCGTTAAACGGCTCTGAGATAAAGCTGACCCTGAACGTGCTGGAATAACGGATGAACCGGATGGAAAACAGGGAAGGACACACTGCCCGATGACGGGAAAACAGAAAATAAAAATCATATAGTATTGGAGGAAACGAACATGAAAAGAAAGATTTTGGTTGGAATGATGAGCGCGTTGATGATTGCGGGAATGGCTGTGCCTGCCGCGGCGTCTCAGCAGGAAAAAAGCGTCACTGTGACAACGAATATAGCATCCAGTTTTACGCTGTCTATTCCCAGTGCTACCAGTATCAATCCTGGGAATATAAAGACCAAAATGAGCGGCGTCCTGCAGGTAACGGGGAATGTGGATGCGGATGAACAGGTAACCGTTTCAGTGACGACAACCCCGCTGCATAATACTTCCGGTGGCGAGATTGACTATGTGATCACCGCCGGGAACGACACAGAGGCATTTACAGGAGATACCTGGAACGAGACAGAGCTTCGGGCTAATACACCAAAAGAAATCTCCCTGTATGTGAACATCGCAAAAAATGACTGGCTCCAGGCGAGGGCAGGCGCGTACACGGGAACCGTTACCTTTACGGCCCAGCTTACCAATGTTTCAAGCGAACCAGAGACGTGACGGCAAACGATGTGAAACAGACAGTATGAGGAAATGAAATGATGAGGAAGAAGACGTTGTTTACAGCAGCAGGGGCACTGGCCTTGGCCGTGATTCTCGCAGGGGCTGCCCCAGCCAGCGCGGAGGAACGGCAGACCACGCTGGCGGCCACGGTGCCATCTTCATACACACTGACGATTCCCAAATCGCAGACCATCGAGTACGGCAGAGATCTGACAGAAATCGGCGCTCTGTCCGTCAAAGGAAATATCCGGACGGACGAGAACCTGCGGGTGTCCGTGGAAAAGTCCGCGTTTCGGAATGAAGAAAAGAACCACAGCTTTTCTTTCCGCCTGCTCTCAGGAAGCGCGCTTTTCTTGGAGCGCAGCTGGAGCGGGACGGAACTGGAAACGGAACAGACGGTTCCCCTCTCGGTCAGCATCGAGGATTCGGCATGGGACGAGGCGCAGGCCGGCAATTATACGGCGACACTGATCTTCACAGCGGAAATCCGGCGGGAATAAAGCATCAAAGGAAAGCAGGTGGTACAGTGAGAAAACGAGCAATGATGGCAGCCATCGGCCTGTGTCTGCTTTTGGGGGTCGGGACTCCTTGGCAGTACGCGTATGCCCAGGGCAGTTCTCAGACAACCCTGACGATTCAGGTGCCTGAAATCCCGGAAGAGGAGATCGAGGTGCCGGCAGGGGCGGATTCGGCGGCAGACATCACACTGCCGGAGGGATGGTCGTGGCTGGACCCAGGCGCCCAGCTGCGTCCGGGAGGCTACACGGAGCTGACGGCAGTGTACCGGAACGAGGAGGGCGAGATCCTGCGGGAGAAGGTGATTTCTGTGTCCTGCGGGGTAAGGATTATCGAGGAGCAAACCCACATCGCTTACCGGATCGGGCAGGATGGCGGCTTTGTCCTTGTCTGCGACGGCATAGCGGACGAGTTTCAGTACCTGGAGATCGACGGGGAGGAAGTGCCGGAGGCGTATTACACGATAGAGGGTGATTTCACCCTCCTGTCCCTTGCTCCGGAGTATATGGACACACTCTCTGCGGGAACCCATACGGCGGAGCTGTTCTATACGGCCGGCAGCACCCGGTGGGAGTTTACCGTCGCGGAGGCGGAAAACGATGCAGTGGAAACGGAAAGTGACGCGGTGGAGACAGAAAGCGATAGCGCAGAAACGGAAAGTGATACTGCGGCGGAGACGGAAAGCGATAGCGCAGAAACGGAAAGCGATGGCGCGGAAACCGAAAGCGATGCGGCGGAGGCCGAAAGAGATACTGCGGCAGAAACGGAAAGTGACGCGGCGGGAACGGAGAGCGATGCCGCAGAGACCGAAAGCAATGCCGTAAAGGCCGATAGCGACGCCGCGAAGACCGGAGACGAGACCTCGGCGGGACTTCCCATAATGGGAGTTCTTCTTTCGCTGGCCCTGGCTTCGGGCTGTGTGATGACGCTGGGACGCAGAGAAAAATAAACGGGAAGCGTTTTTTGACATAGGCTCCTTCCATTTTGCCTTTAGGCGGTGGGAGGAGTCTTGCTTGTGCGACCGGTGAGTGCACGTTCAAATGGGATAATTTCCCCTATCATACTTATTTTACGAGGCAGCACTCCAGATCCAGCCACTGCTTTACCTCGTCTACGCTGACCTTTGCCGCCTTCGCGATATCTTCTATGGAGATCCCCATTTTGGCAAGAGAAACGGCCATATCCCTTTTGGCTTCTAATTCGCCTTCCTGGCGGCCTTCACGTCGGCCCTTCTGTTCGATTCTGTCTAAAACGTCGCACATATTACGGATACCTCCTTCCGCATCATCCTGATAGACTGCCTCAAACCGCTGATCATCTGACATTACGCTGAGCAGCTGCAAAGTTTCATGCACATGCTTCAGAGCAAGGGGCTCAGGGTGATAATCATTTTTTTCACGCTTCTGCACAAAATAATCTGCCACAACACGGAAATCACTACGAAACAGCTCCACCTGCTCATGTGTCAAATATGCGACCTCAAACAGATTGACCTTGTAGTCATTTACATAGGGTTCAAATTCTGGCGGTATATCAAGCCGTTCCTTTAAACGCAGCGGCTGATCCCAGTGCTTTTTATGACCAAAATACAATACCAGCGTTACCACCGGATAGCGGTTCTTGCCTGCTGTATGATCCGCCAGCAGCTGCGCCCTGTATTCAACCCCGTCATACCCCATTACACGCAGAGGCATATCCGGATCCGGATTTGTCTGGTTTTCGATCCCAACGCATGCGATTCGGATATTGCCTTTTTTCCAGCGCTTGGCAACATCTCTTTCCATCTCATGGAGCTTGCCGTCTGTTTTATAATATGAGCGCGGTGCCTGGTCCTCAAGCTCATCCGGCAAAAGGACCTCCTTTCCGTCAAACAGGAGGACATTTACAATGTCCGAGAATACATCGTTGTACCCTTCGAGAATTTTCTCTGAGATGTCTTTTCCGCCCAAACGGTCAACCTCCTTTCCCTGTGTATGATGCAGGATAAATTCTGATTTCATGTTACCACAAGGCGGGCGGCAAGTCAACGGCACAGAACCGTCTCCAAAAGTTTCCGGAATTTGTCAGGTTGTTCTTGACGCTGTTGCAGTAAAGTGATAAAATAACAAAATAATGTGCACAGAACGCACAGAAGTCTCAGGAGCGCGGACTGTACAGACAGAATTTAAGAGAAAATGACAGGGAGTGTGAAAATCTATGATTCGTTATTTTGCCAAGCGTCTGGCTATGATGCTGGTGGCTCTTTTCATGATCATCCTTCTGACCTTTGTAATTGAGCATTCCATACCCGGCGGCCCCTTTACCAGCGACCGGAAGGTTTCCCCGGAGGTGGAGGCGGCGCTGAATGCCAAGTACAATCTGGACGACCCTCTGCCCAAGCAGTTTCTAAGCTATCTGCTGGGGGTAATTCAGGGGGATTTCGGCCCATCTTATGAGTACACTGGAAAGGAAGTTACGGATTTTATCCGAAACGGATTTCCGGTCTCCGCAAAGCTCGGAGGAATTACCATTCTTTTTGTAATCATCACTTCGATTCCCATGGGAATTCTTGCGGCGGTGAAAAACGGAAAATGGCAGGATATGCTGATTATGGCGGTGGCCACCATCGGCGTGACCATTCCTTCTTTCGTAATTGCCTCGCTTTTAATCTACGTTTTTTCTTTTCGGCTGAACCTGCTGCCCACCTTCGGGCTGGATACCTGGAAGGGCTATATCCTGCCGGTGATAACGCTGGGAGGCTATTCGGTGAGCTATCTCGCCAGGCAGATGCGCTCCAGTCTTTTGGAGGTTATGGGGCAGGATTATATCCGCACAGCCAGAGCCAAGGGGCTATCCGAGACAAAAGTTATCTTTAAGCACGCTCTGCGCAATGCCTTGATTCCTGTGGTGACGGTAATTGGTCCCACCATTGCGAATCTGCTTACGGGAAGCTTTGTGGTGGAGAAAATTTTCGCCATTCCGGGCTTGGGCGTTCATTTTGTAAACAGTGTCTCACAGCGGGATTATACCACGATCATGGGCGTGACGATTTTTTACGCTACCTTTCTGATGGCTATGGTTTTTCTGGTGGATATATTCTACTGTCTGATCGACCCCAGAATCAAATACGAGTAAGAATGCGGATGAGGATGAAACGTTATGGAAAACAAATGGGAGCTTTTGGAATCCTCCAATGAGGAGAGAGAAAAAATTTGGAAAAAGAACAGAACCTTTGCCGGGGACGTGTGGTTCCGCTTCCGGCATAAGCCCACTGCCATCGCAGGGCTGATTCTTATTGTAATCCTGCTGGCCTTTGCGTTCATCGGCCCGTATTTTACGGATTACAGCTATTCGAATCAGAATCTGGACGTGGTAAATGTTCCGCCGCGGATGAAAGTGTACGTGACAAAGGACGGTTCAGGATATCTGTATATCACCCAGTCTTTGAAGGTGCTCTGGGTAAATAAGGACGGCACCCTAGGGGAGCAGCTTCCAAGGCTCCGCGAGGAGGCAGATTCCTCTATGATTATTTTTGACTGCAATGGGGAAGAGGTGGGTCTGTATTACGGTATTACCCCCTATCTTATCGCGGATCCGGAAACCAGAGTCATATACGACACGGATACGGTATGGAACAAATCCTACATACTGGGTACGGACAGCCTCGGAAGAGATATTTTGACCAGACTGATGTACGGAACCAGGGTTTCTCTGCTGGTAGCCTTTGTGGCGGTTGCCGTAAATCTGGTAATCGGCATTGTATTCGGCGGTATTTCCGGCTATGTGGGCGGCATAGCGGACACGATCATGATGCGTATTGTGGATATTATCAGCACGATTCCCCTGACCCTTTACGTCATTCTGATTATGGTTCTTATGGGAGCGGGAATACAGAGTATTATCGTGGCCCTGGGAACCACCTACTGGGTGGATATGGCCAGAGTCGTCCGCGGCCAGGTTTTAAGTTTGAAAAACCAGGAGTTCGTCATGGCGGCAAAGACCATCGGTTCTTCAACAAAGACCATCCTTCTTGAACACCTGATTCCAAACGCTATGGGCTCGATCCTGGTTACGGTTACGATGCTGATTCCCTCCGCGATTTTCATGGAAGCCTTTTTAAGCTATCTTGGAATCGGCCTGCAGCCGCCCCTGGCAAGCCTCGGAACCATGTGCAACGACGCGACGGAGAATCTGCGTACCTGTCCGTACCAGCTTTTTATTCCGGCAGCGATGATCTGTCTGATCATGTTTGGATTTAATTTCGTCGGGGACGGGCTGCGCGACGCCCTGGATCCCAAGCTGAAGAAATAGGAGGCACTGTATGGAACCGGTATTGCAGGTAGAAAATTTAAAAACATCCTTTATGACTAGCAGCGGGGAAGTCCAGGCCGTCCGGGGCGTGAGCTTTTCCGTGGAGAAAGGGGAGATTCTGGGAATCGTAGGAGAGTCCGGAAGCGGCAAGAGCGTCACTTCCATGTCGATTCTGCGGCTTCTGGCGAATACGGCCGTAATCCACAAGGGTTCAAAAATCCTGTTCGGGGGACAGAATCTCATCGAACTCCCCAAAAAACAGCTGCGGAAAATCCGCGGCGAGAAGATTTCCATGATCTTTCAGGACCCCATGTCCTCCATCAATCCCCTGATCCCTGTGGGAAAACAGGTGGCGGAGATGATCCGAGAGCATCACCCGGAGCGCAGCAAGGCGGATATCAAGGCGGAAGCGCTGGAGCTTCTGCGCAAGGTACGGATTCCGGAACCGGAAAAGCGCTACGACAGCTATCCCCATGAGTTTTCCGGAGGCATGCGTCAAAGAGTGATGATTGCCATGGCTCTGGCAAACAAGCCGGAGCTCCTGATTGCCGACGAGCCCACCACAGCCCTGGACGTGACGATACAGGATCAGATTTTAAGGCAGCTCAGGGAGCTGGAGGAGGAGTACGGCACCAGCATTATTTTTATCACCCATGACCTTGGTGTGGTGGCGGAGCTTTGCGACCGCGTGGCGGTGATGTACGGCGGTCTGATTATGGAGGAAGCGCCCATCGACGATCTCTTTGAAAACCCAGGCCACCCGTATACCATGGGACTTCTGGCCTCCATTCCGGATCTTGAGCAGGACAAGAGCGTCCGGCTCCGCCCCATTCCCGGTTCGCCCCCTGATATGACGAACCCGCCCAAGGGCTGTCCCTTTGCTCCAAGGTGTCCTTACGCCAGAAAAATCTGTGCCAGTGAGCTTCCGGATTTTGTGGAAGTAGGAGAACGGCACCGCTCCAGGTGCTTCCTCCAGTACGAGGACGCGCCGGCGGACAGTCACAATCCCTTTGCCGGGAAGAAAAAAACCGGAGGAGAGCGCGAGGAGTAAGCTATGAACAGTGAGAATATATTAGAGGTGAAACACCTCACAAAACATTTTAAAGCGGCGAAAAAACAGGTTGTCCACGCGGTGGACGATGTGACCTTTTCCATCGCCAGAGGAAAGACCCTGGGACTTGTAGGGGAATCCGGCTGCGGAAAATCCACCTGCGCCAGAACGGTAATCCGTATGTACGACGTGACGGACGGGCAGATTTTCCTGGACGGCACGGAGATTACCCGGATGAGCCAGAAAGAGCTGAAACCCTTCCGGAAAAAAATGCAGATGATTTTCCAGGACCCCTATGCCTCCTTAAACGCGCGCATGACGGTGCGCGATATCATCGCGGAACCCCTTCTGGCTCACCGGATTGTAAAAAATAAGGCGGAGGCAAACGATCTGGTCTATTCCATGCTGGAGCGCGTGGGGCTGACCAAAGAGCACGCGGGAAGATACGCCCACGAGTTTTCCGGAGGCCAGCGCCAGAGAGTCGGCATCGCCAGAGCCCTGATTTTGAAGCCGGAGCTGGTCATCTGTGACGAGCCGATTTCGGCTCTGGACGTTTCCATCCAGGCCCAGGTAATCAATCTTTTGAAGGACTATCAGGACGAACAGGGCGTATCCTATTTATTTATCGCTCATGACCTCTCCATGGTCCGGTATGTTTCCGACGATGTGGGAGTTATGTATCTGGGCCAGCTTGTGGAGATCAGCGAGGCCGATGAAATCTATAAAAATCCTCTGCATCCCTACACCAAGGGCCTGCTTGGGAGCATTCCCATAGCGAACCCAAAGCTTGCGAGGCTGAAGGTAAAAAGCAGTATAGAGGGAGATATTCCAAGTCCCATCCAGCCGCCATCCGGCTGCCGTTTCCACACCAGATGCCCTTACGCGAAGCCGGAGTGCGCAGAGAAAACGCCGAAGCTTACGGATGCCGGGAACGGGCACAGGGTTGCCTGTCATCTGTATTAAGGACATCCCTGTTTCATCAGGTTTTCCGGCAGGGCAAAGCTCTGTCTGAAACATATTATTATTCCAAAAGGAGGAGAAACTATGAAAAAAAGACTTAGTCTGCTGCTTGCGCTGAGTATGCTGGCAGCCGCGGCAGTACCCGGCATGGCCAGTGCCACCACCATCGACGATCTGGAACAGGCCGCGGCGGGAGAGTCCGCGGAGGAAGCCGTTCTTGCGGAGAACCAGGAAATTACCTTTGTTCTGAACAATGAACCGGATGGAATCGACCCGAACGTTACGAACAATTCCTTCGCTACCCCCTTCCTGATGAATTGCTTTGAGGGCCTGGTGACTTATGACGAGGCAGGCGAGGTTGTTCCCGGCGAGGCAGAGTCCTGGGAGGTAAACGATGATCTGACCGTTTACACGTTCCACCTGAGAGAGGGATTAAAGTGGAGCGACGGAAGCGACCACACGGCAAGCGACTATGTATATTCCGCTCTTCGCGTGCTGACCCCGGAAACCACGGCTCAGTATGTAAACATGATCACGGATTATGTGGTAAACGCTCAGGAGTACTATGACGGAACCGCTTCCGCGGAAGATGTGGGGATCAAGGCGCTGGACGATTATACCCTTGAGTACACGCTGAAGTCGCCCTGCCCCTATTTCGTGGACATGGTAAGCATGTGGGTGTACTTCCCGGTTCAGGAAGCGACCATTGAGGCCAACGGCGATAAGTGGACGACTTCCGCGGACACGTATGTGTGCAACGGTCCCTTTAAGATTACCGAGATGAACATGGGCGAGAGCATGATTCTGGAGAAGAACGAAAATTACTGGGACGCGGACAATGTGACACTGGAGAAGATTAATTACCGTTATATCCTGGACACCTCCACAGCGCTGACCGCTTATGAGAACGGCGAGGTAGACGGCGTCCGCACCATTCCTTCCAGCGATTATGCCCGTCTGAAAGCGGAGGGAGCCGGCGTTGTGGTTGAGCCCAGCTATGGAACCGTTTACTATAACTTCAACTGTGCCGCCGAGCCCTACGATGATCCGCTGGTTCGCAAGGCCCTGTGTCTGGCCATCGACAGAGAAGCGCTGATCAACAATGTGGCCCAGGTGGAGGGAGATCCTGCCTACAGCTTCTTAGCCCCCGGCTATGTCGTGGACGGAAAGGACATTACGGAAGGCCGTTCCAACTATGAGCTTTCCGCCACCGCGGATGTGGAAGCCGCGAAGGCAGCCCTTGCGGAAGCCGGCTATCCGGACGGAGAAGGATTCCCCACCGTACAGCTTTCTTTCTACTCAGACGACAACGTAAAGAAGATCGCGGAAGCCATCGCGGAGATGTGGACCACGAATCTTGGACTGACCGTAGAGGTAACTTCCGCCGACTGGGCCGTATTCTATGAGTCCGTACAGAGCGGGGACTACGAAGTGGCTGCCATGGGCTGGAGCGCCGACTATGTAAATCCCATGAGCTTCCTGCCGCTCCTTTACACGGACGACGTATCCAACAACGCTTTCTACAGCAATCCGGAGTATGACGCTGTTGTGGATCAGATTCGTGTTGAAAAGGACAGCGAGAAGTTCGCGGAGCTGGTAATGGAAGCGGATGCCATCGCTTCTTCCGAATATCCGGTTCTGCCTCTTTACTATAAGTCCAACAGCTTCCTGCTGAAGGATTATGTACAGGGCGTATACATGACCTCCTCCTCCAATATTTACTTTAAGAACGCGTCTGTTCTTGCGCACTGAGGCTCGTCATGCGCTGCGTTATTTCAACGGAAGGCTTTGGGGACATGGTGTTTCGCCTGTTCCCGGAGCTTGCTCCCATCACGGTTAAGAATTTCGCGGACACCGCCCGTTCCGGCTTCTACGACGGACTGGCCTGGTGCCGCGTGGTAAAGGATTATGTGATCCAGGCCGGGTCTCCGGACAACGACATCATGACGGACAGCGACTGGCATATCAAGGGAGAATTTGAGGCCAACGGAATCCCCAATCCGTTAAAGCATGTCCGCGGCGCCATTTCTATGGCCAGGGATGACGGCTTCGACACAGCGGGAACCCAGTTCTTCGTGGTACACCAAGACGCTCCCAAGCTGGACGGCCGGTACGCGGCCTTTGGGGAAATGGAATCCGGGTTCGAGGTGCTGGACGCCATTGCCCAGGTCCCGGTTTCCGGCGCCGAGACGTGGAATAAACCCCTCAAGATGCCGGTGATCCGGAGTATCCGGGTGGAGGAATAAAAAGAAAAATGCTTTCGTTATCCGGCAAAAGCCGTCCGCTTAAAATCACGCGGGCGGCTTTTGTATGCGTAAAAAAATCTTTTCTTGCCACTCTTTCATAACTCATGCTATAATGAAGTTTGCTTCGCAGAGCTGTTTTATAAAGGGAGAATATCAAAAGAACATGTTTAATGAGATAATAAATTTCGATCAAATGGATTTGAACGCGGCGCCTCCGTCAAAGGAGCCGGAAAGGCAGTACTACTTTATCGCGAGATGCAGAGAATGGGTGAAGGATTTTCAAAAGGAAAACGGCCGTCTCCCCAGGGCCTGTGTTTTCAATATGGGATGCCAGATGAATGCCCGGGACAGTGAAAAATTCCGGGGTATTCTGGCTGCCATCGGCTATGAGAATGTAGAGCAGGAGGACGCGGATCTGATTATCTACAACACCTGCACGGTGCGGGAGAACGCGAATTTAAAGGTATATGGCCATCTGGGCGCGCTGGGGGCCAAAAAAAAGAAAAATCCCCACATGCGCATCGGACTGTGCGGCTGTATGATGCAGGAGCCGGAAGTGGTGGAGAAAATCAAAAAGAGCTATCCCTTCGTGGACCTGATTTTCGGCACCCACAATGTTTTTAAATTCGCGGAGCTTTTATGGCTCTCCATAGACTCCGACCGGACGATTATCGATATCTGGAAGGACACGGATCAGATCGTGGAGGACCTGCCCTGCCAGCGGAAGTATTTCTTTAAGTCCGGCGTAAATATCATGTTCGGCTGCAATAATTTCTGCAGCTACTGCATCGTTCCCTACGTGAGAGGACGGGAGCGCAGCCGGGCTCCTCAGGACATCTTAAAAGAGGTGCGTGCCCTGGCGGAGGACGGCGTGGTGGAGGTGATGCTCCTTGGACAAAACGTCAACTCCTACGGGAAAAACCTGGAGCATCCGATCACTTTCGCGCAGCTTTTGGAGGAAGTTGCCCAGGTGGAGAAAATCAAGCGCATCCGCTTCATGACCTCGCATCCGAAGGATCTCTCAGACGACCTGATCACGGTTATGAGCCGGTATGACAAGATCTGTCCCCACATGCATCTGCCCCTTCAGTCCGGCAGCAGCCGCCTTCTGAAGATTATGAACAGGCGGTATACAAAGGAGCGGTATCTGGAGCTTGTGGACAAGCTGCGGGGGGCTATCCCGGATATTTCCCTGACCACGGATATCATTGTGGGCTTTCCGGGGGAGACAGAGGAGGACTTCCAGGAAACCCTGGATGTGGTGCGAAAGGTGGGCTATGACAGCGCCTTTACCTTCCTCTATTCCAAGAGAACGGGAACCCCTGCCGCTGTTATGGAGAACCAGATTCCGGAGGATGTGGCAAAGGACCGTTTCAGCCGTCTGCTTACGGAAGTTCAGGAGATTGCGAAGGAGCGGTCTTCCAGATTCCAGGGGCAGGTGCTTCCGGTGCTGGTGGAGGAAGTCAATACCCATACGCCGGGCCTGATGACCGGAAGACTGGCGAATAACCTTCTAGTACATTTTCCGGGAGATCGCGGGCTTCTCGGACAGATCCGGGACGTGCGCCTGGATGAAAGCAGAGGCTTTTACTATATGGGAACCCTGGCGGATTCCCCAAGAAAGGACGGATAACGTGGCACTTACACCAATGATGCAGCAGTATATGCAGACAAAGTCACAGTATGAGGACTGTATTTTATTTTACCGGCTGGGTGATTTTTATGAGATGTTTTTTGACGATGCCCTGAAAGCCTCCAAGGCCCTGGAGATCACTTTGACCGGAAAGGACTGCGGCCTTGAGGAGCGGGCTCCCATGTGCGGGATTCCCTATCACGCGGCGGATTCCTATCTGAACAAGCTGGTGGCCAAGGGCTTTAAGGTGGCCATCTGCGAGCAGATGGAGGACCCGAAAACCGCCAAGGGAATCGTGCGCCGGGAGGTAATCCGGGTGGTGACTCCCGGCACGAATATCAGCCCCCTGGCGCTGGATGAGACGAAAAACAATTATATCATGTGCATTGTCTGCATGACGGACCGCTACGGGATTTCCATAGCCGACATCAGCACCGGAGATTACCTGATGACCGAGGTGGATACGGCTGCCAAGCTCATGGACGAGATCACGAAGTTTTCTCCGTCGGAGATTATCTGCAACCAGTCTCTTACTGTCAGCGGTATGGACCTTGAGGACTTGAAAACCAGGCTGGGGATCAGCGTTTATCCCCTGGAGGCCTGGTATTTTGATGATGAGCAGTGTGAAAACACCCTGAAAGAGCATTTTCATGTGAGTAGCCTGGCGGGACTCGGTCTTGGAGATTACGGCTGCGGAACCATCGCGGCCGGAGGGCTTCTGCGCTATTTGATGGAAACCCAGAAAACCTCCATCGAAAATCTGACCCGCCTGATTCCCTATACCACCGGGAAATATATGGTGATCGACAGCTCCACCAGACGGAATCTGGAGCTTACCGAAACCCTGAGGGAGAAGCAGAAAAAGGGCTCTCTGCTGTGGGTACTGGACAAAACGAAGACGGCCATGGGCGCCAGACGGCTGCGCGCTTTTCTGGAGCAGCCTTTGATTGAAAAGGATGCCATCGAAAAGCGCCTAGACGCGGTGGCGGAGCTGAAGGACAACGCCATTTCCAGGGAGGAAATCCGGGAATACTTAAATCCGGTCTACGATATGGAGCGTCTGCTGACAAAAATCAGCTACAAGTCCGCCAATCCCAGGGATCTGATCGCCTTTAAGACCTCGATTTCCATGCTTCCTCATATAAAATATCTTCTGAAAGGCTTTTCCAGCGAACTGATCCGTAAGCTGGACGAGCAGATGGACGAGCTTTCGGATCTGTGCGAGCTCATTGACAAAGCCATTATGGATGATCCGCCCATTGTGATCAAGGAGGGCGGCATCATTAAGGAAGGCTATCTGGAAAAAATAGACAAACTGCGCCAGGCAAAGACGGAAGGAAAGAACTGGCTTGCCGAGCTGGAGGCGAAGGAACGGGAAAAAACAGGAATTAAGAACCTGAAGGTGAAGTTCAACAAGGTATTCGGCTATTATCTGGAGGTGACCAATTCCTATAAGGATATGGTGCCGGATTACTATACCCGCAAGCAGACGCTGACCAACGCGGAGCGCTATATCACTCCGGAGCTCAAGGAGCTGGAAGACATGATTCTGGGCGCGGAGGAAAAGCTTTTTTCCATTGAATACGATGTATTCGGGGAAATACGGGATACCATCGCCAGGGAAATCCTGCGGATTCAGTCGTCCGCCAAGGCAGTGGCCCTTCTGGATGTGTTCGCGGCCCTGGCGGTTACGGCGGAGCAGAATCAATATGTGCGCCCGAAGATCAACACAAAAGGGGTGATCGACATTAAGAACGGCCGGCATCCCGTGGTGGAGCGGATGATTTCCAACGATATGTTTATCGCCAACGACACCTACCTGGATAACGGAAGCCACCGGATTTCTATCATCACGGGCCCGAACATGGCCGGAAAATCCACCTATATGCGCCAGTCCGCCCTGATTGTGCTGCTGGCCCAGATCGGCTCCTTTGTGCCGGCCCAGTCCGCGAACATCGGCATTGTGGACCGGATTTTTACCAGGGTCGGCGCTTCCGACGATCTCGCCAGCGGCCAGAGTACCTTTATGGTGGAGATGACCGAGGTGGCGAACATTCTGCGGAACGCCACGTCCAAAAGCCTTCTGATCCTGGACGAGATCGGAAGGGGAACCAGTACCTTTGACGGTTTGAGCATTGCCTGGGCAGTGGTGGAGCACATCAGCAATCCAAAGCTTCTGGGCGCGAAAACCCTGTTCGCCACCCACTACCATGAGCTGACGGAGCTGGAAGGCAAGCTTTCCAGTGTCAACAACTACTGCATTGCCGTGAAGGAGAAGGGGGACGACATTGTATTTCTCCGGAAAATCGTCAAGGGCGGCGCGGACCGCAGCTACGGAATCCAGGTGGCCAAGCTGGCGGGGATTCCTGATTCCGTCATCGAGCGGGCCAAGGAGCTGTGTCAGGAGCTGACGGACGCGGACATCACGGCAAAAGACATTACGCCGGTGGGCGCGAAGCCAAAGCCCAAGAAAAAGAAATACGACCAGGTGGACCTGGACCAGATGTCCCTGCTGGACACGGTCAGCGACCAGGACATTATTCAGGAGCTCAATGACATTGACATCAGTACCCTGACGCCGGTTGAGGCTTTAAATACCCTTTACCGGCTCCAGAATAAGCTGAAAAACAGATGGTGATGAGAGAATGAAAAAAATAGCGGTGCTCGATCAGAGCACCATCGATAAAATCGCGGCGGGAGAGGTGATTGAGCGGCCGTCGTCCGTGGTGAAGGAGCTGGTGGAGAACGCCATCGACGCGGGAGCCAACGCCGTTACGGTGGAGATTAAGGAAGGAGGCACCTCTCTGATCCGGATTACGGATAACGGGGAAGGGATCCCGGCGGATCAGGTGCGCACCGCCTTCCTTCGCCATGCCACCAGCAAGATTACGAAGGTGGAGGATCTGTTTGGCGTCTCCTCTTTGGGTTTCCGGGGCGAGGCGCTGTCCAGCATCGCCGCTGTGTGCCAGGTGGAAGTGATTACGAAGACGCCGGGACAGCTTCTGGGAACCCGCTATGTGATTGAGGGCGGCCAGGAGAAGGCCTGGGAGGAGGTGGGCGCTCCGGAGGGCACCACCTTTCTTGTCCGGAATATTTTTTACAATACGCCGGCCAGAAGGAAATTTTTGAAATCCGCGGCCTCGGAGGCAGGTTACATCAGCGATCTGGTGGAGCGGATGGCCCTTTCCCACCCGAACATTTCCTTTAAGTTTATCAATAACGGGCAGCAGCGGATTTACACCTCCGGAAACGACAATCTGCGGGAGACGATTTACGGTATTTACGGAAGAGATGTGGCCGCGAACCTGGTGGAAATCCAAAGCAAGGGCGAGTTTGCCGCGCTGTCCGGCTTTATCGGGAAGCCGGTGATTTCCAGGGGAAACCGGAACCTGGAAAACTATTTTATCAACGGCCGCTACATCCGGAGCAGTGTGATCAGCAAGGCCATCGAGGACGGCTACAAAAATTTTATGATGCAGCACAAATACCCCTTTACGGTCCTGCACATCTCCATAGACGGCCAGCTTTTGGACGTGAATGTCCATCCCACAAAGATGGAACTGCGTTTTTCAGACAACGAAGGGTTGTACCGATTTGTGGCGGGAGCGGTCCGGGATGCCCTTTCCCACAGGGATCTGATTTTAAAGACGGGATTTGACCGGGAGAAGGCCCGCGCGGAGGGGCCGGCCAAGGAGGTAAAGCCCTCGGACGCCGCGCCGGAGCCCTTTGAGCGGAAACGCCTGTCCCAGGTCCGGGAGGAGATTTCCTATCTGAAACGGGATGCCGCCGAGTTCGGTCCGGTCCGGGAAGGATTTGTGGGCGTCCTGAAGCCGCCCAAGTCCGCGGCGCTTCCAAAGGAAGCGGACGGCTTGGACGGTCAGTCGGCGCCTAAGCGGCCGGAAGGCGCGCTCGACGGCGGGGCTTTGGCAG
Organism: Candidatus Limivivens intestinipullorum; assembly: GCA_018711185.1. Classification (GTDB taxonomy): domain Bacteria; phylum Bacillota; class Clostridia; order Lachnospirales; family Lachnospiraceae; genus Limivivens; species Limivivens intestinipullorum. The sequence continues at coordinate 16,578 of DVIQ01000058.1, read as the reverse complement.
AAGCGCAGAGAACGCGGACCGGTGAAACCGTGTCCGGGACGCCCCAAAGCCCGGCGCCCGGAGGAGACACGGCAGGCCAAGGCACGGAAAATCCGGCGCGGAAAAATCAAGCCGGCGGCAATACAGATCAAAGCATGGCCGGCGGAGACAGAGAAACCCCGGCGCGGAATCAGACAGATCCCGGCTATACAGGGCAGAATCCAGCGGCGGCCCCGCCGACCGGGGCAGATGCCGGCGCGGGAGAAGCGGCAGCGGCGGCCGGACAGATCGGTGTTGCATGCGGCCGCCCGGCAAGCCCGGCGCAAAGCCCAAACGGTGCCGCCGAAACCGGAGAAAACGCCGGTCCGGAAAAGGCGGGGCAAAGCCTGGCAGCTGAAACCGGCGAGGGGAGCGCTATGAGCGGATCCGCCGCAACAGACGCAGGCGAGGCGGTTCAGGGGGCGGCGTCGCAGATGAACCTCTTTGACAGCCAGCTCCTTTCCAGAGAAAACGTAAAGGAGCACAAGATTATCGGCCAGCTTTTCGACACTTACTGGCTTGTGGAATTTCGGGATTCTCTGTATATTATCGACCAGCACGCGGCCCATGAGAAAGTGCTTTTTGAGCGGACCATGAAAAAACTGAAGACAAAGGAGCACACTTCCCAGCAAATTTCGCCGCCGATTATCCTGAGCCTGTCTTTGCAGGAGGAGAACCTTCTGAACCAGTATATGGACAGCTTTACCAGCATCGGCTTTGAGATCGAGCCCTTTGGCGGAAGCGACTATTCGATCCGGGCGGTTCCGGATAACCTCTACGGCATCGCTCAGAAGGACCTCTTCATGGAAATGCTGGACAGCCTCGGAGAGCTGGACGGGCGCATGGCGACGGATCTGATAAACGAAAAGGTGGCCTCCATGTCCTGCAAGGCCGCTGTAAAAGGGAATCACGCCATGTCCGTGGCAGAGATTCATGCCCTGATCGACGAGCTTCTGACCCTGGACAACCCCTACAACTGTCCCCACGGACGCCCGACGATTATTTCCATGACAAAATACGAGCTGGAAAAGAAATTTAAAAGAATTGTATAAGGACTGTAGTTATGAAGAAACCTCCTTTGATTATACTGACAGGCCCCACGGCCGTGGGAAAAACCGCCCTTTCGATCCGGTTGGCCAAGGCCGTGGGAGGAGAGATCCTGTCTGCCGATTCCATGCAGGTGTACAAAGGCATGGACATCGGCTCCGCGAAAATACGTCCGGATGAGATGGAGGGCGTCTCTCACCATCTCATTGACATCCTGGAACCCTGGGAAGAATTTCACGTGGTTCGTTTCCAGGAATGCGCCAAGGCGTGTATTCAGGAGATCTACGGCCGGGGGCATATCCCGATTCTCACCGGGGGAACGGGTTTTTATATTCAGGCGGTGCTCTATGACATTGATTTTACCCAGAACGGTCAGGACGGGGCATACCGCCGCCATCTGGAAGCGCTGGCAGCCGAAAAGGGCCCCGCGTATCTCCATGGCCTTCTGGAGGCGGTCGATCCTGAGGCAGCAAAGCAGATTCATGAAAACAATATCAAGCGGACGATCCGCGCCCTGGAATACTATCAGGAAACCGGAGAACCCATTTCCGGCCACAACGAGCGGGAGCGGCAGAAGGAATCCCCCTACAATTTCGCCTATTTTGTGCTGAACCAGGACCGGGCCCGGCTGTATGAACGCATCGACCGGCGGGTGGATGCCATGCTGGAAGCAGGTCTGGTAGACGAGGTAAAAGCCTTAAAAGAAGCCGGCTGTACCAGAGACATGGTTTCCATGCAGGGGCTGGGATATAAGGAAATCCTTGATTATCTGGACGGCCGGATCGACTATGAGGAGGCCGTCCGGGTGCTGAAGCGGGATACCCGCCATTTTGCCAAGCGCCAGCTCACCTGGTTTCGCCGGGAGCGGGATGTCACCTGGATAGAGCGGGAAGCCTTTGAAAACGACGAGGAGCGCATCCTTGATTTTATGAAAGATGCGCTGAAGGAAAAGGGGATCTGCCCTCCCGTTTTGCGGGAACACAGACAGGGCGTTTAATCGAACAGCAAAGCGGATTGCGAATATCCGCCTGATAAGGAAAGCGAGAGGAAAGAAATGACAATGGAATCAATCTACCGGGAAATCGGGATCTGCAGTCAGGTCCTGAGCTATGGGGAGCGCGTGGAAGCATCCTTAAAAAAACGGTTTGAAGGATTGGACGAGACGGCGGAATACAACCAACTGAAAGTGCTTCTGGCCATGCAGAAAAACCGCGTGAGCATGGAACACTTAAGCGGCACCACTGGCTACGGCTATAACGATGCCGGCAGGGATACCCTGGAGGCGGTTTACGCTTCGGTATTTCATACGCAGACGGCTCTGGTAAGACCGCAGATTACCTGCGGAACCCATGCGCTTGGGATCGCTCTGTCGGGAAATTTAAGACCGGGCGACGAGCTTTTGAGTATTTCCGGAAAGCCTTACGATACGTTGGAGGAGGTAATCGGCATCCGGCCGTCCAGGGGTTCCCTGGCCGAGTACGGAGTGACCTACCGCCAGGTGGATCTTTTGGAGGACGGCTCCTTTGATTTTGACGGCATCCGCGAGGCCATTACGCCAAAGACGAGGATGGTGGCCATCCAGCGGTCCAAGGGCTACCAGACCCGTCCGACCCTTTCCGTGGAGCAAATCGGAGAGGCCATCGCTTTTGTGAAATCCATCCGTCCGGATCTGATCTGCATGGTGGACAACTGCTACGGGGAATTTGTGGAGCGCACAGAACCCTCGGATGTGGGAGCGGACATGACGGTGGGTTCTCTGATCAAGAATCCCGGCGGCGGGCTGGCCCCCATCGGCGGCTACATCGCGGGTACGGAGGAATGCATCGAAAACGCGGCCTGCCGCCTGACCACCCCCGGCCTGGGCAAAGAGGTGGGCGCTTCCCTTGGAGTGAACAAGTCCTTTTACCAGGGGCTGTTTCTGGCACCCTCCGTGGTAAACGGAGCTTTAAAGGGAGCAATCTTCGCGGCAAATATCTTCGAAAGCCTGGGCTTTCCGGTTGTTCCAAACGGAACGGAGCCGCGCTATGACATTATCCAGGCTGTGACACTTGGAAGCCCGGAAGGAGTCATTGCCTTCTGCAAGGGCATCCAGGCGGCTGCTCCGGTGGACAGCTATGTGACGCCGGAACCCTGGGCTATGCCCGGCTACGACAGCGATGTGATTATGGCGGCGGGAGCTTTTGTACAGGGTTCCTCCATCGAGCTGAGCGCCGACGGCCCCATTAAGCCGCCCTACGCCGTCTATTTTCAGGGAGGTCTTACCTGGCATCACGCCAAAGCCGGCATTTTGATGGCCCTGCAGAAGCTGTTCGAGGCAGGTCTTGTGCGGCTGCCTGGTTGATCCGTTCGGACTTTCCTGATGAAAGACAGACGACAAAGGAGCGATGGATATGGAAATTGTGGTAATCGGAGCCGGCGCTTCGGGACTGATGGCGGCCATCCAGGCCGCCGCGTCCGGGGCCCGGGTTACGGTTCTCGACGGAATGGAAAAGCCGGGGAAAAAGCTTCTGACCACTGGTAACGGGCGCTGCAATCTGACGAATCTGAGCGCCGGGCACACTCCGGTTTACCGGGGAAGAAACCCGGGGCTTGCCGAGGGCATTGTGAAAGCCTTTCCGCCCGGGGAGACCCTGGCGTTTTTTGAAAGCATCGGCCTGTTCTGCACAGAGCGGGACGGAGGCCTTGTGTATCCAAGAAGCGGCCAGGCGGCTTCAGTTTTAGACTGCCTGCTCAGAGAGGCCGTCAGGCGCCGGGTACGTCTGAAATACCGCCAGAAGGTGTCGGACATCCGCCGGGATGGGCAGGGTTTTCTGGTGGAGACAGAGGACTGGCGCTATCCTGCGGACCGGGTGATCCTCTCCTGCGGAAGCAAGGCGGCCCCGGTCACTGGCTCAGATGGCAGCGGTCTGGCCCTTGCCGGAAAGCTTGGACATAAAACAGCGCCGTTCCTTCCGGCGCTGGTGGCGCTGAAGACAAAAGAAACGCTCTCCCATACCCTGGATGGGGTACGGATGCCTGCCAGGATTTCAATTTCTGCCTCTTCGGAAGAAACGGTTTTGCAGGAAGCAGGAGAGCTTCAGTGGACCGGCTATGGCATATCCGGGATCGCCGTGTTTCAGCTCAGCCGTTTTGCGGTAAACGCGCTGGAGGCGGGAAAACAGGTGACGGCCCGGATTGATCTTCTTCCGGACATTCCGGTCCGGTCTCTTATGGGCTCTGTGGAAAAAATATTAAACGGAAGTTTTTCAGGGACGAATGAGGAGCTTTTGGAGGGCATTTTCCCGAAAAAGGCGGTACCCTTTTTGATCCGGACAGCGGGAGTACCGGCCAAAAAACCGGCGGATACGAATGCCATGGGACGGCTTTTGGAAACCGCCTCAAATGTCCGCCTTACGGTAACGGGCTCCAAAGGCTTTGAGGCCGCCCAGTGCTGCAGCGGCGGCGTGCTTCTGACGGAAATCTTCCCCCGGACTATGGAATCCCGGCTTGTGCCGGGGCTTTACATGACCGGGGAGCTTCTGGATGCAGACGGCCCCTGCGGAGGCTACAACCTCCAGTGGGCCTGGACCACCGGCTTTCTTGCCGGAAAACACGCAGGAGGAAACGTATGATTCGCATGCAACAGCTTAAACTTCCCGTTGCTCATACGGAAGAGCAGCTTACCCAGGTGGTATTAAAGGCCCTCTCCATACCGGAGAGCGATCTGATCGCTTACCATATCCGCAAGCGTTCCCTGGACGCCAGGAAAAAGCCGCGGCTCTTTTACAGTTATGTCATTGACGCAAAGGTAAAAGGACAGAACCGGATTTTAAAGAAAAAGAAAACCGGCATCGAAGAAGTTAAAGAGACGCGCTACCGCTTTCCCGCACCCGGAAATCAGCCGCTTTCCCATCGGCCGGTAATCGTGGGGACCGGCCCTGCCGGCCTTTTTGCCGGCCTTCTCCTGGCCAGGATGGGCTATCGCCCGCTGCTTCTGGAACGTGGCCATGATGTGGAGACCAGGATAAAGGATGTGGAAGATTTCTGGAAAACCGGGGCGTTGAACCCCGGCTCCAACGTTCAGTTCGGAGAGGGCGGAGCGGGAACCTTTTCCGATGGAAAGTTAAATACCGCGGTAAAGGATGTATCCGGACGCAACCGCTTTGTTCTGGAAAGCTTTGTCCGGGCAGGAGCGCCGGAGGATATTCTGTGGATAAACCGCCCGCATATCGGCACGGATATTTTAAGCCGGGTGGTTTGCGCGATCCGGGAGGAGATTGTAAAAGAGGGAGGAGAGGTTCGCTTTTCGGCCTGTCTGACTGATCTTTTTTGGGAGGACGGCGTTCTTCAGGAGATTGAGATCAACGGACAGGAGCGTATTCCCTGTCAGGTTCTGGTCCTGGCCCCCGGACACAGCGCAAGGGATACTTTCGGGATGCTGCGTAAAAAGCAGGTCCGGATGGAAGCCAAGGCCTTCGCCGTAGGCGTGCGGATCGAACATCCCCAGGAAATGATCGACCTGGCCCAGTACGGACAGCCCAGAGGAAGCGTCCTGCCTGCCGCTGATTACCGCTTAACCAGAAATTTGCCAAATGGCAGAGGGGTGTATTCATTCTGTATGTGTCCCGGCGGCTATGTGGTCAACGCCTCCTCAGAGCCCGGAAGACTGGCTATAAATGGCATGAGCTACCATGCCCGGGACGGCAGAAACGCCAACAGCGCCATGGTGGTGACGGTGAGACCGGAAGATTTCGGTTCCGGCGATGTGCTGGCGGGAATGGCTTTTCAAAGGCGCCTTGAGGAAGCGGCCTGGCAGGCGGCCGGCGGGAAAATCCCGGTACAGCTTTTCGACGACTTTCTTCATGGACGGCCCAGCAAGGCCCTGGGTGAGATTGCTCCCTGCTGCCGCGGGGCGTGGGCCTTCGCGGATGTCAGAAGCTGTTTCCCCGACGAGCTTGCGGCATCCCTGGCCCAGGGAATCCGTGACTGCGGCTCCCTCCTCCAGGGCTTTGACCGACCGGATGCCCTTTTATCCGGCGTTGAGAGCCGCACTTCCTCGCCGGTCCGCATTATCAGAGATGATGGACTGGAAAGCAGCGTGAAAGGGCTGTATCCTTGCGGAGAAGGGGCAGGCTATGCCGGAGGCATCACATCAGCGGCAATGGACGGGCTCAAGGTGGCGGAAGCGGTTATAAAAAAATACAGGCCCTCCGTTTTCTGACGGAAAAGCCTGTATTGGCGTTCCCGGTCAGGCAGGCTTGCGGGCGGAAATCAAGAGCATCATGGGACGGCGCATTTCGTCCTTCATGCCCGGAAGCGCCATCATATCCGAAGGCGGCATGGGTTCCACCACGCGCTGTATGGAAAACCCATTATCCAGCAGAACGCTCAGATAGGTGGTAAGGGTGCGGTGATATTTTGTAACGTGCTCGCCAAGAAATACCGCGTCTCTGAAGCCTTCATAATAATAGTTATCCACTGGAAAATGAAGGATTTCCCCGTCTATGCCGTAATACCAGTCCTGGGAGCCAGCGGATGTGAAGACCGGGTGCTCCACAGAGAAAACAAAGGCGCCGCCCGGCTTCAGCCAGCGGCTGATTTTCCGTACCAGCTCCCCATAATCCCGGACATAGTGAAAAGCCAGGGAGCTGAATACCACATCAAAGGAGGCGTCCTCAAAATCCAGATCCTCCATGGCGGCGCGCTGATAGGCAATGGCCGGGTCTGTGTTTATGCTTTGGGCTTTCTGCAGCATTTTGCGGGAAATGTCCGTTCCGAGAACTTCCCGGGCGCCCTGCTCGGCCGCGTATTTGCAGTGCCAGCCGTAGCCGCAGCCCAAATCCAGCACACGCTTTCCACGAAAATCCGGGAGAAGCCCCCGAAGGGCCTGCCATTCCCCGGCACCCGCCAGACCGTGGACGGAACGGTACATTTCACTGTATTTCTGAAAAAAGTTCTCATCATCGTATTTATTTTCTTTCATAAATTTTTAATTTCCTCTCTTTCTGAATCGGAATGCCGATGCGGCGCGTCTTTCCCATTTTACCATATCATTTTGAAAAATCCCACCGCCGCAGGCGATTTTTAATGGAATTTGCATGTAACGGTTCAGCAAGGATGGACTGTTACGAATTTATCCAGTTACGGCTCAGCATAGCTGAACTGTCCACGAGAAAATGGTAACAAAAAATTAAGATTCCTGGTGTATACATCATTTTAATTTTGTGTTAAAATGAGAAATGCTTATAGTGTTTTTAAATATTTCCGGTGCCGGGAGAGGCCGGAGGGTATATGAAATTCACTATGAAACAATTACCGGAAGATGAAAAGCCTTATGAAAAATCTCTGCTCTTAGGCGTCAGGGCACTTACTGATGCAGAACTTCTGGCTGTTATCTTGCGTACAGGGTCCCAGGGCGTTTCGGCACTGGACTTGGCCAAATCTGTTCTGAATGCTCCTGCAGCCCAGAAGGGCCTGCTGGGCCTTCATCAACTTACGGTAAACGATCTGATGAAACTCCACGGAATTGGGAAGGTAAAAGCCATACAGATAAAATGCATTCTGGAGCTGTCGCGCAGGATCGCGAAGGAATCCTCGCGGGCAGGCCTTAGTTTTCTGCATCCCTCAACGATTGCGGACTACTATATGGAGGATCTGCGCCACAGCAGCCAGGAGCAGGTGGTTCTCATGATGCTGAACGCCAAATGCCGGCTTCTTGGAGATAAGGTGATTTCCAAGGGGACAGCCACCGGTTCCATGATTTCACCCAGGGAGATTTTCCTGGAGGCTTTGCACTACCAGGCAGTGAGTATTGTCCTGGTACATAATCATCCCAGCGGAGATCCGTCCCCCAGCAGCGACGACCGCCTTCTCACCAGAAGAGTCCAGAACGCCGGGGATATGCTCGGCATTCCGCTGTTAGACCATGTAATTTTGGGAGACCATTCCTATATCAGCTTTAAGGAACAGGATCTCATGTAACTGGAGGAAGCTATGTCATTAAAGCGAATATGTGCCATCGATCTGGGAAGTGATACCATCAAGGTTACGGACCGGAACGAAAAGCTGTATGTCTGCGAAAAAAATATGATTGCCATTCGGAATAAAAAGGATGTGATTGCCCTTGGAAATCCGGCCTGGGAGATCTTTGAAAAAGCGCCCACGGACGTCTACGCCGGCTGCCCGGTGAAGGACGGCGCCCTGGCGGAGGGACGGAATCAGGAGCTGATTCTGGTTTACGTGCTGAAAAAGTTTTCTACCTTTTTTACACGTCATCCAAACGTATACATTGCGGCGCCCTCCGATATATCCCAAGTGGAGCGGCGAGCCTACTACAAAATTTTCGGCGGCGGACTGGGAGCGAAGAAAATCCGCTTTGTGGAAAAGGCAGTGGCGGATGCCGCCGGTATCGGCATGCCCATGGATGATCCCATGGGGCGTATGGTAGTGAATCTGGGAGCGGCTCATACGGAGATCGCCGTCCTCTCCGAGGGTAAGGTGATTCTGAACCGGGTGCTGCCCACGGGAGGCAAACATCTGGACGACGTAATCGCGTCCATGGTCCGCAGACAGTATCAGCTTCATATCGGATCCAGGACCGCTCAGCTTTTGAAGGAAAGCCTGGCCAGGATGGGAGAGAAGCCCCAGGGCGGCATGAAGGTTTTCGGTATTCACTCGGTTACCGGTCTCCCCAAGGAAGAGGAGATTTCCGCTCTGTCCGTCAGCGTGGCGATTATCGAGAATATCGATCAGCTGGCGGAAGCGCTGCAGGGTACGCTGGAGCGCACGCCCCCGCAGCTTCTCGAGGATATCCGCCAAACGGGAATTTATCTTACCGGAGGCGTCTCCATGATTCCCGGCCTCTCCTTATATCTGCAAAAGGAGCTGGATATCCCGGTATACAACGTATCGGAGCCCACAGCCTGCGCAGTTCGCGGACTGGTAAGGATTATGAATGATCCAAAGCTGAGAAAGTCGCTCAGTTTTTCACTGAGGGAATTTGCAGAAAACACTATCTGAAAGAGGAAGTCTTATGAATAAAAAGTCAAATGACTCCAAGCGGAGCAAAGTTATTTTTGTGATTCTCTGTGTCCTGTGCTGCGGACTGATTTTTCTGACCATGGCCACGGATATGAGCACCGGCCCGCTGAAGTATGTGGCAGGCTATGTGATTACTCCGATCCAGAAGGGCCTGAACGAAGTAGGAAACTGGATCGCGGACAGAGGAAATTATTTTCAGGATTCAGTCACTCTTACCTCGGAGAATCAGGAGCTGCGCGAGCGGGTGGAGACGCTGACATCGGAAAACAGCGAGCTTTTGGAGGATCAGGAGGAGCTGCAGAGGCTTCGGGAGCTTCTGGATTTAAGTGAGGAATACTCTGATTACGAAAAAATAGGCGCAAAGATTACGGCCAGAGGAACCAGCAACTGGTTTAATGTATTTACCATCGATAAAGGAACCAACGATGGCGTTCAGGTAGACTGCAATGTGATTGCCGACGGCGGCCTGGTGGGAATCGTCACGGATGTGGGACCTAACTGGGCCACCGTCCGCTCCATTATTGATGATTCCAGCAATGTCAGCGCCATGGTTACAAAAACTTCCGATACCTGCATCATTGCCGGAGATCTCAGGCTGATTGATGAGGGAAAAATCAATCTTGTCCAGCTTACGGATACGGCGGATCTGGTGACAGTGGGGGATAAGGTGGTGACATCGGACGTCAGCAGCCGCTATCTGCCGGGAATCCTTATCGGCTATATAAGCGAGATTTCTATGGACTCCAATAATCTGACCAAGTCCGGATACATCACGCCGGTGGTGGATTTCCTCCATCTGCGGGAGGTGCTTGTGATCCTGGATCTGAAATCCACCGCCGGAGCCGATTCGCTGGAAAACCAGCAGGAGACGGAAACCGACATGATTGTCCAGACGGAAGGCGAAACATCGCAGACGGGAGAAGCCCAGTCAGAAAGCCAGCAGACGGAAACGACGGCCTCGGAGACGGCGGCCATGCAGTAAATATCCCCTGGATTTTTACATGAAAGGAGGCATGCTATGAAACGGCGGATTGTAATGATCCTTCTGATTTTCTTTGGATTCATACTCCAAAGTACACTGCTGAAACAAATCGCCATAGCGAATATTTCCCCGAATCTGCTTCTGATCCTGACGGTATCCTTCGGGCTGATGCGTGGGAAAAAAGAAGGGATGTTCACAGGCTTTCTGTGCGGCTTCCTCTCAGACCTGATGTACGGGGATATTCTTGGTTTTCAGGCCCTGCTGTACCTCACGGCAGGCTATTTATGCGGATTCTGCTACCGTATTTTTTATGACGACGATATTAAGATGCCGGTGGTTCTCATCGCTGGAAGTGATCTTGCCTACGGCATCCTTATGTACGCGTTTCAGTTTCTGCTCAGAGGCCGGATTTCCTTCCCCTATTATCTGGGAAGAATCATTATCCCAGAGGTTTTGTATACGATGATTCTGACAATCCTGATTTACCGCCTGCTGCTGAGGCTGAACCGGCTTCTGGAAAAAGGCGAGCGAAGGAGTGTAGACAGCTTTGTTTAATTATGTAAAAAATTCCCTGTCAAAAGGAATCCGTTCCAGGATTCTGATTCTGACAATTTTCATGATCCTGCTGGCGGCCATTCTCATTTACCGGCTCTTTGACCTGCAGATCATAAACGGAGAAGATTACCTGAACAACTTTACTATGTCCATCCGAAAGGAGCGGACCATCAAAAGCACCAGGGGCACGATTTATGACAGCGATGGAAATCCCCTGGCCTACAGTCAGCTGGCTTACAGTGTTGTGTTCGAAGACAACCTGGACACCGACAGTACGGAGGAACATAATCTCGCTTTAAACGGTATCTTATATGGGCTTATGAATGTCATTGAGGAGAACGGCGATGAGATTATCACGGATTTCGGCATTGCCCTGGATGAAAACGGCGAGTTTTATTTTACATACAGCGGATTCAACCTCCAAAGATTCAAGGCGGATATTTACGGACAGCCTTACATTGATGGGATGACAGAGGAACAGGCAAACGCCACGGCGGATCAGATGATCGCCGACATGTCAGAAGATTACGGTCTTGAGGCCGGAACCTTCACGGAGGAGGAGCGCGCTCCGTACGGGCTGCCCGATTCCTACAGCCAGGAGGTCCTCCTGAAAATGATCATCATGCGCAGCAATGTGGCGGCAAACAGCTATCAGAAGTATCTGACCACGGAAATCGCCAACAATGTCAGCGAGGATACTGTAGCCATCATCATGGAGAACAAGGACATTTACCAGGGTGTGGACATCGAGGAGGATTCCATCCGGGTTTATGAGGACAGTGAATACTTTTCCTCTCTGATCGGCTATACCGGCCAGATTTCCGCGGAGGAGCTTGAGGAATACAACGGAAACGGCGGAAATTATGAGGGAGGCGACATTGTGGGAAAGGTCGGGCTGGAGCGGTATTTCGAGTCCGAACTTCAGGGCGTAAAGGGCAGCAAGGTGGTTTATGTGGATAACCTGGGAACCACCATTGAAGAAGAATCCCAGACAAGCCCCCAGGCAGGAAACGACATCTATCTGACCATTGACCGGGATCTCCAGAAAGCGGCCTACGACATTTTGGAACAGTATATTGCCGGCATTGTCTACAGCAACATGGTAAACACCAGGGACTTTGACCGGGAAAGCGCGACCTCGGCAAATATCCGGATTCCGGTTTATGACGTTTACTATGCGCTGTTTGAGAACAATGTCATCGACGTGGATCATTTATCCGATCCGGACGCCAGCAGCGTGGAGCAGCGGGTTTACCAGTCCTTCCAGGCAAAGCAGGAGCAGGTTTTCAACTATCTTCGGGAACAGCTTACCACCTCAGATCCCATTGCCTATCAGGATCTGGACGAAGAGTGGCAGGCCTACATGTCCTATATTGTAAATACGATGCTCATGGACGAAACGGGGCTTCTGGACGAGGAAGGGATCGACACCAACGACGAGACATATCTTGCCTGGACCAGAGACGAGACCATCAGCCTGAAGGAATATCTGACCTACGCCATTTCCCAGGGCTGGCTGGATGTGACGCAGCTCCCGGTAGAGAGCGAGTACCTGGATTCCAATGAGATCTTCAACGCCCTGGCGGACTACATCCAGGAGTATCTGGCCGGAGACGAAGGCTTCAGCCGGCAGATCTACAAGTACATGATTATGAATGACCAGATCAGCGGCACGGATATCTGTCTTCTGCTGTTTGACCAGGGAATTCTTGAAATGAACGAATCCGACTACAACAGCCTGGCTTCCGGTTCCCTGGGCGCCTACGACTTTATACGGGCAAAGATTTTAAGCCTTGAGATTACCCCGGCTCAGCTTGCCCTGGAGCCTTGCACCGGCTCTGTGGTGATTACGGATATGCAAGGAAATGTGCTGGCCTGTGTCAGCTATCCGGGCTATGACAGCAACCGCCTGTCCAACAACATGGATTCCAACTACTTTTACCGGCTTTCTACGGATCTTTCCTCGCCGTTTTACAACCGGGCTACCCAGGAGGTGACGGCTCCGGGATCTACCTTTAAGCTTGTGACGGCCACCGCGGGAATGACAGAGGGCATCGTAAGCCCGTATTATACGATTAGCTGTACCGGCGTATTTGAGGACGATGATCCGCCCATCAACTGCTGGATTTACAATGACGCCCTGGGATACGGCTCCCACGGCGCGGAAACGCTGATCACCGCCATCCAGGATTCCTGCAACTTCTACTTCAACACTGTTGGACTGATGCTGGGCCAGGATTCCTTCGGAAATTACAGCGATTCAAGCGCCATCGAAACCCTGACAAAGTACGCCGAGATGTATGGATTTGACAGCACCACGGGCATTGAGATCTCCGAGACCTCGCCCAGTATCGCCACAAGCGACGCGCCCCGTGCTTCCATGGGTCAGTCCAACCACGCGTTTACAACCTCCCAGCTTGCCAGATACGCGGCAACCCTGGCAAACGGCGGTTCCTGCTATGATCTGACTCTTCTGGACCGGATCACGGATTCCGGCGGAAATATTCTGGAGGAGAAGGAACCGGTTCTCCACAGCACCGTGGAGATGACGGATGAGCAGTGGAACGCCATCCACACAGGCATGCATCAGGTGATTACCGAAAGCCAAAGCGAGGTGTTCGGCGATCTGAATCTGCAGGTTGCCGGGAAAACGGGAACCGCGGAGGAGAGCTCCGATCGGGCGAACCACGGACTCTTTATCTGCTACGCGCCCTATGACGAGCCGGAAATTGCCATGTCCGTCCGGATCACCAACGGCTATTCGTCCAGAAACGCCGCTTCCGTGGCAAGAGACATCCTCAGCTATTACTTTGCGCTTGAAGATACCTCCGATATCCTTACCGGTACGGCCACCCAGGTTCAGGAAGGCGCTACAGTCAGAGACTGATTCTTCGCCGCGCTTGCGCGCTTTGCGGGGAGCCGGCCAGATGTTACCAGGAAATTACGTTTAGGGAGGCTCACATGAATCCAACATCGGTTATTATTAAATCCAACAAGTACGGGCTCATAGTCATCCTGGACGACAAGATCCCCTTTGACCAGCTTTTGCAGGACATCGAATTTAAGTTCCGGGAATCCGCGAAATTTTTCCAAAACGCGCAGATGGCCCTGTCCTTTCGGGGACGTGTCCTGACAAAGCCCCAGGAGCGTCAGGTGGTGGAGACCATTGTCCAGAGCTGCGGAATCCACATTCTCTGCATCGTGGACGAGCCCAGGGAGCATGAGGAATACTACCGGCAGATCCTGTCTTATGCCCTGGAGGACAGGCAGGATCAGGAGGGACAGTTTTACAAGGGAACCCTGCGGGCCGGACAGGTTCTTGAGACAGAGACCAGCGTCGTTATTCTCGGGGACGTAAATCCCGGCGCCAATGTGGTCTCGAAGGGAAATATTGTGATTCTTGGAGCCTGCCGCGGAAATGTATACGCGGGCGCCACCGGCGATAAAAGCTGTTTTGTGGCAGCCCTGGTGATGAAGCCCATACAGGTGCGCATCGCCGACAAGATGGTCCGCAGCGCCATTACAAAGCGCGCGGACAATACACAGTACAAAATCGAACCCAAAATCGCGTACATCAAGGAAGAGCATATACTGATCAAACCCATTACGCCAGAGAACCTGAACGAGCTTTCCATTTAAGCTTTGCGAATATACAAAAGACGGCAGAATAGAAGTGGAGGCAGATGCTATGAGTGAAGTCATTGTTATTACATCAGGAAAAGGCGGGGTTGGAAAGACGACAGCCACCGCGAATCTCGGCGCCGGACTGGCCGGCATGAATTTCAAAACCGTGGTAATCGACACGGACATCGGACTGCGGAATCTGGATGTCGTCATGGGGCTGGAAAACCGCATCGTCTACAATATGGTGGACGTAGTTGAGGGAAACTGCCGCCTGAAGCAGGCGCTGATCCGCGACAAGCGGTATCCCTGCCTGTACCTTCTGCCGTCGGCCCAGACCCGGGATAAATCCGCCGTCACCCCGGAACAGATGATCAAGCTCACCGGCGATCTGCGGGAGCAGTTCGACTACATTCTTCTGGACTGCCCGGCCGGGATTGAACAGGGCTTTAAAAACGCCGTAGCGGGGGCGGACCGGGCCATTGTAGTGACTACACCGGAGGTTTCCGCCATCCGGGACGCGGACCGGATCATCGGCCTTCTGGAAGCCAGAGAGATTCCAAGGATTGATCTTTTGATAAACCGCCTGCGAATGGACATGATACGAAAGGGCGATATGATGTCCGTGGACGACGTGGTGGAGATCCTTGCGGTGAATCTCATCGGCGCGGTGCCGGATGACGAAAGCGTCATTGTCTCTGCCAACCACGGAGAGCCTTCTGTGGGAAGCGGCAGCCTTGCCGGGGATGCCTTCGCGAACATCTGCCGCAGAATCACCGGGGAAGCCGTTCCTCTGCTGGATTTAAACCGCAGCCAGGGCCTTTTGTCCCGGCTTTCCGAAATTTTCCGGATCAACCGGAATCAGTAAGCGGAAATCAAAACAGCAAAGAGCGGACGCGTCCGTTGTGCTTTCGGCGTCCGTTTAACAGAAAGGGATGGCGCATGTGCGAAAATGGGGAAAAACTTCCAAAAGCGTGGCCAGAAGCCGTCTGGAAACCGTGCTGTTCGCGGATCGGATGAACTGTCAGACGGAAATGGTAGAACTGATAAAGCGTGACATCTTAGCTGTCATGGATAAATACCTGGACTGCAGCCAGTATGACGTTACGGTGCATCTGGATATTGCGGCCCGCATAAAACGAGGGGAGAAGCATGCTCAAACAATACAGATTAAAGGACTATAAATTTCGTTTGGTTTTTATGGTGATTGCCCTTTCCGTAATCGGCATACTCGTCGTGGGAAGCGCGGACGCGTCCTATCAGTCTCGTCAGGCCATGGGTTTTGCCGGTGGGATGGTGGTCATGATCATCGCGTCCCTGGTGGACTATAACTGGCTGCTGAATTTTTACTGGCTGGAATACATTCTCGGAATTGTGCTTTTGCTCGCGGTGCGGTTCTTCGGAAGCGAGGCTGGAGGCGCCACCCGGTGGATTGACATCGGTTTTCTGCGTTTTCAGCCGTCGGATGTGGAAAAGATTATCCTGATCCTGTTCTACGCGAAAATTTTTACAAAATACGAGGAAAAGCTGAACAGCTTTCCGAGAATCCTTTTTTTCCTGGCAACGGTGCTTGTTCCGTGGTATCTGATTTTTGACCAGCCAAACCTCTCCACCAGTATTGTGGTTCTTCTGCTCTTCTGCGCAATGATTTTTATTGGCGGCTTGAGTTATAAGATAATCGGTGGTATTATAGCGGTAGGCGTTCCTCTGGTGATTATCTTTTTCTCGATTATTCTCCAGCCGGATCAAACGCTGCTGCATGGGTATCAGGTGGATCGTATTCTCGGGTGGCTGTATCCGGAAGAGTACCCGGATATCTCGAACCAGCAGACAAACTCCATTATCGCCATCGGTTCCGGTCAGCTCTACGGAAAGGGGCTCAATAACAACGAAGTAGCTTCCGTAAACAACGGGAACTTTATCCCTGAGCCTCAGACAGACTTTATTTTCGCTGTTCTGGGCGAGGAGCTTGGTTTCCTGGGCTGCTGCATTGTGGTGATCCTGGAGCTTCTGATCGCCCTGGAGTGCATCCAGATCGGCCGCCGTGCCAGAGACATGACCGGCACGCTCATCGGCTGCGGGATGGGGGCGCTGATCTTTTTCCAGTGTTTTGTCAACATCGGCGTGGCCACAGGTCTTCTGCCAAATACCGGCCTGCCGCTGCCTTTTGTCAGCTACGGCCTGACCTCGCTGGTAAGCTTTTGTATGGGGATAGGTATTGTCTTGAATGTCGGACTTCAGGTCCGGAAATATTAGAACATCGAAAGGGAGGGGATTTCAATGAACGTGGGACTGGTTGCTCACGACGCAAAAAAGAAGCTGATGCAGAATTTCTG
>DVIQ01000057.1 GCA_018711185.1 Candidatus Limivivens intestinipullorum | reverse complement strand
GATATGTGAAATCCAAAATACTACATAGCGATTAAGGATTATGAACGGAAAATTATCATCGGCAGCTTGAATAATCTGAAAACAAGCTAATTACAGACAGTCGATATACCGGCGCAGATTCAAAATTTTATCTATGGCTGCGTGACGAATGACAATCTTGCAAAAAGCATTGAATGTGTACTGGATATGTACTTTGTAGGCTTCATCTTCGGTCATGGAAATTCCCCCTCTCTGAATAATAGTGCGGGGCGGCAGCATAATTTGCTGTCGCCCCTTGATTGCCTGCCAACAAAGACGGGCGGGACTGTCAACGGCGGCGCGTATGCGCCGTTCATCTTGACCGTTGACTGGCTCGGCTGGCTTTGCTATTATTATTGCTAATTTACATCATGCAAAAGTTAGTTTAACGCTGCAATTTCCTCAGGAGTAAACACAAGCTTGCCATCAACGGCTTTTGCTGTACCAGATACTCGAATACCTTTCGGTTGAGAATCTGTAAACGTCATCCAAGCGTGGTTGTTGTTCAAAAGGTTGGCCTGTGTGTGTACCATACCACCGATACCAAAGACAAGATTTCCGTCTACAATTTCGGCCTTGCCCGTTAAATCAGGTGTGGTGTTCCGTCTGGATTCATCGTTGCCAATGTGGGAAATTCTGTCCCTTCAATAATTTTTTGTTCTGATACAGATAATTTCATAATCTGTTCCTCCTTAAAAAATTCATTTTACCAAACAATGAATTGTTCAGTAAATCGTGCATTTGATTAAAGGATTTAGGCTTTTCAACCCGTGACCTTTATGTTATAATTATAGCAATGCGATTTAGAATTATATAGTACGATTTTATTTGATACCGGTATGCAATACGATACTGTAAATTCAATATTTTGAAAGGAAGATTTCAGTATGAAGAAATTAAATATCAGCGATTTGAAAGAAACACCGTCTGTTTACAAAAACAGAGATTGTTGTACAAGTTGTACGGGAAAATGGTGCGTAGATATGAGTAGCATGACAGAGGATGAACTTCTTGGAAAATGTGCCTATGTAACTACTCAAAAACTTTTGTCTGGAAAATGGCCTATCCTAATTTTGTTTAATTTACGAAACGGCGCAATACGGTTTAATGAGATGCAGCGACTACTCCCTAAAATTACCCATGCAACTCTCTCAAAACAGCTAAAAAAAATGGAGCAGGATGGTTTAATAATTCGAACTGATTACAGTGAAGTCCCCCCACGTGTCGAATACTCATTAAGTGACATAGGCAAAAAATTTTTAGAGATACTATATCAAATTGGCTCATGGGGACTTGAATATATAGAATATACAAATACGAAATAGTGAAGCTGCTGCCTGTCAAATTCTTATGTGTTACTTTATGGCACATGGGCATTTACTCAAGGCACATATTTCCCCACATATAGCAAACGACTCATCAAATCTGTGCCTCGCATGGGCCATGCACCCCGTCACCATGATCTTTTCCGGAAGGCTGTGGTATGCCTGCAGCCAGGGATGGCACGCTATGATGACTTTCAGGAGTGTCTGTATTTATATTTACTTGTCTTCATAAATAGAATCTATGAAATGCCTTTGTATTGTTTCTTTGGTTTCTTTGTAAAATAAACGGTACAACTTTGTTTCGGACATATATTTACGCATCGATAACAAAGAGTACAATTCCCATTTTGTTTAACCTTTCCGTTTATTAACTCTAGATTTTGCATAGGACATTTAGTAACGCACAAACCACACCCTATACAAGAACTATCTGTACGAAAAGAAGCCTTTGCCTTTGCTTCCATTTTGGGATATGCAATATTTTGTGTTTTTCCAAGCATACTTGAGAAAGCGTTCCAACCTCTCTTTTTTACAATGCCCATCTGAATGTCAGAACACACTTTATCCAGCTTTTTAAGTGCCTGCAATGGCTTCTTTATTTTTTCTTTTTCTGTCATTGGAAATAATGCAAAATTGCAAATATTATTGGGCATTTTAAAATGCTCTGCATAACGAACCCGCTCATCACAATTAGGGATTAAACGAGCAAAGGCTTTTGCACCGTCTCCTGAAAATAGCATTTGTGTACAAAAAATTATCAACTTTTTACTTTCAAAAAATTGCATATACTTTTTTACAAATTCTCTCATGATAAGAGGAACACACGAACCATAAATCGGGTAGCATACCGCTATTGTATCGACTTTATTAAATACATTCCCAAAATCTATAGTTTCTTCAATACTATGTGCTTCAATCTGCATTCTGTCAGCAAACTTTTCTGCAATATATTTTGAATTCCCTGTCCCTGAAAAATATACAATAACCATTTCAAAATTCTCCTTGCAATCTGACTTAACGCTAAAACTCCAGCCTTTTCATGGCCACTATTATAACAAGAAAAGGCTGGGAAATCAATGTACATCATTGTCCCTTTATAGAGAGACACTCTCCCAGAGCGAGTTTCACCTGCGTAACTCAAAGCCCAGCCTTGAGTTTTTGCTTACCTGGTAAACTTGATGAGGATTTCGGTCTGCGATTCGATCACTGCCAGAAAATCTCCCGGAATGCTCAAGCACACATGCCCCAATATCAAAATCAGCCAATCAACTCACCGCCTTTTTACACTGTATACAATTTCCTACTTACCTGCAGAAAAATCCGGGAACCGGATCTTGTTTCCTGACAAGCCCCGGTTCCCGGAATATACTTTTTTGACCATATTCCAATATCACATCAATCCTTTAAATACCTTTCCTGTTTTGCTGAATTTTAAAGACAAGCGGTATGACATTATGGCTTGATTAATTCTGATATTTCTGCTTCGCGCTGCCGTTGGCAGCCACGCCTGGTTTTACTGGTGGATAACCAGGGAGCAACTGCCTAAGGTCTATTTATCGCGCTGCTCAAACTTTCTATCATACAGCAGCGCGGCAATCAGCACAACGAAACATGAGCCCGCATTGTGTACCAGCGCCCCGGTAGTGGGTGTTAATACTTCCATAAGCGACAGAACGATCGCCGCAAAATTAATACACATAGACAGAGTAATGCTGGCTTTGATTGTCTTGACCGTTGCATTTGAGAGCCGCTTCAAATACGGGATCTTTGAAATATCATCGCTCATCAGGGCGACTTCCGCGGCGTCAATGGCAATGTCGCTTCCCATGCTTCCCATCGCTACGCTTACATCTGCGGTTTTCAGCGCCGGGGCATCGTTGACACCATCGCCGATCATGCAAACCTTGTGATTTTCTGCCTGCAACTTTTCAATGCTCTGTACTTTTTCTTCGGGCAGAAGTTCCGCCCGGACTTCGGAGATACCGACCTGCTGAGCAAAATAGTCAGCCGTTTTTTGATGGTCTCCAGTAAGCAAAACGGTACGGGTGCGCATATCCGAAAGACGGGAAACCATGTCTTTCGCTTCCGGACGAAGCAGGTCAGAGAGCGCGATAACGCCGATGCACTTTTTCCCCTCCGCAACAAGAATAGAGGCTTTTCCCTGTGTGCGAAGCCGCTCCAATACGGATTGAGCCTTGTTATCAATCGAAACTCCGTTTTCAGCGAGAAATTTCTCGCTGCCGCAAAGCAGGCTGCGATTGGCCACCTCCGCAAAAATTCCCTTGCCGGTCATCATTCTGAAAACAGTCGATTCCATCAACGGCACTTCTTTTGCTTTTGCATACGCCACTATGGCTTTCCCCAGAGGGTGCTCGCTTTTTGCCTCAGCGGATGCGGCCAGAGAAAGCAAGTCCGTTTCACTGATTGCTTCATCAAACGAAATCATGTCGCTGACATCTAAGCGTCCATAGGTTAAAGTGCCTGTCTTATCGAAGGCAATTGTGTCCACTTTTCCCATTTTTTCGAGGGCTTCGCCAGACTTGATAATCACGCCATGCTTTGTTGCCTGCCCGATTGCCGCCATAATTGCGGTAGGTGTTGCCAATACAAGGGCGCAGGGGCAGAACACAACCAGCACGGTGACAGCGGTAACAATATTCCCGGTGAACACATAGGACAAAATTGCGATAAGAAGGGCGACAGGAACCAGCCAGCTTGCCGCTTTGTCGGCAATTCTCTGCATGGGAGCCTGTTTATTTTCCGCATCCCGCACCATGCGGATCAGCTTTTGCAAAGAACTGTTTTCCCCTACTTTTGTTGCTGAAATATCAATCGAACCAAAGCGGTTGATGGTTCCGCAAAAAACTTCTTCCCCTGCGCCTTTGTCAACCGGCAAAGATTCTCCCGTCATAATAGACTGGTCAACTGAGGTTTCGCCATTTATGATGGTTCCGTCAACCGGGATCGTCTCGCCGGGCAGAATACGCAAAATATCTCCCTGCCGGATTTCCTCTGCCGGTATCATTTCTTCTTTCCCGTCCTTTAGTCTGCGTCCCTTTGTCGGCGCGAGGTTAATCAGATTTTTTAAGCCTTTTTTTGCCCGGTTTGTAGTGGCTTCCTCTAAAAGCGCGCCGATTGCCATGATGAACACAACTTCTCCTGCCGCAAAGAAATCTCCAATTGCAATAGCGGCGAACATGGCAATACAAATCAAAAGGGCAGACGATATTTTACTGATACCGGGATTGTGGATAATTCGCCATATTGCCAGATACAAAAGGGGAATACCGCTGATAACGATGGTTACCCACGCCGGATCAAAGGGCAGAAACGAAAGCCGCACCGGCGCACTGCCAAATTCCTCCATCAAGTGCGGGATCAAATCCAGCAGCAGAAATACACCGGACACAATCGTCATTGGAAGCCCGGCCAGAAAGTCATTGATTTTCTTCAACATCATGGTTCCTCCAATCCGCACGGCATTTCAAACAGGTTTGTGATTGACACTGGTTTGTTTTTACCGTACAATCAATTTAATAGCAAACATTTTGTTCTCTTTAATTGTAGGCAGAACCCGAAAGAAATGCAACGGATAATATTGTTCCTCTGTTTGATACGGAACACTTTTGAAAAATTGTACGGAGGAGTTATTATGGACAGGCGGCAGCAGAAAACCAGGGCGGCTATTTTTACCGCGTTCAGTACACTTTTGGCCGAAAAGAGTTATAGCAAAATTACGGTACAGGAAATCATTGATACCGCTAATGTTGGCCGAACTACATTTTATGCGCACTTTGAAACAAAAGACGATTTGCTGAAAGCCTTATGCGAAGAGCTTTTCAGTCACATTATCAGCAGCGCAAAGGATTGCGCACACACTCACGGATTATATTCTGACAGAAATGCGCCGGAGTCTGTATTTTGCCATTTATTGCAACATTTACAAGAAGATGAAAATAATATCCTCGAATTGCTTTCCTGCGAAAGCAGTGAGCTTTTCCTGCGGTATTTCAAAGACAGCTTAAATGAATTGATACAAAATCAGTTTGTCAATCAAAACAGGAAAAATAATACGAATATTCCGCAGGATTTTTTAGTCAATCACATTTCCGGCAGCTTTGTAGAAATGGTCCTGTGGTGGATTAAAGGTAGAATGAAGCAAACGCCAGAGGAGTTAGACCGCTATTTTCGGGCAGTCATTGAACCGGTCTTATAGGGTAATATTATATTTATATATGAATTTGGAAATTCGGAAACGCAAACACTCCATTTCCTCGTCTTAATTCTCCCTCTCCCGCTAACTTCGCAAATCCCGCTTCAATATCAGCAATCAAAGAAACGGGTATGTCCAATGAATGGTGTCCAGGCAGAATTTTATTGATCCTGTATTTCCGTATTCGCCTGATGGATTGGTAGAATAGCCAAGGGTCGGTGGACGGGTAAAATGCGTCAAGGCTTCCTTTGTATATCAAATCTCCGGAATACAGATATCTTTGTTCCGGCTCGTAAAAGCAGCAATGTCCGGGAGAATGGCCCGGTGTGTGAATAACCTGAATTTCCCGACCGCCCAAATTCAGCGAATCGCCATCATACAAAATTTTTTGCGGCATACCCTGGAAAATCTGATAGGCATTCACATCAAAGTCTGCCGGGAAATCGCAGGGAAGTCTCGTCAGATTCTCCTTTACCGCCTGCAGCGGTATCGGAAATCCGGCGGACAGCCATTCCTTTTCCGCTTCATGTACGGCAATATTCGCAAAGTACTTATGCCCGCCAATATGATCCCAGTGGACATGGGTAGCAACTGCCATAACAGGCAGTCTCGTCAGGCTGTCCACAATTTCTCTTATGTTGGAAACCCCTAAACCGGTATCAATGAGAATGGCGCGTTTTTCTCCGCATAACAGATAGCAATGCGTTTCTTCCCAGTGCTTATATTCGCTGATCGCGAATGTATTGCGGTCTATTTTCTCAATGGTAAACCAATGATCGCTCATTTTTCAGTATCTTCTCCCATTAGCTCCTCTTCTTTTCCAAATATCCCCGCACACTTATCACGCAAGGCAAAAGCAGAAGCTCTGTGAACGCGTCCTTACTTCTCCAGCCTTTCCCCGCAGTGCGGACAGAATGTGCCGCCGCCGGCGCGCCCCAGAAACCGCCCGCAATGCGGGCAACGGTTAGAGACAGCCAGAAAAATAATTGCCGCCAGCATTCCGATATCCGCGATGATAATCAACCAGAACTGTCTCAGCCAGCAGCCCAGCAGGATCAGCAGGATACCCAGCAGAAATAGGCCCCAGCCAAGGATACGCACATGTTTTCTCTTTCTTTTTTCATTCCCTCATTACCTCCGAAAAAATCATTTCGTCTTCGCGATTGCCCGGTACCCCAGTTCCAGAAAAGCAAAATTCAGCACAGCAAATAGCAGGAGATAGCCCGGCATGATGCCAATTCCGATCCTCTCCTGAAGGATACCAAACACGGCAGGCATAAACGTGCTGCCGATATAGGCCGACGCCATCTGCAGTCCGATGACCGGCGCGCTGTACTTCTTCCCGAAATGCTCCGGCGCCATATGCTGAATAGACGGATAAACCGGTCCCATACCTGTGCCGATCACGAAAAAGCCCACCATGGCGGTATAATACTGGGAGCCCGGAATCAGAACCAGAAGAATACCGGCCATCTCCACAGCGATGCCGACCCGGATCAGATTTTCATCGCTGATTCTATTGGCGACAAAACCCGCAATCAGCCTGCCAAGCATCAGCCCGCCAAAAATCAGGGAGCCAAAGGAGGCGATCAGCTCCCGGCTCATTCCTTCCTTTGTACCGGCAAAATAGCTGGATGTCCACAAAAAGCCGGTCGCTTCACCGGCGCAATAGGCAAAAAAAGCGATCAGCGTAAGCACAACGCCGGGAAGCTTCAATGCGTCCCGGATTCCTGCTGATTCTCCGGCGCCTTCGTCCGCCTGGTCAGTGGTTTTCCACAGGGGCAGCGAGAGAACACATACCGCCAGAATCCCCATCTGAATAAAAGCCGTCCAGCGGTAGCCTTCATTCCAGCGGGCGTACTTAAGGGCCAGGGCCATAATATTCGGGCTGATAACTGCGCCCAATCCGTAGAAGCAGTGCAGAAAATTCATCACCCTGGAAGAATAATGGCTCGCCACATAATGATTCAGGGACGCGTCCACCGAACCTGCTCCCAATCCGTAAGGAATGGCAAACAAAAACAGCATCCAGTACCGGCTGGAGCAGGAAAACCCGATCAGTCCCAGCACGGTAAGGGCAATAGAAACAATCACAATCCATTTCGTCGCAAGCTTCTGTATAAGCTTCGGACTGATCAGGGAGGATATGATTGTCATAAACGCAATGGTCATGGACACATATCCCACATAGGAGGAGGGGACGCCCATTGCCGTCTGCATCGTGGGCCACGCGGAGCCAAGCAGCGAGTCGGGGAGTCCCAGGCTTATAAAAGCCAGATAAATAACCGCTAAAAGTAGTGATGCCATGGTTTTTTAGACCTTTCTTCGTTGGTTTTCTTTAATTATTTTCGGCGATTTTGCGAAGCGCGTCTATATTCTGAATCGAATAACCGCAATTTCTCCGCACGCATCGATCCGGACCGCATAGCAGACGCATCTCTCGTGATCGCCGTCACGCCATTTGCCGCTTTCTGCGCACCCAGCAATTCCATCTCACCGATAAAACAGGGCGTTTCTCCTTCGCGTAAGACCGTTTCTTCACACTTGAACGGAGGCGGGAGGCGCCCCCTTATCCGGTGTACGCGTCCTCCCGTCCGTTCTTAAAATTCTGTTTTTCAAGCCACTCCTTTTCTTCTTCGGTTTCCGGGATATCGATCCTTTCGATTTTGAAAATAACCGGTCTGGTTCCGTCGTTGCAGCAGGCAATCATCATCCGCTCATCGTTTGTCCATTGATGCATAATCGAACCGCCCTGCAAAGCGGTGTAAACGTATCTGCTGATGGCATCCCACGCTTCCCCGCAGAACTTTCCATTCATCAAATGGTAAAAATCATCCTGCTTTCGGTTTCTTTTTAAGACAAAGGTATCTCCTTTTTTGAAAAAAGAACATGGGCCCGCTTTCGGGTCTGCCAGATATTTCTCCTGATAATCCGCGAATACTTTCGTCTCCAACACCGTTATTTTACATTCGTGCTGCATAGACTGCGCCTCCTTCTGTTCTTTGCTCTTATTATGCTACTTTAGAGGTAACTACTATGTTGTGTCAATTTACAGTTAAAAATTTTAAAAGCATCCCCATTATCCCGCGGCTGTCTCCATTGTCCTTTTGCTGACCGCCATGTATCTCTTTTCCGCGACAACCAGAAACGCAAAACGAACCTTGCGGCTGATTCCCGCCGGAGGCATACTCCTGATTGTCATTCTCAATTTGGCGGTTTCCTTCAGATAGAAGAAGCTTGAAACTCCCCGCCCAGTATACTGGCAATTCCCTCCGCCACGCCTCCTTCATCATTGGACGCCACAATCCGGTCCGCCGCCCCACGGCATTCCTTTACGGCATTCGCCACGGCAAAGCCCAGGCCGGCGAACCGCAAAAGCCCACAGTCGTTCTGCCCGTCTCCAAACGCCGCCAGCGCTTCCCTGGGCAGCCCCAGATGGTCCAGAAGAAATGCCGCGCCGGCGTCTTTTCCCGCTTTTTTGTCTGAGATTTCAAGAAGCTGGGATACGGAAGACGTAATATAGACATCCGGCGTTTGCCGGCTGATGCGCTTCCACAGTCTTTCCTTTTCCTCCTCGCTTTTTACCACCAGATCCATGCAGTCCAGATCTTCCCGATGCTTTCGGATAAACCTGCGCATTCCTTCCACCGGCGTCCGGGTTTCCCTGATATAAGGAATCGCCCGGGGCATGGCGCCAAAGCGGACCGGATCCTCCACATACTGCTTTTCCGCGTAGGGTTTTCCATCGATAAATGCCTCGAAGGCTACGTCCTCTCCCTTTGCGCAGGCAAGAACCACTTCCACGGATTCGGGTGTCATTTTATACTGCCTCAGGCAGATCCCCTCTTTCAGATCATACACGGCCGCGCCGTTTGACGTGATTGCGTAGCGAATCCCGGGGATTTCAAGAATATCTGCCGGAAGCGCGTCCAGAGAGCGCCCGCTGGCCACCACAATCTCAATTCCATTTTCCAGGGCCCGCCGGATGGCCGTTTTGTTCTCCTCTCCCAGTCTTCCCTGGCTGTTCAGCGTCGTGCGGTCCAGGTCCAGGGCGATACACTTTATCTTCATTACAAATCCTTCTCTCCTGTCAAACGGCCGCGGCCATAGAACAAAGAGTTCCGCAAGCGGAACTCTCGCGCCGGGCGCGGTCGCTTTAGCGACAATCATCCACTTCGCGCCAAACCGTAATTTTTTATTTTACTTCCACCAGCTCGATCCGGAAGTTCAGCTCTTTTCCCGCCATTTCGTGGTTTGCGTCAAAGGTGATGGTCGCATCCTCCTTTTCCGTCACCTTGACGGGGAAGGGCTGTCCGTACTGATTCGACAGATACACCTGCTGCCCCACTTCCAGATTTTCAGATCCGGGAAGCTGGGCGATCTCAATGGTAAAAATGGCGTTGGGATCCGGCATGCCGTAGGCCTCCTCCGGCATGAGATGGATGTCCGTCACCTGTCCCACTTCCATATCCGCCACAGCGGCGTCAAAGCCTTTGATCATCTGTCCTGCTCCGCAGACAAATTCCAAGGGCTCTCCCCTGTCGTAGGAAGAATCAAACTGGGTCCCATCGTTAAAGGTTCCCCTGTAGTGGGTGCGGCATGTCTTTCCGACATTTCGGCCCGTTATGGCCGGCCGGGAACCGCATCCGCAGCCATGTCCATCTTCACCGTGCCCGCCGCAGCCGCTTCCACAGCCATGTTCCTCTTCGTCGTGACTGCTGCAGCCGCTTCCGCAGCCGTGGCCTTCTCCATGATCCCCGCAGCCGTGGCCTTCTTCGTGATGGTGATGATCGCAGTTCGCTCCGGTGGATACCAGCTCTCCCTTCAGATACGCCTCCACCGCCTGGTCCGCGCCGCCCTGGGCTCCCGCGCACAGCTTGACGCCTGCCTGGGCAAGGGCGGTCTGGGCTCCGCCTCCGATGCCTCCGCAGATCAGCACGTCCACATCCTGATCCGCCAAAAGCCCTGCCAGCGCGCCGTGGCCGACGCCGTTGGAACCGATTACCTCACTGGACACCACCTGATTGTCCTCCACCTCATAGACCTTGAAGAACTCCGTTCTTCCAAAGTGCTGAAATATATTTCCGTTATCATAGGTTACCGCTATTTTCATCTTCGAAATCTATCCTTTCCTGCAAATTTATGAATCCCATTCTTACGGTCCACTCAGACCGGAACCGCATCGCGGCGTTTTTCTTATTGCCGCCTCATTGTACCATATATCCGTGGTTTTGTGAAACAAAATATGTTTACAGCCCATTCCGGTACAGATCGCTGATCACTGCCTGGGCCCGCTCCGACTCTTTTTTCTGAATCAACCGTTCCCGGTCGCTCAGAATCGCCAGCATCTCATCCACCAGCTCCTCAAGCTTTGGGTCCGTCACCCGGTACAGATATCCCAGCATTCTGGTGGCCGTATAATCGGTATTCAGATGTTTGTACGCGATCTCCGCGCAAAATTCCTTCGGATATCCTTTGCCCAGCAAAACTTTGTACAGTTCCTTTGCCTTTTCCGATGCCATACGCTTTATACCTCCGCCTTTTCCAACGCCATGCTCTTTACAACTCCGCCTTTTTCCGATGCTATACTTTTTACACTTCCGCTTTTGCGATGCCTGTCCTTTACATCTCCATCTTTTCGAACCGGTATCTCTGCTTTATATCCGGGTATTTTTCTCTGTCCACCTCGCCCATAAACATGGCAAAAGGTCTGGCGCTTATCTGGAAGGGCGGGTAAAGAGCCTGATAGATCACCAGCTTTTCGCCATTTTCCGTATGCTGCGCAAAGGCAAGAACCTTGTAGAGGTATTCTGTGGAATGGGCGGATACCCACTCTCGCTTAAAATGCCGGACAATGTCTCCCTCCCGGATATCCCGCCGGATGTGCGTCTCTTCCGGTGCTTCTGATTCGGTTTTCAACTCAGTATATTCTTCCTTATCCAAAGAAACCGGGACCCCCGATTTTCCTGTGATATGTACGCCTCCGTACCAGGTTCCGGCAATCTCAAAGATATCTCCCACCTCATACTCCGGGTTGTACGGATCGTTCTTTTTCGTAATTGTGATTTTTCCCATTTTATTCCTCACCACCGCATGAAAATATTAGAATACGTTCCCTGGGATCATCTCCGGGAAACAAATCTCTGCAGTCTATTTCATCGAAAAACTGAAATTCGGACACCGCCATCAAAAAGGACACGTATGCGTCGGACGGGTAGTAGAAAAACAGCAGCAGATTTCTCCGAGCTGTATAAAAGGATTCCAGAATGCGGGCAGTCACCTTCTGCAGCAGCTCCAGAGAGAACGGATTGAAGAAGTAAATCCTGTCTGCCTCCGCCGGCACCGAAAAGGCCTGCGCGTCGGCCTGCGCAAAGGAAACCCTGCCTCCGCAGACCGCCTTTTCCCGGTTGCTGACCGCTTGTTCATAAATCCGCCGGTCATATTCCACACCCACTGCCCGGCATCTGGTCTGCCAGGACAGAAAGAAGTCCACCCGGCCCTTGCCGCATCCATAGTCCAAAAGCATATTTCCCTTTCGAATATACCCGGCGTCCGCCAGGCGCTGGAGCACCGTGTATGGCGTCGGTTCATAGGGATAACGGAAGGTATCGGCGTGGGAATCGTCCCGCCCAGTTGTCCGGATCCGCAAAAGCCGATCCCACTTTTCTTCCTCTTTGTCTGCTTTCATCTTCTGCTTTTCCTTTCCGCGGCTTTCTTCTGTCTTCGGCACGGCAGCCCTGTGCCGCTTTTCGTCAGTCTTTCTTATCATATCATGAAAATTTCTTCCATACAAGCCTACTGTTTGCGGCGTAAGAGGATACTCCTGAATCACGTTCTTACGTTCTTCGCAGACCTGGGCTGGACTGTTACGGATGATTCAAAATTGATATTGAAAATTTCGGAAAATTCTTTATAATAAAACCCGGTGCAGATACTCGAAAACCATTTTCCATGTATCAAAAATATCGTTCTGAAAGGAAAGGAGAAATTTATGGAAACATTTTTTAAACTGAAGGAAAACGGCACCAAGGCTTCCACCGAGGTTATGGCCGGGCTGACCACATTCTTCACCATGGCTTATATCATCGCGGTCAATCCCAGCGTGCTGAGCCAGTCCGGAATGGAATGGGGCGCCGTGTTCCTGGCAACGATTATTGCCTCCATCATCGGCACTCTGGTAATGGGGCTGTTCGCGAACGTACCCTACGCCCAGGCTCCCGGCATGGGCTTAAACGCGTTTTTCGTTTACACCGTATGCTTTGGTCTTGGGTTTACCTGGCAGCAGGCTCTGTCCATGGTGTTTATCTGCGGCGTTTTGAACATCGTCATCACCGTGACCAAGGTCCGCAAATTCATCATCAAGGCCATTCCGGCCAGCCTGCAGAACGCCATCGGCGGCGGCATCGGCGTGTTTGTGGCGTACATCGGTCTTCTGAACGTTGGAATCATCAGCTTTGACTCCGGGGTTCCTGCCATTGCCACCTTAAATCAGCCTGTTTTCTGGCTGTTTCTGATCGGCCTTGCTCTGACTATTGTGCTGCTCGTGTGCAATGTAAAAGGCGCGATTCTGATCGGCATTGTCCTTACCGCCCTTCTTGGCATTCCCATGGGCGTTACCACCACAAGCGATTCCGTCAGTTTTACGGAAGCATGCTTAGCTCTGCCCAGCACCTTTGGCGTTATCTTTACGTCCCAGGGACTGCCCTCTCTGTTTAATGATATGGCAAAGCTCCCCCTGGTGCTGGTAACCATTTTCGCTTTCAGTCTTTCCGATACTTTCGACACCCTTGGAACCTTCATCGGTACGGGACGCCGCAGCGGCATTTTCAGTGAGGAAGATGAAAAGGCTATGGATTCCAGCTCCGGTTTCAAATCGAAACTGGACAAAGCTTTGTTCGCGGACGCCATCGCCACTTCCATCGGCTCGATATTCGGTACCTCCAACACCACAACCTTTGTGGAAAGCGCCTCCGGAATCGGAGCGGGCGGACGGACCGGTCTCACAAGCGTGGTGGTTGCCATCTGCTTTGCCGTCAGCGCGTTTCTGGCCACCTTCGTAAGCGCCATTCCTTCCGCGGCCACGGCTCCGGCTCTGGTAGTGGTGGGAATTATGATGACCTCTGCTTTTAAGGAAATCCAGTGGGAGGATTTTTCCGAAGCGGTGCCGGCCTTCTTCGCCGGACTGTTCATGGCCCTCTGCTACAGCATTTCCTACGGGATCGCTTTTGGCTTTATCTCTTACTGCATTGTAAAAATCTGCAAAAAGGAAGCAAAAAGTGTCCACCCCATTCTCTGGGTCGCAACGATTCTCTTCATTCTGAATTTTGTACTGCTGGCTATCATCTAAGGAGCTGTTTATTATGCCTGTATTTGATTTTAAAAATACTCCGGAAGGACCAAAAGAACCGGAATGCACCTATCAGATTTTTTACTCCAATGAGCATCTGGCGGACGCCGGACGCCCCATCCTCATACTGGATAACCGGGCCGGAAAGCTTACGCATCATTCCAACGGCGTATTTGCCAATCCCATCCGTCGGACAGCCTTTGAATTTAAGGAAGACGGGGAGCTGGTCAGCGCCGACATTCTGCGCATCGACGCCCGGTTTGTCAGTCTTTTGAAATGGCTTGGGGAAAACCACATCAATGTGCGGCTTTCCGGCGCGGCCGAAGGAAACGCGTACGCCGTATATAAAATCCGGGAAATCGCCTTTGGCGGGGGCACGAAGCTCTCCGCTGAGGACGGCTTTCTGCAGTTTATGATTGAGCGTCTTCTTTCCAGCGACGCCCCCCCTGAGGAAATTCCGGACGAGGACGAAGAGGAGACCGGCGACAGCATGAAGCTCACCAGTATCCAGAGCATTACCGACTTTGTGACCTGTGCCGGAAGAACCCTTCCGGACAACATCCGGCTCTGGGCCAGAAGGAACCTGGCGGTGGCCAGGTCAAATGAAGTGTCTCCGGAGGAACGCCGCCATGCCCAGCGGGCGCTCTCCATTATGATGAATATTCAATGGAAAGGGAATTATTTTGAGCCCATCGATCCGAACGAAGCACGGCGCATCCTGGACGAGGAGCTCTATGGAATGGAGCGGGTGAAACAGCGCATCATCGAGACCATTATCCAGATCAACCGTACGCATACCCTGCCCGCCTACGGGCTTTTGCTGGTGGGTCCCGCGGGAACCGGGAAATCCCAGATCGCCTACGCGGTGGCGCGTATTCTGAAGCTGCCCTGGACAACCCTTGACATGAGCTCCATCAACGATCCGGAACAGCTCACCGGAAGCTCCCGGATCTATGCCAACGCGAAGCCGGGAATCATCATGGACGCCTTTTCCATGGCTGGCGAATCAAACCTGGTATTCATCATCAACGAGCTGGACAAGGCGGCTTCCGGCAAAGGAAACGGCAATCCCGCCGATGTCCTTTTAACGCTTCTGGACAACCTGGGCTTTACGGACAACTATATTGAGTGTATGATTCCCACCGTGGGCGTGTACCCCATCGCCACGGCCAATGATAAGGAGCAGATCAGCGCGCCCCTTATGTCCCGGTTCGCGGTGATTGAAATTCCGGATTATACCCCGGAGGAGAAGAAGGTGATTTTCTCAAGATACGCCCTTCCAAAGGTGCTAAGGCGCATCGGTATGCGCGATTCCGAGTGCGTACTGACCCCCGATGGGCTGGACGCCGTTCTGGAACTGCACAGCGGCACCAGCGGAATCCGGGATCTGGAACAGGCCGCGGAGCATCTGGCAGCCAATGCCCTGTATCAGATCGAGGTAAACCGCGTATCTTCCGTTTCCTTCAATGGGGAGATGGTACGCGCCCTGCTCTCCTGAAATCTGTTTTTAAGGCCTGCGCGGCAGTCGCGCAGGCCTTTTATCAGGGAAGCACCTGGGCCGGATGGAAATTCAGGAAGTCCCCTGACACCAGAAGGTACGGAATTCCGTGAAACACTCCGCGTATGCTGTCATGGAACCGCTGTTCTCCGTGACAGTGGGAATATACCACGGCGGAAACGCCGTATTCCTCCGCAATCTCAGTAAATGGGGAAGTTTCCTCCAGGATATTCGTAGGCGGATAATGCAGGAACAGAACATATTTCCGAAATCCGTCCTTTCTGGCCTGCTCAAAGGATTCCCGGAGCCGATTCATTTCCCTGTTCACCAGCTTCCTGGCCTGCCTGGCCCGCTCCTCGTCCCAGCCGGTCACCCGACCCATGCGGTCCAGGTAAAAGGGCCCCTCAAAGGTATATCCCTTTGTTCCCACCAGGGCGTAGTCTTCGTATATGGCAAAATTATTCTGGAGAAAGAACAGTTTTCCCGCATATTCCTCGTTCAGACGCTCTGTCTTTTTGGCGTCCCAGAACATATCGTGATTTCCACGCAGCAGAATCTTTCTCCCTGGCAGCCGCTCAATAAAGGCCAGATCCTCCCGGCATTCCGAAAGCTTCCGTCCCCAGGAATGGTCCCCGGTAAGCACAAGCGTATCCTCCGGCTTCACGGTCCGGTTCACATATTTCTCGATCTTTTGCTCATGTCTCTTCCACACGCTTCCAAAAACGTCCATGGATTTGTCCGCCTGAAAGCTCAAATGAAGATCTCCCAACGCGTAAAGTGCCATACGATCCTCCTCGTTAAGCTTTGTAAGCCTTCATCCGTATTCTCACATAATCCGCGTACCACTTCCCGTCATCAAAAAGGAGGTCCCGCAGGTTTTCCGCGTCCCACGTAAAATTCATGCGCGAACGCCTCCAAGTCCCTGGGCCAAGAGAATCTCCTGTATTTTCTTTGTCTCCTCCTCTGTGGCCGGCAGCATCGGAGCCGCACAGTACGGCTTCATGGGAACTCCTCGCACCTCCATGGCTTTTTTGATCACCGGAACAAACTGGGGCGCCACATCGTAAATGGCCATGAGCCCGTCAATTTTCTGCTGGTATTCCCGCATTCCGGCCAGGTCGTCTCTGCGGGCCCTGTCGGCGTAGCCGGAGGCGATCTCCGGGGCGAGATTGGAAAGGCCCGCTACGCAGCCGTCTCCGCCGCTTAACACATTATGCCCGAAAAATTCATCGAATCCGGAGTACACCAGGAAATCGGGATATTCCTTTTTCACCTTCTGAATAATCGCCCGGGTATGCCCCATAGTAGGCACCGTGTCTTTGATTCCCACAATGTTTTTATGGCGGGAAACCAGCGTATAAATCAAATCCGGCCGCAGGTCATAGCCGGTGCGGTCCGGGAAATTGTAAAGGAGAAGGGGACCATTTACGCGCCGCGCCAAAGAGTCGTAAAAATTCAGCACCGCGCTGTCCGGGAGATTAAAGTAATACGGGGCGATGACCATCACGCCGTCCGCTCCCTGTGCCAGGGCGTAATTGGAAAGTTCCACACAAGCCTCAAAGTTCATCTCATTAGTACCTACGTACACCGTAACCCGGTGATCGATATGGGCAATCGCTTCCCGTATCAGCGCCTTTTTCTCCTCTGTGGGAATAGCGAAAAATTCGCCGATGCTTCCCAAAAGCAGAATCCCGTCCATTCCCTTTTCAATCAGGAAATCATAAATCCGTTTGTTTGCCTCCAGGTCCACATGACCCTCTTCATCCATCGCCGTCACAGCCGGCGTAATCCATTTTGCTTTCATGTCTTCCTCCTCAGTCCTCGTACCCGGCTCCCTGCATGGCAGAGAGCGCGTGGCTGGTGTATCGTTTGTAAAGTCCCCTGCGCTTTGGCCGCGGGATCACTCCCTTTTTGGAACGCTCCCGCAAAACTGCGTCTACCTCTTCCGGAGAGCATTCCTTTCCCTGAATGCCCACCACGTCCAGGGTTCGGTTTTTTACACTGTACGCAATAATATCTCCGGTTTCGATAAAGGCCAGCGGGCCGCCCCCGGCGGCTTCCGGAGAGACATGGCCGATGGCCGCGCCTCTGGTGGCTCCGGAAAAACGTCCGTCTGTCACCAGGGAAACCGTGCCGTTCAGCTTTTCATCGCAGACAATGGCCTCGGTGGTCATGAGCATCTCCGGCATCCCGGAGCCCCGGGGGCCCTCATAGCGGATTACCAGGATATCTCCCGGTTCTACCTTTCCGTCCACCACCGCCTGATAGGCGTCCTCCTCGCAGTTGTAAACTCTTGCGGGCCCTTTGCGCTCCCGCATGTCCTGGCTGCAGGCGGAATATTTGATAACCGCTCCCTCCGGCGCGAGATTGCCACGCAGAATCGCCACGGAACCCTTTTCCGTAGCTTTTTCCACCGGAAAGATCACTTGATCCCGCTCCAGTCCGTAATTGTGCAGATAGCCCAGATTCCGTTCAAAGAAATTATCCCTTTGGAGTTCCTCCAGATTTTCTCCCAGGGTTTTTCCGGTAACCGTCATTACATCCAGATGAAGCATATCCTTCAGATACAGCTCCACCATGGGAACGCCGCCGACGAACCAGAAGGACTCCGTCAGATGCTCCCCGCTCGGATTGATGTTGCCAAGATGGGGCACCTTGTGATTAATTTCATCGAAGAGCTCCGGCTCCAGTATGATCCCCAGCTCCCGGGCGATGGATGGCAGATGAATGGTGGCGTTCGTGGAGCCGCCGATGGCACTGTGGACAATGATGGCATTTTCAAAGGCCTCTTGGGTGAGAATGTCGCTGACAAAAATTTCCTTTTCAATCAACTCCATAATCTGCCGCCCCGCTCTTCTGGCACAGGCAAAAATGTCCCGCATGGTGGCAGGCATCAGAGCCGCTCCCGGAAGCGTAAGGCCTAACGCCTCTGCCATGCACTGCATTGTGCTGGCCGTTCCCAGGAAGGTGCAGGCTCCGCAGGACGGGCAGCCCGTCAGCTTGTAGTCGCGGATTTCCTGGGCACTTACGGCGTTTTTCCGCTTTTGCCGAAGGGAAATGTCGCCCGCCACCAGGGACGTGGTCATATTGGGGCCGGGACGCATACTCCCGCCCGGAACAAAGATGGTGGGAAGATCCAGCCGGGCGGCCGCCTTCAGCTGAGCAGGTATGGATTTGTCGCAGGACGCCGAAAGGATCATTCCGTCCCAGGGATAAACAGAGCCGTGAACTTCGATCATATCGCAGATCGCTTCTCTGGATGCCAGAATATAATTCATCCCGTCATGCCCCTGAGCGCAGCCGTCGCAGATATCCGTGGTGTGATACTGTGCCGGAAAACCGCCCTTTTCAAACACGCCGTATTTCGCCTGTTCCATCAGGCCGGCCAGATGCGTGCTTCCCGGATGGCTGTCTCCAAAGACATCCTCCAAAAGAATCTGAGGCTTTGTCACATCCTCCTCATCCCATCCGGAGCCCATCTGCAGAGCGTCAAATTGTGCCCAGAGGAGACGCTGCGGGGCGCTTTTGGGTTTTCGATTCATGAAAGTTTCCCCCTTTTTTCAATATCTTGTCGAAGAAAATTCAAATACATTCTATCACAGAACCGAAAAAAAGTTAATGCAGAATTCTATACCGCTATTTCCGCTCCCCTCTAACGCAGATCCAATCCGTTCCTTCTTTTGTATAGATCTCTGTCCTAGCAAATCCCGCTGCCTCAAACAGTTCCCGAAATTGTTCCGGCGTCGGATTAAACATATGGTAACGCGCGATATTTTTCATGGTTTCTTTCCCCAGCCCATCCTTCTGGTAGACGTCCGCAATTAGCAGAAAAGCGCCGTTTGTTTTCAAAACTCTGAAAACCTCTTTCAGATTTTCAGCCGGATCCGGCCAGAAGTAAAAGCTCTCTACCGTAATAACCTTATCAAAGCTTTCATCCGCAAACGGCAGTTTTTCCACGGATGCCTCTAAAATTTGTGTGATTCCCCTTCGAATCTCTTCGGCATTCGTCTCCTTCGCAAGGCTTACGGATACCGGAGAATAATCTATCCCCGTGAAACGTCCATCCGGCACCAGGGCGGAAAGCCTTTTTAATGCCGCGCCGCCTCCGCACCCGATATCCAGTATCTGATCCGTTCCATCTGCCTTCAGAAAAGTCAGGGCCCACTGCGTCACCGCTCCATGGCTCTCATTCATGCGCCTGAGCATCTGCACTCCCTCCGTTCCCTGAGGCTTTGCCGGATTTCCTTTTCTGGTTATCTCCTCCTGGCTTTTGACGGAAAAAAGCGTTTCTGAATTCTGATTTTCCATTTTGACCCACCTCATTCTATGTTTGATTTATTTCCGCATTAGATATACCTAACCAATATACTACAAATCGTTCCCAAATGCAATCGGCATAAGGCAATGTTCTTGCTTCCCGGCACACAATCCGTTATACTATGATTATCGCAAAAGAAGGAGTACCACATGTTCTATACAATCCCACACTATTACAGAGCGTTCCGGTGCAGCAAAGGCGCGTGCCCGGATACCTGCTGCGGCGGATGGGAAATTTCTATTGACCGGGCCGCCCTGAAAAAATACCGAAAGAAAAAAGGCCCCCTTGGGGCCAGACTGCGAAACGAAATCGACTGGAGCAGAAAATGCTTCCGTCAGTACCATGGACAGTGCGCTTTTTTAAGCGAGGAGAAGCTGTGCGAACTGTACCAGGAGGGCGGCGAAGCCCTGGCTCTCTGCGTCACCTGCCGGCTGTATCCAAGGCATGCGGAGGAATTTCCAAATCTGCGGGAATTTTCCCTGTCGCTCTCCTGTCCTGCTGCTGCCGAACAGATTCTCCTCTCTCCGGTTCCGGTACGGTTTCTGCAGGGCGAAAATCCGAACCGGACGGAAACCCACCGTTTTTGGGGCTTTGACATACCGCTGTTTACAACCCTGAAAAAAAACCGCTCTTTTCTCTTTCAGACCCTTCAGGACCGAAGCAGGCCCCTGTATCTGCGGACAGCCGTTGTTCTGGCCTTTTGCCATGATCTCCAGGAACGTGTGGACCGGCGCGCCCTGAACCGGGCAGAAGAGCTTTTCGTCCGCTACCGCTCGAAAGACCTTTTGGAATGGTTTTCCCGCCGCCTTTCCGCCAGGAACCGCCGGGAGGAACTGCGGCACCAAACCCTCGCGCGGCTTTTTGGTCTTCTAGATCACTTAGAAATCCTTCGTGATGACTGGCTGCCGTATTTTTCCGGCGCCAAGGCAGCGCTGCAGAGCCAATGCGCGTCATCTGTCCAAAGCAGAGAGGCATTTCGGAAATTTTTTACCGACGCCATGACGGAGCAGCTTCTTATCTACTTTCTGTTCACCTATTTTTATGGGGCGGTATATAATGGAAGTCCCTACGGCAAGGCAAAGCTTGCCTTCGCCGGTACGGTCCTGATCCGGGAATTGGCAATGGCATACTGGCTCAAAGCACAGGCGCCCGTCCGCGGCTCAGCGCCAGATGCTCCCCAGACAGTCTCTTTAAGGATTGCCCTGGAAGCCGCCTGGAAATTCTCACGCGAGCTGGAGCATTCGGATTTCAACTTGTACCGGCTGGAAGCGCTTTTAGAGGATGAAGAGCGATTTGGCCTTGAAGCTCTGTTTTCGCTTTTTCCCACATAAAAGCACGGCGTCCGTCCTCTGGGCTTATCCAGCAAAAAATCCCCGAAAACCACAGAGTGGGTTTCCAGGGATTTTTCTATTTTGTCATGCTTGTTTTGCGTTCCGCGCTGTCCATACGTGAAATCGCAAAGCCGCGGGGTTACACAATCAGATCTGAGGACCAGCCGCAACCAGTGCCTTACCGGCCTCGTTGCCCTCATACTTGGAGAAGTTCTTGATGAATCTGCTGGCCAGATCCTTTGCCTTTGCCTCCCACTCGGAAGCGTCCGCGTAGGTGTCTCTCGGGTCAAGGATGTTCGTGTCAACGCCCGGAAGCTCCGTGGGAACTTCGATGTTGAAGTACGGAATCTTCTTGGTGGGCGCCTTCAGAATATCGCCGTTTAAGATCGCGTCGATGATACCGCGGGTATCTTTGATGGAGATACGCTTTCCGGAACCGTTCCAGCCGGTATTTACCAGGTATGCCTTCGCGCCGCTCTGCTCCATTCTCTTAACAAGCTCCTCGGCATACTTTGTGGGATGCAGCTCCAGGAATGCCTGTCCAAAGCAAGCGGAGAAGGTCGGGGTGGGCTCTGTGATTCCACGCTCGGTTCCGGCCAGCTTAGCGGTAAATCCGGACAGGAAGTAGTACTGAGTCTGCTCCGGAGTCAGGATAGAAACCGGCGGAAGCACGCCGAACGCGTCTGCGGACAGGAAGATTACTTCCTTTGCAGCCGGCGCGGAAGATACCGGGC
Organism: Candidatus Limivivens intestinipullorum; assembly: GCA_018711185.1. Classification (GTDB taxonomy): domain Bacteria; phylum Bacillota; class Clostridia; order Lachnospirales; family Lachnospiraceae; genus Limivivens; species Limivivens intestinipullorum. The sequence goes on along the minus strand of DVIQ01000057.1, from coordinate 781 downwards.
GCACGATGTTCTGGATATGGGTGATCGGGTAAGACACACGGGTATTCTCGGTTACGCTCTTGTCGTTGAAGTCGATCTTTCCGTCTGCGTCCAGGGTAACGTTCTCAAGCAGCGCGTCGCGCTTGATGGCGTTGTAGATATCCGGCTCGGACTCTTTGTCCAGGTTGATAACCTTTGCGTAGCAGCCGCCCTCGAAGTTGAACACGCCGTTGTCGTCCCAGCCGTGCTCGTCATCGCCGATCAGGAGACGCTTGGGATCTGTGGACAGCGTGGTCTTTCCGGTTCCGGAAAGTCCGAAGAAGATCGCGGTGTTCTCGCCGTTCATATCGGTGTTTGCGGAGCAGTGCATGGAAGCGATGCCCTTCAGTGGCAGATAGTAGTTCATCATGGAGAACATACCCTTCTTCATCTCTCCGCCGTACCAGGTGTTGATGATAACCTGCTCGCGGCTGGTGATGTTGAATACAACCGCGGTCTCAGAATTCAGACCCAGCTCTTTGTAGTTCTCTACCTTTGCCTTGGACGCATTGTAAACAATGAAATCCGGCTCGAAGTTCTCCAGCTCCTCAGCGGTGGGCTGAATGAACATGTTTGTTACAAAATGTGCCTGCCAGGCTACTTCCATGATGAAGCGGATAGCCATGCGGGTGTCCTTGTTGGCGCCGCAGAACGCGTCTACCACGTACAGCTTCTTATTGGACAGCTCTTTCTGCGCGATTTCCTTTACAGTTTTCCAGGTTTCCTCGCTGGCAGGATGGTTGTCGTTCTTGTACTCGTCAGA
>DVIQ01000056.1 GCA_018711185.1 Candidatus Limivivens intestinipullorum | reverse complement strand
CGTAATGGTGAAGGTTCCATTTGTATTTGATGTCTCAATCATGGCGTCCACATTTACCTGCTCTTCCGGTGCGGTAGCGCCTTCCTTGGGCAGCGGAAGATTATAGTATTCGCCGTACTGGGCGACATTTTCATCGCTGTAGTAATAATCCATGAATCTTACGCAGGCGTCCAGCTCTTCCTCGGTAAGATTTACATTAAACTGCGTCATTTCCGCAAAGGCGGACATCCGATTGTCTCCTCCGGACGGGAAGGGGAAGACGCCGTAGTTGTTTACATCCAGACCGTTCTGAATCAACTGGCCGTCATACCACTGGCCCTGAATATCCATTGCGCACTGTCCGGAACCGAAGGACATAATGGTGTCGTTGGGGTCCGCGGTCAGAAAACCTTCCGGGAAGTAGCCCGCGTCAACCCACTCTTTGTATTTCGTCAAAGCCTGTACCACCGCGTCGTTGTTCCAGCTTTCGGTAAAACTGTTCATGTCATCGTGAAGCTCTGCCCCGGCGTAATGCTCTACCAAAAGCTCTACCCATCTCATAACATGCCAGCCGTTCAGTCCTGCTGCCGCCATGGGGGTATAGCCGTTTTCCTTCAAGGTAGCGCAGGCCGCTTCGAACTCCTCAAAGGTTGTTGGAACCTCGATGCCGCACTCTTCGAAAATCGCCTTGCTGTAATATACGCCCAGAGCATTGTAGCTGGTGGGATAACCGCAGAGCTGATCGCTCAAAGTACAGAGACTTAAAGAAGCGTCGGTAAACTTGTCGCTCCAGCCGTTTTCCTCAGCGTAAGTTCCAAGATCGTAGGTCTTTCCATTATCTACATAGAACTGTCCGAGACTTCCGCCCCAGTTAAACCACATGCTGGGCAGGGTATCGGAGGATGCCGCTACCTTGCACGCGTCCTTTAAGCCGTCGGTGTCATAGTAGGAAGCCGTCACATGCACGTCCGTATTCTCACTATTGAACGCTTCCACGATGGGATCCACGGCGTTCTGCCTCGTGTTCAGTGTCCAGAAGGTAACTTCCGTCACTTCCTCCGCGCTGGCCGCGAAGCCGGCTCCCATGCTCATAACCATCGCTCCCGCAAGTACCATTGCCATCGCTTTTTTCATTTTCATACGAAATACTCCTTTCTTTTTGAGACACAGGCGTCTTTTCGGTATACTTGTCTGTCTCCTGCGCGCTCTTTTTGATGTTCTGATTTCAACGAATTTTAAATTTTAAGTTTATTTTTCGTTTCTTGATAAACAAACAATAACACATTTTTAAATTATTTTCAAGTATTATGTTTAATTTTGGCCTTTTTTCTAATTCATTCTCTGTGTTTTTATGCACTATGACGAAACGCATTTTACTTTTTAAACTTTTTAGTTTAGAAGTTTATTTTTTCACAGAAGTATATCACGGAAGTACGCCGACGATCGGATAGGGGAAGATTCTCTTCCCCTATCCCCGCAATACCACGGGCAGCTCACAGCGAAGCCGTTTGTTGCCTGTTGGATGCCCGCTCGTGCAGGCACGGCGGTCGCCCTCCGGGCGTATCGCGCAAAAAACAGGCCGGGCAAAATGCCCGGCCCGCCGTTTCCACCAAAAACAGGGACTTCATGCGTTTTTTCAGGATTCCGTCAGCACCCGGATTTCCGCTTCAATGCGCCGCTTTACCTCTTCCGCGATCTCAGAGGTCTTCATCGCGGAATACTCCTCAAAATACAGGGGCTTTAAATAGCACACTTTTACTGTCACCGGAGCCAGGGAATTTGTATCAAAAGGTTTGAAAGCGTCCACCAGGGCCACCGGCACAATGGGACACCGGGCCTTTACGGCGCTTTTAAAGCTTCCCCCTTTGAACTCATGAGGATGGTTTCCGTCCTTGGAACGGGTTCCCTCGGCAAAAATCAGAAAATTTTTTCCCTGGCGGACACGCTCCGCCGTTTCCTTTATCACTTCCATGGACTGACGAATGTCCTCCCGGTCGATTGGGATGGATTCCAGAAGCGCGAAAATTTGTTTCAGGAAAAAAATATTGCTCAGTTCCTTTTTCATGACCACCGAAAAGGGCCGCGGGCAAGTCTGTATGATGGAAAGCACATCATACATCCCCTGATGATTCGGGTAAAAAATAAATCCGTCCTCCCTGGGAATGTTCTCGACTCCATGGGCTTCAATGCGGACCCGCCCCCCTTTGTTCGCGTATCCGTCAATTTTCTGGATCAAAGCGTAGCGCTCTTCCAGAGAATGTTTTTCCGGATGCTTCGCGTAGGAAAACAATTTCGGTATCTCGAATGGTACGTGATGAAGGTTTCTCAGAACCATTAAAATTATCCGAATCATATCCTTTTCCTAATCCAAATGAAAGACCGGATGCAGGTCGATGCTCACCGGACTGTTATCCGGATTCGTCTCCATAATATCGGCCATGAAATCCCACCACTTCCGGTTGATGGCCGTATCAGCGCTCCTGGCCCACAGTGCTTCATCTTCAATCTCAATATAGCCGAAAAGGGTCAGCGTCTCCTTATCGAGAAAAATGGAGTAATTCTTTCCGCCGTATTCATGAATCATTTCCTTCATTTCCGGCCAAAGCTCATTATGACGTCTTTCGTATTCTTTTTCCTGCCCCGGGCAGAGCTTCATTTTAAATCCTTTTCTCATGGCATCCTCCTAATTCTGAACGTGTCCGCTGTGAATGCTCTCTGTTTTCTCCAGCGGAAGCCAGTCCACTACTTTTTTGATATAGGTATTCCAAAATTCCCAGTCGTGTCCTCCCGGTCCTTCCTCATAGGAAACCGGGTAGCCCAGATCTTTTAACTCACGGGCATAGGCCCTGTTGGCCTCCAACAGATCGTCCTCCGTACCGCAGCACAGATAAATCTCCGGAAGCGGCTTTTCCGAGTCCGCGAGCCTTTTGGCCAGCGCGTGATAATCTTTGTCGCTTCCGATAATCGGATCTCCGAATATGGTCTTTTTAAAGTCCGGCCCAAAGACACGCTCCGTCAGCTCCGGCTCTGCGCTCTCCAGCCTGTCCAGAATCAAGCCGCTGGAGAGACCGGCAATCCTTCCAAAAGTTTCGCTGTATTTCAATCCGTTGGTGATAGCGCCGTAGCCGCCCATGGACAGTCCGCCGATAAAGGTATCCTCCCTTTTTTCGGACAGGGGGAACAGGGCGCGCATTTTTTCCGGAAGCTCCCGTCCGATAAATTCGCTGAAGCGTTCGCCGTTCGCCTGACAGTCCACATAAAAATGGTTCTCCCCGCAGGGCATAATCACCGCCAGATCTTTATCCTCAGCCCATCTCTGAATACAGGTGCCGCTCACCCAATCCGTATAATTTCCAAAGACGCCGTGGAGCAGATACAGGGTTTTGAAGGACTTCGTTTCCTTCTTTTGGGCTCCCGGCATCCGGATTTTATCAAATGGAATCACCGCGTTAAGGGTTACGGTACGCATGAGACATTCTGAGATAAAGTTCACTTGAATTAACGCCATAATCTTGCCTCCTCACTGAATCCTTTCCTAAATCTTTTTCTATTTTAACCCGCCCCTTGGGAGAATACAAGACTCTTATGCAAAAAGCTGCCGGAAAACATGTTCGATTCTGTTTTCCGGCAGCTCTGCTTTCTGGTAAGAGTTCAGCCCCGCTGAACTCTTACGCTTTTTGTTTTTTTCACGGCAGTCTCCGAACGTTTCCGCCGCGGCAGCCGTTCAGCTATGCCGAACCGTTATCCGCCGCGCATATTTTTCTTTCGCCTGCTGCCGGAATGCTCATAAAGGCTTTCCTGTTTTTTAATAATCGAATTCATCTACATTGCTCGCGTCGAATACCAGCGCGTCGCCAAGCACAACCTGTCTGTCCGTGATTTCCTTGTCGCCCAGTCTTCCGGCAGTGATGGACTCGGAATCCGTGGTGATTTCTCCGGTTGTAAGCTGGTAAGCCGTCTGTACTGCCAGATAGCCAAGATCCATGCAGTTCCACAGAACGCCCGTGGACAGCGGATTATTTTCATCCTTGATGTAGGTCTTTAAGGCGTTGGGTGTCGCAAGTCCGGTCAGGGTGATCACGGTTGCGTCCGGTTTGCTGGCCGCGGACTCATACTGAGCGCCCAGAGCCGGTGTGGACATGGAGGACAGAGCGATGGCCGCCTGAATCTGATCCTCGCCGGGGCCCATTCTGGAGATCAGGGTCGCGCACTCCGCGTTTACCTTTGTCTCATCGGTTCCCGGATACAGGATATCCGTGTCCTTATTCTGAATTACCATAAAGCTGTAGTCATCGGTGGTCAGAAGCTCTTCAATGGCCGCCTGCCATGCGTTCTGGTTCGCGTCGGTACCGGTGCTGGATACCAGGGCGATGTTTGCCTTCTTGTCGTCTCCATAGCCCTTTGAGGTCAGATCCTGCTTCGCCGCATCAAGAAGTCCCTTGGCGGCAGCGTCCGCGCTTACCTGGTTGATAAACAGGTCTCTGGAATCTTCCTGGGCGTCGGCGTCAAAGGTCAGAACCTTAATGCCGGCTTCCTGTGCTTTTTTCAGCGTGGGGGCAATGGCCGTGGGGTCGTTGGGGGATACCAGGATCGCGTCTACGCCCTGGGCAATCCAGCCCTCCAGAATATCCACCTGCTTCTGGTTTGTGGCCTGGTCCTGGGAGGGGCCGTCATAGAGCAGGGTAATGCCAAGCTCGTCGGAGGCCTCTTCTGCTCCCGTCTTTACGGCATCAAAGTAATTCTCTCCCTTGAACTTCGGAAGCATGGCAATGGTTACTTCTTCCTCCGCATAGGCAAGTCCTCCAAACATCGTACAGGTCATCACACCTGCCAGCGCCGCCGCTGCTACCTTTTTCAGTAAACTTTTTCTCATTGATAAAACCCTCCTTTAATATAAATTTTAAAGTCCTTTGGACTTTTAAAAGCATTTATAGCGAACTGTTACAGTAAACCTACTGAACCGCCACAATCTTTCTCTTCTTCGCCCGGTCGTTCAGAACCGCGTAGGCAATCAGAGCCACCATTAAAACGGCTCCCTGTACGATGGTCTGCACGTCGATGGGAATATTCAAAACCGTAAGACCGCTGTTCAGGGTCGCGATAATCAGGGTTCCGAGAATGGTTCCCTTCATATCTCCGATTCCGCCGTTGATGCTTGTGCCTCCAAGCACCACAACCGTAATGACTTTCAGGTTAAAGTTTGTACCTGCATCATATTTTACGCTGGTAAATCTGCCAAGCCAGATCAGAGCCGCCAGAGCGCAGATCACGCCGGTCAGGGCATAGATGCCGATTAAAATTTTATCCGTTTTCACCCCTGCGTATTTCGCGGCGTTGGGATTCAGTCCGATGCTGTAGATTTTCCTTCCCAGTGTGGTTTTTGAAAGAATATAGACAAATACCACAGCCAGAACCAGGTAAATCCAGATCTGAATGGGAAGTCCGGCGATCACCGTATTTCCCAGGTAAGCCGCCAGAGGGAACGCGTAAACGCTGTCTCCCTGGGTAATGCCTCTGGCAAGTCCCAGATAGAGATACATGGTAGCCAGGGTCGTTACCATCGGCGTGATTTTTACCTTGGCAATAATGATTCCGTTTATAATTCCGCAAATCAGACCTACAGCCAGCGTTATCAGCGCCCCGGCCGCGTCTCCTGCCGCTCCGGCCGCCATGCCTCCCAGCATACAGGACAGCACCAGAATATTTCCCACGGAAAGATCGATGCCTGCCGTAATGATTACCAGGGTCATAGGCAGCGCCACCATGCCGATTTCGATAATATTTCGAAGCATAACCGAAATCAGGTAATTGGGCTTTAAGAAATTCGGCGCTTTTATAGAAATAAATGCGAAAAGCAGAAGCCAGATCAGGAACAGCGCCACATTAAAAGAAAATTTAAATGTCCTTTTTTTCACCGTTCTCAACCTCCTTGCCGCACCGCGCACCTTGCGATAACTCTTCTGCCTTTTATGTTCCTGGCCGCGCTCACCACAACAGAAATCAGGATAATCGCGCCTTTTACCGCGTCCGCCCAGTTGGGGCTGATTCCCAGAAAGTTAATGGCGGGAGCCACAATCGCCAGAATAAAAGCGCCCATAACAGTACCGATGATTTTTCCGGAACCACCTGCCGGGCTGGTTCCTCCAAGCACAACTGCCGCGATAAACGTCATTTCCATGCCGGTTCCCATGGTGGTAGTCACACGCTGTCCCGCCGTGGCTACAATCAGAGCCGTGATTCCAAACAGGGCCCCCGCTATCGTGTAGGAAATCACAACGGTTTTGTCCACATTAATTCCCGCCAGCCGCGCCCCGTTCCGGTTATTTCCAATAGCATACAGCTTTTTTGAAAATCTGGAATACCGGGTAAACAGAAGGAAAAATACCGTCACAATCAGGCAGATCAGCACACTGGCCGGAACCACGCCGAAGATCTTCGCCTTAAAGGCAAGCCAGGTAAAGCTGGCCGGCAGATCGTAAATTGAGCCCTCCACCGTCAGCGGCAGAACGCCCTGGAAAATCTGCGTGGTGGCCAGGGTCGCCACAATGGCCGGAATCTTCAGTCCGGTGATGAAAAGTCCGTTCAGGGTACTTAGCAGGGCTCCCATAACCATGGCTGCCGGAAGCAGTCCCGCAAAGGGAACCCCGGTTTTTCCGATGGCCGCGCTTGCCAGGGCCACCACGGAAATCAGCGCGCCTGTGGACACATCGATATTTCCCGTTAATATAATCAGGTTCATTCCGATGGCGGATATGAGAATATAGCTGAAGGAGTTCAAAATACTCATGATGTTGTTCAGCGTATAGAATCCAGGCGCCGCCACGGCAAGCAGCAGCATAATCACCACCAGAAAACAGAATAAATAAAACTCTGTGGTAAGAAAGGATCGTTTCTTCATGCCCCTACCTCCTTCTTTGATTCAAGGGCAACGGAAAGAACCGCCTCCTGGGTCGCGTCTTCTTTATCAAAACAGCCGGCGATACGGCCGTCCTTCATGACATAAATCCGGTCGCACATTCCGAGAAGCTCCGGAAGCTCCGAGGAAACCATGATAATCGTCAGCCCTTTTTCCGTCAGGTCGCTGATAATTTTATGGATTTCCGCCTTCGCGTTCACATCCACGCCTCTTGTGGGCTCGTCCAGCAGAAGAAGCTTCGGCTCCAGGGCCAGAGCTTTGGATACGGATACCTTCTGCTGATTTCCTCCGGAAAGGTTCGTCACCAGAAATTCGCCGTCCGGGGCCTTGATTCCCATCTCCTGTATATATTTTCCCGCCAGCGTCTTTTCTTTTTTCACGTCCAGAAAATCCAGCGTTTTTCTCAGCTTCTGAAGCTGCGGCAGGGAAATATTATTTTCAATGGACATGTCTACGATCAGGCCGTATTTTCCGCGGTCCTCGGAAACATACACGATTCCCTGATCCATGGCATCGTTGTAATTCCGTATATGGATTTCTTTTCCATCCAGAAATACGCTGCCCGCCGCCTTTTTCGTGAGGCCGCATATGGACTGCATCAGCTCCGTGCGTCCCGCCCCCGCAAGGCCGGAAAATCCGAGAATCTCTCCCTTTCTCACGTAAAAATTAATGTCCTCCAGAAATCCCTCGTCATAATAATGCTCAACCCGAAGGAGCTCGCCGCCGATCTTCGTATCTTTTTTCGGATAATAGCTGCCCATCTTCCGGCCAACCATATCCGCCACCAGTTCGTCTTTATTTGTCTTCTTTACGTCCTTCGTGGAAATATACTGGCCGTCCCGGATCACCGTCACCCGGTCGCAGATCTCGAAAATTTCCTCCAGACGGTGACTGATGTAGACAATCCCCAGCCCTTCTTTTTTCAGATTCTGAATGATCTGAAACAGAGCCCGCACTTCTCTCTCTGTCAGAGATGCTGTGGGTTCGTCAAAAATCAGAATGTTGGCGTCAAAGGTAAGAGCCTTGGCGATTTCCACCATCTGTTTCTGGGCCATGCCGAGATTTTTCACCTGGGCGTCCAGCGGAATATCCGTATTCAGCTTTTTAAAAATCTCCAGAGCCTTCTCCTTCATAGCGGCGTAGTCAATGACAGGGATCGGCCCGATCTTTTTCATAATCTCATGGCCGAGATAAAGGTTGTCCAGCACCTTCATCTCTTCAAAAAGGCTCGTCTCCTGGAAAATGATAGATACGCCCTTTTTGTAAGCCTCCAGAGGATTGCCGAACGCCTCTTCTTTTCCATTGACAATCATGGTTCCGCTGTCCGCTTTGTGAACGCCGCAGACCACCTTCATAAGGGTTGATTTGCCCGCTCCGTTTTCCCCGCAGATCGCGTGGACTTCGCCGCTGTAAAGCTGAAAGCTTATGCCGTCCAGAGCCTTTACGCCGGGAAAGGTTTTTACAATGTTTTTCAGCTCAAGTATTGTTTTGGCCATTGCGTCACCCCCGTTTCTCCTTCCCTGATTCCTAAGAATTATTTTAAAGAAAAGAACGCGATAGGAACATGGAAAATTAAAAACAAAATATGGAAACTTGAAAATATGCGGTAAATTTTTGCATAAAAAACATTTTTACAACAAATCACACAGAATATTTCATTTTCTTCGCCGCACTGGAAGATCAATTTACCGCTGCAAACAGCCCGTATTTGACAACCCTGGTATGGATCACAGGAATAAGAAATGCGCCTTGGGAACATTTTCTGTTTCCAGGCGCATTTCCAATTTTCGCTGTTTGCTATAACCGGATCACTACTTCTGTCAAATCACTTTGGCGGCGGAACTCACTCCTTAATATCCGCTCCCGCCTGCTGCATTACCTTTGAGAGCTGTTCAATGTAATACTGATACAGATGCAGCGGCGCCGACGGAGGCACCTGATGGTCCGCGCCCGGTATGTAGCCGCCTCCACGGATTACCGGAAGGATTCGTTCAAATTCCCGGTCTATGGCATCTTTGCCTTCCTCAATCTTCAGCTTGTTAAAGCCGCCGATGAATTTCAGCCTGGGGAACATCTCTCTTACCTTTACGATGTTCATGCCCGCGTTTACATCCATTGGAAGGAAACCGTCCACTCCGGCGTCCATAAAATGGGGGATCAGCTTGGAAAATTCGCCGTCCGTGTCCACAAAGACATTTCCCACGCCTCTGGCCTTCATTTCCGGGATCAGCTTCCGGTAATAATCTCCCACAAATTCATTGAAGCAGTCAGGCGAGATCATGGGGCCGTTTTTCCCGCTGAGATCCTCCATGAAGTAAACCACATCCGGCTGCAGAATGTCGATGACCTTCATCATTTTTTCCTGGTACACCTTCAGGATATAATCGTTTATGCTGTGCAGAAGCTCCGGCTGATCATAAAAGGCGTACAGCACCGGTTCAAAGCCCATCAGCTCTCTGGGCGTCCAGAAAAAGCCTTCCAGGTTCAGGCGAATGGAATAGTCTCCCCGGTCATGGGCCTCCTTCAGCGGCTCGTACGCCTGGCGGATGGCTTCATCCGTAAAGGTCTCAAGCTCCCGGTCGCCCCGCTCCATCAAACGCTTCCAGTCGTCCTCCGACTCTACGATCTGCTTGTATTCCAGATCCAGCTCAGAACCCTTTTTCCGGATCAGCTGCCGGCCAAACACATCCTGCTTTAAGGTATACTCCGGATTTACCTCGATCACCTTTTCCTCAAACCTGCGGAACGGCAGCACGAAATGGATTCTCCGGACGGGATCAAAGCCCAGGTAGCGCTCGTACCGCATAACGCCCTCGGCCCAGGCAACCGGAAAATATTTTTCCTGCTGATTCGCCTTGTTTCCCACAATGTCATTGGTAATATCCTTTGCGCCGTCCGCGATTTCGGCCGGGATTCCCTCGGTCTTATATCTCTGTGTGGTGAGGACCCAGGGATAGAATGTCTCCTCAATGGAACCTCTGTCCTCCGGCTTTTTAAAATCCAGCGTCATTCTCTCACGCTCACGGTTCGTAATCATAAAGCACCTCCCTGCATGGTTTCTGATGATTTTAGTATATAAAAATCCTCTTTCGCAGGACATATAAAATCTAAATGAAATTATACAAAATGCAAAACCATACCGCAGGCTTCCTTCCCATGAGCGATAAGCATGCCCGCATGTCAGTTTGACTCGATCCGGTTCCGGTATTCTCTGGGCGTACAGCCCACGCTGCTTTTGAAAACCTTGCTGAAATAAAACTGGTCCGAGTATCCCAGCGCGCTGGCAATCTCGCCGATCAGATACGCGTCCTTCTGAGCCAGCAGCGCCTTGGCCCGCTCAATTTTATAGTTCGTCAGATATTCGTTATAGGTGCAGCCCTTATGCTTTTTGAAAATCTTGCTCAGGTACGGCTGGCTGATCCCGAAATGGCCGCAGATGGCCACAATGCTGTTATCCCCGGAAAGATTTTTTTCCATGTAGGCACATATGCTGCGCACCATCTCCTCGCCGGAGAGCTTTGCCTTTGGAAGCTCCAGATCCTCGCCGTCCTTTTCCTTGAGAATCTTTTTTACACGGAGAAAGAGCTCCTCCACCTTTCCCGCCTCCACAGGCTTTAAAAGATAATCCAGAGCCCCTTTTGTGAAGGAGTCGTGGACATACGCGAAATCCGAATAGCCGCTCACCGCCACGCACACCGCGCCTTTTTCCTTCTGTCCGATATAATCAATGAGTTCCGTTCCCAGCTCTCCCGGCATTTTTATATCCGTGAGCACCACGTCCGGCGAAAGTTCCTCATAAAGCCGAATTGCCTGTTTTACGGAATAGGCCTCCCCAACAACCGAGAAATCCGGGACTCTCATGCGGATCGCCCGTTTCTCCATATCCAGTACCGCAGGTTCGTCGTCTACAATTAATACCTTATACATTTTCCTTTCCTCTACCGGTTATGTTCCGTGTTTATCTTTATCATAATCGTGGTTCCGTCTTCATCGTTGGTCCTTGTCACCTGCCAGGAAAAGTCTTCCCCGAAAAAGATAGAAAGCCGGATCAGAGTGCCGCTAAGTCCCATGCCTCCGATCTGTATCTGGTTGGAAATTTTTTCAAAGGCCTCGGCATCCTGGATTTCGTCCAGGCGCTGCCGGATGATTTCCAGCGATTCCTCGGAAATCCCGCAGCCGTTATCCTTGACCTCCAGAATCAGTTCCGGGCCCACCATCACCACAAATACCTGTATAACCACGGTCTCCTTTTCCATCAGGCTGTATTTGATGCCGTTTTCCACCAGCGGCTGGAGCGTCAGCTTGGGAATCAGGAAGAAAAACGTATCTTCATCCGCCGTGATCTCATATTCCAGCCTCTGGCGGTAGCGGGTCTTCATCAGCGACAGATACGCGTGAAGATTTCGGATCTCCTCCTGAATCGAAACCTCGGCGGACTTATAATCCGATGAATAGCGCAGGATGTCCGACAAATCATAGCACGCCTCCGCGGCCGCCTCCCCCTGTCCCTCCTGGCACATATTCGCGATGCTTCCCAGAGTATTGTAGAGAAAATGCGGACTGATCTCCGACTGAAGAATGCTGAACAGGGTCTTTGTCTGAACCATTTTCAGCTTTTCCTGACGGTCTATGGCGTCCCGAAGCCGCTGCATCATCGTTTCATAGGTACTGGCAAGAATCTCCGTTTCGTAATCCTTCGGCGTGATTTCCAGCTTTCCGTTAAAGTTCGTCAGATCCTGCCTGGACATATGCTGCAAAAGGCTGTTTATGGGATTGAAAATCCTCCGGGTGACAATCACCACAAACAGAAAGGTCAGGGCAAACAGCACCAGAACCAGGGCGACCATCCCCTTTATAACGTTCCATATAAGCTGCCGCAGGCTGGATTTTTCCAGGATAAACACCGCTCTGCCCTGATAATAGTTGGAGGATACCGTGCAGATAATGGAATCCTTGGTTTCACGTATTTTGGAATACTCGGAGGTCATTTCCGCGATGGTTTCCGGATAACCTTCCGGCTCATCGGAAAAATTTTTGTAGAATACGTCGTTGTCCTCCATAAATACGATAACCTTTAAAGGATAACCGTTCATCTGAAGATTGCAGATACGGTCCAGATAAAAGACATTCTGCTGAACCTCGATATATCCCAGGATATTGGCATTGCTGTCCTTGATGGGTTTGATTTCTGAAATAACCGTGCCTTCCGCGTCTTTGTCCCAGAAATCCTTCTCCGGCCCTTTAAAAACTCTGGTATTCTGTATATTAAACTGATAATTGCTCTGAATATACTCAATCTTTTTCAGCAGATCCTCTCTGGAGAAATCCACTACCCCGGTACAGTAATAGTTGCCTTTTGCGTCAAAGGCAGCCACTCTTCGGATATTGCTTTTGTTTTTATACGCGTTTGTCATTACGCTCCGGATGACGGCCGTATTCGTATCCGTCTGCTCTCTCAAATTCGCTTCCCATGCCAGCATAAACTCCCGGTCCGCCAGCACGTCCACCGTGGTTTGCTCCATAACGGTGAGACTGCTGTCGATCTGAAGCATCGTGCTGTCCGCAATCTGCGACAGGTTCGCCACACTCTCCTCGTAAATACTGGCTTCATTATACCCATAGTAAAAACTGGCTACTGCCGCCAGAAGCAGAATCGTCAAGCCCGTGTACAAAACCATCAGACGGGTACTCATCTTCATTTTTCTGCGCATACTCTTCTTCATTTTCCTCATAGCCGAACCTACGCTTACTCCTCTGCCAAATGGAAAACAGAGGATTTCCCTGATTCAGTGTTAATTTGTTATTTAATTTGGCACATCTCATTCGGATAATATAATAGCACAAAATTCCTTCTCTTTCCACTGATAATCCCTTTCCTATCCGACGTACAGTAATCATTCGTTACTATTTACAGCAGCCGCAAACACCTGCTGTTTGCGGCGTAAGAAGATGATTCAAGTGTGAGCGGATTCCATTCGCGAAGCGAATGTTCAATGAATCCGCGATGTTACTGTTCACTCAAAAAAACAGCACCCACACTTAAAAAGCAATGGGTGCCGCATGCCAAAGACCGGGTGTCATAACAGGTCTGCTTTATTCTTTTTTTAAAAACCGCCCGCATATATAGGCGTTGGCCTCCTTCTCCTCCCGGTCCTCCAGGGGCGTCATCTCTGCGCTGTCCCCGTATTTTCTCTCCAGTGCCCTGGCCAGAAGCCAGTCGCAGAGCATGGGATTTTTGGGAAGCAGCGGTCCGTGTATGTAGGTGCCGATGACGTTTTTGTACCGGACGCCTTCATACCCGGATTCTCCGTCGTTTCCGGAGCCGAAAAGTACCTTCCCAAGGGGCTGGTTGGAGCCGATCACCGTCCGGCCTCCGTGATTTTCAAAACCGACGATGGGCATGTCGAATAAATCGCTTTTGATGATGATGTTGCCAATCAGACGGCCTGGCTTCTGCTCGGTGTACAGATCCACCAGCTCCAGGCCAGTGATAATCCCGTCGCTGGTCTGATAATAATTTCCCAGAAGCTGGTAGCCGCCGCATACCGCCAGCACCACGCCGTTGTCCTCCACGTATTCCTTGAAGTCCTTTTGAATCTCCTTCAGCTTTGAGCAGACAATCATCTGTTCTCGATCAGAGCCTCCTCCCATAAGGACAATGTCCAGTCCGGAAAAATCAATGGTATCCTCCAGGCGGAATTCCTTTACCTCCGCCTCCATGCCTCTCCACTCCAGTCTCTTGACCATACACTGGATATTTCCCCGGTCGCCGTAAAGGTTCAGAAGATCCGGGTAGAGATGGCCGATTACAAGCTTTTTGCTCATGCGCTCTCCCCCTCAATCCGCTTGAGAATATTGTGAGTGCTGTAAAGCCCCGTATAGTTTACCAGAACGTAAAGATTTCCCACCCCGTCCGAAAGCTTCCTGCGGATGGCTTTCTCCACGTCCGGCTCAAGTTCCGATGGAATATCTACGTATTTCAGACGCAGGCGCATGTCCTGGCATCGGATACCGCTGACCGTAATGGAAGCCGCGTGGATGTCCTTAAAGCGGTCGAAATCCACATCCCAGAGCCAGGATACATCGGTGCCGTCCTGGTCGTTGTCGTTGATCAGCACAATCAGATCCTTGGGAGTGGGATCTTCCATCACCGCCGAGATATTCTGGTTGAAACCCGCGGGGTTTTTTGCCAGATTCAGGGTAACGGCGGTTTTCCCGATATGAAATACCTCGTTTCTTCCGTTCTGGGGATTGTAGTCCTTCAGCGCCTTATTAAAGTTTTTCAGGGCAAGGCCCGCGGTCCTGGCCCCGGCATAGGCCGCCAGAATATTGTAGATGTTGTAAAAGCCCCGGTAATTTGCCTGGATACGGCGTCCCTCCACCTTGAAGGAAAGGGTTCCGCCAGCTTTCACATCCCTGGCGTCAAAGTCAAGAGCGGGCCTTCGGAAGCCGCACCCGGGGCAGTAATAATCGCCAAGCTGGCTGTAGTGATAAAAACGATACTTCATTTTTTCTCCGCAGCGCTTGCAGAACTGCCCTTCCCGGATTTCCCTGGAGTCCTTGTCCTCCTCAAAAACCTGCTGCCCGATTCCATAGGTAACATAGGGGTTTCCGCTGTCCATTGCCAGGAATGTGGAAAGGGAATCGTCGGCGTTGACCACCACCGTCATATCCCCAGCCATGCCCATGGCCTTCTTTAAAAGCTTCATGGTAATGTCTATCTCTCCGTAGCGGTCAAGCTGATCCCGAAAAAGGTTGGTCAGGATCATAAAGTCCGGCTTAAAATGCGGAAAAACCCGTACCGTGGAAGCCTCATCCACCTCAATGCAGGCGTAATCCGCGTCCAGGTCCCCTTTCAGGTCCGCCGCCAGCACAAAGGCGGACACTACGCCGTTTAACATATTGGACCCGGTGTGGTTGCAGACCACCTTTTTCCCCTCGTACTCCAGAGCGGAGCAGAGAAGGTTGTTCGTGGTGGTCTTTCCGTTCGTCCCGCATACCACAAAGATTCCGCCGCGTACCTGAGCCGCCAGCTTATCCAGAATATCCGGGCAGATTTTCAGGGCAACCTTCCCAGCCAGGGTAACGCCCTGCTTTCCGCTCATCCGGCAGGCGGCTCCAATGAGTTTTGCTGCCCATACGGCCAGCATTCTGCGAACTCTGCTCATGTTTTGTCTGTACTCCCAAATCCTGTTCTGGCGGCCTCGCGGCAAACGCGCGGGGCCGTCCGGTTACTTTACTTTGTCTCTTCTTCGATCATCTGGTTTTCTACGTTTCCCGGGTTATCCCGCACCTTGGCGATGCCGGCCACGGAAACGTTGTCGTCCAGATTCATAAGCTTCACTCCGGAGGTTATCCTTCCGAGAACGGAAATATCGCTGCAGTTAATGCGGATAATAATTCCCTCCGTATTGATGAGCATAACCTCGTCTTCCATATTCACCGCCTTTACGCCGATGACATTTCCGGTCTTTTCCATGATCTTGTAGCACTTCACGCCCTTGCCGCCCCGGTTCTGGGTTGTAAACTCGCTGACAGGCGTCAGCTTGCCCATACCCTTTTCGGAGACAGTCAGCAGATACTCTCCCTGAGTATCCAACTGCATGCCGATGACCTCGTCGCCGTCCACCAGGCTCATGCCAATAACACC
Organism: Candidatus Limivivens intestinipullorum; assembly: GCA_018711185.1. Lineage (GTDB taxonomy): Bacteria > Bacillota > Clostridia > Lachnospirales > Lachnospiraceae > Limivivens > Limivivens intestinipullorum. The sequence continues at coordinate 25,217 of DVIQ01000056.1, read as the reverse complement.
CATGGAGACTCTTCCGGTGCTGCGCACATCCGTCTCATTAAAGCGGATACACTGGCCGTACTTCGTCACCATGAGAATCTGCTTGGTGTCGTCCGTGCGCTTCACCTCGATAAGCTCATCGTCCTCCCGAAGGCTGATGGCCGCCAGACCGGTTTTGCGGATATTCATGTAATCCGTCACCGGTGTTCTCTTTACGATGCCCTTCCTGGTAGCCATAAACAGGTAATTGCCCTCCTTGTACTCTTTTAGAGGAATCACCGCCGTGATCTTTTCATCCGGCCCAAGCTGCAAAAGGTTTACGATGGCCGTTCCCCTGGCCGTGCGGCCAGCTTCCGGAATCTCATAGGCCTTAATCCGGTATACCTTTCCGTTATTCGTAAAGAACATCAGATAGTGGTGGGTATTGGTCATCAAAAGCTCGTCGATGTAGTCGTCCTCAATGGTCTGCATGCCTTTGATTCCCTTGCCGCCTCTTCCCTGGCTTTTGAAATTGTCGATGGTCATGCGCTTGATGTAGCCAAGCTTTGTCATGGTAATAACCACATTCTCCTTTGGAATCAGATCTTCCGTGGAGATATCAAACTCGTCGTACCCGATGGAGGTTCTGCGCTGATCCCCGTACTTGTCGGCAATGACGTTCATCTCGTCCCGGATAACGCCGAGCAGAAGATTTTCGTCCCCCAAAATTGCCTTCAGCTCCTCAATCCGTTTCTGAAGTTCCTGATACTCGGCCTCAAGTTTCTCCCTCTCCAGACCGGTCAGTGTGCGCAGACGCATGTCCACGATAGCCTGGGCCTGGGCGTCCGTAAGCCCGAAGCGGCTCATGAGTCCTTCCTTTGCCGCCGGCGTATTGGCCGATCCCCGGATAATTTTGATCACTTCATCGATGTTGTCCAGGGCGATCAGCAAACCTTCCAGTATGTGAGCCCGTTCCTGGGCCTTGTTCAGCTCATAGCGCGTCCTTCTGGTGACCACATCCTCCTGATGGCGGATATAGTGATGAAGAATATCCAGAAGACTCATAACCTTGGGCTCGTTGTTTACCAGGGCGAGCATAATAACGCCAAAGGTATCCTGGAGCTGGGTATGCTTATAGAGCTGGTTTAACACCACCGTGGCGTTTACGTCCCGGCGCAGCTCAATGTTGATGCGCATTCCTTCCCGGCTGGACTCGTCGGTGATGGCGGTGATGCCGTCTATCTTTTTATCCCGCACAAGATCCGCCATCTTTTCGATAAGCCTTGCCTTATTGACCATATAGGGAAGCTCGGATACCAGAATCCGGCTCTTTCCGTTGGGCATGGTCTCGATCTCCGTCACCGCGCGCACCCGGATCTTTCCCCGGCCGGTGCGGTAGGCCTCCTCGATCCCCCTGGTACCCAGAATCTGCGCGCCTGTAGGGAAATCCGGCCCCTTTATAATGGACATAATCTCCTCCAGGGTCGTCTCCCGTCCCTCGTTCACACGGTTCTCGATGATCTTGTCAACGGCCTGAATCACTTCCCGGAGGTTATGGGGCGGAATGTTCGTAGCCATACCCACGGCAATTCCGTTGCTTCCGTTTACCAGGATGTTCGGAAAACGGGAGGGCAGGATCACCGGCTCCTTTTCCGTCTCGTCAAAGTTCGGCTTAAAATCCACGGTGTCCTTATTGATATCCGCCAGCATCTCCATGGAGATTTTGCTCAGACGGGCCTCCGTGTAACGCATGGCTGCCGCGCCGTCTCCGTCCACAGAGCCGAAGTTTCCATGGCCATCCACCAGAGGATATCTCGTAGACCATTCCTGGGCCATATTTACCAGCGCGCCGTAGATTGAACCGTCTCCATGGGGATGGTATTTACCCATGGTATCGCCGACGATACGGGCGCATTTTCTGTGGGGCTTGTCCGGACCGTTGTTCAGCTCGATCATAGAATAAAGGACGCGTCTCTGAACTGGTTTCAAGCCGTCCCTGACATCCGGCAGGGCTCTTGCGGCAATAACGCTCATGGCGTAATCAATATAGGATTTCTCCATGGTTTCCTTCAGATCCACGTCGTGAATCTTGTCAAATATCGTATCTTCCATAGTCCCTCCTAAATATCAAGATTTTGCACAAATTTCGCGTTTTCCTCGATAAACTCTCTTCTGGGTTCCACCTGGTCCCCCATTAGGGTTGTAAAGGTCAGATCCAGCTCTGATGTGGACTCCTCGTCCATATTTACCCTTTTCAGAATCCGCTTTTCCGGGTCCATAGTTGTCTCCCAGAGCTGGTCGGCGTCCATCTCTCCCAATCCTTTATAGCGCTGGATTTTATTATTCTGGTCCCTTCCGATCTCCGTGAGAATCCGGTTCAGCTCCAGGTCGTCATAGGCATACCAGACCTTCTTGTTCTTCTCGATTTTATACAAGGGCGGCTGTGCCAGATACACATAGCCCTGCTTGATCAGCTCCGGCATAAAACGGTAGATAAAAGTCAGAAGCAGGGTGCTGATATGGGCTCCGTCCACGTCGGCATCCGTCATAATGATAATCTTGTGGTAACGCAGCTTCGTTATATCAAAATCATCATGGATTCCCGTGCCAAAGGCAGTAATCATGGCCTTGATCTCCGCGTTCGCGTAAATTTTGTCAAGTCTTGCCTTCTCCACATTCAGAATTTTTCCTCTCAGGGGAAGAATCGCCTGGGTTGCCCGGCTTCTTGCCGTCTTCGCGGAACCGCCGGCGGAATCTCCCTCTACGATATAGATTTCACAGTTTTTCGGATCCTTGTCCGTGCAGTCCGCCAGCTTTCCGGGCAGAGAAAGTCCGTCCAGGGCGGACTTTCTTCTGGTGAGATCCCTGGCCTTTCTGGCCGCTTCCCTGGCCCTCTGGGCCAGAATGGACTTCTCCAGAATCAGCTTCGCCACCTGGGGATGCTGCTCCAGGTAAATCATAAGCTGATCAGACACCACAGCGTCCACGGCCCCTCTGGCCTCGCTGTTTCCCAGCTTCTGCTTCGTCTGCCCCTCAAACTGAGGATTCTCAATCTTGATGCTGATAATCGCCGTAAGGCCCTCTCGGATGTCCTCTCCGGACAGGCTCTCCGTCTCCTTAATCAGCTTGTTTGCCCTGGCGTAGGTATTAAAGGTCTTTGTCAGGGCATTTCGGAAGCCTGTCAGGTGCGTTCCGCCCTCTGGCGTCGTGATATTGTTTACAAAGCTGTAAACCCCTTCGTTGTAGGCGTCATTATGCTGGAGAGCCACCTCCACATAGATATCATCCCTGGTACCCTCGCAATAGATCACCTCCGGATACAGGGGCGTTTTTCCTTTGTTCAGATAGGTCACAAACTCCTTGATGCCGCCCTCGTAGTGGAAAATCTTCTCCACCGGCTCCTCGTCCCGCTCGTCCCGGAAGATAATCTTTACGTTCTTTGTCAAAAACGCCATCTCCCTGAGACGCTGCTTTAAGGTATTAAAATCAAAGACCGTCTCCTCAAAAATCTCTTTGTCGGGAAGAAAGGTAACCGTAGTACCGGTTTTTTCCGGATCGCATTCTCCGATTACCTTGAGAGGATAGCATACATGCCCCCGCTCATACCGCTGACGGTAGAGCTTTCCTTCACTGCAGATGGTCACCTCAAGCCACTCAGACAGGGCGTTCACCACGGACGCGCCTACGCCGTGAAGACCGCCGGAAACCTTATAGCCTCCGCCGCCGAATTTGCCGCCGGCGTGAAGGATCGTAAAGACCACCTCCACGGCTGGCAAACCGGACTTGTGGTTGATTCCCACCGGAATTCCCCTTCCGTTATCCACCACCGTGGCGGAACCGTCCTTGTTCAGTATTACACGGATTGTATCGCAAAATCCCGCCAGAACCTCGTCCACCGCGTTGTCAACAATCTCATAAACCAGGTGATGCAGGCCGCGGATCGATGTGCTCCCGATATACATGCCCGGTCGTTTTCTGACTGCCTCCAATCCCTCAAGAATCTGGATTTGATCAGCTCCATATTCCGTTTTTTCTTCCATGCCCATATTACCCTCCTTATCGTCAACGCCGGAACACAGCCTGCTGCCGCGCTTACTGCGGCAGCTTTTCTGACACCGTTCCGTTTACAACCCGGAATACCCGGTTGATCTCAAACTGATTTTTCACAAAGTCGTCGATTCCCGTACAGGTAATCAGCGTCTGTATCTCTTTTATACTGTCCAGTAAATAATGTTGCCTGTTTCGGTCCAGTTCAGACAGGACGTCATCCAGAAGAAGCACCGGATTGTCCCGTATCTCCTGTTTTACCAGCTCGATCTCCGCCAGCTTGAGCGAAAGAGCCGCAGTCCTCTGCTGTCCCTGGGAGCCGAATTTCCGGATATCCACATCATTGACAAGAAACGCCAGATCGTCTCTGTGGGGACCGCACTGGGTGGTTTTCATCCGCAGATCCCGCTCACGCATCCGGCGAATCCGCTCCTCCAGCTCCGGCCCCGGCGTATCGCTCTCGTAACGCAGGCAAATACGCTCTCTGGAGCCGGTAAGCTTTTCATGGACAGGCCGGATAATCTCTCCAAGCCTTTCCACAAACGCTTCCCGCTCCTCAATCACCTGCCGGCCGTATCTGGCCATCTGGGCATCCCAGATATCCAGGGTATCCATATACTCCGGATGCCAGGCGGCATCCTTCAAAAGCCGGTTCCTCTGATTCAAAATTTTATTGTAATTTGACAGATGGGACAAATAGACCTTACTGAGCTGGCACAGCTCCAGATCCATAAACCTGCGCCGCTGTCCCGGCCCGTTTTTAATGATCCCCAAGTCCTCCGGGGAAAAAAATACAAAATTGCCAATGCCAAGGAGCTCTGCCGCCCTGCGGATCGGCACGCCGTTTATGGCGATGCCCTTGGCTTTGCTTTTTCTAAGATGCATGTCGATTTTATAGAGACCGGCATGTTTCCGAAGCTCCATGCAGATATGAGCTTCCTCCCGGTCAAAACGGATCATATCCCTGTCCCTGGCTCCCTTATGGGATTTCGTGGTACCGCATAAATAGACGGATTCCAGGATATTTGTCTTTCCCTGGGCATTATCTCCGAAAAAAATATTCGTACCGGCATCCAGACTCAGATCCAGGGCCTCATAATTGCGGAAATTTTCCAGCTTGAGCGTCTCGATAACCATAATCCGCCACCGGTTATTTCAAAATCCGGATGGTCTCTCCGGCATATTCCACCACATCCTGGTCGTGGAGCTTCTTTCCTCTCTGAAGCTCCACGGCTCCGTTTACCTTCACTTTCCCGTCCAGGACGGCAAACTTGGCTTCTACTCCGCTTTCACACAGGCCGGCCGCCTTCAGGGCCTGGCCCAGCTTGATATAATCGTCTTTCAGCTTAATCGTCTGCATACAAACACCGCTCCCTTATACATTCCGTTTCGTTTAAACTGTGAAATTCACGGGAAGGATCAGGTAAACATAGGACTGCTCCTCATCCCGTATAAAGCAGGGAGCTTTGGGATTCACCAGATAAATATCGATGGTTTCCTCGTCGATAACCCTGAGGGCGTCCATGAAAAAACGGGGGTTAAACCCGATCATAATGTCCCGTCCCTCTTTCTCAATATCGATTTCCTCATTCATGGAACCGATATCGGAGCGGATCTTCAGCTCCAGCATGCCGTCCGTGATATTAATGATAATGGGCTTTTTGTCGCTTTCCTTTACCATCAGCGTGGCGCGGTCAATACAGTTTAAAAGTTCCTGCTTGTTTATGGTGACTTTTGTCTCGTAATCACTGGAGAGCATCTGGTCAATACGAAAATATTCTCCCTCGATGAGTCTGGATACCACGATTGTCTCGTCCAGCTCGAACAGAATCAGATTTTCCGTAAAGAACAGACGCACCATATCCTCCGTCTCCCCTGACAGGATTTTGCTGACCTCGCTCAAAGTCTTGCCGGGCACTACCGCCTTTCTGTCCGCGCAGCTTTCTTTCAGCTCGGTCCTTCGAATTGAGATCCTGTGTCCGTCCAGGGAAACCACCCGGAGCATCCCGTCCTTTATCTCAAAGAGCTCGCCTGTCATAAGCTTATTGCTCTCGGTAATGGCAATCGAAAAAATAGTCTGGCGGATCAGCTCCTTTAAGGTAAACTGGGAAAGTTCAATGCTTTCGTCCCTTTCCACAAATGGAAGGAATACAAAATCCTCGCCGGATTTTCCTGGGATGGCAAAACGGGCTTTTTCACAGGTAATGACGGCCTGGTCATTGCTGTCCGTCACAAGCGTCACATCGCTGTCCGGAAGTTTTCGGACAATATCGGAAAAAATCTTTGCATTCAGGGCAATGCGTCCTCTCTCCAGAATTTGACCCTCAACCACCGTTTTAATGCCAAGCTCCATGTCGTTCGTGGTAAATTCGATCTTATCCGCAGAAGCGTCGATTAAGATACATTCCAAAATCGGCATGGTTGTTTTGGAAGGAACTGCCTTCATAACGATATTGACACTCTTTAAGAGGTCGTTTTTCGAACATATCAGCTTCATGATTAAGTCTCCTTTGGCCGTGCTTTAAAAATATAATAAAGAAAAGGTCCGTCGTAGCCGTCATAGGGGGTGTGGATATGTGTATAAGTGTCAAAACCCCTTGAAATATCAGGCTTTTGACGGTTGGATAAACTTGTGAAAGGTTCTGAAATCCCTTTGGACGGCATGTGAAAAGGTGTGAATATCAATTCGGCATAATTTTTTTCTTAATTACCTCAACCGTATTTTTAAGGGTTTCCGACTGCTCCAGTTCATTGGTAATCGTTTTGACGCCATGGAGGACCGTGGTGTGGTCCTTTTTGCCCATGATCTGGCCGATCTGCTTCAGCGGAACATCGGTCAGATGCCGGCAGAGATACATGGCGATCTGGCGGGGACGGACGATCTCGGAATTACGTTTGTTTCCTTTAATATCATCGGGGGTAATGCCAAAATGCTCGGCTACCGTGTCAATGATCAGGGCAGGCGTTACTTCCTTCTTTTCATCGGGGGAAATAATGTCCTGGAGTTCCTCCTGGGCCATTTCTATGGTAATTGCCTTCTTTTCCAAGCGGCTGCAGGCGATGAGCTTATTCAGAGCGCCCTCCAGCTCCCGGATATTGGATTTAATATTTGTGGCGATGTATTTGATAACCTCATCGTCAATGGAATAGCCGTCCAGTTCCTCTTTTTTCCGCAGAATCGCCATCCTGGTCTCGTAATCCGGCGAGGAAATATCCGCGATCAGGCCCCATTCGAAGCGGGAGCGCAGACGTCCCTCCAGAGTCTGCATCTCTTTTGGCGGTTTATCTGAGGAGATAATGATCTGCTTCTTGGCTCCGTGCAGATCGTTAAAGGTATGGAAAAACTCTTCCTGGGTGGATTCCTTACCAATAATAAACTGAATATCATCGATAAGGAGCACGTCGATATTCCGGTATTTTTCCCGGAATTTGCTCATGGCGGTATTGTTTCCGTTACGGATGGCCTCGATCAGCTCGTTTGTGAAGGATTCACTGGTGACGTAGAGCACCTTCGCGTCAGGGTTTCGCTCAAGGATAAAGTGGGCGATGGAGTGCATCAGGTGCGTTTTTCCAAGACCTACATCTCCATAAATAAAAAGGGGATTGTAGGCTTCGCCCGGAGACTCGGCCACAGCCAGGGACGCAGCGTGAACAAGCTGGTTATTGGGGCCCACCACAAAGGTATCAAAGGTATATTTCGGATTCAGGTTCGCCTTCTCAATGCTGGTATTCAGCATGGAAGAGGCAGATTTGGCCTTACTTTGCTTTTTTTCCCGGAGCTTGGCCTCCTCAGGAAGAATAAACTCGACATTGCAGGTAATGCCCGTAATCTCGGCGATCGCCACCTTAATGGGAAGGGTGTATTTCTTCTTAATGTAATTAACGCCCATCTGTTCTGAGGGCACCAGAAGATAGAGGGTGCCCCCATCTTCTGTTTCATCAAAGCTGTGAACCTTCAGAGGCTTCAGCCAAGTGGTAAAAGAAACCTCGGTCAGTTCATGCTCTTCCTTCACAAGAGCCAGGATCTCCTCCCACTTTTGTATAATTGCTTCCATCTGTACAAACTCCTTACTTCTATGCATGCAAAATAATGATTGTGGTTAAATCCGTCCACAATCACACGTAAAGCCAATATTCCTAACATAATATTAACCCAAAATGGTGGATTGCGCAATCAAAAATTTAAAAAAGCCGGAGAATTATCCACATTCTCCAGTGTGAATATCCCCATCGATGTTATTAACACTCCAGAAATAAGATAAAATCAAGGGTTTTTAACCTTATCAACGCCATATCCAACCTATTTTCACAGCTTATCCCAAAGTTATCCCCAAATTGTCCCCAAAATGTGGATAACTTTGGAGAAGCTGTTTATAACCGGCCCTTTTCCGTGGATTTTTTCGTGAAATCTGGAGAGAGAAAACGGGAAAAGGCCTGGTTTTAACGGAGATTTGGGCTTTGTGGACAAAGTGGAGTACTCCAGTGTGGATTACTGGAGATTTTCCACACCGGAGAAAACTATCCACATCAATTCACAATTTGTCAAGATTCCAATGTGCAATAACAGTTCAGACCAGGTCTGCGCACATGCTGCGCGGACCGTAAGAACGTGATTCAGGAGTGCGAAAATCCCATCGCCCTAGGTGATTTTAAATGGATTTTCGCAGTTACAGTTCAGCAAGGCTGAACTGTAACACTACGTGTATTAATTTGCGAAACTTCTGCTTGACTTTAAAGGATTTCAATAATATAATGGATGCGATGTTCTAAAGAAAAGCTAAATAGCTGTCTCCTTATGGAGCGCAGGAAAAATAAAAAGGAGGTGCCATAGTATGAAGATGACATTTCAGCCGAAAAAGAGATCCAGATCTAAGGTTCACGGCTTCAGAGCAAGAATGAGCACAGCAAGCGGAAGAAAAGTTCTTGCTGCCAGAAGAGCAAAAGGAAGAAAAGTATTATCAGCATAAGGCCGCAGAATTGTGGCCTTTTCTTCTCTAATTGAAGGAAACCCTTGTGTCAGGGGATAGTATATGAAATTTTCAGAGTCGTTAAAGAAAAACTGCGATTTTCAGAAGGTATACGTAAGCGGAAGCTCCAGGGCGAACCGGTTCCTTGTAATGTATGTGCGAAAGACGGACGGAGAGAAAAATCGATTAGGCATTTCGGTCAGTAAGAAGGTTGGAAACAGTGTTGTCCGTCACCGGCTGACACGCTTAGTCAGGGAGAGCTATCGCTTAAACGAAGAAAAGTTTCGAAAGGGTTATGATTTTGTTGTAATTGGAAGACCCGCAGCGAAGGGGAAGAGCTATCAGGAGATCGAGAGCGCCCTTTTGCACCTGGCAGGACTGCATAATATCAGGATTAACGAACATGAAATATGTAATGATCGCGATGATTAAATTTTACAGAAGGTATTTGTCCCCGCTGAAAACTATGCACTGTCCCTATATCCCTACCTGTTCTCAGTATGCGCTTGAGGCCATTGAAAAATACGGAGCGCTGAAGGGAGGAATTCTGGCGGCGTGGCGGATTCTGCGCTGTAATCCGTTTTCCAAGGGAGGGTACGACCCCGTTCCATAGACGGGGAAATATGGTCTTGGCGGGAGCATGCGTTTCCTTCCAAGATAGAACCTCGGACGCGTCCAAGGCCGCTTTGCGTTGCCTGGGACGGTTGGAGGTATAATTAAAATTAGGAGGAAACCATGTTATTAACAAAGAGCAATACCTTTATTATAGGGCCGATTGCCACCGTTCTCGGCGTAATCATGAACGCCATTTTCGATTTCTGCAACGGGGTGTTCGGGATTCAGAATATCGGTTTGTGTATTATTCTTTTTACCGTGCTGATCTATGTTCTGATGATCCCCATGACGGTTAAGCAGCAGAAATTCTCAAAGCTTTCCGCTCAGATGAACCCTGAGATCCAAAAGATTCAGAAGAAATATAAAGGCAAGCAGGACCAGGCATCCATGATGAAGTTGAACGAGGAGACGAAGGCCGTCTACGCGAAGTACGGCGTATCTCCTATGGGAAGCTGTCTGTATATGCTTGTGCAGCTGCCGATTCTGTTTTCTCTGTATCAGGTTATCTGGAATGTTCCCGCTTATGTAAGCAGCGTTAAGGACGCGATGATGGGACTTGTGAATCAGCTTTTGTCTCTGAACGGCGCTCAGGAGATCCTGACGGAGTTTGCCACCAGCGCGAATGTTAATTTCGAGAGCCGCGGCTTTAACGCCAACAGCATTGTGGACGTACTCTATAAGCTGACGCCCTCGAACTGGGACAGCTTAAAGGATCAGATTCCTTCCCTTGCGGATTCGATCACATCTACCCAGAGCACGCTGGATGAGATGAACTATTTCCTGGGGCTGAACATTTCGGATTCTCCTTTGAATATCATCCTTTCCGCATTTGAGTCCGGAGCGTGGCTGCTGCTGATCGGCGCCCTGGCGATTCCGATTCTGTCCGCTTTGACCCAGTGGCTGAATACCAAGCTGATCCCGCAGACTTCCACAGGAAACGATGAAGAGAACAGCATGGCCCGTTCCATGAAAATGATGAATAACGTTATGCCGATCATGTCCATGGTATTCTGCTTTACACTTCCGGCAGGTCTTGGCATTTACTGGATTGCCAGCTCCGTTATCCGAAGCATCGTGCAGATTATCACCAATAAGCAGATGGATAAGATCGATGTGGACGCTTTGATTGAAAAGAATCTGGAAAAAGCGAATAAGAAGCGTGAAAAGATGGGACTTCCGCCCCAGAAGGCACCTACCCTGGCAGAGAAAGCACGGATGGCGGCCGAGGAAAGCCAGAGACAGGTGGCCCAGATGAAGAAAGAGACATCTCAGGAGGACCGGAAGAAAAAAATTCAGGAATCCACGGATTATTATAAGAATACCACAAAGGCGAAGCCGGGAAGTATTGCTGCGAAAGCGCGGATGGTGCAGCAGTACAATGAGAAAAACAAAAAATAGTGAGTGAGGAGGGGTTTCATTATGGAGTACATCAGAGTTTCAGCCAAGACCGTAGACGATGCGATTATCGAAGCGTCCATTCAACTGGAAACAAGCAGCGACAACATTGAGTATGAAGTTCTGGAAACTGGCAGTAAAGGTTTCTTAGGTATTGGCAGCAAACCTGCGGTAATCCGTGCCAGGAGAAAGATGCCTTCCCAGGAAGAAATCCTTGAGGATGATATCCGGGAAATCGTAAAGGCAGACATCAGCCTGACAAAACCCGCAAAGGAACCCATAAAGGAAAAGAAGGAGAAAAAAGAGAAGCGGCCTGCGGCGACAAAACAGGAAAACGAAAAGGCTGCGTCTCCTGCGGCGGCAGTAAAGAAGGGAAAGGCGCCGGAGCCCGTGCCGGCTGCAAAGCAGGAGAGCGGAAAGGCAGCAGCGAAGCAGGGAGCCGGAAAACCTCAGGTGTCCGCGGCGGCATCGAAACAGGAAAGCCGTCAGGAAGAGAGCGCGCCGGCCAAACCGGCAGCGGCCAAGGCTCCCATTAATCAGGAGGCGGCAGCGGCTGCGGCGAAGGAATTTCTCGAAAAGCTTCTGAACGCCATGAATCTGAAAAACGTGGAGATCAAAACGTCCTTTGATGAGGAGGAGACCCTGAACATCGACCTTCAGGGAGACGATATGGGGATTCTCATCGGAAAGAGAGGACAGACTCTGGATTCCGTTCAGTACCTCACCAGTCTGGTGGTCAATAAAGGCCAGGCAGGCTATGTCCGCGTAAAGGTGGATACGGAGGATTACCGGAGAAGAAGAAAAGAGACGCTGGAAAATCTGGCAAGAAACATTGCCCTGAAGGTACGCAGGACAAAGAAGACGGTATTCTTAGAGCCCATGAACCCATACGAGAGAAGGATTATTCATTCCGCGCTTCAGAATAATCCTTATGTATCGACGCACAGCGAGGGCGAGGAGCCGTATCGAAAGGTCGTTGTTACGTTAAAGAAGCAGCAGTAGCGGCTGTAAATACACAGAACAGTCCAGTGGTTTTCGATAATACCCCGCAGTAATCTGCGGGGTATTTCAGTAAACGTTCAGCCCAGGTCTGCGCAGACTGTAAGAACGTATTTCAGCAACAGGGCGCATGCGTCAGGAAGGGGTAAAGATGAAGAATGATACAATCGCAGCCATCTCTACGGCTGTCAGTCCCTCCGGAATCGGAATTATCCGGATCAGCGGTGAAGAGGCCCTGCGTATCGCGGATCGCATTTACCGGAGTCCGGGAGGGAAAAAGAAGCTGTCCGCTCAGCAGACACATACGATTCATTACGGTTATATTATGGATGGAGAAGATGTGGTGGATGAGGTGCTGGTATCGGTTATGCGCGCGCCGAAAACCTTTACGGCGGAGGACACCGTGGAAATCAACTGCCACGGAGGCGTGTATGCCATGAAGCGCGTTCTGGAGACTGTATTGAAGAACGGAGCCAGGCCGGCCCAGGCGGGGGAGTTTACGAAGAGGGCTTTCTTAAACGGAAGAATGGATCTCTCCAGAGCCGAGGCAGTGATCGATATTATCCAGGCAAAAAACGAGTACGCCCTGAAAAGTTCTGTAAGCCAGCTGAAGGGTTCTGTCCAGAAACGGATTAAAAAGCTTCGGGAAGAAATTTTGTATGAGACAGCGTATGTGGAGTCGGCGCTGGACGATCCGGAGCACATCAGTCTGGATGGGTTTTCCGGGGAGATTGGAGAGAAAAACAGACGGTGGATGGGAGAGCTTAACCGGCTGATTGCCAGCGCGGACAACGGAAAGATAATCACAGAGGGCATACGGACCGTGATTCTGGGAAAGCCAAACGCGGGGAAATCTTCCCTCTTAAATCTTCTTCTGGGAGAGGAGAGGGCGATTGTAACGGATGTGGCCGGAACCACCAGGGATACGCTTGAGGAAAATGTAAACATCAACGGCCTGACCCTGAGGCTGATCGACACGGCGGGAATCCGCAGAACCAAAGATCTGGTGGAGCAGATCGGCGTGGAACGGGCCAAGGAGACGGCGCAGACGGCGGATTTGATTATCTATGTGGTGGACGCTTCCGTGCCTCTGGATGAGAATGATCGCCAGATTATGGAGCTGATCCGGGGCAAGAAAACCCTGGTGCTTTTGAATAAATCGGACCTTGAAACCGTGGTGGAGAAGGAGGATATTCAGGCCATACTCGGCGACAGCCGGGCCGCGGCCATTCTGACGATTTCAGCCAGGGAGCAGACGGATGCCCGCGAGATCGAAAACACGATTCAGGAGCTGTTTTTCCACGGGGAGCTGTCCTTTAACGACGAGGTCTATATCACGAACACCCGCCAGAAGGCGGAGCTTGTGGAGGCTTTTGAAAGCCTTGCGCAGCTTAAAAACAGCCTGGACATGGAAATGCCGGAGGATTTCTATACCATTGATCTGATGAACGCCTACGAGGCTCTGGGAAGGATTACCGGGGAATCCGTAGAGGAAGATCTGGTGAATGAGATTTTCGGAAGATTTTGTATGGGAAAATAGCTAGCAGTTCAGCGGGGCTGAACTAGAGAGGAATGCAGATGTGTAAGTTAGAAGAAACCATCGATGTGGCTGTAGTGGGAGCCGGTCACGCTGGATGCGAGGCGGCGCTGGCCTGCGCCAGGCTGGGACTGGAAACCGTGATGTTTACGGTCAGCGTAGACAGCATCGCGCTGATGCCCTGCAATCCCAATGTGGGAGGCACGTCAAAGGGACATTTGGTGCGGGAGGTGGACGCTCTTGGAGGTGAGATGGGAAAGAACATTGACCGGACCTTTATTCAGTCGAAAATGCTGAACAAATCCAAGGGACCGGCCGTCCATTCCCTGAGAGCCCAGGCGGACAAGGCAGAATATTCCAGGAGTATGCGCCGTGTTCTGGAAAACACGGACCATCTTTCCATACGGCAGGCGGAGGTAACGGAGATTATCACGGAGGAAGGGCGGATTACGGGTGTCAAAACGTATTCTGGAGCCGTATATCACTGCAAAGCCTGTATATTGTGTACAGGAACCTATCTGCGGGCCAGATGCATTTATGGGGATGTGAGCACCTGTACAGGCCCCAACGGCCTGCAGGCGGCGAATCATCTGACGGAATCTTTAAAGGCTCATGGGATTTCCATGTACCGCTTTAAGACAGGAACCCCGGCCAGAGTGGACAGGAGAAGTCTTGATTTTTCTAAGATGGAAGAGCAGACGGGAGATGAGCGAATCGTTCCGTTTTCATTTACCACAGATCCGGAAAGCGTGCAGATTCCACAGGTTTCCTGCTGGCTGACGTATACAAATGAAAATACCCATGATATTATCCGGCGGAATCTGGACCGTTCACCTCTGTATTCCGGTGTAATTGAGGGGACCGGTCCCCGCTACTGTCCGTCCATTGAGGACAAAGTGGTTCGGTTTGCAGATAAGAGCCGTCATCAGGTATTTCTGGAGCCTGAGGGATTGTACACAAATGAGATGTACGTGGGGGGGATGTCCAGCTCCCTTCCGGAAGATGTGCAGTATGCCATGTACCGGAGCGTTCCGGGAATGGAACATGTGAAAATTGTGCGGAACGCCTATGCCATCGAGTACGACTGCATCGACTCCAGACAGTTGGACGCGTCTTTGGAATTCAAAAATATCAAAGGACTGTTCAGCGGCGGGCAATTCAACGGAAGCTCCGGATATGAGGAGGCTGCGGCTCAGGGATTGATTGCGGGGATTAACGCGGCTATGGAGATCCAGGGCAGAGAACCGCTGGTACTGGACCGGTCCGAGGCGTATATCGGCGTGCTCATCGATGATCTGGTTACAAAAGAAAATAAAGAGCCGTACCGCATGATGACTTCCAGAGCAGAATACCGCCTGCTTCTGCGGCAGGATAACGCGGATCTGCGTCTGACCAGAAAAGGATACGAGGTAGGCCTGATTTCCAGAGAGCGCTATGAAGGACTTTTGAAAAAAGAGGAAGCCATTGAAAAGGAAATTCAGAGGGTGGAGCACACGAATATCGGCGGCACCCCGAAGGTGCAGGAATTTCTGGAGAGTCAAAACAGCACGCCTTTGAAATCGGGGATTTCTCTTGGAGAACTGGTTCGCAGGCCGGAGCTGACGTATCAGGCTCTGGCTTGCATCGATGAGGAGAGACCGCTGCTTTCCGAGGATGTCCAGGAACAGGTAAATATTAATATTAAGTACGAGGGATATATCAAGCGCCAGCAAAAGCAGGTAAAACAGTTCAAAAAGCTGGAAAATAAGAAAATTCCAAAGGATATTGATTACGGCGATGTCTACAGCCTGCGGACAGAGGCAAGGCAAAAGCTGGAATTATACAGACCGGCATCCATTGGACAGGCATCCAGAATTTCCGGCGTGTCTCCGGCGGATATTTCTGTTCTGATGATTTATTTGGAAAAGAGGAAGTGAAATGAAGGAAGCGTTTCGTATACTTGAGGAGGGCTGCCGGGCGCTTGGGATTTCTCTGAGCGATAAGCAGACGGCGCGGTTCGCGCAGTATTATGATCTGCTGATCGAATGGAATTCTTTTATGAACCTAACCGGCATTACCGAGCTTTCCGAGGTGCTAAGAAAGCATTTTGTGGACAGCCTGGCTCTGGTTAAATTTATGGAGCCCAGAAAAGGCTGCAGAATTCTTGATGTGGGAACAGGGGCCGGATTTCCGGGTATTCCGTTGAAAATCGCGTTTCCGGAGACAGAAGTGGTGCTCTTGGATTCCTTGAATAAAAGAATAAAATTTTTAGATAATTTAATTGAAAAGCTTGAATTATCAAATACTCTGACAATTCATGGAAGAGCGGAGGATTTTGCCAGAGACAAGGAGTACAGAGAAGCTTTTGACTTGGTGGTATCCAGGGCAGTGGCGAACCTTGCCCTTTTGGCGGAGTACTGTGTACCGTATGTGAAGCTTGGTGGATATTTTGTCTCGTATAAGTCTGGCGATGTGGATAACGAGGCAAAAGAAGGGGAAAAGGCGGTGATGGCAATGGGAGGAAGAATCGAGAAAATCATTCCTTTCACGCTGCCGGACAGTGATATTGAGCGCAGTCTGGTGGTTATTCGGAAAACAGAGAGTACGCCAAAACGATTCCCAAGGAAAGCCGGTATACCGGCAAAAGAACCGATCAAATAGCTTGTTTATGATTCAAAAACAGGCGCCATGGCGATTTCCGTATATGGAAAATCGTCATGGCGCCTGTTTAATTAGCAAAGCGGATTTTCATGGGTTATTGTGAATGTGCTGAACAGTTACGAGAGGAAAATATTCATATTTGAGACAAGAGTATCCGGTGTTTCAAGCTGGGGCAAATGTTTGCATTCGGGAAGAAATACCGTCTCTACAGCAGGGTTCAGTTTTGTAAAGCTTTCGGCAATCGTTTCATTTTCTTCTTTTGCTTTGCCGAAAATAAGATAAATACTGTTGTCTATATTTTTCAGCGCGCTGTTAATGTTGATATTCACATATTTTCCGTTAATGCTGGAAAGAAGATACTTGCCGTTGCTGTCGCCTTTATGGGCTGATTCGTGGTAAATGTGTACGCATTTGGCTTTTACCAGGAAGGGATTATAAAAGTACTTTTCCGTAAACAGATATTCCACGTTCTGCTGATTTGTTATGATATGGTAGAGCATCGTTCCGATAATGGGCATATTTATAATGAACTTGATGATTTTGGAACGCTTGCCAGGAATGCTGGACAGTTTAATCGGGCTTTCCGGATTGATCAGCAGAATCTTTCCCAAAAGCTCCGGATGGTTTCCGCAGGTCATGATGACAAAGGACGCGGAAAGTCCGGTGGCCGCCACATCGGTTTTCTGCTTGATGACTTTTTCAATAAAGTCCGAAATAAGCTGAACATACATATAGTTTGTGTAGGTAATGTCCGGCTTGTCCGAGCGTCCGCACCCCAGAAGGTCCAGGGTGTAAACAGTATGGTGCTTTGCCAGTTTTTGTTCCACGGAGTGCCATTCATAAGATGAAGAGCAGGGAGTAAGGTCGTGAATCAGCAGCAGGGGAGTTCCGCTGCCCTTTTTTGTATAATAGATTTTTCCAAACCTCCAGTCAAAAAAATGCCCTTCTTCCGTATTGAGCAGATTCTTCATGGTGGAGGCCGCAGTGATACAACGATTCATAATATGGATGGTGCCCACGGACAGAGCCGAGAGAATAAAAGCGGTTTTTAATTTTGTATTCATATAAGCAACTCCTTCACTTGGTGTGGTGCATTCGATACTATTATTATAATCGAAAATAAAGATTCTTACAATAGAAGAAATTCTTTACAGAAAAAAATAAATGAGTTATCATAATGAAAGATAATAAGTAACAGTTTGGTACTGTTGAAGCTGATCAGTGAAAGGGGAGTATAAAAAACATATGCTAAAAGAGTTTTTAAACGATCATTTGACGAAAGCGCGGGAAGAATTGACGGAGGTCATGAAACAATACAAAGCTGTCTGTGAGGAAGAAAAAGTTATTTTGGAAAATATCGAAAAAACGGAACAGAACGCGGATATTGATTTTGAAATTTTTTCTCCGCGCAGTGGTGATTCTTTAAAAGATAAATTGAGCAGCTTGAACGCAAATTTGAAAACGGTCAGGGAAAAGAAGGAACAGGTGAAGAAGGAGATTGACCGGATCAGCGGTGATTTGGAGAATTATAAAGTTATGATGGCGGAATATATAGCTTTGGAGAAAAAAGGTCAGAGTGCAGCTGGTAATAAAAATTTAACACGGACGTAAAACAATTTTTCGCAATGTCTGTTATTATATTAGGTAGAAAAAAGTGCAATCCGTTGGGAAAATAATGAAATCAAAACTTGTATTGTTTCACGTGAAACATAAAATATTCAAAAATAGAATGTTTCACGTGAAACATAAAATATTCGAAAATAGAATGTTCCACGTGAAACACAAAATATTCGGAAATAGAATGTCCTACGTGAAACACAAGATATTCGAAAATAAAATGTTTCACGTGAAACATAAAATATTCGGAAATAGAATGTCCTACGTGAAAAATAAAATATTCGAGAATAGAATGTTTCACGTGAAACGTGGGGTCTACGCTTCGCTTCGGTGGGCGCTAAACATGTGCTGCTGACACATAGCGTCCCTCTCGGTATTCTACATTCCGTTTTGGTCGGTGCTAAACGTGTGCCACTAGTACACAGCACCGCCAAATGGACATGCAAGCATGTCTGCTTGGCTCGTTGCTCGCGGGAACAAAAAAGCAGGCAACGTTTCACGTGAAACATAGAAGCAGACAATATAAATATCTTATGCAAATATAAAAGCAGAGACAGACTAATGTTTCACGTGAAACATACCCTGAAAGATTTATTTGACTTCAGCAAAAAGTCATCGGGTATCATGACGAAAATGACTGTTTTTCAATCAGTTCCATAAAAAAATGCACAAAGAAACAAATATTATTCCATTTGATTTAGACGCTCATGTCAGTAGCAGAATAAAATATTAAATGTTATAATGTATCCATAACTGTTCCGAGCGGCCTGAGTTTTTGCGCAGTTTGCGGCGGGGGCGGAGAAAACAAAAAACTTTGAGATCATAATTTTGAGTCCACAGAAGAAAGGGGTACAAAATAAAATGGGACGTACAATAGTTATCGCGAATCAGAAAGGCGGAGTGGGGAAAACGACCACGGCCATTAACTTATCGGCTGCTTTGGCAGAGCTTGGACAGAAGGTTCTGGTAGTCGATACAGATCCCCAGGGAAATACGACCAGTGGATTCGGAATTGATAAGAACGAGGCGGAGAATACGATTTATGAGCTTTTGCTTGGAGAATGTGAAATAGAAGAGTGCCTTCTGGAGACAGAAGTGGAAAATTTGTCGATTATTCCTGCCAATATTAATCTGGCGGCTGCGGAAATTGAACTGATCGGCATTGATGAGAAAGAATACATATTAAAAAGGGCATTGGATCAAATAAGGAACCGTTATGATTTTATTATCATTGACTGTCCGCCGTCGCTGAGTGTACTGACCACAAACGCCATGTGCGCGGCAAATACGGTACTAGTGCCGATTCAGTGTGAGTATTACGCGCTGGAAGGATTGACGCAGCTTATGTATACCATTAATCTGGTAAAGGAGAGACTGAATCCGGAGCTGGAAATGGAGGGTGTCGTATTTACCATGTACGATGCTCGGACGAATCTTTCTCTTCAGGTTGTGGAAAATGTAAAAAGCAATTTAAAACAGGAAATTTATAAAACAATTATTCCGAGAAACGTCAGACTGGCAGAAGCGCCCAGTCACGGAATGCCTATTACAAAGTACGATTCGAAATCGGCGGGGGCAGAAAGCTACCGGCTTTTGGCGGAGGAAGTGATTCACAGGGGGGACGAGGAATGGCAGTAAAGAAAGGCGGATTAGGAAAAGGACTTGGCAAGGGATTGGACGCCCTGATACCGGACAGCAACGCAAAAAAACAGATAAAGAATGATGTGCAGACAATTGTAGAGAAGGTTGTAAAAAAAGAAGAGGTGATGGTGAAGGTTTCGGAAATCGAACCGAACAGGGAACAGCCCAGAAAAAATTTTGAAGAGGATTCTCTTCTGGAATTGGCGGATTCCATTCGGCAGTTCGGCGTTATTCAACCCTTGATTGTAAAAAAGAGGGATGATTATTATGAAATCATCGCAGGGGAAAGAAGATGGAGAGCCGCGAAGCTTGCCGGGATAAAAGAAATTCCGGTAATTATAAAGGAGTACAGCGACCAGGAAATCGTGGAAATTTCCCTGATTGAAAACATACAGAGAGAGAATCTGAATCCTATCGAAGAGGCAATGGCGTTCCAGAGACTTCTGACAGAATTTTCGCTGAAGCAGGACGAACTTGCAGAGCGGGTTTCCAAAAGCAGAACGGCGGTAACGAACGCGGTTCGGCTCTTGAAATTGGATGACAGAGTGCAGCAGATGCTGATCGATGAGAAAATTACCACGGGACACGCGAGAGCATTGCTTGCGTTGGAAAACAAGGACGAGCAATATGCACTAGCCACAAAAATCTTCGACGAAAAGCTAAGCGTGCGGGACGTTGAACGCATAATGCAGAAAAAGCAGGAAGAGAAAAAGGTAAAGAAAAGCCGGGAGATTCCAAATAGTTTCATCTATCATGATATTGAAGAGAAAATGAAGAGTATTCTGGGTACAAAGGTTTCTGTAAACCATAGGAAGAATAACAGGGGAAAAATCGAGATCGAGTACTATTCAAATGAAGAACTGGAAAGATTGCTGGAGCTTTTTGAAGCGATTCCGTCGGAAAGCAATGTATAATCGTAACAGTTCAGCCCTGCTGAACCGTTACATGCAAAATCCATTTAAAATCGCCTGCGGCGATGGGATTTTGCACTCCTGAATCACGTTCTTACGGTCCGCGCAGCATATGCGCAGACCTGGGCTGAACTTACGTATAATCTCCGTTTTTCAAGGATAGAAGAGAAACTTTGTTGCTATTCGCAGCAACGAAACTTTCCAAATTTGTGTCCATGGCGGCAAAGTTTGGACAACCGTGGAATGAACAGAAAGGAATTACAGATAAAGAATGGAAAGCAGTATTTTAAACGCGATAGGCATTGACCCCGGAATTATCCTGATCGTAGTGCTTGTGGCGGTATTGATTATGATCATTTATCTTTTAAAGGTATCTATGACCATGAGCCGCTTTATGAAAAAATATAAAACCTTTATGAGAGGCAAGGACGGAATCTCTCTGGAGAGAGCGTTTATTAATCGGTTCGCGGAGCTGGATACCTTGTCAGAAAACAGTAAAAACCACATGGAAGAGATAAGAAAGATCAAAGAGATCCAGAATCTCACTCTGAATAAAACGGCGATTGTGAAATATGACGCTTTTAAGGAGATGGGAGGAAAACTGAGCTTCGCGCTGGCAATGCTGGACAAGGATAACAATGGATTTGTGCTGAACGCGATTCACAGCCGCGAGGGCTGCTATACATATATTAAAGAGATTGTCAAAGGGGAATCCTATATTGTCTTAGGCGAAGAAGAAAAGGAGGCGCTCAGACAGGCGGTAAACGCGCATAACGAAATTTATAACCAATAAATTGCCGGGTCAAAACGTGACCGGCAGCAATCCCATCGCTTTTTGCGATGGGATTTTTTGCTGTGTTTTTCTCTTTACGAAACAGAAAAAATAGGGTATGATAGTAAAGCAGGGAGGGCGGAAAGCCTTCCGGGAAGGACAACACAGATATGATCGATATTAAATTTTTAAGAGAAAATCCGGAAATTGTAAAACAGAATATCCGGAATAAATTTCAGGATAAAAAGCTTGGCCTTGTGGATGAGGTAATCGAGCTGGACAAAGAAAACAGATCCATCAAGCAGGAAGTAGAGGCGCTCCGCGCGGAGAAAAATAAAGCCGCAAAGGAGATCGGCCGCCTGATGGGGCAGGGCAAAAGGGACGAGGCTGAGGAGATCAAGAAAACGATCGGAGCCAATTCCGCCAGAATGGAAGAATTGAATGAAAAAGAGAAGGAAGTGGAGGAGAAGATCCGGAAAATCATGATGGTGATTCCGAATATCATTGATCCTTCGGTTCCCATTGGAAAAGATGACAGTGAAAATGTGGAAATTCAGCGGTACGGGGAGCCGGTGGTTCCCGATTTTGAAATTCCGTACCATACGGAGATTATGGAGCGCTTTAACGGCATTGACCTGGAGAGCGCCAGAAAAGTGGCCGGAAATGGTTTCTATTATCTCATGGGAGATATCGCAAGGCTTCACTCCGCGGTTATCGCTTATGCCAGAGATTTTATGATTGACAGAGGCTTTACCTACTGCGTACCGCCTTTTATGATTCGGAGTAATGTGGTGACTGGCGTTATGAGCTTTGAAGAGATGGACGCCATGATGTATAAGATCGAGGGAGAGGATCTCTATCTGATCGGAACCAGCGAGCATTCCATGATCGGGAAGTTTATCGACACCATCATTCCGGAGGAGGAGCTTCCTAAAACCCTCACCAGCTATTCTCCATGCTTCCGCAAGGAAAAAGGCGCCCATGGAATCGAGGAGAGAGGCGTATACCGGATTCATCAGTTCGAAAAACAGGAAATGATTGTTGTGTGCAAGCCAGAGGACAGCATGATGTGGTTCGACAAGCTCTGGCAGAATACAGTCGATTTGTTCCGGTCTCTGGATATTCCGGTGCGTACTCTGGAGTGCTGCTCCGGGGATCTGGCGGATCTGAAGGTGAAGTCTGTGGATGTGGAAGCCTGGTCTCCCAGACAGAAAAAGTATTTCGAGGTAGGAAGCTGCTCGAATTTAGGCGATGCCCAGGCAAGAAGACTGAAAATCCGCGTAAACGGCAAAAACGGAAAATATTTTGCTCATACTTTGAATAATACGGTTGTGGCGCCTCCGAGAATGCTCATCGCGTTTCTGGAGAATAATTTGAACGCCGACGGAACCGTAAATATTCCGAAGGTTCTTCAGCCTTATATGGGCGGAAAGACACTCATAAAATAATGAAGAATCCCATCGCGGACAGCGAGAAAAGGAGGTGAATGTTGTGCACAGTTATCTAAGGGCAATCGGCTTTAGCAGTTTGAAAAAGGAATCCGAGGTGAATCAGCTTCTGCAGGAGACTTTCCGGGATTACACGGAGAGGAATGCCGTGCGGCTGGATAAGCAGAGCGCCTTCGTGGAGTATACGAAGGAATTTGCCGATGATATGGGAATTACAGTATGCGGGGAGATGGATGAAAACGGGTTTCATCAGGAATACTATTTTCCGTATTTCCGGGGCACTGGAATCAGTACCAGAGAGGCTCTTACGGTGGAGAAGCAGGGAAGCCGGGAATCCTACGCGGGTGTCTGCGAGGATATGAGAGTGGGCGTTTCTCTGATTTTCTATGTACAGAATACAGCCAAGTATAAGAAAGAGCAGATTCTGAACCAGCTGGTGCAGCAGAATATTAACACAACATTTTCCGGCCTTTCCATTCAGGGAAAGATCCTGCTTCCTGTGCGAAAGAGCGAGGAGCAGGTGATCTCAGGCAGAGAAGCCTCGGTGAAGCGTACCCAGATGATGGCGAAAGCCCGGATGGGGGACGAGGAAGCCATTGAGAGCCTGACATTGGAGGATATTGACCTCTATTCTATGGTGACTCAGCGGCTGCATCAGGAGGATGTATTTACCATCGTAGATACCTTCTTCATGCCTTATGGAATGGAATGCGACCAGTATCAGATTATGGGGATTATCAACCACGTGACAACGGTTCGGAATCCCTATACCGGCGAATTTGTCTATCAGATGAATCTGGAATGCAACGATATGACCTTTGATATCTGCATCAATAAGGCAGATTTGACGGGGGAACCGGCGGAGGGGAGACGCTTTAAGGGCGTAATCTGGCTGCAGGGACGTATCAATTTTGAAGATTAAGAAAGGGGTTACTCATGAAAATAGCAAAAATTTCAAGAGCAGCAGGCGTTTTGGCGGCAGCAGGTATGTTTGCCGGCGTTTCCGTAAGCGGTTTCGCGGCGGAAACGGATCCGTGGCAGGTATATGAGGAGGCGCTGACAAAACAGAATGAGCTGGACGGCATGGATATGAGTATGTCTACGGCAGTTTCCATGATGATCGAAGATCAGATAAACGATATCACATTGGATATGGATTGCCAGATGAATGGCCTACAGTCCGGTGATCTGGAGATGGCGGCCACGATGAACTACACGATGGGAGGAGAGCAGCTCTCTGATACCATGAATGTTCTGACCAACGCGAGGATGTACTACACAGGCGGATATCTTTATATGGATATGTTTGACGCGGATGTTATGGGAGAGGACGCCGTGGACTATGGGAAAATAAAGTATCCGGCGGATATCGATTCGGTTATGGCACAATTTGGCGGCAGTACAGATATCATGGAGCTGAATAAAGAAGCCATCAGTGAGCTTACCTTGGAAGAGGACGGAGATACGAAGATTTTGCGGTATGCGTTGAATGCGGATAACACAAATTCCATAATCGAGAGTGTAATGGGGCAGCTGGGGAATGTCAGCGGAAGTATGAGCAACGCGGATCTTTATCAGATTACAGAGTGCACCGGAACCATGACAATTAACAGTGACGGCTATATAGAGAGCCAGAGTATGGATCTGGCTATGAATGTCAGCCTCGGAGATGAAGATGCGGAGACTGTATATTACAGCGTGAATATGGATGCGGATATTTTAAATCCGGGCCAGGAGGTAACGGTGGAGCTTCCGGATGATTTGGACAGCTACAGCGACTATGAGGCTCTTCTGGAATCTCTGCAGGAAGAGTACAGCACAGATTCCGGAGAATCTATGACCGAATCTGTGACCGAGACTGCGGAAGCCGGAACAGAGGGGGCTATGTAAAATCCCTTTATAATCGCCTGGGCGATGGGATTTTGCGCTCTTGAATCACGTTCGCATTGGTCTGCGCGGCATACGCGCAGACCAATGCTGAACGGTTACAGAAGGGATGCGTGCTTATGGCTGTTCGCTTCTGAAAAAGTGCTTGTAATTTATGCTTTTTTGTAGTATGATATAGAAGATATGCGGAAGAGCGGTTGTTTCGCAAAAAGACATTCTTTTCGGTTATTCAAATATGTGTTTTGGGAAAAGAGTGTTGGTATCCTAAATGCTTATAAGTTTAATTTCATAGTTTTTTAGAATGTCGCTATAGCTCAGCAGGATAGAGCGACCGCCTCCTAAGCGGTAGGTCGGAGGTTCAAATCCTCTTAGCGACGCCAAAAAACCCGCCGAAAACATTGATTTTTCAAGGTTTTCGGCGCTTTCTATTTTTCGAGAAAAGTTGAACTTATAGAAATATGTGATTAGCAGGAGTGAGATCTATCGGAAAAAGGCGTTTGAGGTCAAAGGTTGTTACATCAAAGCAGATAGTACATAGAACTTAGTATCGCAGTTTGTGATTTCGAGTTTGTCATTATTTTGAGGTGCCAGATTGGCACCTCAAAAAATAAAGGAGAATGACTATGGCAGAAGCAGAAAAGACAACTTTGGTAGATGCAAAAAATGATTTATCTGTATCGAATATTGAGAGTACAGGATATGATCTAAAAGGCATGATTTATGTCGTGCGTAATCAGCAAGTTATGATAGATAGTGATTTGGCTATGCTATATCAGGTTGAAA
>DVIQ01000055.1 GCA_018711185.1 Candidatus Limivivens intestinipullorum | reverse complement strand
GCCGCGCGGGAAAAGAAGGTCTTTCCTTTACTCTGATAAGCGGCCGGGAAATCGGAAAAATCCGCGATATTGAGAGAGTATGCCACACGAAAATCAACCGCTATGAACTTCCAAAGGCGGAAAAGCTGACGGAAACACGGGTCCGGGAAGCCCTTGCGGAAGCGGCGGAACTTCTTGAAAAGGAAGATCTTTCCGCCTTAACTGAAATTCTTGCCAGGGAATTGGAAAATCAGAAGTACAGTCTTACACAGATCGCGGCGGCTCTTATGCGGATGAAGATCGGAGAGACTGCCAAGGATTTGCCGGAAGAACGCATCCATGACCCAAGACGAAACCGGATGGAGCGCTACAGCCAGGAAAGACCGTCCCAGGGGCGTTCTGGACGCGGAAATAACGGCGGAAGGCATTCCTCCCCACATCCCCAGAAACAGCATTCAAAAGGCGGCAGAAACGGTTTCAGCGGCTATTCCATGGGCCATACGAGAATTCGTGTGCGGCGCGGCCAGTAAAAGAATACCCAGCGCGCAGATGCGCAAAAAAAGAAAAGAACTTTTTGGCACATTGAAAAACCCGCCGGCGAAATGACCGTATCGAATTCGCCGGCGGGTTTGCGTTTTTGCAATTTATCCCTTGAGGAGAGCGGTTTTTGCCTTCTCTATATCTATACGACAAACTCAAGTTTTTCAAATAGATCTATAGAAAAACCACTCTCAAGCCATATTTCAGCGACCATTTGTCTCATTAAATAATTTTTGATACCGGTAAAAAGTCGCCCGGCTTACTCCAAGCTTCTGCATAATTTCTTCTCTCGTGCAGTTTTCCTCTTTCATGCGGATAAATTCAGAAAATGACGCGATCCATTTTTCATCGGCAGGCTTACGGCCAGCGCCGCGTGGATTTCCACTGCCTTTTAGGCGCTGGATTTCCAGCATTTGCTCCCGGATAATTTCTTTGCACCGAATGTTTTCTTCTTCAAGAAGCCGAATGCGCATCAAAAGATCTTCTGTGGTCATGTTTGCTCATCATCCTTTTTCAGATTCAGATTACTGCTTACAGTCTTTCTCATTATAAATCCCAAAGTAAAATCTGTAAATAAAAATGCAGTCTTAATATTTAATTTTTGAGATTATTTTGCGCAGATTTGGTCTGAACGTAATGGTTCTGCCCTGGTCTGCGCACACGCTGCACAGATATTGACAAAAAATTCGGAAAATGCTACCCTTAACAAAGGAGCAAAGTAACTGTAAAAGACGTAAGGAGGAACAGCGGATATGGCGGCACGTACAACGTATCACGATCAGACATCGGTGGATCTCACCTTAAAGCTGCGGGAGGTTCTCAAAACGCTACCAGATTTTGCCAGGGACTACTTCCGGGCTATTGAGCCCACCACCACTGCCCGGACCAGGCTCTCCTACGCCTACGACATCCGGGTCTTTTTCCAGTTTCTCTCCGAGGAAAATCCAGCTCTGAAAGACCGGGATATCCGTAGTCTTACTGTGGATGTCCTGGACAGCATTAAGGCTGTGGATGTCGAGGAATACATGGAATATCTGAAAGTGTACAAAAATCCGGAACAGCATTTAACCACCAACGGAGAACGGGGAATCAAGCGGAAGCTCTCTTCGCTCCGCAGCTTTTATACCTATTTTTACAAAAGAGAAATGATTACCACAAATCCCCTGGTGCTGATCGATATGCCGAAAATACATGACAAAAATATTGTTCGCCTGGATACCGGGGAAGTTGCCGCGATGCTGGATTACATCGAGCACTGCGGGGATACGCTGACCGGGCAGCAAAAGGTTTACTATGAAAAGACAAAAGAACGGGATCTTGCCCTGGTTACCCTTCTTCTGGGAACCGGCATCCGTGTTTCGGAATGCGTAGGCCTGGATGTGGAGGATCTGGATTTTCGCAACAACGGTATAAAGGTGACGCGAAAAGGCGGAAATGAAATGGTTGTCTATTTCGGAGAAGAGGTAGAGAAAGCTCTGAAGCGTTACCTGGAAGTCCGGGAAGGAATCACGCCGGTGGCAGGCCATGAGCACGCTCTCTTCTACTCCACTCAGAGAAAACGGATCGGCGTGCAGGCAGTGGAGAATCTGGTTAAAAAATATGCAAAGCAAATTACGACCTCGAAGAAGATTACGCCGCACAAGCTAAGAAGCACCTACGGAACAGCATTATATCAGGAAACCGGCGATATCTATTTGGTGGCGGACGTTCTTGGACACCGGGATGTAAATACCACCAGAAAGCATTACGCGGCTATGGCGGACGAACGGAGAAGAAAGGCTGCAAAGGCAGTAAAATTAAGAGAGGAATAGCCTTTATGGCTATTCCTCTTTGTATTCATAATAATAGCATACCACGGGATCTCCCACGGAAATGGTTTCGTAAATCTGCCTGGCCGCGTCGTAAGGGAGGTTTACGCAGCCATGGGAACCGTTTGTCAAATAAATATCCCCGCCAAAGGCGGAACGCCAGGTAGCGTCGTGGAGTCCGATTCCGCCGTTAAAGGGCATCCAGAAGTCCACCGGAGTCCGGTAATCTTCCCCCACCAATATAGAGGGGGATTCTTTGCCGTACAGGCGGTAAACGCCTCCCGGTGTGGCATATTCCGTTCCCCTGGTTCCGGTTACGCAGTCCGTGGAAACCAGAAGCTGCCCGTCTTTGTAAAGCCAGACCTTCTGGCCGGAGAGATCTACCTCCACATACGTTTTTCCTATATCTGTGGTCTCCTCTCTCACCGCTCCTCTCTGGCTCCACTCCGCAGTGACCGTGGCCGTGTTCGTTTCCCAGTCCGAAAGAAGCATACTTAAAATCTGTTCCACCAGCGCCGCCTGATCCAGCGCCCAGCCGTAATTTCCCATTTTCAGCGTAATTTCCTCGCCGTAACTGGTGAGAAATGTTCTGGGTTTTCCTTTGGTATCGTATTTTTCCGCCAGGGAAGCCGCGTAAACGGAAACGGCCTCCGAATCCGGGGCCAGGGCGTGCCCGTCTGTCTTTACCAGCCATCCGGCCAGAGTTTTTGCGGAAAGGGTTTCGCGGCTGCCGCCTATATCCACAAAAAGAACCCGGTCTTCCCAGCTTCCGCCTTCCTCATAGGGATTTGGGAGATCCGTTTCCTGGTAATCTGTATCGCTTCGAGTGGTCTTTTCCAGAATCCACTGCTGATTTTCCTCGCCGGTGAAGGCATTCAGGGTAACCTGGGCGCCGTTATAGGCCCCTGCGCAGGTCAGATATTCTCCTTCCCTGGCCCGGATATACCAGGCGCCGTCTCCGGCGTATTCCAAAACCCAGCCTGCCAGGGCGGATACGCCCCCGGAGAGGTTAGAAATCCCGGGATCCATAAAAAGTACCTGTTCCAAAGATCCGTCCGTCTCCCGGCCTTCTGCGGCCGCGCAGAGACGGCTACCTGTATGGGCAGCGCGGATCTGACAGACTCCTCTTCCAAGGGTGGAAAAGGAAAATTTCTGCTGATTCACATTTCCGGCCCGGTAGAGCTGGAGCAAACGGTTGTCCGTGCCGTCACTGCAGGAGGAAACATCCAGGGCAAAGTCCGCGTCCAGGGCGGAACGAATCTCGTACAGCCCCCGGAACTGGCCTATGGTGCGCAGAAACAGGAAATCCCTGGCTCCAATGGCCCGGGCGGAAATTCCGGACGTCCCCCAAAGCAGAAAGAAAAAAACAACAATGCATATTTTCCGCATAGGCGTTACCATATCACTGCAAAAGAATCGTAAACGGTCCGTCATTGCACAGAGAAACCTTCATATCCGCTCCAAACTCTCCGCAGCAGACATGAGGATTTTTCTTTCGGCATTCTTCAATCATGTACTCATACAGCCACCTGGCCTCTGCGGGCTCCATGGCGTTGATAAAGCTTGGACGATTTCCTTTGCTGCAGTCCGCGCAGAGGGTAAACTGAGATACCAGCAGAAGGGAACCGCCCACATCTTCCAGAGAAAGGTTTGTCTTTCCGTCACTATCCTCGAAAATCCGCAGACCAAGCATCTTTTTAATCAGTCGGTCCGCCTCTGCCTTTCCGTCGTCCTTTCCAATGCCGATCAGCACCAGAAAACCTTTGCCGATCCGGGCGATGGTCTGACCCTCCACCGCGACGGAAGCCTCCGAAACCCGCTGGATTACAAGCCTCATGCCTTTCCTTCCTTCATGTTCACCATATGGAACAGAAGATCTACGGTGCCGTCAATACCATAGTAGCCGCTGTCGATACAGAAATCGTACTCCGTGGCGTCGCCCCATTTTTTATTTGAATAGTAGTTGTAATAGCTGGAACGTTTCTTGTCCGTCTTGATGATCACATCCTTGGCCTTTGCGTCCGTCAGGTTGTATTTGGTGGCAATTCTGCGGATCTTATTCTCCATCTTTCCGTGAATGAATACAGACAGGAGGTTTGGATTGCCCGCCAGGGCGTAATCCGCGCAGCGGCCTACGATAATGCAGCTTCCTTCCTTGGCGATTTCCTTGATGGAGTTGAACTGCGCCAGAAAGATTTTATGATTGATCGGCATCTCCGCAAGGGCTGCCGATGGATAACCAATGGAGTAGGTGTCCATTACGAGGGAATACAAAAAGCTGTTGGTGGGCTTTTCGTCGTGGTGCTCAAACAGCTCCTGGCATAAACCGCTGTCTTTGGCTGCCCGGTCAAGGAGCTCCTTATCGTAGCACTTCACGCCCATCTTTTCCGCCAGCTTCGTGCCGATTTCCTTTCCGCCGCTGCCATACTCTCTGCCAATTGTAACGATTGTTTTGTAAGCCATAAAAACACATCCTTTCAGACATTTTAGGTCCTTTTTCAACCATAGTTATATTATACAATAAAATTTCCGAAAAGTACACCTTTTTTGTATGACTTTCTCAAATTACAAAATCACTGCAATTTTTCAAGTAAATCCTGAAAATATGGGGGAAGGGCCGCGGAAAATTCCATGTATTCACCGCTGGAAGGATGTACAAAGCCCAGGGTCATGGCGTGAAGGGTCTGCCCTTCCAGTGGAAAGGGACACTTCTGGGGCCCATAAACCGTATCTCCCAAAAGGGGATGGCCGATGCTGCTCATGTGAACGCGGATCTGATGGGTCCGGCCGGTTTCCAGGACGCATTCGATATAAGTATACTGGCGAAAACGCTCCAGAACGCGGTAATGGGTCACCGCCGCCTTGCCGTTGGTCCGGTTTATGGCCATCTTTTTCCTATCCGTGGGATGCCGGCCGATAGGGGCGTTGACGGTGCCGTCCTCCTCCCTGATTACCCCGTGGACAATGGCCCGGTAGCGTCTGGTAATGGTGTGCTCCTTTAACTGCGCCGCGATTGCCTGGTGTGCCGCGTCGTTTTTGCATACCACAAGAAGGCCGGTGGTATCCCGGTCAATCCGGTGAACGATGCCCGGACGGAGTACCCCGTTAATCCCCGACAGGCTGCCTTTGCAGTGCCATAGAAGGCCATTTACCAGCGTACGGCTGTAATGGCCTGCCGCAGGGTGGACAACCATTCCCTTTGGCTTGTTTACCACCAGAAGATCCTCGTCCTCATAATAAATATCCAGAGGCATTTCCTCCGGAAGAATATCCGGTTCCTCTGCCTCTGGTATCGTAATCTGGATTCGTTCCCGGCCGGTCAGCTTATAATTGGACTTTACCGCCGTCCCGCCCGCGAGGACAAGCCCGTCCTTCACAAGCTTCTGGATATAGGACCTGGAAAGGGCCGGCAACTCCAGGGACAGATATTTGTCGATCCGAAAGCCGGCCGAGGCCGAATCCGCCTCAAGAATTTTCTTTTCCATTTTTCTTTTCTCTCTTTTTTGTTAAAAAGTCAAAGTCCGATTCCTTGTAGCGAAACAAAAAGAAATACAAAAACGCGGCCATGGAGAGCACCACATACACGTCCGCAAGATTAAAAATCGGAAAATCGATCAGGGAGAAGGAAAACATATCGATGACGTATCCCCGAAAGACCCGGTCGATCATGTTTCCGGCGGCTCCGGCGCATAAAAACACGGCGATCACACGCAGTGGACGATACTTTTTCTCCATGGGAAGGAGATAATAAACCACCAGAACAGCCGCGATAACCAGAACCGTTCCAATCATGAAAACCCAGCGGGCGTTCTGAAAAAGCCCGAACGCCGCCCCGGTGTTTTCCAGGTACTCCAGCTCAAAGACATCCGGAATCACCACAAAGGGAGCCTGGCCCCGAAGCCTGGTAAACGCCAGATATTTGACATATTGATCCCCCAGCACCAGGAGAACCATGACCAGAAAGCCGGAAACGGCCGACAATGCTTTTTTGCTCATAGGCTACGCCTCCGTGTCCAGGAAAAAGGATATGGCGGCCAGCATTTCCTCGTCGGTTACCGTCCGGTCCAGGAAGGCTCGGCCAATTTTTTTCAGCAGTACGAATTTAATCTGGCCGTGTTCCATTTTTTTATCGGACTTGCTGGCCGCGAGAATCTCTCTGGGATCCATGCCCTCCAGGGAAATCGGCAGCCCAAAGCCCACATTCATATCCCGGATTTCAAAAAATTCCTCTGTGGAAAGCAGATTTCGTTTCCAAGAAATATGCGCGGCCATCAGACCGCCAAGAGCCACGCACTGGCCATGAAGCATCCGGAAATCAGAAAGCTTTTCAATGGCGTGTCCAAGAGTATGGCCAAAATTCAGCAGCGCCCGGTCTCCGGTTTCCCTAGGATCCTTCTCAACGACAGCACGCTTGATGCGGCAGCTCTGTGCCACCATTTCCCGCAGGGTGTCCGTATCCCGCTCCTCAAGCTCCCACATGTGGTTAATACACCACTCATAGTAGGCCCCGTCCCGGATCAGGCCATGTTTTAAGACCTCACCCATGCCGCATGCGAACTGTTCCTCCGGCAGGGTTTTCAGCGTGGACAGGTTGATGTAGACCATCTTTGGCTGGTGAAAAGCCCCCACCATATTTTTATAGCTGTCAAAATCCACTCCGGTTTTGCCGCCGATACTGCTGTCCACCTGGGCAAGAAGGGAGGTTGGAATCTGAATAAAATCAACGCCTCGCAGGTAAGTGGCCGCCGCGAATCCCGTAAGATCGCCGGTAACGCCGCCGCCCAGGGCTGCCAACAGATCCTTCCGGTCAAAGTGCTCCTGAATCAGTTTTTCATAGAGATCTCGCACGGTATTCAGGTTCTTCTGCTCCTCCCCGGCGGGAAAGACGAAGGAGGTCACAGAGTCAAAAACCTTCGCAAGCAGGCCGGTCACCGCCTCTCCGTAAAGTTTCCAGACATTGCTGTCTGAGACAATGCACAGCTTCCGCTCGCCTGGTGAAAGTTCCTCCCCGGCGTAATCGGCAAGCTTTTCAAAACCGTCTTCAAGATAAATCGTATAAGCGGTCTTGGAACCGTTTTTTACCGGCAACGCATTCAACTGCTCCTTTTCTTCTTTCATAATGCCACTCCCTTTCCGTATTTGTTACACATATTTTTCAATTTCCACAAACAGCCGGCCTTTGCGGGACTCCGAACGGACGCCTGTGTAGCGGAACCTTCCCATTCCCCGGACAGATACCAGATCCCCTTCCTTCAGCGGATGGCCGTTTGAGATGACAAGTCTGGCGTTCACATACACACAGCCTTCCGGAATCAGACTGGAGATTTTGCTCCTGGAAACATGAAAAGCCAGGGCAATCACACTGTCCAGACGAACGGAGGAAACCGTACCGGAAATCATTTCCGTACGGCAGACTGCCGTGACGCCGTCAGGCTTCACAGACTCGCACCGCACCGCGGTGTGGCGCACCCTGGTGAGCTCCCGGATAATAAAATCCTCCATGGATTCCGCGCAGAAAAGCCATGCCTCTTTATCGCGAACCAAAATATCACCGGTTTTGCTCCGATCGATCCCAAGATTCAATATCGCCCCCAGGTAATCTCTGTGGCTCAGATCCTCGGCAAACTTCCGGTTCGCCGGACTGATATGGACACAGCGGATGGGGAACGAAAAATCTTCCCCCATAATGAGAAGAGCATCAGGGATAAAGGCTGCCATCTGACGCTCTGCGGTATCATAGCCTCCGAAAGTTTCCACGCGTAGGTAGGAAAGCTTCCCGGCGTATGTATGTAATATATTCAGTTCGTTTAAATTCATGAAATCGGTGAATGTGATGGTGGAACGCCTGTCGGCCATATTCGCCAGATCCTCCAGGCGTTTTAAAAACAACTGCTCTTCCTGATTCATGGTATCTCTGCCTAGTAGTTTGAGTGAATATTCGGCACATCAAAGGCGCCGTTTAAAATTTCCTGAATATCTCCTGAAACGTCCACAGAAGCCGGGGTAATAATGAAAATATAGCTGCTGATCTTCTGCAGTCCGCCGCCAATGGCAAAGCAGGAGCCTGACGAAAAATCGATAATTCGCTGAGCGATGGACAAATCCAGTCCTTCCATATTCAAGAGAACCGTACAATTCGCCAGAAGGGTCTCCGTGATTTCCCTGGCGTCCTCCATAGACTTGGGCTTTACCACCCGTACCTCCATATTCGTACCGCTGGTGTGGCGGGGACGGATCGGGGAAACCTTGCTGCTGGTGGCTGCCGGCTTTGGCTGAGATGACTGACGGGACGTCTTAGGCTGAAAACGGCTGGTCTTGCTCTTTTTCTCATTTACCGTATCGACATTGTCATAGCCGAAATCGTCCATTTCGTCTTCATCTTCCAGTTTCTTGAAAAAGCGTCTCTTGGGCCGGGTCTCTTCGTAGTCATCTATCTCATCGTCTAAAAATTCGTCATCATCAAATCCATCGTCATTTAATTTCATGGCGTTTAAGAATTTGTCCAATACTCCCATTTTATATCTCCTTTGTCATATGGTGTAATGGCGCTCTCCGAATATGCCGGTTCCCACGCGAACCATGGTAGCGCCTTCTTCAACAGCCACCTGGTAATCTCCCGTCATCCCCATGCTCAGATCGCACATAATAACATTATCAATGTTTTTGCTTTTGATGTCAACAGCTAATTTTCTTAATTTTTGAAAAACAGGCCTGTTATCTTCAGCATTTTCAACAAAGGGGGCAATGGTCATCAGACCCCGGACCTTTATGCCGGGAAGCGGCGCGATCCTGCGGATCAGATCTTCGGTTTCTTCCGGTGAAACGCCGAACTTCGACTCCTCTCCCGCTACGTTTACTTCAATCAAAACCGGCATCTCCAGGCCTTTTTTAACGGCCTCTTTGCTGATCTCCTCCGCCAGGGCAAAAGAATCCACCGAGTGAATCAGGCAGGCCCTTCCCACCACGTATTTCACTTTATTTCTCTGAAGATGGCCGATCATATGCCAGTGCAGGTTTTCCGGAAGGGTATCGCACTTTTCCCGGAGCTCCTGGGGCTTATTCTCCCCAAACTCGGCAATACCCTCCTCTATGGCCTCCCGGATCATGGAAACCGGCTTTGTCTTGCTGACGGCAATCAGCGTCACATCCCGGCGGCTGCGGCCGCTTTTCTGGCAGGCCGCCTGGATGTTCGCCTCTACCTCCTTTAGATTCTCTTTGATATTTACCATAAAAACATCTCCTTATGATACGATAATATCCTCATCGTTGACTGTGGACGCGTCCAGGGCAATGTGGTCGTGGGCGTCCAGTCCATAGTCGGAATTTGATTCTACAATGCAGAACTCCTCGTTTTCGTCCAGAATTGTAATCTCCCGGAAAACAGCATAGCCTTTGTTGATATTGTAAACTCCTTCCAGCGTGTCCACCTCAGACACCACGTAGCGGTTTGTGGAATCCGGCATAATCACGCAGTCGCCCTCCTCAAACAAACTTGTGTCCACCAGATAATAATCCTCCGTCTCATCGTAGATTTCCGCGGTAATCGTCCGCTGGACGGCAGAACCGTCACTGGCGTAGGATTCCTTTATAATGCGGATTTCCCCGGGACTGTTTTCGTCATAGGTACAGTATTCCTTTGGAATCTGGTAAAAGGCCTTTCTGGCAACGGCGGAGTTGGGAATTTTCAGGCCTGTGCTGCGGTTCAGCATCAGCTCGATTTCTATAAAGCGATCCGTACAAAACCGAATAGCGGAGTGATCGATCTCCAGTACGCCGTAGTAGCCGTCCTCCTGATGGAGAATGGAAAACGCGGCATAAAAAATAGTTCCATCCGACTGAAAACGAAATTTTACACTGGAGGAATCCGCAAGCTCTGTGGCGGTCTTTGTGTCCAGGGGAACTACCAGGGACCAGTCCTCGCTGGTAATCAGCTTATAGAGAACCTCCCCGGACTGTACGCTTTCCCTGAGACGGAGGTTTGTTTTCTCGTACGCTTTTTCGTCAAAATCCGCGGCGGTAACGGTCTTTGGCGTCTTATCCTCGTATCCGTCCGTTGACAGAACCACAATTCCCTCCTTTGGTGCCGTGTAAAGATTCAGAAGACTGGAAATATTAGAAGAAGCGTCGATATTTGCCAGCGCTTCCTCACTGGTGATATCCATAATCATACTTTCCAGATCCGACTGGAAGGTATAAACGGACTGAAAATTTTCCGACTGAAAGGAATTTGCAAAAGCAGCCATCTGTTCCCGAAGCTGAGAGAGATCTTCGCTGTCCAGGGAAGCCTCCTCCAAAGACGCCTGGGCCAGCTCCTGGCTCCGGCCTCCCTGATCTATGGAGCAGACGCTCCCTCCCGAGCCCACCTTGCTGCCCTCTCTTGCGTAGTAGGTAACGCTGCCGGATTCCGGAGCGGTAATCAGATCTTCTGTTCTTAATGCCAGCGCCGTGTAAACGTCGTTTCCGGCCAAGGATCCTTCCGTCACTTCATAGCTGGTGATATGATCTGAGGTCATATACAGAACTACGCAGATAATCATGTATATGAACAGGATGCCGAACAAAACGGTACCGATATTAAAAAAAGAATACTTTTTGTATGGGACGATTTTTTTGTTTTTTCCTGAATTTGGCAAATGAAGATCCTCCCTTCCTCCGGTATTTTATCACGTTTCCGCCTTCCGTACAATAAAAATTGCATAAAAACGAAAAACCGGGTAACAATATGACCAGACCAAAGGAGGTGGAATGCATGAATACGAAATGGATCGATTATACCTGCCTGACACTTGGAATCG
The DNA here is from genome assembly GCA_018711185.1 of Candidatus Limivivens intestinipullorum. Classification (GTDB taxonomy): domain Bacteria; phylum Bacillota; class Clostridia; order Lachnospirales; family Lachnospiraceae; genus Limivivens; species Limivivens intestinipullorum. Next base: position 652 of record DVIQ01000055.1, on the reverse strand, counting down.
TCGGCGCCATAAACTGGGGATTGATTGGATTTTTCCGGTTTGATCTGGTGGCGTTTCTGTTTGGCGACATGACCTGGATTTCAAGGATCGTTTATGCACTCGTAGGCCTTTCCGGCCTGTATATGCTAAGCCTGTACGGCCGAATCGGACAGGCCATGGAAGAAACGGAACGGGTCTGATGAGAACTTTTTATTCTATAGGGATGTGCTTGGCGCTTCCTCATAGAATAGAGAAAGGCTGCCGCAGGGACAGTACATCCGGCGGCAGCCTGGCGTTTGGTATGTATTACAATGAAATAATGACTTTTGTCTTTGCGTATTCCGGCAAATCATCCTCGTCAAGGGAAATACTGATTACAAAGGTGATGTTGTACTTTTCTCCGATGGAATCCAGTTCAGCCAGAGTCGAAGTCACATCACAGCCCTCCAGCTTGGCAACTTTTAAGAAACTGTCCAGATATACTTGTTCCAAATCCCGATCCTGCGAAATGATCCCACAAACGAAGCCGATAAACTCGGCGCTGTTCTGCAGGGGAAATTCGGACGCATCGATCAGACGTACCCGATTGTTCAGCTCATACATATGCTTCGCGCTTTTGTCAATATAGACAATGTTTCCGTGAGCTGCTTTAATCTCTGAGTTCACCATATCT
>DVIQ01000054.1 GCA_018711185.1 Candidatus Limivivens intestinipullorum | reverse complement strand
AGCTCGTGGGCATAGGTCCAGCTGGAGGTTTCCGGCGTTTTGGTGGAGATAAAGGCCGCCTTTAAGGTATCCGGCTCTAAAAGGCCAGCAGGGATGAACCAGTTGAGAATGGAGGGGCGGGACAGCTCCTTGGCCGCCTCCGGGTCCGTCACCAGCTCCACCTGCCGTCCACGCTCCGCCAGCCGGATTTCCGACCAGATTTTTTGGAGGGCGGCGTACATCTCTTTTTCTGTCTGGCCGCAGATCTGTCTGTAGCCGTAGATTTCTACATAGACCAGAAAGGCGTCGGAGGGCGTCAGCTCCAGCCGTTCTCCATGGGCCATGTGGAAGGCTTTTTCAAACCGGCCAAAGGCAGAGCGGAAAAACAGGCGTTCCTCCTCGTCCCAGACTTCATCGGGGCCTTTGCCCATCAGCTTTAACAGGCGGCGGTAGCTGCCAAGACGGCTAAACCACACCTCGCAGTTGCCGGATACCCGGTTAAAGTCCAGAAATTCAAAATAGAGTTTGTTTTCTTTTTCTTCGGTTCGCTTGGGGATCAGCCGCGTCACCTGGCCCCGGATGCTGTAAGCGCCTAAAAATTTTAAGACGCTGACCCGCTTATTTCCTTCCTGGACATAGAACTGGTTCATATATTCAAAGGCCACGATGGGATCCTGAATGCCTTCTTTGACCTGATAATTGTAAAGCAGGCTCCATTTGGCTGCGAATTCGGATTGTTCAGGCAAAAGGGGCATAAAATTGCTGGCAAAGGCGTTGGCCCGGTCCTCGGTTTTTGTACCTACTATGCGGGAAAGGGGGATGTCCATGGTTCCCAGGCTGACGCTGGAGGTGATTTCCGAGTAGGATAAAATCTGGTCCAGCACAGGAAGATAGGGGTATGTTCCATGAAGCAGGGCATCCTGGTATTGGCGTTGTCCCTGCCTTTGTGCTACTGCGTAATGGGTAATCAACACGTCAAAGTCCTCCTCTTTGTTGGGGATGGTTATTCAGTCTTATCGGAACTGTTCGGGACGGCGGTATCTTTTTGCCCGGACGGAACTGTTACGTCTTATTGTAGAATCATCTGCTCCCAGTTGCAACCCCAAAATGCAGTTTGCAGCTTTTTTATTTGCCCGATAACAAAAGATGATGGAGTAAGCAAAAAAAAGAAATGGGGCTGCTGGAGGGAAAATATTGCGATTTTTCTTTTCAGGTATTATGATAGAAAACGATAAAATGGAATCGGAACGGTTGAGGAGAGGACAAAAGATGGAACTGCAGGGACTTTTAAACTTACAGCTGATGATGTTCGCGCTCATGGGAGTGGGTTTCTTCCTGAGAAAGAGGGAAATTATCACGAAGGCAGGGAGAGACGTGCTGACGGATCTGATCATCGATATCATTCTGCCCTGCAATATTATTGCGGCTTTTCAGATTTCCCTCAGCAGGGAAATACTGATTTCCGGCATTCAGGTGCTGGCGGTATCGCTGGTACTTCAGATCTTCTGCACCGGAATCAGCAGCATCTGCTACCGGAAAGTGCCAAAGGAAAAGCGGATGATCCTCCAGTACGGAACGGTGTGCTCCAATGCCGGCTTTTTGGGAAATCCCGTTGCAGAGGGAATTTACGGCTCTCTGGGGCTTTTGTACGCCTCCATTTATTTGATCCCTCAGAGAATCGTCATGTGGTCTGCAGGCGTATCCTACTTTACAGAGTCTCCCAACCGAAGAGAAGTATTCAAGAAGGTCCTGCGCCATCCGTGTATTATTGCTGTGGAGATTGGGATTGTTCTTATGATTACCCAACTGCAGCTGCCGGAATTTTTGGACAGGAGTATCAGCTCCTTAGGCGGCTGTACCACGGCTATCACCATGATGTTTATCGGGACGATTCTGGCAGATGCGGGATTCAAACATATGGTATCCCGGCTCACCGTTGTTTTTGCGGCTATTCGGCTGCTTTTCATTCCGCTTTTGGTTATGCTGGGGTGTATGCTGTTTCATGTGGAGGCTGTTGCGGCTGGGCTGTCCGTGGTTTTGGCGGCAATGCCGGCGGGCAGCACGACAGCGATCCTGGCTGCCAAATACCATGGGGATGAGGCGTTTGCCACTCAGTGCGTGGTATTTACAACGATTTTATCCATGGCGGCGCTGCCCTTGTGGTGTATGGGCCTGAATATGGTGTTTAAAGTATAACAGAGCGTCGAGACGGCCTACCGCGCCCTCCGGTTGTTGACAGGGTTGCGATAGTACTCCTGCTTTTGCAAGTACATCTTTTTTTCGGCATCTTTGATAAGCATTTCAACATCTTTTATGGGAACCGATGCCCAGGCGTATCCGGCTGACACGAAATATCCTTTGCCTTTCAGTATATCCTCCATTTCCAGGATGCGCTGCCGGGTTTCTGTTTCCGGTTTGTCGCATACAAAAATGACGAACTCATCGCCGCCTACGCGGTAGGCATAGAGGGTATCGAAACAGGAGCGGATCTTATCTGCTACTGAGCGGAGCATGTGATCTCCGGCTTCGTGTCCCTGGGAATTGTTGAGCTCGTGGAGACCGTTGACGTCTACGAAGATGCAGCAGAGATTTTCCCTGCAGCCATTGACCAGATTGGGAAGGTCAATTTCGTAGCGATTGCGGTTGTAAAGCCCGGTGAGTACGTCGTTTTCTCCCAGCTGTTTCATATCCCAATAAGAGCGGGCGTTGCTGCAGAGCATTGCGAAGCTGAATTCAACGCTTTTAAGCATAGCGGCACATGCGGACGGCCTTCCAAGGCCTCCGGCGGACAGGATTGCGCAGACTGCTCCGTCGGCGTCTTCTATAGGTATAGACGTAAGATCGCTCATTCCTTCCGGCTCTCCGGATGACTTGGAAGATACTGCGGCGCCCTCTTCCCATACGTAATTAGCGGTCGTTTCTTTGCCCCTTAACATTGTAAAAGAAACTCTCTTAGCCGGAAGCATTTTTGCTATGATTTCCAAAGCCTGCGGTATATTTTCGCGATGCACATGGGCGTTAAAGAGAAGCTTTTCAACGTCGTAGATATAATTGAGGGCGTCCAGCTGGCGCTGCTTTTCTCCGGTTTCACGGCGCACATAGCGGATGAGCCAGGACAGGTAGAGCAGGAAGCCGATTGTTTCCAGGATGAGCATAACATTCAGCATGGACCGTACGCTTCTGGCATCGGCAAAGACCACTTCCTCCGGTACGCTCAGCGCTACTCTCCACTGATTAATTGAAATGGGCATGTAGTAGAAATAAAGGTAGTCGTTGGTCGTGTTTGAGAGAAAGACTACATAGTTGGATTCGCCTTCGATTAGTCCCCGGCGAAGCTGGACATCATTATAGCCATGGGCCATGGGGCGGGAGCCGGACTCCCATATATTGCCAGGCTCAGGATGCCAGGTATCTATGAGAAAATCCCCGGTGGCGCCGTCAATCAAATAGACGGCGGCGCTTCCGCCGTATGGCGTATAGGGCAGTTCCTCCCCAAGAGTTCCGATGTCAATTACACCGTACAGCATAGCTAGGATCTCGCCGCTGCGGGATACCGGGACAAAATGACGCACCACATAATTTTCGCTGTTCAGGTCCCGCTCCCGGTCTGAGATATGGGCGCCCAGACCGGCTTCCTTTTCGAAGGAAAGCTGCCCTTCTGCGTTGGTTACCTTTCCATTTGCGGAGAGTACAAGATCGCCGGGAAGCAGTATTTCAATCCGGGAAAAGAAGTTACCGTTGCCAGGGTATTGGTCGAGAAATGCCTGCAGTTTGCTGGTATCAAGGGCGATATAGTCGTTTGCCAAGGCGGCGATCAGTTCAAGCTGACGGCGGTCAGAGTCCATGTTCAGTTCCAGAAGGCTGGCAAATTCCTCCGCCTCGCTGGCGAGACGTTGGAAGCTGGCATTTTCCTCTCTTCGGTTTACATTGAATGTGATTATTGCGCTTGTAACCGCAATCAGAAGGATGAGCATTAATGTTGCGGTTACGGGGCTGCGCCAATGCCCTGCGGGTGCTTGCATTTTTCTTCCTCCATATTTCATGCTAAAGGGCAAAGTATCCTTTTAATGTCCCAAACAGCACCCGGTCCCCCTCCGTATGCCCTTCGGTTCTCCTCACCAGAAAACCGTGCTGGGCAGCGGTTACCTTCTTTACTGTCACTGTGACGCCGGCTTCCATCAGAAGAGAGGCGAAAGCCAGGGCGTCCGGTCAGAGGAAATCTTCTCCGCCGGCGATGATCGTAAAGGGAGGAAGGCCCTTCAGGTCCTCCGGAGAGGCAAATACCGGGGAGATATAGATGTTCCTGGGATTGTCGGAGCCCACGTACCATTGATTGTAGAGACGGCCCCTTAAGATAAAGTCATTGGGAGCGATTCCCTGATCCCCAGCTTTTTCCACTGGATCCTGATATTTTCCTGGCGTTTGACCGGGTACTGTTTTAAAAGTTCTTCATCGGCCTGAGGGGCTGTCATCTGACTCCTCACCTGCTCTAACTCCGTCATGGGGTTCCTCCTTTTATCTGCTGCAATTCCTCTTTTTCAACCGCTGCCCGGAACTGTTACATTTATCATATCATTCTGTCCATGATACGGCAAGAAAAACCAGGGATAAAAGCATAATACGGTAGACCCCAAAAAGAACGAATGATATACTGAAAGAACGAAACGTATTGAGCCTTTGGGACAGAGGCGCTGAGAGGAGGATTCATATGGCAGAAATTTTGTATCAGGGACACGGAAGTTTTCGTTTGACCACATCGGAGGGCAGTGTGATTTACATCGACCCCTACGCAGGGGAGGGATACGACCGGCCGGCGGACCTGGTGCTGGTATCTCACGAGCATCACGACCACAATGCGGTGGAGCTGGTAAAGCGGAAGGAGGACGGGAAAATCCTCCGGGCAGGGGACGTTCTGAAAGACGGCGTTTATCAGGAAATCCGGGCCTGCGGCGTCAAAATCAAGGGAACACAGGCCTACAACAAAAATCACCCTAAGGATCAGTGCGTGGGTTTTGTGGTGGAGATGGAAGGAAAGAAGCTTTACTTCGCCTGCGATACCTCCCGGACGGAGGCTATGGAGCAGGAACTGTCTGGAGAACGGCTGGATTACGCATTCCTGCCCATTGACGGTGTGTACAACATGGGGCCGGAGGAGGCCTCCCGGTGCGCGGCCGTGATTGGCGCGGCCCACTCGGTTCCGGTCCATATGATGCCGGGAGCCCTCTTCGACCGGGCCGCGGCGGAGAAGTTTCAGGCGGAGGGCCGCGTGATTGTGGAGCCGGGTGAGACCATCTGCTGGTAGAGGCGGAGATTGAAAGGGGTCAGGAGCGGCAGATGAACGGAAGCCAAAGAAAAGCGGAGACAGCCAGGCGGTGAAAGCGGCTGCGGCATTGATCGGGAAAATGCGGTAGGACAGAAACGCAGTTCCGGAAGGAACGCGCCGCAAAAAGGTTGACAGAAGCTGGAAAAAGGGCTGATTCAGCGGGTGGATGCCCTGAACCTGTTTTTAAGGGATGTGTACGGGGACAAGAAAATCATAAAGGACGGCGTGATTCCCGAGGACTTTGTGTTTATTTCCTCCGGGTATCTGCCGGAGTGCGAGGGAGTATGCCCGCCCAGAGGAATTTACAGCCATATCTCCGGTATTGACCTGGTTTTGGTAGTGTCAAGTAATCTATGAAAAAACGAGTCAAGCCAAATTGACTCAACAGAACCTTGAAAAGTGCAGATA
>DVIQ01000053.1 GCA_018711185.1 Candidatus Limivivens intestinipullorum | reverse complement strand
CGCGTCCTCCATTTTCTCCGTCTGGACGTAGTTTCCGGTAAAGAGATCCAGACCCTCCTTCGATATGGCATTCAAACAAGTATACTGAAGCATCACAGATTCTCCTTTTCAAATTCTTTCATAAAGGACACCAGCTTCTCCACGCCTTCCATGGGCATCGCGTTGTAGATGCTGGCCCGCATGCCGCCTACGGTCCGGTGTCCCTTCAGGTTCACAAAGCCCGCCTTGGCCGCCTCGCTTACAAACTTCGCGTCCATCTCCTTGCTGCCGGTGACAAAGGGCACGTTCATCAGAGACCGGTCCTCCTTCACTACGGTTCCGGAAAACAGCCGGCTCTCGTCCAGATAATCATACAGAACGGCCGCTTTCTTTTCGTTATTGGCTTTTACCGCTTCCAGGCCGCCTTGCTTCTTCAGCCATTTAAACACCTTGCCGCAGATGTAAATGCAGTAGCAGTTGGGCGTATTGTACATGGAACCTGCGTCCGCGTGGGTTTTGTATTTCAGCATGGTGGGCGTATACGGCAGCACCTCGTCGGAAATCAGATCCTCCCGGATAATTGTAATCACCATGCCTGCCGGGCCGATGTTTTTCTGCACGCCGCCGTACAGGATGCCGTACTTCGTCACATCCTCCGGCTCCGAGAGGAAACAGGAGGAGATATCCGCCACAAGCAGTTTTCCCTTGGTATTCGGAAGCTTTTTGAAATGGGTTCCGTAGATCGTATTGTTCTTGCAGATATAAACGTAATCCGCGTCGGGACTGACAGGCAGATCCGAGCAATCCGGGATGTAAGAATAGGTTTTGTCTTCAGAAGACGCGATTTTATTCGCTTTGCCATAGATCTGCGCCTCCTGATACGCCTTCTTTGCCCACTGGCCCGTCACAATATAGTCCGCCACCCGGTTTTTCATAAGGTTCATGGGAATCATGGCAAACTGCTGGGACGCGCCGCCCTGAAGGAAAAGAACCTTGTATTCCCTGGGAATCCCCATAAGCTCCCGCAGATCCTGCTCCGCTTCCTGGATGATCTCCTCAAATACCTTGGATCGGTGGCTCATCTCCATTACGGACATGCCGCATCCCCGGTAATCCAGCATTTCATCCGCCGCTTCCTTTAATACCTCCTCCGGCAGCACCGCCGGACCTGCCGAAAAATTATAAACTCTGCTCACAACGTTACCTCCTGTCTGTTACAATTTTGTCGTTAATTCTCTTTCAGATCATCCTGGTCAAAGGCTTTCTGGATATCCTCGCCTGCCGGCACCATAGGAAACACCTTGTCATCCGCGCCGATTCTGCAGTCGATAAGCACCGGGCCGCCCGCAGCGAGCGCTTCCCGCAGGGCTGGCTCAAACTCTTCCTTTTTATCCACGCGGATTCCCTTCGCCCCCATGGCCTCCGCCAATTTTACAAAATCCACCGCGTCGTTTAAAACCGTGGCGGAATAGCGTTTGCCATAGAAAAGGGTTTGCCACTGGCGCACCATTCCCAGAACATGATTATTGATTACCACCTCGATCACCGGAATATTGTACCGGGCCGCTGTGGCGATTTCATTCATATTCATCCGGAAGCATCCGTCTCCCGCGATGTTGATGACCGTTTTTTCCGGGCGTCCAAGCTTTGCGCCGATGGCGGCTCCCAGGCCGTAGCCCATGGTTCCCAGGCCGCCGGAGGTCAAAAGCCTATGGGGTTTGCTGTACTTGTAATACTGCGCCGCCCACATCTGATGCTGGCCAACCTCTGTAACGATAATGGCGTCCCCTTCCGTCACCCGGTAGATGTCCTCCACAATCCCGGGCCCCGTCAGAGTTGTCTCGTCATATTTCAGCGGATACTGTTTCTTTAAACCCGCCACATACTCCAGCCACTCGTCATGGTTCTGCCGGGTAAGTCTGGCGTTCAGGCGCTTGAGCACTTCCTTTACATCGCCGATAACGGCAGCGTCCACCATCACGTTTTTGTTGATTTCCGCCGGATCCACATCGATCTGAATAATCTTCGCGTTCTTGGCGAAGGTGGAGGCATTTCCGGTCACACGGTCGCTGAACCGCGCTCCGATGGTCACCAGAAGATCGCTTTTTTGAATCCCGAAATTTGCCGTCTTCGTGCCGTGCATACCCACCATTCCGCAGTAGAGCGCATCCGTCCCGTCGAAAGCTCCTTTGCCCATCAGACTGTCCGCCACCGGAGCCTGAAGCTTTTTCACGAACTCCATCAGCTCCTCAGAAGCGTCGGAAATCACGGCTCCGCCGCCCACAAACACAAAGGGGCGCTTGCTGGCGGTGAGCATATCAAGCACCGTTTCCAGGTCTTTCTCCCGGATATACTCGGAGCTGCGCTCCACCTTCCAGGGCTCCTTTGGCTCGTATTCCGCCATGGCCGCCGTCACATCCTTGGGAATATCCACAAGAACGGGACCGGGCCGGCCTTCCCTGGCGATGTAGAAGGCCCTGCGCAGGGTATCGGCAAGCTGGTTTACGTCCTTCACAATAAAATTATGCTTCGTGATAGGCATTGTGACACCCGTAATATCAATTTCCTGGAAGCTGTCCCGTCCAAGAAGGCCAACGCCCACGTTGGCGGTAATCGCCACCACCGGAACAGAGTCCATCATGGCTGTGGCAATGCCTGTCACGAGGTTTGTGGCCCCGGGGCCGGAGGTTGCCATGCAGACACCCACCTTGCCCGTGGCTCTGGCGTACCCATCCGCCGCGTGGGACGCTCCCTGCTCATGGGATGTCAGAACATGACGGATTTCCCCACTGTGCTTATATAATTCATCGTAAATATTTAAAATAGCGCCTCCCGGATACCCGAAAACAGTATCCACCCCCTGCTCCAGGAGACACTTAATTACGATTTCAGAACCATTTAATTTCATGTGATTTTTCTCCTTTTCCAGGCAGGACCGGGCCTTGCTCGCCCGGCCCCGCCGGTATTTCGTGAATCATCTTCTCACGCCGCAAACAGCAGGTGTTTATGGCTGCTGAGAATAGAAACGGTATTTCCGGGACTGCCCGCGGCGATACCGTCAGCTTCTGGGAATGTCAAGAATCGCTCCCCGGTTTCCGGAGGTCACCATGGCCGCGTACCGTGCCAGATAACCGGTCTTTACCTTGGGCTCCCTGGGCTTCCAGTTTTCTCTGCGCTTTGCCAGCTCCTCTTCGGATACCAGCAGTTCAAGTTTCGTCTCCGGGATATTGATCCGGATGATGTCGCCCTCTTCCACCAGGGCAATGGGGCCGCCCACCGCGGCCTCCGGGGAAACGTGACCGATGGAAGCGCCCCTGGACGCGCCGCTGAAGCGTCCGTCCGTGATCAGGGCTACGCTGGAACCAAGGCCCATACCGGCGATCTCAGAGGTGGGATTTAACATCTCACGCATTCCGGGACCGCCCTTGGGTCCTTCATAGCGGATCACCACCACGTCTCCCTCTTTGATCTTCCCGGAAAGAATGGCTTCGCTCGCGTCCTCCTCGCAGTCAAACACCCTGGCCGGTCCCTCATGCACCATCATCTCCGGAACCACCGCGGAGCGCTTCACCACGCTGCCGTCGGGGGCCAGGTTTCCGGTAAGCACCGCCAGGCCGCCGTTTTCGCTGTAGGGATTGTCAATCGGGCGGATTACCTCCGGATTGCGGTTTACGCACCCTTCAATATTCTCTCCCACGGTCTTTCCCGTAACGGTCATGCAGTCCGTATAGAGGAGACCCTTTTTATTCAGCTCGTTCATCACCGCGTACACGCCGCCTGCCGCGTTCAGATCCTCGATATAAGTGGGGCCTGCCGGCGCCAGGTGGCAGAGGTTCGGTGTTTTCGCGCTGATCTCATTGGCGAAGGTAATGTCAAAGTCCATGCCGATCTCATGGGCAATGGCCGGAAGATGCAGCATGCTGTTGGTGGAACATCCCAGAGCCATATCCACAGTCAGGGCGTTTAAAATCGCTTTTTCCGTCATAATATCTCTTGGCCGGATGTTCTTTCTCCAAAGCTCCATAACCTGCATGCCCGCGTGCTTCGCCAAACGGATCCGCTCGGAATATACCGCGGGTATGGTGCCGTTGCCCCGAAGTCCCATGCCAAGGACCTCCGTCAGGCAGTTCATGCTGTTGGCAGTGTACATACCGGAGCAGGAACCGCAGGTGGGACAGGTGCCCTCCTCGCACTCCCGAAGCTCTTTCTCCGTGATTTTCCCTGCCGTATATTCACCCACTGCCTCAAACATGCTGGAGAGGCTCGTTCTGCGTCCGTGTACATGTCCCGCCATCATTGGGCCGCCGCTGACGAACACTGTGGGGACATTAATGCGCGCCGCCGCCATCAAAAGCCCCGGCACATTTTTATCACAGTTTGGAACCATCACCAGGGCGTCAAACTGATGCGCCATGGCCATGGCCTCCGTGGAATCCGCGATGAGATCCCTGGTCACCAGAGAATATTTCATTCCGATATGCCCCATGGCAATTCCGTCACAGACGGCGATGGCCGGGAATACCACCGGCGTTCCCCCCGCCATGGCAACGCCCTGCTTTACGGCGTTTACGATTTTATCCAGGTTCATATGCCCCGGCACGATTTCATTATAGGAGCTTACGATTCCCACCAGCGGGCGCTCCATCTCTTCTTTTGTCATTCCCAGCGCGTTAAACAGGGAACGGTGAGGCGCCTGCTGCACCCCTTTTTTTACTGCGTCGCTTCTCATGTTTCCTCCTTCTGACGCGCCCGACGCGTCGTCTTGCCAGAGCCGGAAACCTTTCCGGCCGCGTTTCCGTTTACGGTTCAGCCTTGCTGAACCGTAAACGCGAAAATCCATTTGAAATCGCCTTCGGCGATGGGATTTTCGCACTCCTGAATCCTCTTCTTACGGCCTGCGCAGCATGTGCGCAGACCTAGGCGGAACCGTTACACATTTTCTCATACACGCTCCGCGATCCGATCTCCCATCTGTACGGTTCCGACCCGGGTGCAGCCCTCGGACATGATATCTCCCGTGCGGTAGCCGTCCGCCAGCACCTTCTTCACCGCGTTCTCTATGGCATCCGCGGCCTCGTCCAGATCCAGGGAATACCGCAGCATCATGGCCGCAGAGAGGATTGTGGCGATGGGGTTTGCCAGATCCTTTCCCGCGATATCCGGAGCGGAGCCGTGGCTGGGCTCATAAAGGCCGAACTTTGTCTCGTTTAAGCTGGCCGAGGAAAGCATCCCGATAGAGCCGGTCACCATGCTCGCCTCATCAGACAGAATATCGCCAAACATGTTTTCCGTCAGGATCACGTCAAACTGCTTGGGATCCCGCACAAGCTGCATCGCGCAGTTGTCCACCAGCATATGCTCCAGGGTTACCTCCGGATAATCCTTTGCCACCTCTTCCACAACGGCTCTCCAAAGCCTGGAGGAATCCAGAACATTTGCCTTGTCCACGCTGGTGACCTTTTTTCTGCGCTTCATGGCAATGTCAAAGGCACGTTTCGCGATCCGGCGGATCTCATTCTCATCGTAGGTCAGGGTATCCACGGCCCTGCGCACGCCGTCCACGCAGTCCGTATGGCGCTCCCCGAAATAAAGGCCGCCGGTCAGCTCCCGCATGATCACCATGTCGAAGCCATCCCCGATGATCTCGTCCCGCAGGGGGCAGGCTGCCTTCAGTTCCTGGTACAGATACGCCGGACGTACATTGGCGAAAAGATTCAGCGCCTTTCGGATGCCCAGAAGTCCTGCCTCCGGCCGTTTGTCAGGCGGAAGCTGATACCAGGGTGACGTCCTGGCGTCTCCTCCGATGGAGCCCATCAGCACCGCGTCGGAAGCCTTCGCCGTTTCAATGGTCTCCTCGGTCAGAGGAACCCCGTTAACGTCGATGGAGGCGCCGCCCATCAAAAGCTTCGTATAGTCAAGACTGAAATCATATTTTTTCCCTGCCGCGTTCAAAACCTTCACGGCTTCCCGGACAATCTCCGGTCCGATTCCGTCTCCCGGAATCAATGCGATTTTAAAGTTTTTCATGTTTTCCTCCTTTTGCCGCGAAATCTTCATCTATCATAATCCATTTCCCGGCAGATGTAAAGAGAAAGCCCGCGCAGCACCCTTTTTCGGCGGCCGCACAGGCTTATCCAAATACCCGATTGTATTTTTATGATTCCTCAGGCTTCTCAACCTCTGCGATGGCTGTCTTTTTCATCGGGATCCGGCAATTTTTATTGCTTCCGAATTCCACGATCACATCCTCATCCGTGATGTCGATCACAACCCCGTAGAAGCCGCCTGTGGTCACAACGCTGTCCCCTACAGCCAGCTCGGAAAGCATGGCGTTCAAACGCTTCTGCTCCTTCTTCTGAGGCCGAATCGCCATAAAATACATAGCTGCCGCAATAATCACGATATAAAAAATCAGCACAATCCAGCTCATACCTGCGCCTGCGGCCGCATCCGTACTCTCTGTCAGTAAGTACATCCTTCTTCCTCCTCGAATCCTGTTTTCTATACGCGTCTCGCTGCTCTTCCATGCGGCCCTGCCGCGAAGAAAAGCCTGATATCCGGCGCCCTTTACGCCGGTATTCCCCGGAAAACCGGTGCATACCTAACATAATACACAATTTTCCCATGCACATCAAGTCTTTTTTTCATTTTCCTTGTTGATTTGCAGAGGGATTACTCATAGTCCTCTATCCGCCATTCATCCTTCCAGTCAATATATACCATATCGCCCTCAAAACGCAGGGGCAGCCATACATAATCCGCTTCCGCCGTATTCGCGTTTCGGTCGGCGATTTCGCTGAGGTCCATACGTCTTACCGCTTCGCGCTCCTTCGGGTCCTCACTGAACATGCGCTCATAGATTTCCCGGTAGCATTCATAGGGAAGATCCATTTTGTCCGGCCTCCAGCGGTCCGCGCAGGCAATGTAGAGGTCCTTTTTCCCCGGCACTTTGAATACGGAAGAAATCTGTGAATGAAACGACGTCTGCGTTTGATCGTTCCTGTGGGGATTGCCAAGGACCGTATAGGGCCCGTGCCAGGTATCCGCCACCGCGATCTCCGAGGGATTCGGCAGATAGCCCGTTGTGCCGGAAGTAATCAGATAATGCTTTCCCTTCCGCGCGAAATGCGCCGTGGCCTCCCGGACATAGGGCGGACTGATATGCGGAAAATGGGTGCTGTAATATCCCGTCACATCCGTATAATCTTCGGTAAGGTCCGCGCATATGGTTTCCGAATGTACCCTTTCAAAATAAAAATATCCCTTTCCGTCCGGCGCGGCCGCCAGATCAAAATCCCCCGCGCTCATTCCCAGCGGCTTCAGTCCCTCCCGGACCATGGTATATGGGCCCAATATCTGGTCCGCCGTCATAATTGTCTGGGTCTGGGAGCGGTCCCGGTTCATAATTTTCATCCAGCATACAAACTTTTTCGTTTTGGAATTATAGAGAATATGCGGACGGTCCAGCATGGAAGCCGGATGCAGGGAGGATTCCCGGTTTTCCAGATCCGGTTCGATAATCAGGCCTTTGTCCTCCCAGTTATACAGATCTGTGGAGGTATAGCAGCGTACTCCCCAGGTCCACACATCCGTCTTTCCCGTGGTTTTTTCCTTATTTTCCCCATACCAGTAATAGGTTCCGTCCAGATACAAAATAGAGCCGCCATGGGCCTGAATCCGCTTTCCTTCCGTGTCCAGCCATACCTGTCCCGGCCGGATGCTGTTATACTTCATTTTTTTCCTCCTTACTTTCTGTTGTATAACTATCGTTGTTCAGCCCTGGTCCGCGCATATACTGCGCGGACCGTGAAACCGTTGCCTATGGCTCTATTGTCTATCATACCGTTATTTCTCTAAAAAAGCAAAATATTCTTTGTGCCTATGAATTATTTTCTCACGATCTTCGCAGGCCATGCTGAACTGACGTCCAATTTATGCGGCAGAAACTTATGGTAAAAAGGGCGCTTCATATCTTCTATGAAGCGCCCGAAATTCTTTAATCGTAATGACAGAGCATTTCAGCCCTCCCCAGCCTCCATGGAGGCAAGCTTGGCTGCCTTATACTCCGCGAACCGGTCCTGATCGATGGCGTCCCGGATCTCCGTCATCATGGTATTGTAGAAATACAGATTGTGCAGCACGCACAGGCGCATTCCCAGCATCTCCTTTGCTTTCAGAAGATGGCGGATATACGCTCTGCTGTAGGTACGGCAGGCCGGACACTGGCAGCCCTCCTCGATGGGCCTTGCGTCCAGCTCGTATTTCGCGTTAAACAGATTCAGTTTTCCGTGATTCGTGTACACATGCCCATGCCGTCCGTTTCTGGTGGGATATACGCAGTCGAAGAAATCCACGCCCCTGGCAACGCCCTCCAGGATGTTGGCCGGGGTACCCACGCCCATCAGATAAATGGGCTTGTCCATCGGCAGATGGGGAACCACCGCGTCCAGAATCCGGTACATCTCCTCATGACTCTCTCCAACGGCCAGGCCGCCGATGGCATAGCCGGGCAGATCCAGCTTTTTGATCTCCTCCGCGTGCCATACGCGGATATCCTCATAGATGGCCCCCTGGTTGATGCCAAAGAGAAGCTGGTGGGGATTTAAGGTATCCGGCAGGCTGTTCAGCCGCTCCATCTCCGCCTTGCAGCGGTACAGCCAGCGGGTGGTCCGCTCCACGGACGCCTGCACGTAAGACCGGTCGGCCACGCTGGAAGGACACTCGTCAAAGGCCATGGCAATGGTGGAAGCCAGGTTTGACTGAATCTGCATGCTCTGCTCCGGCCCCATAAAAATCTTCCGCCCGTCCACATGGGAGTTAAAATAAACTCCCTCCTCTTTGATCTTCCGAAGTCCCGCCAGGGAGAACACCTGGAATCCGCCGGAATCCGTAAGCACCGGCCTGTCCCATACCATGAATTTTCGAATGCCACCCATGGCCTTGACCACCTGGTCTCCCGGCCGCACATGGAGATGGTAGGTATTCGAAAGCTCAATCTGCGTGCCGATTTCCTTCAGATCCTGGGTGGATACCGCGCCCTTGATGGCCGCCGCGGTTCCCACGTTCATAAACACCGGAGTCTGGACCGTCCCGTGAACCGTGGTAAACTCTCCCCGTCTTGCCAATCCGTCCCGTTTCAATAATTTATACATAAATCACCTTTTTCTTTCGTCCTATTCTTACGTTCTGCGCATCATGCCCATACAGTATAACCTGCGGCGGAAGAATTTTCAAGACTATGCCATTTGATATTTTAAAAGAATTGTCGTATAATGTATCTGCTTCGCAGTGGTCCTTGTACTTCTGCGTTCCATTTTGTAACTGCCCGGCGAGGCGGACTGACCCTGGCTCCCTCTCGGAGCGCTCTGATCTGCCTGACCGTACACGTCCCTTCGCCGTGTTTTTCTTTCCGGCAAGCCTGTTTTACCGTCCCCTGGACGGCCCCGCGAAAAAGCGGAAAACGCCGGCCGCCGGATATCTACCTCATATTTAGATAGGAGGACACAGGAATCCCTGTAATCAGCATATGAATAATACGTTACACACTCTCGGAATCGACATCGGTTCCACCACCGTTAAGGTGGCGATTCTGGACTCTGCGAAAAAGCTTCTCTTTTCCGATTATGAGCGCCATTTCGCGAATATCCAGGAAACCCTTTCCGCTCTTCTGCAGAAGGCCCACGCCAGGCTTGGAAGCATCCGGGTTTCTCCCATGATCACCGGCTCCGGCGGTCTTACCCTGGCTAACCATCTGGGCGTGCCCTTTGTCCAGGAGGTGGTGGCCGTTTCCACCGCCCTTCAGGAGGCAGCGCCCCAGACGGATGTAGCCATTGAGCTGGGCGGCGAGGACGCGAAAATCATTTACTTTGAAGGCGGAAGCATCGAGCAGCGTATGAACGGCATCTGCGCCGGCGGAACCGGCTCCTTCATCGATCAGATGGCCTCCCTGCTCCAGACAGACGCTTCCGGCCTCAACGAATACGCAAAAAACTATAAGGCCATTTATCCGATCGCGGCCCGCTGCGGCGTATTCGCGAAATCGGATATCCAGCCCCTGATCAACGAGGGCGCCACAAAAGAGGACTTATCCGCCTCCATTTTCCAGGCAGTGGTCAATCAGACCATCAGCGGCCTGGCCTGCGGAAAGCCCATCCGGGGCCATGTGGCCTTTCTTGGCGGCCCCCTGCACTTTTTATCCGAGCTGAAGCAGGCCTTTATCCGCACGCTCAAGCTTGACGACGAGCACGCCATCACACCGGAAAATTCCCACCTGTTCGCGGCCATCGGCTCAGCCCTGAATTATAAGGAAGACGTGCAGACCAATCTGGAAACCCTTGTGGAAAAGCTCTCCTCAAACATCAAGATGGAGTTCGAGGTGGACCGGATGGAGCCTCTCTTTGCCACGGAAAAAGACTATCTGGATTTTCAGAAGCGCCAGAGCCAGTACCACGTAAAGAAAGGGGATCTGGCAACCTACAGCGGAAAGTGCTTTCTGGGCATCGACGCCGGAAGCACCACCACCAAGGCGGCCCTGGTCGGCGAGGACGGAACCCTTCTGTATTCCTTTTACGACAACAACAACGGCAGCCCCTTAAAGACCACCATCCGCGCCGTCCAGGAGATTTACGCCAATCTCCCGCCTGAGGCGAAGATCGTCTACTCCTGTTCCACCGGCTACGGCGAGGCGCTGATCAAATCAGCCCTGATGCTGGACGAGGGAGAGGTGGAGACCGTCTCCCACTATTACGCGGCAGCCTTCTTTGACCCGGAGGTGGACTGCATCCTGGACATCGGCGGCCAGGACATGAAATGCATTAAGATCAAGAACCAGACCGTGGACAGCGTCCAGTTAAACGAGGCCTGCTCCTCCGGCTGCGGTTCTTTCATTGAAACCTTCGCCAAATCCCTGAATTACAGCGTTCAGGATTTCGCCAAGGCCGCTCTGTTCGCCAAGCATCCCATTGATCTGGGAACCCGCTGTACGGTGTTTATGAACTCCAAGGTAAAGCAGGCCCAGAAGGAAGGCGCCGAGGTTTCGGATATTTCCGCCGGTCTGGCCTACTCGGTTATCAAAAACGCCCTTTACAAGGTAATCAAGGTGTCTGACGCCACGGAACTTGGCCATCACATCGTGGTGCAGGGCGGTACCTTTTACAACGACGCCGTTCTGCGCAGCTTTGAGCGGATCGCCAACTGCGAGGCCATCCGCCCGGACATCGCCGGAATCATGGGCGCTTTCGGCGCTGCCCTGATCGCCAGGGAGCGCTACAAAGAGGGCACGGTCAGCACCATGCTTTCCATTGATAAGATCAACGCCCTGCAGTTTACCACCACCATGGCCAAGTGCAAGGGCTGCACCAACCAGTGCCGGCTCACCATCAACCGCTTCTCCGGCGGCCGCCAGTTCATCACCGGAAACCGCTGTGAGCGCGGCATCGGCAAGGAGCGCAATAAGGAAAACATCCCAAACCTCTATGATTTCAAGAACAAGCTTCTCTTTTCCAGGGAACCCCTTCCGGAGGACGAAGCGACCCGCGGCATCGTAGGCATTCCGCGGGTGCTGAATATGTACGAAAATTATCCTTTCTGGTTCACCTTCTTTACGGAGCTGAAGTACCGGGTGATCTTATCCCCGCCTTCCACCAGAAAGATTTACGAGCTGGGCATCGAGTCCATCCCCAGCGAGTCCGAATGCTACCCGGCCAAGCTGGCCCACGGACACGTGACCTGGCTGATCCGCCAGGGCATCAAGTACATTTTTTATCCCTGCGTTCCCTATGAGCGCAATGAATTCGCGGACGCCAACAACCACTACAACTGTCCCATTGTCACCTCCTACGCGGAGAACATTAAAAACAACATCGACGAGCTGCGCTCCGAGGAGATCACCTTCCGGAACCCGTTCCTGGCCTTTACCAGCAAGGATACCGTGCTCTCCGGACTTTTGAAGGAGTTTGAGGGAATTCCGAAAGAAGAGATCACCGCGGCCGTGGACAAGGCCTGGGCCGAGCAGGAACATGCCAGGGAGGCCATGTGGCGCAAAGGCGAGGAAACGCTGAAGTGGATGGAGGAAAACCATCGGCACGGCATCGTCCTGGCCGGACGTCCCTACCATATCGACGCGGAGATCAATCACGGCATTCCGGAGCTCATCAACTCCTACGGAATCGCTGTCCTCACCGAGGATTCCGTCTCACACCTGAATCCTCCGGAGCGTCCCCTGATCGTCATGGACCAGTGGATGTACCACAGCCGTCTGTACGCTGCCGCCAATTACGTGAAAACCAGAGACGACCTGGATCTGATCCAGCTCAACTCCTTCGGCTGCGGCCTGGACGCCGTAACCACCGATGCGGTTAATGATATTTTGTCCAACTCCGGCAAGATTTATACCTGCCTGAAGATCGACGAAGTAAACAACCTGGGCGCCGCCCGCATCCGTATCCGCTCCCTGATCGCCGCCATCCGCGTGCGCCAGGAAAAAGGCACCAAGCGTACCGTAGTGCCGGCGAATATCAATCGCGTGGTCTTCACGGAGGAGATGCGCAAGACCTACACCATCCTCTGCCCCCAGATGTCGCCCATCCATTTTGGCCTCATCGAGGCGGCCTTCTGTGCCTGCGGATACCGTCTGGAAGTGCTGGGAAACGACAACAAGCATGCTGTGGATATGGGGCTGAAATACGTAAACAACGACGCCTGCTATCCCTCCCTGATCGTGGTAGGCCAGATCATGGACGCCCTGCTTTCGGGAAATTATGACCTGAACAAGACGGCGGTTCTGATCTCCCAGACCGGAGGCGGCTGCCGGGCCAGCAATTATATCGGCTTTATCCGCCGGGCCCTGGCAAAAGCCGGCATGGAGCAGATCCCCGTGATCTCCATTAACCTGAGCGGCCTTGAGAAGAACCCCGGCTTTAAGATTTCTCCGCAGATGGTAATGCGCGGCATGTACGGCCTGGTATTCGGCGATATTTTCATGCGCTGCCTCTACCGTATGCGCCCCTATGAGCGGGTGAAGGGGTCCGCCAACGCCATGCACAAAAAATGGGAGGCCGTCTGCAAAAAATTTGTGTCCGGACCGAATCCTTCCGTGCTCAAATTCCGCAGGCTCTGCCGCCAGATCATCGAGGACTTCGATAATCTGCCCATCACGGACGAGAGAAAGCCCAGGGTAGGCGTTGTGGGAGAAATCCTGGTGAAATTCCTTCCCGCCGCCAACAACCACCTGGTGGACCTTCTGGAAGCCGAAGGAGCCGAGGCCGTTGTTCCGGATCTGATGGATTTCCTGCTCTACTGCTTCTACAATTCCAATTTCAAGGCAGAAGAGCTTGGCATGAAGAAATCCACCGCCACCGTCAGCAACCTGGGAATCAAAGCCCTGGAAGCCTTCCGTGCCACCGCGGCCAAGGAATTTGCCCGGAGCCGTCACTTTGACCCGCCCGCCCATATCCAGGACCTGGCCAAATACGCCGAACCCATTGTGTCCATCGGAAACCAGTGCGGCGAGGGCTGGTTCCTCACTGGCGAGATGATGGAACTCATTCACTCCGGCACCAACAACATCGTGTGTACCCAGCCTTTCGGCTGTCTCCCGAACCATGTGGTAGGCAAAGGCGTAATCAAAGAACTGCGCCACCGCTACCCTCTGTCCAACATCGTAGCCATCGACTACGATCCCGGAGCCAGCGAGGTAAACCAGTTGAACCGTATCAAACTGATGCTCTCCACCGCCATGAAAAATCTGGCGAAGGAAGAACAGCAAAAACAGGACGCATAAAAAGCGGGGCGCCTTTCGGGCGCCCCATAAAAATTTTCTCTCTTATCCTCTCCGCCGCTCCCGGACCGGTCTTCTATCCACCGGGAGATAAAGAAATACAAGACTTATCCACAGCTTTTTCCTATCTTTCCAGACTCCCATTCATCAAATCCTCCATCCTCTTTTCCGCTTTGGCCGTATAACGCACCCGCGGGCCGGAAACAAAAGAACCGCGCGGAGAAAAAAGCTGTAACGTTTTCTGTTTTCACCCGTCTTATAAGAAAAGGGGTGACATGGGAAATGGATTTTTTTAACCCCATCAGGGCTCCCGCGAGGGATGCGCAGGCTGCTTCAGGCAAAAAGGAAACGAGGTATTTGCGTGAAAGATTTTGAAAAAATATATTCCGAATATTACGATACGGTATTCCGATATACGCTTTCTCTCTGCAAAGATGAGGCATGGGCGGAAGAAATCACTCAGGAAGCTTTCTTTAAAACGCTGAAAAGTATTGATACTTTTCGGGGCGAGTACCAACTGAGCGTATGGCTTCGTCAGATTGCAAAAAATACTTTTTACACAGAGGCCAGACGGCGTCAAAAGCAAACCGATTTCCCATTCGCGGATATTCCGGCCATGAAAAAGCCGTCAGGGATCACCGCGCGCTTCGCGTCCCTGACGGCTTTTTCTGTTCACTTGATGCAGATTTGAATTCTGCAATCTTTCTCTCTGTTTTCGCTTTTTGCTCTCATCGTTCCGCCCGGCCAAACCGCCCCAGAGGAATCTGTGTCAGCCGCCATGCTTCTGTTCGCTTTTCGCGTGTCAGCCGGCCGTGCTTTCGGATGTTCCGCCGTCAGCTTCATTTTCGCTTTCGGCTGTCCCGTTTTCGGCCCCGCTTTCACTCTCCGCCGCCGTATCCGCGGTCTCTGCGCTCTCCGAAGTTCCCTCTGTCTCCGACGTGCCGCTCATGATCTGGTTCAGCTCGTCGATCATCTCCTCATCCTTCAGACGGAATTTTACTTCCACACGCCGGGAGGCATCCATATCCACCTCTCCGTTTTCGTCCAGAATGGGATTGCTCATGGAATGGCCGTTTACGGTCAGACAGTCTTCCAGCATCCCCTGCTGCTCCTCTGTCAGGAAACTTCCCTGCAGTTCCAGAAGGTACTGGGCCACTGCCAGGGAGCGCTGCTGGGACAGGGCCAGGTTGTAGCTGTACCCGCCCGATGTGTCGGTGTAGCCGTCTATGATAATTTCCGCGAGATAATCCTCATACTGATCCTGAAGCAGCACGGTACAGTAAATCGGCAGAACTTCTTCCAGGACGCTTCGTCCTTCCTCTGTCAAAACGGCCTCATTGTAATCAAACATAACGCTGGCGTCCAAAGCCAGGGCTCCCGTCTGGGAGTCAATGTCCACGTTCAGATTATTATTCGCGAATTCCTGGCGAAGCGCTTCGATTACATCGGCTTTTACGCCGATAATCTGATCGATCTTCGCCTGCTGCGTAGCCAGCTCTTCTGTCTTTGCGTCCAGATCCGCCTGCTGGCTGCTGAGAAGCGCGCTCTGTTCGTCAAGCTGGGCGGCCTGAGCGTCCAGCGTGGCGGCCTGCTCCTCAAGCTGGGCAGCCAGGGCGTTCAGTCTGGCCTCCTGGTCCGCCAGAAGTTCTTCCTGAGACTTAATCTGGCTCGCCTGCTCCTCCACGGTATTCTGCTGGTTTTCGATCTCCTGGGAATACTGCTGTTCCATGGCAAGACGCTCATCCCGCTCCCGCAGGCTGTCGTCATAGCTCTTCTGCGCCTGAAACAGCATTACGCACATAATCAGCACGAACAGGAGAAAAAGACCGCACATCATATCGGAATAAGAGCGCCATACATTAAACCCGCTGTCCTCCTGATGTCTCCGATGTTTCCGCATATTCCTCCGATCCGGCTCTCCGCCTTCCGTTCAAGCCGCCGCCAGTCCTCTGTCCGCGGCCCATCCGTCAGCGGAACAGCCCTTTCTTGTTCTTCTGACTGTTCTTTAACTCCTGCAGGCACTGGAGCATATCCGACAGAAGCTCCTGCTGCCTGGCTCCCTGCTCCTCCAAAAGCTCCTGAAGCTTTTTCAGCTCCTGGCTTGTATCGCCGAGCACCTGCCCCGGTACGCCCTTGTGCAGGTAAATGTTCTTGCTGTCGGAGCTCACCGCGATGCTTGAGAGAAGGCTCTGCACGTGATTCATGGTCACATACACCAGTTTCTGGTAATCCACAAATTCCTTCATCTTCTCCGTGTAGCTCTTCACCAGCTTTTCATTGGCCTCATACAGCCGGCTGCTCTGCTCCCCGGCAGCCACATAGCCTTCCAGACCCGCCGACGCCGCGTTCACGTACTTCTGCATGGCCTGATTGCAGGCCACCCAGAATTTGGCAGAAGACTCCTCCGCCTCTTTCATGTAATCGGCCAGATGGCGGTAGCTTGCGTCCTGGGACTCCATCAGCCGCTGATTCTCCCTGAGTACTTCCTGAGAGGAGGCGACATACTCTTTCTGCATGGTTCCAAGCTCCTGAACCATTCTGCGCAGGTTCTTCTCTTCCTCCACAAACAACGTGCCAAGCTCGTTTCCAAGGTTCTCGCAGAGCTCCTTCGTATAGGCGGCCGCGCTGGTCTGCGCCTTTGTCAGCTCCTGAAGCGCCGTGTTAAATCCTTTGAACTCCATGTCAAAGGAACCGCGAAGCTGCCTTAAAAAGCTGTCCAGCAGCTTGTCCATCATCTCCTGCTGCCCTTCGGACAGGGTCTTTACCATTGTGTCCAGAGAATCGTTCATTTTCCGGAAAGCCGGCGTAATCACCTGCTCAAAGCTTGCGGCGAGCTGGCTGGAAAACTGGGCCGCCATGTTCTTCATGGCCGCGGTCTGCTCCTTCTGGGAAGCAATCATCTCATTTCGTGACTCATCCTCAGCCGCCGGCATCACATGGGTGTGGAACTCCTCAAGGAAGTCGTCCAGCGCGCCGGTAACCGCCGAATAGCTGCTTCTCAGATTGTAAGAATATACCAGGGAAAAGGACAGGCCGTAAATGGATGTCAAAAAGGCTACCTGGATACCTTCCACCAGGGCGGATACGGAATTTGTCATGGCCGTGTAGTCCGTGGGTTCAAAATTTTTCAAGCCCCAGACCAGTCCCACAAAGGTGCCCAGAATACCAAGACTCGTCAGAATGTCCGGAATCATATCCAGAAGCCGCTTATGTACCGCAGTATCCACCTCTTCCAGTCCGATGTAATCCTCCACATCGCCGATGCCGCACCGGCTGGCGGCCACATAGCCGGAGAAGCTTCTCCACTTCTGATCCAGAAGCGGGTGGTTGAAGAGTCGTTCCAGTTTCAGCACCGAACCCTCCCTGCGTTCCTTTTCCCCGCCGAAGTTCTGGCTGATACGCTCTCTGGCCCGTCCGAAGCTGTCCTCCAGGCGCTGCATGTTCCAAAAGCCTCCGATAATGCCGGCGATGCATACCACCAGCATAATTCCCATAAACGCGAAATTGTAAATCAGCATGCTGACTGAGCCTTGTCCCATGTAGATGGTCATGGCAATAGCGGCCGCCACTACCAGCACAAACATGACCCAGCCAATGATTTTTTTCCCCATAATCCGCCTCCTCCGTTTTCTCCCCGCGTCCGCCGTCCGCTATTCCGTCCGCGGCAGACGCCGCCGTTCTTTTGCGCAAAGCCCGCGGATGCCTGCCGCAGACCAAACGGCTGTATCTGCGTTCATTATATCATAGTTTTTCCTGAATACTTTCGTCAATTTTATTAAGATTTCCTTATCGTCATACATTTTCAATCTGCCAGTCAATGGGTTCGACACCATTTTTCTCCAAAAATGCATTGGTCCGGCTGAAATGACGACACCCGAAAAATCCCCGGAACGCGGAGAGAGGGCTTGGATGCGGCGCCTCCAGGATTAAATGTCTGGGATTGTTCAGCATTTCCTTCTTCATCTGTGCCGGCCGGCCCCATAAGAGGAAGACGATAGGCCGGTCCTGCTGGTTCAGGACACGGATCGCCGCGTCCGTAAACTCCTCCCAGCCGATTCCCCGGTGGGAATTGGCCTGATGCGCCCGGACCGTCAGCACTGTGTTTAAAAGCAGCACGCCCTGCCGGGCCCATTTCGTCAGGCAGCCGTTGTTGGGTATGTAGCAGCCGCAGTCGTCATGCAGCTCCTGATAAATGTTCACCAGAGAGGGCGGCACCTCCACCCCCGGCCTTACGGAAAAACACAGGCCCATAGCCTGCCCGTAACCGTGGTAAGGGTCTTGTCCCAGAATCACGGCTTTCACCTGGCTAAGCGGCGTCAGGTCAAAAGCCCGGAACAAATCCTCCGCCGGAGGATAGATCCGCCTTGTGCTGTATTCCTCCTTCAGCGTTTTGTAAAGCCTGGCATAATAGGGCTTTTTAAATTCCGGCGACAAAGGCGCCAGCCAATCGTTTGTAATCGCGGACATCATTCCACCTCCTGCATACGCACCGGCACGCCTTTGTCCGCCAGATACGCCTTTACTTCCCGGATTTCCAGCTCCTTATAGTGAAACAGAGACGCCGCCAGAGCCGCGTCCGCCTTTCCTGCCGTCAGGGCGTCATAGAAATGCTCCTTCGTCCCCGCGCCTCCGGAGGCAATCACCGGAATTTTTACCGTCTCCGCGATGGCCGACGTAAGCTCCAAATCGTACCCTGCCTTTGTCCCGTCGCAGTCCATGCTGGTCAGCAAAATCTCGCCGGCGCCCAGTTCTTCCGCTCTGGCCGCCCACTCCACGGCGTCGATCCCTGTATCGATCCGGCCGCCGTTTTTGTAAATATTCCAGCCTCCGGCCGACCGCCGTTTGGCGTCAATGGCCACCACTACGCACTGGCTTCCGAACTTGTCCGCGGCCCGGCTGATCAGGAAGGGGTCCGCGATGGCAGCGGAGTTTACGGAAATCTTGTCCGCCCCTTCCCGGAGGATTGCCTTAAAATCCTCTACCGTACGGATTCCTCCGCCCACGGTAAAAGGAATAAACACCTGCTCCGCCACCTGGCGCACCATGTCCGTCACGGTAGCCCTGGCATCCGAAGAGGCCGTAATGTCAAGAAACACCAGTTCATCGGCCCCGGCCCGGTCATATGCCTTGGCGATCTCCACCGGATCCCCGGCATCCTTCAGATTCACAAAGTTTACGCCCTTTACGACCCTTCCGTTGTTCACGTCCAGGCATGGAATGATTCTCTTGGCAAGCATCCTCTAATCCTCCTTCTTCAGTGCGGCAAAATTTCTCAGAATCGCGAGTCCCACGCTTCCGCTCTTCTCCGGATGGAACTGGCAGGCAAAAAGATTCCCCTGTTCCACTGACGCGTGAATCGTGGCCCCATGCCAGGCAGTGGCCCGGACAATCGACTCGTCAGCCGCCTTCAAGTAATAGGAATGCACAAAATAAACGCTGGGTTCCTTTGGAAGTCCCGCGAAAAGCCTTCCGTTTCCGGAAAGAGACAGGGTATTCCATCCCATGTGCGGAATTTTCAGCCCTTCCGTTTCCGGCAGCCGCAAAATCTCCCCTTTCAGTATTCCAAGACCTTCCACTCCCGGAGACTCCTGACTGCGCTCAAACAAAAGCTGCAGCCCCAGGCAAATCCCAAGAAACGGCGTCCCCTGTTCCGCCACTCTGCGGATCACCCCGTCCAGACCATAGTCCCGGATGGCTTTCATGGCGTTTCCAAAGGACCCTACCCCCGGCAGGATCACTTTATCCGCCGAAAGAATCGTCTTCTCGTCTCTGGTAATTACCGGATCTTCCCCTATGCTTTGAAGAGCCTTTTCCACACTCTTTAAATTTCCGGCGTCGTAATCGATAATCGCAATCATTTACCTATATCCTTTCCTATGTAATCGTTTGCTATGCCGAACGGTTACCATTTATCTGTCCGCGCCTTTTCCAAGGAACTCCACGGGATCAGCTTCCACGGGAATTCCCCGCTCTCCCAGTTCCGCCGGTATCTGAAACAGCCGGCTGTGCACCCGCACCAGAACAGCTTTTTTATTAAAGTATGCCGTCTTTTCAAAGGGCCAGCGGATCACGCCGGGATATTCCATACCCACTCCCAGCTCCAGAACCGCCAGACGCCTGTGCAATGTATTCTGTATCCATTTCGTATAGCTCTGCCACTTTGGCAGATACCAGGACTCGTCATAGTTTTCATTGGAAACCACGTTCCCGGTCCGGTCACTTCCGCAGGGCGCCACCGCCTGTTCCTCTTCAAGGGGAGAATCCCAAATCAGGTCGTCCGTATTCAGTGTCACCACAAAATACGGCTTCCCCTGCAA
Source organism: Candidatus Limivivens intestinipullorum (assembly GCA_018711185.1). GTDB lineage: Bacteria > Bacillota > Clostridia > Lachnospirales > Lachnospiraceae > Limivivens > Limivivens intestinipullorum. The sequence continues at coordinate 7,583 of DVIQ01000053.1, read as the reverse complement.
AATTCCTGCCAGCTCCCCGTAGAAATCCGCCAATTCTTCCCTTGAATGGCGGGACAGGCCGCATTCCGTGCCGATCCCTACGAGAATCATTTCCGCTTCATCCAGTATTTTTCTGATTTCTTCTGTCATGTTCACCATTGCTCCTGTCGCTTTTTCGCCAGTATTTATTTTCAAAAGTCCGCCGCCGGACAGGCGGCATGCATTCTGGGATGCCAAGTACGCCCGCCGGACTTTTCCGGGACGGCGGTACGCCTGCCCCGCGGGCGTATGTCGGTTTATTCGTTATCGCGCTCCGGCTCTTCCGACGCGAGCTTTTGGCCCATGAGCACGCCCATCACGGAAGCCATCATCAGCCCTCTCGTCCACCCGCTGGAGTCGCCCAGGCAGTGCAGTCCCTTCACGTTCGTGTTAAAATCCGCGTCCATCTTCACCCGGTTGCTGTAAAACTTCAGTTCCGGGGAATACAGCAGCGTCTCGTCCGAGGCGAATCCCGGCACCACCTGGTCCACCGCTTTGATAAAATTGATGATATTTACCATGGAGCGGTAGGGCATGGCCGCCGTAATATCCCCCGCCACAGCGTCCGGCAGAGTAGGCCGCACGTTTGACTGGCTGAGCTCCTTGGCCCAGGTCCGCTTTCCGTTCAGAATATCCCCGAAGCGCTGCACCAAAATGTGTCCCGCGCCCAGCATATTTGTCAACTCTCCCACTTTCTGGGCATAGGCGATTGGCTGGTTAAAGGGCGCATTGAAATTATGGGAACAGAGAATGGCCAGATTTGTATTGTCCGACTTCAAATCCTTATAAGAATGCCCGTTTACCACGGCCAGATCGTTGTCATAATTCTCCTGACTTACAAAGCCGCCTGGATTCTGGCAGAACGTGCGAACCTTGTTTTTAAAGGGCAGCGGATATCCGATGAGCTTCGACTCATAGAGTATCCGGTTTACCTTCTCCATGATCTCATTGCGCACCTCTACCCGTACGCCGATGTCCACAGTTCCAGGCTGATGCGCAATGTCGTGTTCCGCGCAGAGCTTTTCCAGCCAGTCCGCCCCTCGTCTGCCGGTGGCGATGATCGTATGGGTTCCGCGAAGTTCCTTCGTCTGCCGTCCGTTGTCGATGACAACGCCCATGCACTTGGCCCCTTCCAGAAGGATATTGCTGCACTGGTATCCGAAAATCAGCTCTACCCCTTTTTCCCTCAGATATTCCTGGATCGACCGGTAGAGGATCTGCGCCTTCTCCGTTCCCAGATGGCGGATTGGACAGTCCACCAGCTTGAGTCCCGCGCGGATAGCACGTCTGCGGATTTCCTTGACCTCCTCGTCCTGGCCGACGCCCTCCACATGCTCATCCGCGCCGAACTCCAGATAAATCCGGTCCGTATAGTGAATCATCTCCTGGGCGAACTCCTCCCCTATCAGCTCCGGAAGACTTCCTCCCACCTCGTAGCTTAAAGACAGCTTTCCGTCAGAGAAAGCGCCCGCCCCGGAAAATCCGGTGGTTATATGGCAATAAGGCTTGCAGTTCATGCATTTTCTCGTCCGGCTCTTCGGACAGTGCCGCTCCTCCACGGGCCGTCCCTTCTCCACAATCACAATCTTCTTCTCCGGTTTTTTCCGTATCAGCTCCAGCGCCGTAAAAATCCCCGCGGGACCCGCGCCCACGATTACTGCGTCATATTTCATCTGCATACCTCCTGTCTCTTTGTCAAACGGATATTCGCGATTCGCACAAAGCGCCCGCTTCGCTGCCTGCTCGCCTCTTTCCGGGCTTTTCGCGGAAAGGGCAGCGGCATCCGTGTCCGCTGCCCTTCCTTCTACTCTTCTACGGCCACCTCTCCGGTTTCCTGATCCACAATATGCACTTCCGTGGAAATCTCCTCCTGAGGGATGCCGCTGATGGCCTGATACATATTTCCATAAATGTAAAACGCCGCTCCGTAAAAGACCTCAAGTCCTGTATACAGACTCGGATCTACCTGCATATGGAAGGTTGTCAGCTCATAATTGTACGTGACATCGGTAACGGAATCCAGTGCTTCCTCCTCCAAAAGTTCCTCAATCCCGGACTCCAGCTCCTCTTTCATTTCGTACTGGAGTTTAAGCTGCTGGTCCGGCGTAATCGCGATGGTCACCGATCCGTCCTCATGTTCCGCCACAATTTCAACGTCTTCCTCCGCAATGTCCGCGAGATCGATTTCCGCCGTCAAATAGGCCGGAAGGGTAATGGAAATCTTTTCCTCCGTTTCACTGTGCGCCGGTCAATCAGTTCATACACATTTTATCAGAAATTTCCTGATTTCTCAAGGCTTTGTTCGACTTGCGCGCCGCCGGGATTAATGATATAGTAAACCTGCATGCGCCTGCGGGGGTAGGCATACCACCTTACCGGGAAAGCCTGGCAGGCGTACTTGGCATCCCTGAATACATGCCGCCTATTCGGCGGCGGACTTTCAGAGTAAACCTGAATGCATGCCGCCTGTCCGGCGGCAGATTTTTATTCTAAGCAAGAACGACAATCCATGGAGGAACGTATGCAATCCAACAAAAAAATGATCTTTTTTGATATAGACGGCACCCTTGTGACGGAAGGCACCCACATCATACCGGAGAGTACAAAAAAGGCCATACGCCTTGCCAGAGAAAACGGCCACCTGACCTTTATCAATACCGGGCGCACCCATTTCAACATTGACAACAAAGTGCGGAATCTTGGATTTGACGGCTACGTCTGCGGCTGCGGCACCTATATTTATTATCACGACAAGCTGCTGTTTTCCAGCACCATCCCCCACGCGGAATGCCTCCGCCTGATCCAGCTTATGCGGGACTGTGAGCTGACGGGCTTTTTTGAAGAAAACAGTCATATTTTTCTGGATGAACTCTCTCCCTATTCCGGGAAAGAAATCACCGATGCCAGAGCCATGTTCGGCGCCAGGGGCATCGACTGTCTTCCCTTTGACCTGGACGAATCCTTTACCTTTGACAAGCTTCTGGTCTTTTTCCATACCCGCAGCAATAAAAAGGCCTTTCTGGAAGGAATCAAAGAGAACTATACCTTCATCGACCGGGGACGCCAGACTGCGGAGATTATCCAGAAATCCTGTTCCAAAGCCACCGGAATCCAGTTTTTCATGGACTATCTGGGAATTCCCCTGGAAAACTGCTACGCCATAGGAGACAGCACCAACGACCTCTCCATGCTCCAGTTTGTTCCAAACAGCATCGCCATGGGAAACAGCATGAAGGAAATCCTCCCCTACTGCGCTTATCAGACCACGGATATTCTGGACGACGGAATTTACCGTGCCCTCGAACATTTTGGCATCGTGTAGTTTCCATCCGTTCCGCAATAATTTTTCTGTTTGCGGTTGTAATTTTCCCTGAGATATTGTATGCTTTGAATGACTGTTCGGTATTAGAAACGTTGTATGCACATATTTCAACGCATTTTTTATTTTTTTCAGAACCGGGAATACCGGGCAGCCGCGGTTTTTCTGGTATATGCGTACGTTTACGTCCGTATAAAGAAGCCCCGCGCTATTGATACTATAACGACAATGCCCTGCCGGAACTTTCGGCAGCGGCGCGCTACAAGATTAAAGGAGGTCAACATTTATGAAAGGCTATGCAATGCTGAAAATCGGTGAGTCTGGATGGATCGAGAAGGAACGCCCTCAGTGCGGCCCCATGGACGCCATCTGCAAACCTCTCGCCGTAGCAATTTGTACCTCGGACGTTCACACCCTCTGGGAGGGCGCCATCGGTGAACGCCACAATATGATCTTAGGTCATGAGTGCTGCGCGGAGATCGTTGAGACCGGTGAACTGGTTAAAGATTTTAAGCCCGGTGACCGTGTTCTGGTACCCGCCATCACCCCGGACTGGAATTCTCTGGAAGCGCAGGCGGGCTATTCCATGCACTCCGGCGGCATGCTTGCAGGCTGGAAGTTCTCCAACTTTAAGGACGGCGTCTTTTCTGAATATTTCCATGTAAATGACGCGGACGGCAATCTTGCGCATCTTCCCTCAAATATCTCTCCCGTTGACGCCTGCATGCTTTCCGATATGGTTCCCACAGGCTTCCACGGTGTTGAGCTGGCGGATGTACAGTTTGGCGACTCGGTTCTGGTAATCGGTATCGGCCCGGTGGGTCTTATGTCCGTGGCCGGCGCAAACATGCGCGGCGCTTCCCGGATCATCGCTGTAGGTACGCGCCAGGTGTGCGTGGATGCAGCCAGGGGCTACGGCGCATCGGATTTCATCAGCTATAAAAACGGCACCATTGAAGATCAGGTTCTGGCTCTCACAGACGGCAAGGGCGTAGACAAGGTCATTGTCGCCGGCGGCGGCTGCGAAACCTTTGAATCCGCCATCAAGTGCCTGAAGCCCGGCGGAAAGATCGGAAACGTCAACTACCTTGGAAGCGGCACCTATGTGAACATCCCCCGCGCGGAATGGGGCGTAGGCATGGGACACAAGCAGATTAACGGCGGCCTGATGCCGGGCGGACGCCTGCGTATGGAAAAGCTGGGAGCTCTGGTAGCCGCAGGCAAACTGGATGTGCATCCTCTGGTATCTCATGTTTTCGAGGGTTGGGAACATCTGGAAGAGGCTCTGTTCCTGATGCGGGACAAGCCGAGAGATCTGATCAAACCGGTTGTAAAGATCGAAGATTGAGAAAAATCGAATGAAAATTCTGGTAGTATCCGGCTTTCTTGGAGCCGGAAAGACAACCTTTATTAAAGAGCTTTCCCGAAAGACCCGCCGGGACTTTGTAGTCATGGAAAACGAGTACGCCCAGGCGGACATCGATCGGGAGCTCCTCAATGAAGAAAAAGCAGTCAACATCTGGGAATTGACGGAGGGGTGCGTCTGCTGCTCCATGAAAACAGATTTCGCGTCCTCCATCCTGACAATCGCCAATACCCTTGACCCGGAGTATCTGGTGGTGGAGCCCACCGGAGCAGCCGTTCTGTCCAGGATCATTGCGAATATCCGCCAGATCGAGTACGAACGGATCACGCTTCTTCGTCCCATAACGATTGTAGACGCGGACAGCTTTTCCCTTTGTCTCAGAGATTACCGGGAACTTTTTCTGGATCAGTTAAAAACCGCCGGCACCATCGTGGTGTCCCGGCGGTCCTTTTCCTCTGAGGAAGAAATCCGGGACTTCTCCAAAACCCTTGCGGAAATTAATCCCGACGCTTCCATTCAAGTTCCCCATTACTCTCACGCCGCCCCTTCCTGGTGGGAATCACTTCTTTCCAGCAGCTATGACGGCGGCAGAAATGTCCCGGAAAGCTCACCGGAAACACCGGATTTGGAAACACTCAGTCTCTATGACATCTCTCTTCCGGGTTCCATGCAGCTTCTGTGGTTTCTGGAGAACCTGTCCAGAGGGGCTTTCGGGAAAATTGTCCGGGCAAAAGGCATTGTTACCCTCCCAGACACCCGCCTGCGCTTTGATCTGTCAAACGGCCTTTACAGTATTACCGGCTTTGCCGGAGACGGAAGGTCGAACGGCGTTTTTATCGGAACAGGCATCCGGCGAGCCCAGATTCGAAAACTTCTTGTGCCTGGCTTTCTGGACATACCCTCCGCCCCCGGCGATTCTTCGCGGAAACAGATTCTGCGTCTGCCCAGGCAGCCCCGCGGAAAACAAGGAAAACATCCGTGATAAGATCCGTCTGGGTCAAGCGGATATTTGGAATCTGCTTCGCGGATTCTCGGAAAGGGCTTGAAACAGGCAAGTCCCCCTGCTTTTGTTCTGCGCAGCAGAAGCAGGGAACTTTCCCGATTCAATAAAAATACCGAATAAGAAATCGATTACCTTGCTTTTTTCTCTGGCGCATTCTCTCTTCGAAGCTTTCTAATTTCCTCCATTGAATAGCCGCTAAGTCTGGACACCATCTCATCCGACAGGTTTTCCCGGAACATAGCGAAAATGATTTCTGTTTTTCCTTCCTCTCTTCCTTTTTTTATTCCAATCTCCTCTACATAATCACTCAGGTTGCACATAAGCTTCAGCTCCTTTCCAAACTCGCTGTCCATTGGAACATGATACCTCTCGGTCAGTATCCGCTTCTTTTCCTCATAGGGCTTTGTCGGGGACAGGATTGCGTTCATAAAATATAAGCCAAAGGCCGGTCCGCAATCCCCGGCACAACATCTCTCTTCTTTATCGAATACTCCGCTATGGCGTTTCCGATTCCGGACGGGGCGTTCATGCAAATCCAGATGGAGCAGACCTTCCGCAGCCCGTTATAATCCGGAATAAAAAACTCGGTGTCTAACTGGGAGGATAGCATCCGCGCCCCGTAAAAGATTCCCCTTGTGACGATCTCATAGCCGGGACGGTACTTCTTCTGGGCCTCCACATTCATAAGAAGCACCAGATTCTCCCCGTTTCCGGGCAGCATCGCCTGGAAGCGAATATCATAGTATATGGTCCCCTCCCCCGGTACCGCGTCCTCATTGGCCTGCCCGGTGATCCGCCCCTCACCGCTTTCTCCCGGAGCCACCTCCACAGTGGAAATCTCCGCGGCCTCAATGCAGCGGCGGATCACCTCCAAAGGCATACCGGCAAATTCCCGGACCGCGCGCCTTAATATCCAGGCCAGAACCAGCTTATTCCCCAGCACCCGTTTGCATTGAGTATCATACTGCACTTTTCTCTTTGCTGTGCGCAAAGATCTTGCCAGGTCTGTTTCCATCAGATTCTCCTTTCCCTTATTATAAACGCCTGGTGTCTCATTGTAAATCCTATATCTGTGATTAATGGATCGCGCGGATATTTGGAATCCGCTTTTTTCTTCGTTTATAAACGAAGAGCCGCTTTGCAGCTTCTCAGAAAGGGCCGGCGCCTCTGCTAAGGCAGACCTCTGTACTCCTGCTTATTGTCCTGCGGGTGTTTACGTGTTTTTCTGGAAAAAGCATGAAGCAATTATAAATTCTTTTTGTATTCTTGTTGAAGCGGCTTAAAGATCTCTTTGTTGTTGAAAGTATTCGGAAGTGTTTGTGAAGTGAGCAGAAAAATTCAGGAGCTGATTTTGGGGGAAGAAATTGTTTTGATTGCAGGCTGGAGTAAAATTCGGACTGCTGGAAAAGTTTGAGATGAGGACATTGTATCACGCTTTGCAGAATTGTGCCAGCTTCTTTTATCGACTTTTTTCGGCATCGTTTGCGGATAGGTTGCTCTATTAAATTGGTAAATGCCTTCAAAATAAACCTGCATACGCCCCCCAATGAAGTTATACCACCGTACCGGAAAAGCCTGGCGGCGGGTGTACTTGGCATCCCTGGATACCTGCCGCTTATTCGGCGGCGGACTTTCAGAGTAATGCCATGAAATAAAAAAACTGCCGTATCGCTACAGCAGTCCGTGTCCTGGTATTGGATTGGCCATATACCTTCAAAACCACATACAGATCATTCATCCGATTCTTTTTCCCAAACCCGTTTGTTCTTCGTTGCCACTACAGACTTTGGCGTCTTGCAGTTGGCTGAGAACTTTTCCAAAGAGGTTCTACTCGCTTCGCTCGTAGAACGACCAGCGCACTAAATTCGTACTTCGCC